>DATJGU010000103.1:0-102904 GCA_035494615.1 Gemmatimonadaceae bacterium
GTCCTTCAGCTTGATGCGCTGGCCGGCGGACATCGACCGGAGCTTGAGGCCGTGCTCGAGGGCCACCTCCGCGTAGTGCCACTCGGGAGGTGTCCACACCGGGTCCTTCTCCTTGCCGCGCACGGTGCGCACGCCGCGCGGCGTCTCGAACCGCCAGCTCCGGCCGCCGTAGGTCAGTGTGGAGTTCATCGCGGTCGCGGCCGATGCCACGCGCAGCGTGTCGTCGCGATCGAGCACGTACAGCTCGTGCGCGAACAGGTCGACGACGATCCGATAGCCCGTCGAGCGCTCGGCCACGCGGCGCGCGTTCCGCCACTCCAGGCTGTCGCGGCGCGACTTGAAGTTGCGCACCACGGGGACGGGCACCGCCGGCTCGGCGCTGCCACTGTCGGCCGTCGAGGGCTCGCTGTCGGGCGCGGCGGCGGTCGAGAGGGTGTCGTCGGCGCGCGCGCCCGGCCTGTGGAGCAGGGACACGAACCAGTTGCGGCCGTTCCTGGCCTGCACGGAGGCGCGGGCGGAGTCCGCGGAGACTTCGTGCGTCACCTCGGCACCCTGGGCGGCCGCGAGGGAGGTAGCGGTGGCGAGCAGTAGCGAGCTCAGCCGGAGGGAACGAAGCACAGGCAGCGACATAGTGGGAAACTACACTGCGGGGGGCGTGAAGTTCACGCCCCCCGCAGGATGAATCTCGGCCGGAAGCGCTTAGAAGTTGAGTCCGAGCACCACCGGGACATACGCCGTCTGGTTGCCGTCGGTGTTGATACTGACGTACTTCGACTCGATAAAGAAACGTCCGAGCGTGATGCCAGCGCCGACATCCCAGTGATAGAACAGGCTCTTGTCGCTGAGGTCCGTCGTACGGGCGTAGGAGCCAGCACCCGTGTAGGTGTCCTTACCGGCCGTCACGAGCTCACGATCGTCGTTCGTGATGTAGGGCGTGAAGTCCGTGAACTTGTCGATACCGCCGCCGCCCAGGAAGTAGATCTGCGGGTTCACAGGGCTCTTCCGATCGAGCGGGAAGCGGAGGACGATGTTCGCCGACCCCTGGATCAGCTTCGTGCCGGGGCAGCTGCTGCAGCCTTCGTCCCGGTTGCCGAACGCGACCCAGTCACCATCGAGCCGGATCCCGAACGCGCTCGCGCCGGGGAACACGCCGAGGTGCGCGTGCACGTCGTACCCGTCATGAATCACGTTGCGGAAGTCGGCGGTCGGGAACGCCGCGCCCACGCCGATACCGAACTGCCACGTCCCGAGCGGCTGCAGCGGCAGCTCTTCCACCCGCGTCACCGTGTCCACCCGCGTCACCGTCACCGTATCCGTACGCGTCTGAACGACAGTGTCCGTGCGAACGATCGTGACCGTATCCGTCCTCGCCACCACGGGCGCCGCTCCCTCCTTACGAACCGGGATGCGCGTCTGCGAGCGCGCGCGGGTGGTGTCCTGAGCCAGAGCCGTCACGGCACCGCCGAGGGTGATGGCGGCTGCGAGGCCGATTGCAACCAACGCTGAGTTCCGATTCTTCATCCTTGTCCTCCGTCGCCTTCGCCCAATTTTTTCGTCGTCCCGCGGGCGAGGTTGCGGGCGCGGCGAGAATCGCCGCCTGCTGCCGGACTCGGGGAATGGCAGACCGCGTGCCGTGGACGCGGAAAATCGCGAGAAAAAGGGGACCGGACAGGCGGGTACAACTGTTCACCCCCTCCTTCCGGCGATCCTTGGTACAGCCGGATGCGCCCCAGACCCACTGCCTGCGACCGAGCCGGCCTACGAACCGGGTAAGGTAATTGATGTGAGCGCAAGGTACAGCGGTGAAACCGACTACATCGCCATCCCGTCGCCGCGCATCCCAGCGTAGACCCCACATCCGGACGATCCGTCATCCTCGCCGCGAATGCCCGCTGAATCACCGCGCCGCGCCCGCGGCCGCGCGCTCCCCACCGCGCCGCCACCGCCGCCGACTCGCGACGCGAGGTGATTATATTGCATTCGTTCGCCCGAGCGCCCTCGACGTCTTCCCTCGAATCGATGCCCGAGAATCGCCTCCAGCGGCTGCACGACGCCGGCCAGTCCATCTGGCTCGACTTCATCGACCGGTCGATCCTCCGCAACGGCGAGCTGCAGCGCCGCATCCGGGACGACGCGCTCACCGGCATGACGTCCAACCCGACGATCTTCGAGAAGGCGCTCGCCGAGGGGCACCTCTACGACGACCAGCTCGCGGCCGCACCCGCCGGCTCCACGGCCATGGAGCTGTTCGAGCTCGTCGAGACCACCGACGTGCGCGACGCGTGCGACATCTTCAAGCCGGTCTTCGAGCGCGCCGGCGGCGCCGACGGCTTCGTCTCCATCGAGGTCTCCCCCGCCTCGGCGAACGACGCCGACGCCACCGTCGCCGAGGCCCAGCGCCTCTGGGCCACGGTCGATCGGCCAAACGTCATGATCAAGGTGCCGGGCACGGAGCAGGGTGCGCTCGCCGTCCGGCAGCTCACCGCGGCCGGCGTGAACGTGAACATCACGCTGCTCTTCGCCATCGAAGCGCATCGCAGCGTGATCGAGGCGTACCTGGCCGGCCTCGAGGATCGCGTCCGCGCCGGCAAGCCGATCGATCGCATCGCGTCGGTCGCCTCGTTCTTCGTCAGCCGCGTCGACACGGAAGTCGACAAGCGGCTCGACGCGCTCGCCGCGTCCGCGACCGGCGCGGAGCGCGAGCGCATCCTCGCGCTCCGCGGCCGCGCGGCGATCGCCAACGCGCAGCTCGCGTACCAGCTCTTCCGCGACGAGTTCTCCTCGCCGCGGTGGGCGCCGCTCGCCGCGGCGGGCGCGCGACTGCAGCGTCCCCTGTGGGCCAGCACGAGCACGAAGAACCCGGCCTATCGCGACGTGATCTACGTCGAGCAGCTCATCGGGCCGGACACGGTGAACACGATGCCGCCGGCGACGATCGCTGCCTTCCACGATCACGGCATGGTCGAACGCACCGTCGACGCGGACGTCGACGCCGCCAGACGAACGATCGCCGACCTCGGGGCGGTCGGTGTGGACCTCGACGACGTCACGGCGACCCTCCTTCGCCAGGGACTCGCGAGCTTCCAGAAGAGCTTCGACACCCTCGTCGCGGGTCTCGAGAAGAAGAGCGCGGCGCTCGGACGCGAGATGGCGTCGAGCCGCTGACCCTCCCCGGGCGCGCGTCGGGGCGGGGCAGCACCGCCGGCGACGCGCCCCGCCCCCGACACCCCCGAACCCAGTTCCGTGGCTTTCCCGCGCACCAAGATCGTCTGCACGCTCGGTCCGTCCACCGCGTCGCGCGAGACGCTGAGCAGCCTCATGGAAGCCGGGCTCAATGTGGCCCGCCTCAACTTCTCCCACGGCACGCACGAGCAGCACGCCGAAACCGTCGCCCTCGTCCGCTCCACCGCCTCGCAGCTCGGCCGGCCCGTCGCCATCCTCGGCGACCTCCAGGGACCACGCATCCGGATCGGTGATCTCGCCGCGCCGCGCACCGTCCGCGACGGCGAGGACATCGTGCTCGTCGCCGGCGAGGACGCCACCGGCGAGGAGTTCCCCACCACCTACGAAGGTCTCTGCGACGACGTCCGCGTCGGCGACCGCATTCTCGTCGACGACGGGCTGATCGAGCTCGTGACCCTCGACGTGTCGGGCCGCCGCGTGCACTGCCGCGTGCTGCACGGCGGCACGATCAAGAGCCACAAGGGGATGAACCTGCCCGGCGTCGCCGTCAGCGCGCCCTCGATCACCGAGAAGGACTGGGCCGACGTCGCCTTCGCGGTCGAGCACAAGCTCGAGTACGTCGCACTCAGCTTCGTCCGCCGCGCCGCCGACATCGCCGAGCTGCGCACGAAGATCCCGAAGGAGATGCTCGTCGTCGCCAAGATCGAGAAGGATTCGGCGCTCGACAACATCGAGAGCATCATCCATGCGTCCGACGCCGTCATGGTCGCCCGGGGCGACCTCGGCGTCGAGCTGCCCTTCGAGGAGGTGCCGATCGCCCAGAAGCGCATCATCGCCCTCGCGAACCGGCTCGGCCGTCCGGTGATCACGGCGACGCAGATGCTCGAGTCGATGATCAACAACCCACGTCCGACGCGCGCGGAGGCGAGCGACGTGGCCAATGCGATTCTCGACGGCACCGACGCCGTGATGCTTTCCGCGGAGACGGCCGCCGGCCAGTATCCGCGGCTCGCGGTCGAGGCGATGGCCCGCATCATCCAGGAGATCGAGAAGCATCCGCCCGTGTGGCGCTCCGACGAGCGCGCGGCCCCGGTGAGCGCCCTTCCCACCGAGATGGCGATCGCCGCCGCCGCAACCTCCGCCGTACGGAGTCTCGGCGCGCCCTGTCTCATCGTCTTCACCAAGAGCGGCTTCTCGGCGCGCATCATCGCCTCGCACCGGCCCGGCGTGCCGATCCTCGTCCTCACGGACCAGGAGCGCACCTACCGCCAGCTCGCGCTCGTGTGGGGCGTCGTGCCGTGTCTCGTCCGGCACTGCGATACCTACGCCGATACGGTGGTTCTTGCCCTCGACGCCGTGCGGTCGCGCGGTCTCGCGCGCGAGGGCGACCGCGTCGTCGTCACCGCCGGCGTGCCGTTCGACACTCCGGGTACCACGAACCTCATGAAGGTCGAGACGGTATGACGCCGCGCCGGACGGTGGCCCGCCGAGCGTGAAGCTCACCTTTCTCGGCACGGGGACCAGCTTCGGGATTCCGCAGCTCGGGTGCGGCTGCGCCGTCTGCCACTCCACCGATCCACGAGACCGCCGCTCGCGCGTCGGCGCCGCCGTCGAGACGGACGCCGGCGCGATCATGCTCATCGACACGCCCCCCGAGCTCCGGCTCCAGCTCCTGCAGACGGGCATCACGCGCGTGGACGCCGTGCTCTACACGCATCTGCACGCCGACCACACCCATGGCATCGACGACCTGCGCGCCATCACCGCGCGGCGCGACGTGCATCTTCCGATGTACGGCTCCGCCGAGACGCTCGACGGATTGCGGCAGAAGTTCGACTACATCTTCGACGACAGCATCCAGCCGCTGCCCGGCACGTCCAAGCCGCAGGGGCGGCTCATCCCGCTCGAGCCGGGCGTTCCGGTGCGCATCGCCGACGTCGACGTCACCGCCGTGGCGGTGCCGCACGGCAATGCGACGGTGTACGCGTACCGCATCGGGCCACTTGCCTACGTGACGGATGCCAAGTCGATGCCCGACACGGCGATCGCCGCGCTTCGCGGCGCGCGCGTGCTCGTGATCAACGCGCTGTTCCGCGTGCCGCACCCGTCGCACCTGAGTCTCCCCGAGGCCATCGCCGCGTCGCGTGCCATCGGTGCCGAGCGGACGTACCTGACGCACCTCACCCACGACAACTTCCACGCCGCGCTCGCGGCGGAGCTGCCCGCCGGCATCTCTCCCGCGTACGACGGCCTCTCCGTGACGATCTGAGATGTCCATCCGCCTGGACTACACGAACATGATGGCCCCGCCGATCGACGGCGGCATCGCCGACGCCGAGTGGCGCGAGGTCGCGCTCCGCTTCACCCGCGCGTACGAGGGCGTCGAAGCCGAGCGTGCCTCGGGGACGCTGGGCTTCTTCGCGCTGCCCGACGACCGCGCGCTGCACCGGCAGACGCTCGACTACGTGGCGACGGTGAAGGCGCGCCCGGGCGAGCTGCGCGACGTCGTCGTGCTCGGCATCGGCGGCTCGGCGCTCGGGCCGATCGCGTTGCGCACGGCGCTTCGCCCGCCGCACTGGAACCTGCTCGACGACGCGGCTCGAGGCGGCGAGCCGCGCCTCCACGTGCTCGACAACGTCGATCCGGCGAACATCGCGGCACTGCTCGACCGGCTCGATCTTCGCCGCTCGCTCTTCGTCGTCATCTCGAAGTCCGGCGGCACGGCGGAGACGATGGCGCAGTATCTCGTCGTCCGCGCGCGGCTCGACGCGGCGCTCGGCGTGCCCGCGGCCCGCGAGCGGCTGGTGTTCGTGACCGATCCGCAGAAGGGAGCGTTGAGGACGATCGCCCGTGCCGAGAAGATCGCCGCGCTCGACATCCCGCCGAGCGTCGGCGGCCGGTTCAGCGTGCTCACACCCGTGGGCATCCTCCCCGCTGCGCTCATCGGCATCGATACCGGAGAGCTGCTCGCCGGCGCCGCGGAGATGCGCGCGCGCTGCGCGTCGGGCGCGCTCGGCTCGAACATCGCCGGCGTGTGGGCGGCGCTCCAGTTCCTCGCCGACACGAAGCACGGCCGCCACATCCACGTGCTCATGCCGTACAGCGACGCGTTGCGCGACATGGCCGACTGGTTCGTGCAGCTGTGGGCGGAAAGCCTCGGCAAGCATCGCGAGCCGGGCGACGCCGGCGTCGGGCCCACCCCGCTCGGGGCGCTCGGCGCCACCGACCAGCACAGCAAGGTGCAGCTCTTCATGGAGGGCCCGGGCGACAAGACGGTGACGTTCATCTCGGTCGCGCACCCCGGCGCCGACGTCGAGATCCCGCGGTTGCACGGCGACGTGCCGGAGCTGGCGTATCTCGGCGGGCACCGGCTCGGCGAGCTGCTCGACATCGAGCGTCGCGCCACCGCGGGTGCGCTCGCGCGGCGCGGCCGTCCGAACATGACGCTCACGCTGGATCGCGTGGATCCGTTTCACGTCGGCGGCCTGCTCATGTTCCTCGAGATCGCGACGGCGTACGCCGGACGGCTCTACGGCGTGAACGCCTTCGACCAGCCCGGCGTGGAGCTCGGCAAGCAGTTCACGTACGCCATGCTCGGGCGAGCCGACGCCGACGCGGCGCGCCGCGAGTGGGAGCTGCTGCCGAAGCCCGATCCCGCGCGCGTGCTCTGACGCGCGACGCGCGGGCGCGGGCTTGCGACCCCTCCCTCGCCCGACGAGCTTCACCTGTATCCATATCACCGATCGCGTAGTATCCTTGCCGCCGGTGGGGCGGTTGCATATTTGTGAGGATTGACATGTACGATCTGGACACGCTGAACGGGTTGTTCGGGGATGCCGTGACCGTCGCGGATGGGCGCGTCACGGTGCACCGCCCGGCGGCCCTCGCCGGTGCGCCGATGGACCAGCTCGTGCGCGCCGCCGTCTTCGCCGACGGTGTCGAGCGCGAGTACGCGCGGTGGCTCATCTGGGAGCTCGGCCAGGCCGTCGGCGTGCAGCCCGCGTCCATCCAGGAGCTGTACATGGCACGCGGCCGCGGCGAGGTGCACGGCTTCACCGTGCCGGCGATCAACCTCCGGGTCGTCACGTACGAGGCCGCCCGCTCGATCTTCCGCACCGCCCTCGCCATCGGCGCGGGCGCGTTCATCCTCGAGATCGCCCGTTCCGAGATCGCCTATACGGGTCAACGGCCGCACGAGTACGTCGCCGTGGTCCTCGCCGCGGCGCTGCGCGAGGGATTCCGCGGCCCGGTGTTCATCCAGGGCGACCACTTCCAGATCAATCACAAGAAGTACGCGGTCGATCCGCGGCCCGAGGTCGATGCCGTCAAGGCGCTCGTACGAGAGGCGGTGGGTGCGGGCTTCTACAACATCGACGTCGACACCTCGACGCTCGTCGACGTCTCGAAGCCGACGCTCGAGGAGCAGCAGAAGCTGAACATCGAGGTCGGCATCGACATCCTGAAGGAGGTGCGCGCGGCGCAGCCGGCCGGCGTGACGATCTCCGTCGGTGGCGAGATCGGCGAGGTCGGGACGCAGAACTCCACCGAACCGGAGCTGCGCGCCTTCATGGACGGGTTCCTCAACGCGCTGCCGGCCGACGTCGCCGGCCTCTCCAAGATCAGCGTGCAGAGCGGCACGTCGCACGGGGGCGTCGTGCTCGAGGACGGCTCCATCGCCGACGTGAAGCTCGACCTCGACACGCTCGAGCGGCTGAGTCGCATCGCGCGCGACGACTACGGCCTGGCGGGCGCGGTGCAGCACGGCGCGTCCACGCTCCCCGAGGACGCCTTCCACAACTTCCCGAAACGGGAAGTGGCCGAGATCCACCTGGCGACGAACTTCCAGAACATGCTGTTCGATCACATCCCCTCGGCGCTGCGCGACGAGATGTACGCGTGGGTCCGGGAGAATGCGAAGGACGAGCGCAAGCCGACGGACAGCGACGAGCAGTTCATCTACAAGTCGCGCAAGAAGGCGCTCGGGCAGTTCAAGAAGCAGCTCTGGGAGATGCCGGCCGAGGTGATGCGCGAGGTGGCGACGCTCTACGATCGCAAGTTCCGCTTCCTCTTCGAGCAGCTCGCCATCGGTGGCACGCGTGAGATGGTGGCGCGGTACGTGAAGCCGCCGGTGCACCGCCGTCCGATGCCGGCCGACGCGACGCCGGTGCACGCCGCCGCGCCCGACGACGCCGACCTGTCGGACTAGGCAGATGCCGGTGAGCGCCGCTCCGGCCGATGCGGGCGTACTCTGGCTGGCGGCGCTCCAGCGAGCGCTCGGCCGCGCGGCGCACGACGTCAAGGACGCGCTCAACGGGGTGTCCGTGAACCTCGAGGTGGTGCGCTCGCGTGCGGGCCGCGCCGACGCGCACGCGTCGGCGGTCGCGCCGTTCGCGGACGCGGCGGCGCAGCAGCTCGAGCGGCTCACCGCGCTGCTCGACGTCGTGCTGGCGCTCGGACGGAGCGAGCGCGTCCCGGTGGACGTGAGCGTCGCGCTCCGGCGGGTCGCGGCGTTGTGCAGCGCGTCCAGCGCGGCGAGCGACGCGACGGTCGTCGTTCGCGACCGGCACGACGGCGACGCACGCACGAGCGTCGCCGCGGACGCCGTGCGGCTCGCGCTGGCGGCGCCGTTGCTCGACGCCGTCGTCGGCGCGCGGGCCGTGCTCCCCGGGGGCGTCGAGTGCGAGCTCACCGGCGAGCCCGACTCGCTGGTCGTACGACTCCGGACGGGGCGTCCGGTGGCCATCGCTCCCGACGTCGCCGAGGCGATCCGGCTCGCGGGGGTGCGCTGGACCGAGGACGCCGCCGAACTTTCCCTGTTCTTTCCCCGGGCCTGATGGCGCCGCCGTCAGCCCCTGCCACTCTGCGAGACACGATGAAGCGGGCAAAGATTCTCATCGCGGACGACGAAGCCGCGATCACCACGGGACTCAGCGCGATCCTCGAGGACGCCGGCTACGGCGTCGAGGTGGTCGCGGACGGGCAGAAGGCGCTCGACAAGCTCACGGCCGAGCGGTACGGCGTCGTCCTCGCCGACCTCAAGATGCCGAAGCTCGACGGGCTCGCGCTCCTGCGCGAGCTGCAGGAGCGCCAGATCCCCACCGAGGCCATCATCATCACCGGCCAGGCGACGGTCGATTCCGCCGTGCAGGCGATGCAGCAGGGCGCCTACGACTACATCGAGAAGCCACTCAACGCCGAGAAGCTGAACCGGCTCAAGGCGCTCATCCCGAAAGCGCTCGACAAGTACGAGGTCCAGCAGAAGAACCGCGAGCTGGCATCCAAGCTCGAGGGACTCACGCACTACGGCGAGCTCACCGGCCAGAGCGACGCGATGCGCTCGGTGTACCAGGTGATCGAGGCGGTGGCGCCGTCCACCGCGAGCGTGCTGATCCTCGGCGAGAGCGGTACCGGCAAGGAGCTCGTCGCGCGGGCGTTGCACCAGAAGAGCGATCGCGCGAAGGGTCCCTTCTTCGCGCTCAACTGCGCCGCGCTGCCGAAGGAGATCCTCGAGAACGAGCTGTTCGGCCACGAGAAGGGCGCCTTCACCGGCTCGACGAACGAGAAGGCCGGGGCATTCGAGATGGCGAGCGGCGGGACGATCTTCCTCGACGAGATGGCCGAGATGCCGACGGACATCCAGGTGAAGCTTCTGCGGGCGATCGAGACGCGGCAGATCCGCCGGCTCGGCGGCAAGCGCGAGATCACCGTCGACATCCGCATCGTGGCGGCGACGAACAAGAACCTGCAGAAGGCGATCGTCGACGGCGAGCTGCGCGAGGATCTCTATTACCGGCTCGCCGTCGTCGAGATCGATCTGCCGCCGCTCCGCGAGCGCGCCGACGACATCCAGCTCCTCGCCAACGAATTCCTCGCCCGGTTCTCGCAGCAGAACGGCAAGACCATCACCGGCTTCGAGGACGCGGCGTGGGAGTGGATCATGAGCTACCACTGGCCGGGCAACGTGCGCGAGCTGAAGAACGCCGTCGAGCGGGCGGTGATCATGAGCCGCGGCACGCTCATCGGGCCGAGCGACGTGATCCCGCGCCATCTCCGGAGCGGGGGCGAGTTGCACGAGGCGCTCACGATCCCCGTGGGTGCGACCGCGGCCGAAGCGCGGCGGCAGCTCGTGCTTCGCACGTTCGCGTCCACGTCGGGCGACGCGGCGCGGACCTCCAAGGTGCTCGGCCTTCCCGAGGCGGAGGTTCGCGCCGAGCTGCTCGTGCTGCTGAACGGGGCGGGCGAGGGCGCTCGCGCGGCGACGAACGACGATGCGCCCGCGGCGCCGCCCGCGCGCGCCGCGCGACGGCAGGAGCCGGTCGCCGCACCCGCGCGCTCGGCATCGAAGAAGCCACCGGCCAGAAAGGGACGTTGACCGGCCCACCAGGAGCCACCATGCGCCATCACGAGCAGGACGAGCCGTACATCGTCATCGAGAAGCACAGCAGCGTGAGCGACTTCCTCATCGGCGCGCTCGTGGGCGCCGGCGTCGCGCTGCTGTTCGCGCCGCGCTCCGGCCGCGAGACGCGGCGCCAGATCCGGCGCCGCGCGCGCGAGGCGCAGGAGCGCGTGCGCGACGTCGCCGACACCGTGTCCGGACAGGTCGTGGACACGTTCGAGGGAGCGAGGGCACGGATCGAGGAGCAGCTCGACAGCGCGCGCACGGCGATCGTGACCAAGAAGGAGCAGGTCACGCGCGCGATGGAGGCCGGGCGCGCCGCGGCGCAGCAGGCGCGCACCGATCTCGAGCAGCGTCTCGCCGAGACGAAGGCCGCCTACAACGCGGGGGCCGACGTGGCGCGCTCGGGCCGTCGGGCGGCCCCGGTCAGCGCCGATGGAGAGCCGGACGCAGACGCCTGAGCCGCTCGGCGAGGCGCCGGCGCCCGCGTTCGAGCCGCCACCGCCCCCCCAGCGCTCCTTCCTCTCCAGCTTCGGCTGGACGCTTCGCGACTACGCGAAGCGCGTGTGGGACAACTCCGGCGAGGACAACGTCCTCTTCCTCGCCGGCGGCATCGCGTTCAACATCCTGCTCGCCGCGGTCCCCTTCGTCCTGCTGCTCGTGTGGGGCTTCGCCGCCGTGCTCCACAAACAGCCGGCAGAAGCGAACCGGCTCGTCGTCAACTACCTCGACCGCGTGCTCCCGAGCCACGTCGAGAGTCCCGACGCGCCGACCCACCGCATCATCAGCGAGATCCTGAGAAACCACACCCAGCTCGGCGTGTGGAGTGCCGTCGGCTACGTGTGGTTCTCCACGCGGCTGTTCGGCTCCCTCCGCACCGTGCTCGCGAGTGTGTTCGACATCGAGCAGGAGCGCGGGATCATCCAGGGCAAACTCTTCGACATCAAGATCACGATCGTCTCCACGATCCTCATCACCGCGAACACGCTGATCAGCACGTACGTGCTCATCGCGACGAAGACGAGCCGCGAGGTGCTGGAGGACCTCGGCATCCGGAAGGACGTGATGGGCCAGGCGAGCGCGTGGGCCACGCATCTCGTCGGCACGATCATCCTCGGCGTGATGTTCTTCGCGCTGTACAAGTTCCTTCCCGTGCGGCGGGTGCGGACGAAGACGGCGTGGGTGGCGGCCCTGTTCACCTCCGTGATGTTCGAGCTGGCGAAGGTCGTGTTCAACGTCTACGTCAGCTCGTTCGACCCGGGCTCGCTGTACACCGGCGCGGCGGCCGCCGTCGTCGTGGTGGTGATCTGGGTCTACTATGCGGCGCTCATCTTCATCCTCGGCGGGGAGGTGGGGCAGGTGTACGAGCTCAGGCGTACGCGCAAGCGCCAGCGGGAGGTGTTCCTGGACTGACGAGCAGAACATTTGGCCCGATGGTTGCTTAATGGCGGCGTGAACGCGCACACCCCCACGGAGGCCATCCATGCGCAAGACACTGCTCGGCGCAGCACTGCTCCTGCTCCCTCTCGCCGCGTGCAAGAAGACGGGCGACAACGAGTACCAGGTCCAGACGCCGGACGTGAACGTGTCGACCGACACGCACACCGTCCGCACGCCAGACGTCGACGTCGGAACGAAGGTCGACACGCTCCAGACGCCGGTCGTCGGCACCAAGAAGGACACGATCGTCATCGACAAGCCGGTCGTCGGCACCAAGCCGACGGAAGTGAAGACCCCGACGGTCAAGGTGACGAAGCCGTAAGCGGTTGGCGCGGGTGCGGGCGCACCCGCGCGTGAACGGTGAACGGTTTACGGTGAACGGCCGGCCCCGGGAAGCTCCTGCGTCCCGGGGCCGGCCGTTCCCTGTTCACCGTTCCCTGTTCACCGTTCCCTGTTCACCGTTCACGGTTCACCGTTCCCTGCTCACCGTTCACGGTTCACCGTTCGCCCCGTAAGCTTCGTCCATGCCCACGCCCGCGCCGCCGATCGATCTCCGCTCCGACACCGTCACGCGGCCGACGCCCGCGATGCGGCGCGCCATGGCGGACGCCGAGGTGGGCGACGACGTCCTCGATGGCGACCCGACCGTGCGCCGCCTCGAGGCGCGGGTGGCGGAGCTCCTCGGCAAGGAGGACGCTCGCTTCTTCCCGAGCGGGACGATGGCCAACCAGACGGCGATCTGGGTGCTGACGTCGCCGGGCACCGAGGTCGTGCTCGACGCCGACGCGCACATCGTCCAGTGGGAGATGGCGGCCGCGGCGGCGCTGTCGGGCGTGCAGCTCCGTCCCGCGCCCGCTGGCGAGGGCCGGCTCGTCGCGTCGGCCGTCGACCTGGAGCGAGCCATGCGCGCCGACTCGCCCCACTCGGCATCGGCGTCGCTCGTATGCGTCGAGAACACGCACAACGGCGCGGGGGGCGCGGTGACGTCCGCGTCGGATCTCGCCCAGATCGCCGCGCTCGCCCGGTCGCGAGGACTCGCCGTGCATCTGGACGGCGCGCGGCTCTGGAACGCGCACGTCGCGACGGGCACGGCGCTCGCGGAGTTCGCCCGCGCCGCCGATACGGTGATGGTGAGCTTTTCGAAGGGCCTCGGGTGCCCCGTCGGCGCGATGCTCGCGGGCGACGCGGCGACGATCCGGCGGGCGCACGTGGCGCGCAAGCGCCTCGGCGGCGGCATGCGCCAGAGCGGAATCCTCGCCGCCGCGGCACTCCATGCGCTCGACGCCCACCTCGCGCGCCTCGCGGATGACCACGCGCACGCGCGACTGCTCGCCGACGTCGTCGCGGGGGTGCCGGGCGTCGCGGTCGTGTCGCCGGACACGAACATCGTGATGATCGATCTTCCGCGCGGCGTGGCGAGCGCGGACGTCGTGGCGGCGGCGGGGAAGGAGAACGTGCTCGTCACGCCATGGAACGCGACGCGCGTTCGCGCTGTGACGCACCTCGACGTCGACGCGGCGAGCGTGAAGCGTGCCGGTGCGGTGCTCGCACGCGCGATCGGGCGGCTCGTCCACGCCTGACGCCTTCACCGGCGCCGGGGGACGGGTTATCTTTCGGACGTCCCAGGTCCCGGAGGGCGACAGCCTTCTAACTCCGTCAGGACCCCGAAGGTAGCAGCGGCATGAGGTGTCTGACGTCGCTCCGTCAGGCCTGGGGCACTCGGCGCGGGGGAGGCACCATCGACGGTGCGCTCCCCCGCGCTTCCGTTTGACGGCTCCGGGGTTTTCGGTTTACCTGAGCCGGCAGGAACGGCGCCCGCGCTCTCAGCGGCGTGTGTACGCCGACGACCGACGAACCGTTCACCGACCAACGGCGCGCTGCGCCGCGCCCCTCCATGGCCCTCGCTCTCGCCCGCCGGTACCGCCCGAAGACGTTCGCCGACGTCGCCGTGCAGTCGCACGTGGCGGCCACGCTGAAGGGCGCGATCGCCAGCGGCCGCGTCGCGCACGGCTACCTGCTCGCCGGCCCGCGCGGCGTCGGCAAGACCACGCTCGCCCGCGTGCTCGCCATGGCGCTCAACTGCGAGCGGCGCGGCGATCCCGCGCTCGGCGGCGAGCCGTGCGGCGAATGCGCGAGCTGCCTGCGCATCTGGAGCGGCGCCTCCTCGCTCGACGTCGTCGAGATCGACGCGGCGTCGAACCGCGGCGTGGACGACGCACGCGATCTGCGTGAGCGCGCGATGTACGCCCCCTCCGGCGAGGACCGGTACAAGGTCTACATCGTGGACGAGGCGCACATGCTCACGCGCGAGGCGTGGAACGCGCTCCTCAAGATCCTCGAGGAGCCGCCGCCGCGCGTGGTGTTCGTGTTCGCCACCACGGAGCCGCAGAAGATCGCCCAGTCCGCCGCCCCCGTGCTCAGCCGGCTGCAGCGCTTCGACTTCAAGCGCATCGGCGCCGCGGACATCAGGGCGCGGCTCGAGCGCGTGCTGCGCGACGAAGGGATCGCGTTCGAGGCGGATGCGCTCGCGATGATCGCGCGCGCCGCCGACGGATCGATGCGCGACGCGCTCTCGCTCACGGATCAGGTGCTGGCGATGGGCGCCGATGCCGTCGTGCCCGACCGGGTCCGGGAGGCGCTCGGGCTGGTGGCCGAGGACGAGCTGGTCGCGCTGCTCGATCTGCTCGCCGAGCATCGGGCGGGCGACGTGTTCGGCTTCGTCGCGCGGCTCGCCGATGCGGGCATCGACCTCGGTCAGTTCCTCTCCGGGCTCACCGATCTGCTGCGTGCGCAGCTCGCGATCGCGCTCGGCGGCGAGCCGCCCGACGTGAGCGAAGGGACGCGCGAGGCGCTCGAGGCACGCCGGGACGCGTTCGCGGCGGCGGACCTCCTCCGCATGCTCTCGATCGCGACCGAGCTCGAGCCGCGGTTCCGACGGAGCGGCCAGCAGCAACTCCTGCTGGAGGCGATGCTCGTGCGCTTCGCGCTGCTCGATCGCGCGGTGAGCCTCGAGGCGGTGCTGCGCGGACTCGGCGGCGGTTCCTCCGGGCGCGACGAGGAGGAGGCGGCGCGCCCGGTGCGGCGCGGCGCGACTCCCGCGCCCCCCACCTCCGAGGTGCCGAAGCACTCCGAGGCGCGGGAGCGCGCGGTGACGCCGCGATCCACGGCTCCTCGCGCCGACGCGCCCGCGTCGGACGCGCGCACGGATCGTCCCCCGGTGGTGCGCGACGCGGATCGCGCGCCGAAGGCCGCCCCGCCGGAGTCCGCGCCGCCGGATCTCCATCAGCTCGTCGAGCGGTGGGACGATCTCGTGGCCGCGATGCGCGCCGCGGGCAAGAGCGTCGCGGCCACCGCGCTCGAGCACGGGAGCCCCGACTCCGTGAACGCGCGCGGCGACGTCGCGCTCGCGCTCGACGACGCGAATCCGATCTACGAGCGCGCGATCGACGCGGCGAAGGCCGACGTCGTCGCACAGCTGCGAGCGTGGTTTCCCGGCGTGCAGCGGATCGTCGTGCGGGCACCGCAGGGCGCCGCGACGCCACCGGCGCGACTCACCGACGAGATGGTCCGCGCCGAGCGCATGTCGGCGCTCCGCCGGAAGGATCCCGTGCTCGATGCGGCGATCGACGCGCTCGACCTCGATCTCGCCGACTGAGCACACGGCGTCGCTTGCCCGAGCCGCGTGACGCCGGGTAGCTTTCGCCCTCTTTCTCCGTAGCGCGCGATGGCCGACTTCATGAAGATCCTGCAGCAGGCGCAGGAGATGCAGGGCCGCTTTCAGAAGCTTCAGGACGAGCTGCAGCAGCAGACCGTGACGGCATCCTCCGGCGGCGGCATGGTCACCGTCGAGGCGAACGGGCAGGGCACCGTTCGCTCGATCAAGATCGACAAGAGCGTCGTGAACCCCGACGACGTCGAGATGCTGGAGGATCTGCTGCTCGTCGCGGTCACGGAGGCACAGAAGAAGGCGCAGGACGCCGCACAGGCGGAGATGGGCAAGCTGACCGGCGGCCTCCCGTTCAAGCTCCCGTTCTAGCCGGGCGCCGCGCGTGTCGGCGATCGACGACCTGACCAGCGAGCTGGCGAGGCTCCCGGGGATCGGGCGGAAGACGGCGCTCAGGCTGACCTACCACCTCCTGAAGCAGCCGCCGGAGCAGAGCCGGCGGCTCGCGGACGCGCTGCAGACCCTGTCGGACAAGGTCCGCCCCTGTGCCCGCTGCTACAACCTCACGGAGGAAGAGCTCTGCGGCATCTGTCGGGATCCCCGGCGGGACGCGGCGCTCATCTGCGTCGTGGAGGACGCCGCCGACATCGGCGCCATCGAGCGGGCGGGGGAGTTCCGGGGGACCTATCACGTGCTCGGCGGGCGCCTCTCCCCGCTGGACGGGATCACCCCCGACGATCTCACCATCCGCCAGCTCGTCGACCGCGTGGAGGGGGGCGAGGTTCGCGAGGTGATCCTGGCCACCAACCCGAGCCTCGAGGGCGAGGCCACGGCGCTCTACGTCCAGCGCCAGCTCGCCGCCACGCCGGTTGCGGTGACCCGGATCGCCCGCGGGTTGCCGGTCGGAGGTGACCTGGAGTACGCGGATGGTGTGACCATCGCGCAGGCGCTCTCGGCCCGGAGGGCGATGTGAGCTCGGCGAGGCGCGCCAGGATGACGGCGGCGGGGTTCGTTGGTGGCCTCGCCGTGGGGCTCGTCGTCTGGTCAACACAGGTGCAGCGCAGCCGGCGTGATCTGTTCAGCCGGTCCCCGTGGCGGCGGTATGCCGCGCTCGGGTTCCTCGCCGGCCGGCCCGGCGCGGAGACGGCGCGGCTCCTGAGCGACTACGTCAACTGGGAGACACGGCCCGCTCTGCGCCGGCGCGGCCGTGTTCTCCTGCGCCGCATGCACGCTTACCTCGATTAGGTCCGATCCTCATGCCCGTCGGTGCCGCGAGCTGGTCGTTCACCGAAGACGACTTCGCCGCCATCACACAGTCGCTCCAGCGCTTCCTCCACGAGAGCAACGCGCGCTGCGCGCTCCTCGTCGACCGGAGCGGTCAGCTCGTGGCGACCGTCGGCGAGCAGCCGAAGTTCGACCCCACCGCCTTCGCCACGCTGACGGCGGCCGACTTCAGCGCGAACGACCAGCTCGCGAAGCTGATCGGGGAGAGCGACTTCAACTCGCTCTTCCACCAGGGCGAGAAGGAATCGATGTACCTCGCCGACGTGGCGCGCCGCGTCATCCTCGTCGTGCTGTTCGACAGCCGCACCACGCTCGGCCTGGTTCGCCTCAAGATGAAGGAGACGGTGGGCGAACTGACCCGATTGTTCGAGCAGGTGTTCGCCCGCCCCGCCGAGGCCCAGGGAGGCGCGCCCGGGCTGCTCGCGGGCGCGGATGACGAGATCGACAAGCTGTTCCAGTAGGAGAGACAGCCATGTCGATGATCAACTACGCCTCGCGCGAGATCAACTGCAAGATCGTGTACTACGGCTCGGGTCTCGGCGGCAAGACGACCAACCTCGAGCACATCTACGGGAAGGTTCAGCCGGACACGCGGGGCAAGCTCATCTCCCTCGCTACCGAGACCGAGCGGACGCTGTTCTTCGATTTCCTCCCCGTCGATCTCGGCACGATCCGCGGCTTCAAGACGCGGTTCCACCTGTACACCGTGCCCGGCCAGGTCTACTACAACGCCAGCCGCAAGCTCATTCTCAAGGGCGTGGACGGCATCGTCTTCGTGGCCGACTCGCAGGTCGAGCGCATGGAGGCGAACCAGGAGGCCATGCAGAACCTGTACGACAACATGGCCGAGTACGGGTACGATCTCACGAAGATGCCCTTCGTGATCCAGTACAATAAGCGTGACCTTCCGAACGCTGCCCCGGTCCGCGACCTGCAGGCTGCGCTCAACCCGGGCTGGGAGATCACGGAGCCGGCGAAGCAGCGGATCACCCCCGACGCGTATCATGCCGGGGAGAACCTCGTCGAGCAGCTCCCGACCGGGGAATGGATCGAGCGCGCGACGTATTTCGAAGCGGTGGCCGTGACGGGCGACGGCGTGTTCGAGACGCTGCGCGCCGTCAGCAAGCTGGTGCTCAAGTCGCTCGCATGACCCCTCGTCGCACGACGTGAACCTTCCGAACGCAGTCACCGCCGGGCGCATCGTCGTCACGCCGCTCATCGCGTGGCTGCCGCTCGCGCCCTCTTCGGCGCTTCGCCTCACCGCGTTCGTCCTGTTCATCGTCGCCGCCGTCACGGACTACTTCGACGGCCATCTCGCCCGGTCGCGCAAGCAGGAGACCGATCTCGGGCGGCTGCTCGATCCGCTCGCCGACAAGCTGCTGCTGGTGGGGACCTTCGTCCCCATGTTCGTGCTCATGCGGCCGTCGGCGCACGCGGAGGAGGGGCTCGCCTCGCGCGTCGGGGCGAACGTCTTTCCCTTCCACACGCCGTTCGGCGAGGTCCCCCTCACCTGGTGGGTGCTCGCGATCGTGCTGGGGCGCGAGGCGTTCATGACCGTGTTCCGGCAGGCCGCGGCCCGGCGTGGCGTGGTGATCGCCGCGATCGGGCCGGCCAAGTGGAAGACCACCTTCCAGTGGATCTGGGTGGGCTCGGCCTACTTCTGGTTCTTCGCCGCGACGCTCGCCGCGGCGCGGAACTGGGGTGCGTTGTCGCCGTGGAGCGCGTTCGCGAACTTCAACGGCATCGTCGGCGTTCTCGCCATGGTGGGCGCCGTCGCGCTCACGCTGTACTCGCTCGCGCTGTACCTGCGCAGCTACGGCCGCGTCTTCACCGGCGCTCCCGTCCGCGGCCGGAGCTGACGCGGGCGGCGCCCGCTCACTCCGGCATCATGCACATCGAAGTCGTCACCATCGGCGACGAACTCCTCCTCGGCTACACGATCGACACCAACGCGGCGTACATCGCGCGGGTGCTCGCCGTGGAAGGCGTCGAGATCACCCATCGCACCACGGTGGGCGACATCGCGTCCGACATCGCCGAGGCAGTGCGCGAAGCGCTCGACCGCACGGGCGCGGTGATCACCACCGGCGGCCTCGGTCCCACGAGCGACGATCTCACGAAACCGTCGATCGCGGGGCTGTTCGGCCGAGAGATGCTCCTCGACGCCGAGCACCTGGCCTGGATGGAGGAGCGCTTCGCGCGGATCTTTCAACGGCCGATGCCGGCGTCGAACCGGCAGCAGGCGATGCTCCCCGCCGGCGCGCGCAAGCTCCGCAACAACCACGGCTCCGCGCCCGGCATCTGGCTCGAGGACGAGCGCCACCGGTGGGTCGCCATGCTCCCCGGCGTGCCGCGCGAGCTGCGCGGCATGATCGCCGACACGCTCGTGCCGCTCGTGCGCGAGCGGTCGGGCGAGGTCCGGCGAGTCGTCCGATCGCGGACCCTGCGCACCACGGGGGTGGGCGAATCGCTCATCGCCGATCGCGTCGCCACGCTCCCCGGCGGCGTCGGCGACGTCGACGTCGCGTACCTGCCGAATCCCGAGGGCACCGACCTCCGGCTCACCGTGCGCAACGCCGCGCCCGAGGACGCCGATCGCCGGCTCGCGGAGTCCGCGGCCCGCCTGCGGACGGTGCTCGACGACGCGATCTACGGCGAGGACGACGCGGATCTCGCCGCGGTGGTGCTCGACCTCTCCCGTGCGCGCGGGCTGACGATCGCCGTCGCGGAGAGCTGCACCGGCGGCCTGCTCGGCGCGCGCCTCACGGCGATTCCCGGCAGCAGCGACGTCGTGCTCGGCGGCGTGATCGCGTACGCCAACGCCGTGAAGACGGCGCTGCTGGGCGTGCCGGAGACGATGCTGCGCGAGCACGGCGCCGTGAGCGAGCCGGTGGCGCGCGCGATGGCCGCCGGCGCGCGGGCGGCGACGGGCGCACGCGTCGGCCTGGCGATCACCGGCGTGGCCGGACCCGGCGGCGGCACCGACGAGAAGCCCGTCGGCACCGTGTGGATCGCGACGGACCTCGATGGCGAGATCGACGCGCGAGGATCGCGACTGATCGGCGACCGCGCGGAGGTGCGGCAGCGCGCGGTCCAGGCGGTGCTCGAGATGCTTCGCCGGCGGTTGACGCCCCCCGGCCAACCCCCACGGTGAGCCGCGGAGAAAGTCGGCACCGGCGCGTCGGCGCGTCGAGCCGTCGGCGCCCCGCGCGCTCGCGGCCCGTTGCATGCCCCACGGTCCTTCGACGACATTTCCCCTTCACCAGGGACATGCACATGCCAGACGCCGATCAGCTTCCGACCGATGGCTCGACCCCAGCCGACGGCACCGTTCTCGA
Source organism: Gemmatimonadaceae bacterium (assembly GCA_035494615.1). Taxonomy (GTDB): domain Bacteria; phylum Gemmatimonadota; class Gemmatimonadetes; order Gemmatimonadales; family Gemmatimonadaceae; genus AG11. Next base: position 20,306 of record DATJGU010000103.1, read on the forward strand.
CGATGCCGGCGCGATCGAGGCGGCCGAGTCCGGCGACGCGCAGCGCGAGCTCGACGAGCAGCGTGACCGATACCTCCGGCTCGCCGCGGAGTACGACAACTTCCGCAAGCGCACGTCGAAGGAGCGCCAGGAGGCGCACCTGCGCGGCCAGGCGGACATGCTCAAGGGGATGCTCGACGCCCTCGACGACCTGGGCCGCTTCGCTCACGTCGACCCGGCGACGACCGATCCACGGACGATCGTGGAGGGGGTCGAGATGGTCGAGAAGAAGCTCCACAAGACGCTCGCGGGACACGGGCTGGAGATCATCAACCCGCTCGACCATCCGTTCGACCCCGAGCTGCACGAAGCGGTCATGACCGAGCCGGCCGCGTCCAGGGAGGAAGATCACCTCGTCGCGCGCGTGTTCCAGGTCGGCTACCTGTTCAACGGGCAGCTGCTCCGGCCGGCGCGCGTGGTGGTGAAGCAGTGGAACGGTTGACTCCGTAAGGGCGGACATGGCCCAGCAAGACTTCTACGCCGTCCTGGGCGTCCCCGCCTCCGCGAGCCAGGACGAGATCAAGAAGCAGTACCGGAAGCTCGCGGCGAAGCACCATCCCGACAAGAATCCGAACGACCCGAAGGCCGCCGACACCTTCAAGGCGATCTCCGAGGCGTATCAGACGCTCGGCGACCCCGAGAAGCGCAAGCAGTACGACCAGATGCGCCAGCTCGGCGCGTTCGGCGGGTTCGGGACGAGGGGAACGGGGGCGCGCGGACCGGGGGCGCGCGGACCGGGCGGGCCGCCTCCCGGCGCACAGAACATCCATTTCGAGGACCTCGACCTCGGCAGCATGGGCGGCCTCGGTGGGCTCGGGGAGATGTTCAGCTCGATGTTCGGCGTCGGTGGGTCGCGTGCGGCGGGTGGTGCTCGGCCTCGCGGCCCGCAGCGCGGTCAGGACGTGGAATCGACGCTCGAGATCCCGTTCAGAGTCGCGGCGCAGGGCGGCAAGGTGCCGGTCGAGCTCGACCTCAACGAGGAGTGCCCGACCTGCCACGGGACCGGCGCCGCGCCCGGCGCGAAGATGGTGATGTGCGAGGAGTGCAAGGGGCGCGGCACGATCAGCTTCGGTCAGGGGGGCTTCGCCGTGAATCGTCCCTGCCCGGTGTGCCTCGGCCGCGGCCAGGTCCCCACCGAACGCTGCCCGACCTGCGCCGGCAGCGGGGAGGTGCGCACGCGGCGCAAGGTGTCGATCACCGTGCCGCCCGGGGTCGACACGGGCACCAAGATCCGGCTCAAGGGCCAGGGCGGGCGAGGCTCGAAGAACGGGCCTCCTGGCGACCTGCTCATCACCTTCGCCGTGCAGCCCGACCGGTTCTACAAGCGCGAGGGACTCGATCTCATCGCGCCGGTGCCGATCAACATCGCGCAGGCCACGCTGGGCTCTCGCGTGAGCGTCAAGACGCTCGACGGCACCAAGGTCGCCATCAAGATCCCCCCGGGCACTCCATCGGGGAAGCGATTCCGCGTGCGAAGCCAGGGGATCGAGAAGGAAGGCTCCAAGGGCGACCTCATCGTGCAGGTCGAGGTCGCGGTGCCCGAGAAGCTCACGCCCGAGCAGGAGGAGGCGATGAAGGCCTTCGCCGAAGCCGGCGGGATGAAGTACTGAGCTAGGCGGCTCCGCGCACCGGCAGATCCCGCCGCCCGCGCTCGATCACGCCGCCGCCGAGCACCCGCGTGCCCGCGTAGAGCACCATCGACTGGCCGGGGCTGATCGCGCTCGCCGGCTCCTCGAGCGCGACTTCCACCTCGTCGTCATCGACACGCACGAGTGTGCCCGCGACGGCATGGCCCCGATGCCGGATCTGCACCGACACCTCGGCGCCGACGCTCGGCGGCGTGGCCGAGAGCCAGTTCACCTCGCGCGCCACGACGCCGCGGCCGAGCAGCTCGTCGCGCGGTCCGATCACCACGGCGCGCGTCGCCGGTTCGATCGCGACGACGAACATCGGCTCCGCGAAGCCGCCGGGAAGCCCGCGGCGCTGGCCGACCGTGAAGCGCGCGTAGCCGTCGTGCTCCCCGATCACGCGTCCGTCGCGCAGCACGAACGGTCCGCGCGCGAGCGCCGGCGCGTCGGCGCCGAGCACGCGCGCCACGACGCGCGTGTGATCGCCGTCGGGGACGAAGCAGATGTCCTGGCTCTCGCGCTTCTCGGCGATCAGCTCGAGTCCGAGGTCGTGCGCGATGGCGCGCGTCTCCGTCTTGGTGTGTGCCCCGACCGGCAGCAGCATGCGCGCGAGCATGCGCGGCTCGATCCCCCAGAGGAAGTACGACTGGTCTTTTGCCGGATCGAGCCCGCGGTGGAGCGCGCCGTCGACGACGCGCGCGTAGTGGCCGGTCGCGATCCATCGGGCGTCGATGGCGTCGGCGGTGCGCACGAGGTCGCGGAACTTGGTGAACGTGTTGCACCGGACGCACGGGATCGGCGTGCGGCCGCGTGCGTACTCCTCGGCGAAGTCGCGCACGACGTCGCGCCCGAACGCGCGCTCGAGGTTGAGCACGTAGTGCGGGACGCCGAGCTGCTCGCAGATGCGCCGCGCGTCGTTCACGCTGTCGAGCGAGCAGCACGGACGGTCGGGGACGTCGTCCTCGTGGCAGAACAGCTTCATCGTCGCGCCGACGACGTCGTAGCCGGCGCGCACGAGCAGCGCCGCGGCGACCGACGAATCCACCCCGCCGCTCATGGCGACGAGCACGCGCTCGCGCATCAGCCGCTCACGCCGGCGCGAGCCGGCGCGCCTTCTCCACGAGCGTCGCGTAGACGTCGGCCGCGCGATCGACCGCCGCCTCGGTGGTCAGTGCGCCGAGGCTGAAGCGGATGGCGGCGTTCGCCAGTTCGCGCGACACGCCGATCGCCTCGAGGACGTGCGAGGGATCGATGCTCCCGCTCTGGCAGGCCGAGCCCGCCGAGCAGGCGATGCCGCGCAGGTCGAGCGCGATGAGCATGGACTCGCTCTCCGTGCCGGGCGCGGAGACGTTCGTGACGTGCGGGGCTCGCGGCGCACCGCGACCGTGGACGATCGCGTCCGGCACGCGCGCGAGGATCGCCGACTCGAGGCGGTCGCGCAGGGTCGCGAGCCGTGCGCACTCGGCCTCGCGCTCCTCGATCGCGAGCTCCGCGGCGCATGCGAGCCCGACCGCCATCGCGACGTTCTCGGTTCCCGGACGGCGCCCGCGATCCTGCGAGCCGCCGAAGAGCAGAGGCTCCATCGGCGTGCCGCGCCGGATGAAGAGCGCACCGATCCCCTTCGGCGCACCGATCTTGTGTCCCGAGATCGATGCGAGATCGAACGGGACGCGACGCGCGTCGACGTCCACCTTGCCGAACGCCTGCACGGCATCCGTGTGGAAGACGACGCCGCGCGCCTTCGCCCGCGCGGCGAGCGCCGCGACGTCCTGGAGCGTGCCGATCTCGTTGTTCACCCACATCACCGAGCACACCGCGGCATCGTCGCGCACCAGCGCGTCGAACGACGCCTCCTCGACACGACCGGTCGGCGCGACGGCGAGCAGCCGCTCCTCGCCCCCTTCCTTCGCGATCTGGTGCAGCGCGCCGAGCACCGCCTTGTGCTCGATCGGCGTCGACACCGCGGCGGGCCGATGTTCGCCACGCCGCGCGCGCCAGACGCCGATGAGGGCCATGTTGTCCCCCTCGGTGCCGCAGGAGGTGAACACGACCTCGTCCGGAGCCGCGCCGAGACATCGGGCCACGCGCTCGCGCGCTTCGTCGAGCGCGGTGCGCGCGTCGCGGCCCCACCGGTGCACGCTGGAGGGGTTGCCGAAGCGCGGCCCGAAGAAGGGCTGCATCGCGGCGAACACCTCCTCGCGCACCGGCGTCGTGGCGGCGTGGTCGAGGTAGATCGGCTCGGGCATACGCCGAAGTCTAACGACGCCGGGCCGCGCCGCGCGAGGCCGCGCACGCGGCGCGAGCGGCGCTCAGGGCGAGCGGAGCACCGCGCGCACCGGCGCGGCATCGAGCCCGACGAGCCGCTGCGGCGGCGCGATCAGCTCGTATCGGCCGGCGGAGACGCCACGCAGATCGAGGTTCTCCAGCACGCACGCTCCAGCGCCGAACAGCGCCCGATGCACGTCGAGCGTGCTGCTGGTGCGCTCGTCCACCGACGGTGCGTCGACGCCGAGCAGCCGCAGCCCGCGCGCGGCGAGCGTTTCGGCCACCGCGGCTCGCAGCACGGGCCACCCGTCGGGAAAGCGGCCCGTCGCGATCGTGCGCCCTGTCCGGAGCAGCAAGCGCGTGACGCCGCCGAGCCGAGGATCGTTCGCGTCGAGCGCGAGCGCGCCGCCGGCGGCGTCGCTCACGTCGACCACGAGCGCATCGCCGACGAATGCCTCGAGCGCGAGCGCGTCCGTCGCCGGCCAGTCGTCCCGCACGTGGAGCGGCGCGTCGGCGTGCGTGCCGACGTGCGGGCTCCCGCCCACGCACGACAGATTGACGGACGATCCGCCGGCGATGCGCGCCGTCCAGCCGCAGGTGAAGGGCGCGTCACCGGGCCACTCCGGCGTGCCGACTCGCACCGGGACGGAGATGTCGTGCAGCACCGGTCAGCCCGGTGCGCGGTAGAATCGCGCCCGCCCCGCCCACAGCTCGGGGAAGAACTTCTGGTTCACCGTGGACGCCAGAAAGCGCGCGCCGAGCGTGCCGCCGGTCCCGTGGGTCGATGGGCCCAGCACGCGCTCGACGAGCTGTACGTGCTTGAACCGCCAGAGCCCGAACTGCTGTTCGTACTCGAGCAGCGCTTCGGCGAGGAAGAACAGCGTCGTCGGCCGCTCGCCGGTGTAGAGCGATTCGAGCGACGTGCCGCGCGCCGCGAGGAGGGAGAAGAAGAGCTCCTGCAGCGTGGGACGATCGAGGGCGCGACGCACGAGCGGCGGGATCGCTCCCTGCTCGGAGAGCATCGCCATGAACTCCGGCTCGCGCATCCCCGACGCCGCTTCGATCGCCCGGAACTGGACGCTCTGCGATCCGCTGGACGAGCCGAGGAACCGCCGGAACTCGGCGAAATGCTGCGGCGGCAGCGTCTCGAGGGCGGAGAGCTGCGCCGAGACGATGCGCATCAGCGCGTTGATGCGGCCCATGCGGAAGAGCGCGAACTCCGCTTCGCCGCGCCGGAGCGAGTCGACGAGCGCCTCGAGCTCGTGGAGAATCTCCTTGAACCACAGCTCGCTCGCCTGATGCACGACGATGAAGAGCAGCTCGTCGGCATGCTCGGGAACCGAGCGCGGATGCTGCAGCCCGAGCAGGCGGTCGAGGGCGAGGTACGAGCCGTAGGTGAGCTCGTCCTCGGGGGTCGGCGAGGCGCTCAGAAGGTCGCCACCTCGAGGGCGGCGACGTCGTCGACGCGCATCATCTCGGTGGTGAAGTACGGTTCGCCGTAGCGCGTGCGGATGAGGGAGCCGTAGGTCGCCGCGTAGTGGGTGGCGATGTCGTACAGTGGCTCGCCGTTCGGGTAGATCTCGCCCGCCTGGATCTCTCCCTCGAACTGCGATTCGTAGCAGCGCACCGCGGCCATCTTCTGCTCGAACTCGTCGGTGATGTCGACGACGAAGGTCGGACGCACGAAGTCCTGGCGGTACGCGAGCGCGTGGAGGACCTTGTGCGGCCGGTGCTTCGGCACGTCGGGAGCGACCTTGGCGAGGCCGGCGATGAAGCAGGCGTCGCGGATGAGCTGCGCGGCGACCCAGTGGTCGGGATGGCGTCCCTGCAGCGGCGGCGCGATCACGATGCGCGGCTGATAGCGACGGATGGCGCGCGCGAGGGCAGTGCGAGTCCGGGGCGTGTTCTCGATCCCGGCATCGGGTAGCTCGAGGTTCTCTCGAGCGCTGCATCCGATGATTTCCGCGGCACGGTCTGCTTCCTGTCGCCGCAGGTCGGCGGAGCCGCGCGTTCCCATCTCCCCCTGGGTGAGATCGAGGATCGCCGTGCGGTGTCCCGCCCTGGCGGCCTTGATGAGCGTCCCGCCGCAGGTGAGCTCGACGTCGTCGCGGTGCGCCGCGATGGCGAGAATGGCAACGGGTGCTACGGAAAGCGAGGTCCCGGTCGGCATTCCGAAGAATATAGGCGCATCACGGCGTCATTCGTATCTCAACGCCGCCACCGGATCGAGCCGTGCCGCCTTCACGGCGGGCAGCATGCCGAAGAGCACGCCCGTGACCGCGCTGATCGCGAGCGCCGCGGCGACGGTGCTCCACGAGGTCGTGGCGGGAACCGCGGGCCAGATCGTGCGCACGGCGATCGCCAGTCCGATCCCGAGCACGAGGCCGACCGACGCGCCAATGCCCGTGAGGGTGACCGCTTCGACGAGAAACTGCCAGAGGATCGTCCATCGCGTCGCGCCGAGCGCTTTGCGCACGCCGATTTCCCGAGTGCGCTCCGAGACCGAGATCATCATGATCGCGATCACCCCGACACCACCCACCAGCAGTCCCACCGACGACAGCGCCAGCCCGACGAGGAAGAAGGTGCCGAAGAGGCGCGTGTAGATCGACCAGAGTCGGTCCTGCGTGACGATCTCGAAGTTGTTCGGTTGGCTCGGACGCAGGCCGCGGTGCGCGCGCAGCGCCGCGGTCACCGCGTCGACCGCTTCCTCGGTGGTGACTCCCGCGCGCGGCTTGACGATGAGGTCCGTGCCGCGGAGCCAGAGGTCGAGATAGCGCCGTCCGGACTCGTATGGGATGATCGCCTTCGGCGCGTCGCCCTGGCCGCCGGACGTCGGCGTCCCCATCGGGCTGGCGGTGTAGTGATAGAGGCCGATCACCGTGAACTCGACGTCGTCGATCTTGATCACCTTGTCGATCGGCTCCGACGCCCCGAAGAGCTCCTCGGCGAGCTTGTCGTTCACGAGCGCCACACGCGAGCCCTTGAAGTTCTCGGCGTACGAGAAGCTGCGGCCGGGATAGATGTCGCCGCCGTCGACGTCGGTCCAGTTGGGGGTGTAGACCTCCATCCCGGCATTCGGGATCGAGCGGTCGCGATACTTGAACGACGCGCCGGTACCGAGGTGCGCGGTCACGGCACGGATGTCGGGCAGCCGCTCGAGCGCCTGCACCTCCGCCATCGTGATGCCGGGGTTGTTGCGTGTCGCTTCGGGCGGCGGGCCGAACCCGCCGATCGGCCGGCGGTACACGAAGAACGACGTCGGTCCGGATGCTTCGAGATCACGCCGGAACGATTCGTTGATCCCCTTCACGACCGACGACATGGCGACGACGACGAAGACGCCGAGCGCGACGCCGAGGATCGTGAGCGCGGCGCGCACCTTGTTCGAGCGGATCGAATCGAGCGCGATCCCGACTCCCTCGAGCGCCTGGCTGGTCGACGTCAGGATCCCCATGCTCACTCCGCGCGGAGCGCGTCGATGGGGTCGAGCGACGCGGCGCGCCGCGCGGGATACACCCCCGACGTGATGCCGACGACCGTGCCGAGCAGCGTCGCGGCGACGATCGACCAGGGCGCGACCGCCGCCGGCAGCGGGGTGGTCCACGAGATCACCTTGGCGCCGAGCAGTCCGAGCCCGATGCCGAGGAGCGCGCCGAGGGTGCTGAGCGTGGCGCTCTCGACGAGGAACTGGCGGAGGATGTCCTTGCGCCGCGCGCCGAGCGATTTCCGCACGCCGATCTCGCGCGTCCGCTCCGCGACCGCCACGAGCATGATGTTCATGATCACGAGCCCGCCGACGACGAGACTGATCGCCGGGAGTGCCGTGCCGGCGATGGTCATGACGCGCTTCGTCTTCTCGAACGACACCAGCGCCGAGGCGGACGTCTCCATCACGAAGTTGTCCGGCGTGCCGGGGCGGAGCCGCCGCTTGCCGCGCATGACCTCGCGCACCGTCTCCATCGCCTCGTCCATCATCACCGCGGTGGGCGCCTGGACGATCAGCCCGTCGATGTCGCCGCGCGGGTTGGTGAGCCGGTGCAGGGGAGAGTTGAACGGTGCGAACGCGGTGGCGTCGAGCGACTGCCCGAAGAGGCTTCCCTGGTGCTCGATGACGCCGATGACCGTGTACGGGATCCCGCCGATCCGCAGCTCGCGGCCGATCGGACTCAGGCCGGCGAAGAAATACCGCGAGACCTCGTCGCCGACGACGACCACCGGCGTGCCGAGCTCCGCTTCCTGCGGCGAGAAGATCCGGCCTTCGGCGAGGTCGAGCTTCTTGATCTGGAAGTAGTCGCCCTCGACGGCGTGAGCCTCGACGTCTTGCGGCCGCGCGTACTTCGTGGACGCGGAGACCTTGTCCTGACTCTCGACGGCGTAGCGCGTTCCGGGGGGGAGCGCTTCACGGACGAGCGCGACGTCGCTGTGGAAGACTCGCGGCCGCCGCTGCCATTCGCGCCACGTGTCCTCGGTGACGTTGTTCCCGAACCAGGGAAAGCGGCGCAGGGTGAACGTGTTCGCCCCGAGCATCCGACCCATGAAATCCTCCTCGACGTACCGGCTCATCCCGGTCACGATCGAGACGACGGCGATCAGGAACATGACCCCGATCATCACGCCGAGCAGGGTGAAGAAGCTCTTCAGCTTCTGGACGCGGATCTGCTGGAGCGCGAGCCGGACCGCCTCGTGGAAGGGCATGGGGGGGTCTACGGGGCGCCGGGAGGGAAAGTGTCAGGGCGAGCTGCCGACTGCTGGACGGAGTACCGAGGCACGGGGTACCCGGACTGGCAGACGAGTCTCCAGAATGCACGGCGGGCCGCAGTCCCCGTCACGCCCTGTGCCGGCATGTACTGGATACGCCGTCGTACTCGATACGGCAGTCGGCAGTTCGGTTACTCGTACCGCAGCGCCACCACCGGATCGAGCTTCGCGGCGCGCGCGGCGGGGAGCATGCCGAACAGCACCCCGGTCACGCAGCTCGCGCCGAGCGCCAACGCGATCGCGAGCGGCGGGACGCTCGCCGCCACGGGGGTCACCGACTTGATCACCATGGCGACGCCGATCCCGAGCACGAGGCCGATGATCGCGCCGATCCCCGTGAGCGTGACCGCCTCGACGAGGAACTGCCAGAGGATCGTGCCGCGCGTCGCGCCGAGGGCCTTGCGCACGCCGATCTCGCGGGTGCGCTCCGTGACCGAGATCATCATGATCGCGATCACCCCGACCCCGCCCACGATCAGCCCGACGGCCGACAACACGAGCATCGTGAGGAAGAACGCGCCGAAGATCTTGTTGTAGACGTTGAACAGCTGATCCTGCGTGATGATCGCGAAGTCGTTCTCGGCGCCCGGCCGGAGCGCGTGGCGCAGCCGCATGGCGGCGATGACGTCGTCGATCGCTTCGGCGCGCGACACGCCCGAGAGGGGGATGACGGCGATCCCGATGTCGTTCCAGTTGGCCTTGAGGTGTTTGCGCGCCGACTCGATCGGGATGATCGCGCGCGGCTTGTTCCCCCCGGAGAGGAAGCTCGCCTGGTAGTGATAGATCCCGAGCACCGTGAACGGGGCGTCGCCGATCTGGATCGTCTTGTCGAGCGGATCGGAGTCGCCGAAGAGCTGGGTAGCCAGCTCGTCGTTGATCACGACGACGCGCTCGCCCGTCGTGGCCTCGTTCGCCGTGAAGTTGCGCCCCGGGAAGATGTCGCCCCCGCCGTCGATCTGCTGCCAGTTGCCGGTGTAGCCGTTCACGTCGATCGAGCGGAGCCGGCGGTCCTTGTACGCGATGTTGCGTTGCGTATCGAGCCGCCCGCCGGCGACGCGCACCGTCGGCAGCCGCTGCAGCGCATCCACGTCGGACAGCCTCAGCTTCGGGTTCCGGAAGAACTTGCACGTCTCGTCGGTCCCGTCGCACGCCTCGAAGCTGATCGGAAACCGCGACACGAAGAACGTCGTCGGCCCCGTGCTCTCGAGATCCTTGGCGACGCTCTCGTTGATGCCGTGGATCGCCGCCGAGATCACCACGACGACGAACACGCCGACGGCGATGCCGAGGATCGTCAGCCCCGCGCGCACCTTGTTCGAGCGGATCGAATCGAGGGCGATCGTCACGCCCTCGCTCAGGATGTGCAGCCGTTGCTGCGCTTTCGACATCGGCTACTCCGCTCGCAGCGCGGTGATCGGGTCGAGGCGCGAGGCGCGGCTCGCCGGGTAGACGCCGGCCACGATGCCGACGCCGGCACCGATGCCGATCCCGAGCAGCACCGACCAGAGCTCGACGGCGGCGGGCAACGGCGTCACGGCGGCGATGAGCTTCGCGAACGCGAATCCCGCCGCGACGCCGAACGCCGCACCAACCGTGCTGAGGGTCGCGCTCTCGACGAGGAACTGGCTCATGATGTCGCGGCGCCGCGCGCCGAGCGACTTCCGGATCCCGATCTCCCGCGTCCGCTCCGCCACCGCCACGAGCATGATGTTCATGATCACGATCGCGCCGACGACGAGCCCGATCGCCGGCAGCGCGACGCCGGCGAACACGAGATAGCTCTTCACCTTGTTCCAGAACTCCAGCGCGGAATCCGACGTCTCGAGCTCGAAGTCGTCCTTCTGGTTCGGCCGCAGATGGTGCCGCGCGCGCATGACCTGCCGCACGCTCTCCATCGTCGAGAGCATCCCCTCGCGGCTCGGCGTCTGGATCATCATCGCGTCGATGACGCCGTGCGCGTTGACGTACCGGTTGAGCGACGACTTGTGCGGGCCGATGATGAACTTGTCGAACGAGATCCCGAACGCGCTCCCCTGCTTCTCCATCACGCCGACCACGGTGTACGGCAGCCCGCGCACCACGAGCTCGCGCCCGACGGGGTCGAGGCTCGGGAAGAAGTAGTCCGCCACGTCCTGGCCGATCACGATCACCGGCATGCCGCGCTCGAACTCCTGCGGCGAGAAGAGACGCCCGTTCACCGGCGCCATCTTCTTGATGTCGAAGTAGTCCTCGCTGACGGTGAAGGTCATCACCTGCCGCGGCTTGGCGACGTAGCGCGACTGCGCGCTCAGGTTGTCCTGCCCCACCACGGCCCACTTCACGTCGGGCGGGAGCGCCTCGGCCACCGGCTGCACGTCGGTCTCGCGGATGCGCTGCCGGCGCGCCAGCTCGCGCCAGCGCTCCTCGGTCATCTCCCCCATGTTGATGTTCGGGCGATGCCGCAGCTCGAACGAGTTCACCGCCATGATCTTGCCGACCACCTGGTCGGTCATGTAGCGGCTCATCCCGCCGACGATCGACACGACGGCGATCAGGAAGGTGACGCCGATCATCACTCCCGTGAGCGTGAAGAAGCTCTTGAGCTTCTGCACGCGGATCTGCTGGAGTGCGAGGCGGATCGCCTCGAAGAAAGGCATCGGACGCGGATGCTAGGCGGGCAGCCCGAGCTTCTCGACGAACGTCGAGCGACGCTCGTCGCTCGCGACGAGCCCGTCGCGCAGGACGATGATCCGCCGCGCGTGCGCGGCGATGTCCGGCTCGTGGGTGACCATGATGACCGTCTGCCCCTGATCGGCGAGGCTCTCGAACACCTTCATGATCTCCTCCGACGTCGCCGAGTCGAGGTTGCCCGTCGGCTCGTCGGCGAGGAGGATGGAGGGGTTGTTGACGAGCGCGCGCGCGATCGCCACGCGCTGGCGCTGGCCGCCCGAGAGCTCGTTCGGCCGGTGGTCGACGCGGCCGCCGAGCTGCACCTTCTCGAGCGCTTCGTTCGCGCGGCGGCGGCGCTCCTCGCCGGGAACGCCGGCGTACACGAGGGGCAACTCCACGTTGTGGAGCGCGCTGGCGCGCGGGAGCAGGTTGAACGTCTGGAAGACGAAGCCGATCTCCTTGTTCCGCACCCGCGCGAGCTGGTCGTCCGACATCTTCGACACCTGGGTGCCGTTGAGCCAGTACTCGCCCGCGTTCGGCGTGTCGAGGCAGCCGATCACGTTCATCAACGTCGACTTCCCCGAGCCCGACGGGCCCATGATCGCGACGTACTCGTTGCGACGGATGGCGAGATCGACGCCGCGGAGCGCGCGGACGACCTCGCCCCCCATGTCGTACTCGCGCTTGATGCCGCGCGTCACGATCACCCAGTCGCTGCCCGGCGTCGCGCCCGCCTCGCCGACGACCGCCTGCCGCTCCGCGGTCGCGCCGAGCGGCGCCTCGAGCGAGTCCCGCACGATGTCCTGGCTCACGTCTTCGCCTGTGGCTTCTTCTGGTCCACCTTCGCCTCGCGGATCTGCGCGCTGTCCTTCAGCTCGCGGATCGCCTGATAGGTGCCGGCGACGATGCGGTCTCCCTGCTTGAGGCCCGAGAGGACCTCGAAGTGCTTCTCGCCGGCGATCCCTACCCTTACGGGCCGGAAGGTCACTCTGTTGTCCGCGCCGACGACGAAGACGCCCTCGACGTCCTTCTTGCCGACCTCCTTCTTCGGCCGCGGCCGGCCGAGGCCCACCGCCGTGTCGGCGTTGGCCAGCGCCTCGTTCTCGCGAACGGTGAGCGCGATGATCGGGATCGAGAGGACGTTCTTGCGCGTGTCCGTCACGATCTTGGCCGTCGCCGAGAAATCGGGACGGGTCTCGGGCGGCGTGTCGACGAGCTGGATCGTCACCTCGTAGTCCACCGCCTGGTCGGCGTTCGGCTGCTGCGAGGTCGCCGACTTCACGGCACTGTTCGAGATCTCCGTCACGCGGCCGACGAACGTGGTGTCCGGGAACGCGTCGATCTGGATCACCGCCGAGTCGCCCACGGAGATCCGGGCGACGTCGGTCTCGTCGACCTTCACCCGCGTCTCGAGCACGCTCATGTCGGCGATCGTCAGCAGCGTCGCGGCATCCTTGTTCAGCGTCCCCATGATCGCCGTCTCCCCGTTCTCGACGTTGAGGCGCGTCACGCGGCCCGACATCGGCGCATAGATCGTCGTCTTGCCGAGCGAGCTGCGAGCGTCGCGCACCGCTGCGGTGGACTGGTCGACGGCGTGGCGCGCCGCTTCATAGAGGGCGCGATTCACGTCGACGTCCGTGCGCAGCTGCTCGATGTTCTCGTCCGAGATGAGCTGCGGATTCGACTTCTTGATCGCCGCCGTCCGCTCGAAGGTCTTCTGCGCCTGGAGCAGGTTGGCCTGGGCCTGCGCCATCTGCGCGCGACTCGACGCGAGCGCCGCCTCGACGCGCTGCACCGCCGCCTCCTGCTGCTGCGGATCGATCTGCAGCAGGAACTGGCCCTGGGTGACCATCTGGCCTTCCTTCACCGCGAGCCGCACGATGCGGCCGGTGATGTCGGAGCTGAGGTCGACCTTCGTGCGCGGCCGCACCTGCCCGCTCGCCGTCACCGACGCCACGAGATCACGGCGCTGCACCTGCTCGGTGCGCACCTCCACCGCCTTGTTCTTGCCCTTCGCGGCGGTCAGTCCGACGATGGCCACGACGAGGAGCACCACCCCGCCGGCCACGGACCACTTCACGCGCTTGCTCATGTCAGTCTCTCGGGGGGAGTTAGCGGAGGGGACGCCCGACCGCGTTCTCGAGCGCGGCGAAGGCCTTGTGATAATCGTACACCGAGTTGACGCGGTCGATCAGCGCCTGCTCGTACGTACCGCGCGACGTGACGACGTCGAGGAACGTGCTCGCGCCGACCTTGTACCGCTCCTCGGCGAAGGCGAGCTCCTCGCGCGCCTTCTGCGAGTTCTGCTCCTGCAGCGCGACCGTCTGCGCCGCCGTCCTCAGGGTGAGATAGGCCTGCGTCACGTCCGCCGTCATGGCGAGCTCCTTCGCGCGGACGTTGTAGGCCGCGTCGTCGCGATCGACGGCGGCGCGCTGGACGCGCTCCTCCCGGTTGAAGTTGTCGAACACCGGGATCGAGAGCGACGCCGAGAGCGCGAGGGGCGACCGCTGGAACTTGAACGGGAACTGATTGTTCTGCGAGCGGATGGACGCCGCCTGCGCGTCGGTGAACTGATACCGCGTCTCGCAGTTCGACGACGGCAGCCCGACGCGCGTCCGGATGGAATCCTGCGACATGCAGCCGGCGAGCTGGCCGAGCACCCCGGCGCGCGCCTGGTTCACGAGGAAGTCGGAATCGGTGTACTCGTACGAGTTGCCGCCCCACCCCGTGCTCAGGTTGAGCGTCGGCGTGTACGCGGCCTGTGCGACCTTGACGTTCAGCCCCGCGGCGCGCTCCCGCGAACGCAGCGCGAGGAGCGCCGGGTTCCGGCTCCGTGCGAGATCGAGCACGGAGTCGAGCGAGAACGTCGGCGGGTACACGGGAAAGTCGGTGGTGAGCACCACGCCCTCCGGCTGCGCCACGCCCATCTGCTGGAACAGCCGCAGCTTCTCGACCTCGACGTTGTTCCGCGCCGTGAGGAGCGCGACCTGCGCCTGGCCGAGTGCGACCTCGGCTCGGCGGATGTCGAGCGACGTGCCCGAGCCCACCTCCAGCTTGGCCTTGGCCAGCGCGAGCTGCGTCTCCGCGGTCGTGACGAGCGTATCCTCGAGCGCGGCACGCGCCTGCGCCTGCAGCACGCTCAAATACTGCTGCGTGACCGTGGCGCGGAGCTGCTCGCTCGCGCCCGTGATGTCCGCCTCGACCGCGTTCCGGTTCGCCATGGCCGCCTTCGGCGTGACGAACGTCGCCGCGCCGACGCGATAGTTCAGGCTCAGGCCGTAGCTCGACTGGATCGCGTCGGAGCTGTTGCTGAACGAGAGGCCGTTGAACACCTGCTGGCCGCCCTGCTGGTAGCGCGTGCCGAAGGTCGCATCGGCCGAGGGGAGCAGCGCGCCGCGCGCGGAGCGCACGGAGGCGTCCGCGGTGCGGCGGTCGTTCGCCTGCGCGAGGAACGTCGGATTGTTGTGCCGCGCGAGGGCGATCGCCTCGTCGAGCGTCAACAGGGGTCCGGTCTGCGAGCCGGCCGCGGGGGCGGACGGAGGCAAGGAGGGCGCCGTCTGCTGCGCCGTGGCGACCTGGGGGATGGTCGCGACGACGAGCGCGGCGAACGACGGAATGCGCATCGGAGGGAATTCCTTATTGTTGGTCACCCGCTCGTACGGCGGGCGCGCGCGAGGGGTTTCACGCGCCTGGAGGACGGGCTGCGGCGCGGCGCGGAGCCACCCGAGGATAATCATCCCGGCCGCTCCGCGTCAGCGTGGCGGCTAGTCCTCCTCGGGTTCCGGCGCGAGGAACACCTTCGCGCGGACCTTCTCCCGGATGTGGGCGTAGAGGGCCGCGCCCTTCGCCGCCGTGGCCAGCGTCGGCCGTCCGATCGACCCCGAGCCGCTGCTGCGCGGAACCTTGAGCCAGCCGCGGCGGTATCGCCGCAACTCGTCGCGCGACATCATATAGTCCTCCGCCAGGTCCATCCGGACGAGCTGCGGCGCGAGATACAGCATCAACGAGGTGTCCACCTCGTCGCCGTGCATCGGCTCCGACTGCCCATCGAGCATCGAGCGGAAGTCGATGGCGAACACGTCCACGGAGCGGACCCTCGCCACGGTCGTGATCACCGTCGCGAGCGCCTCCTGATGCGGGTCGTGCTCGTGCGCGGTGAGCAGGATGAACTCCATCACCCCCGTCGATTCCCAGCTGTCGAGCAGATCGTTGAGCATCCGATGCAGCGTCTTCTTGCGCAGTGACGCGTTCCCCGGGAACCCACGCTCGGTCGCCACGTTCACGCCGTACTCCAGTGTCGGCGCGACGCACACGCCGAACTCGGCCGACAGGTCGTCCGCGAGGTGCTCGACGATCATCGTGGCGGTGCCGAGCGGCAGATGCCGGCCGTGCTGCTCGCAGGTGCCCACGGGGACGATGAGACGCGGGTCGCTTCCGATGGCGGCGCGCACGTCGTCTGGGCGCATCTCCTTGATGCGCCGCGGAGTCCTCGTCGGTGTGGAGGGATAGGTCATCCTGACCACTCTGCTCGGGCGATCGCTGCCGGCGGCCGGTCCGCGGGCGCTGCTCGCGCCGGCGGCCGTGGCCGCGGGCGTCCTGGCGGCGAGCGGATGGCTCGCCGAGCCGGGCGTAGGTTATCTGCTTGCTTGCGTGCTCGCCACCGCGCTGGCCATCGCGGCAGCGCGGCTCACCGGCCGTACGCAGCGCATGCCGATCGCCATCGCATGTGCCGCGCTCCTCGCCGCGAGCCTCGTCGCCGCTCGGGCCGAGCGCCGGCTGGCGCGATTCACGGAGTCGCCGGCTGCCGTGCGCTCCGAGCAATCGGCGGCCCAGCGTGCGCTGCTCGCCTCGCACATGGACGCGGAGCTCGCGCTGCTGCGCGAGGCGGCGACGCGAGCACGACGGCTGCATGCCGACCGCACCGCGCTCCTCGGCCGGCTCGAACATCTCATCGGCGATCCGGTGCGCCGGAGCGTGCTCGTCCTGCACCGCGACACGCTCGTCGCCTGGGCCGGCACGCTGCACGCGAACCCGCGGACGCTCACGGAGACGTCCGGCGTGGTGGCCACGCCGTTCGGGCTCACGCTGTACGTCACGTCGGACAGCGCGGGCGCGCGCGGTATCGCGACCTCGCTGCTCTATGCCGCCCCACCGTCCGACCGGCTGGCGCGCGGGCTCGCCCAGCGCATTCCGGGATCCGAGGTCACCGAAGGGTTCAGCTTCGCGCCGCCGAGCGACTCGGCGGGCGCCGACGCGCTGCGATACGTCGACCGCGGCAGGCCGCTCTTCATCGCACGCGCGATCCTCCCCTCGGCGGAGGAGGTGCGCTATCGCATGCTCGAGCGCGCGCGCGTTCGCGCCGGCCTCGCGGTGCTCGTCGCGCTCGGCGCGCTCCTCGTCGCCGCGACGCGCCGCGACGCGGGCGCTGCGTCCGCGCTGGTCGCGGTGCTCGTCGTACTCAGGTGCATCGCCGTCGTGCCGCTCAGCGAGTACTCCACACGCGCGCGGCTCTTCGACGCGTCCGTCTATTTCTTTCCTGCGGGGCGCGCATTCACCGCCAACGCGGGCGCGCTGACGCTCACCGCGGCGGTGCTGCTCTTCGCCGCGCTGCTCGTCGTCCGCCGCGTGCGCCGCGGGCCTCCGCGCGCGATCGGTGCGGCGCTCGCGCTGCTCGGCGCGCTCGTCGGGCCGTATCTCGTGCGCACCCTCTCGCGCGGCATCACGCCGCCGGCCGAAGGGGCGGGCGCGTCGCTGTGGATCACGTGGGCGATCCCGCTGTGCCTCGCCGCGACCACGCTGCTCGTACTCGCGGCATGGGGCGGCCGCGCCGCGCTCGGCGGCCGGCGCGTCGTCGATCCGTCCGCGGGGCCGGCGCTCGCCGCGCTCGCGGCGATCGTCGGGCCGCTCGTGTGGATGGTGCCGGGCCAGTGGCCGCGCTGGTACGTGCTGCTCTGGGCGGCCGCCGTGGCGGCGCTCGTGGCGGCGCGACCGCGGCGCTACTGGCTCCTCTCCGCCGCGTCGGTCGCGGCGCTCGCGGCGACCACGGTGGTGTGGGGAAGCACGGCGCGCGGGCGCGTCGATCTCGCCGACCGCGACGTGCGCAACCTCGCCGCTCCCGACTCCTACGCCGACGCGCTCGCCGACCGCCTCGCCGCGGATTTGCAGGGCGACACGCTCCCGCGCACCTCCCAGGGATTGCTCGAGCGATACGTGAGCTCGGACCTCGCCGCCTCGGGGTATCCCGCCGCGCTCGCCGCGTGGCAGGGGTCGCGGCTCGTCGCCACCTTCGGCTCCGCCCCGTTCGACGTGGCATGGGATACGGTCGCCGCGGTGGCGCTCGCCGCGGAGCGAGGCGCATCGGTGTCCGCCGACGTCCGCGCCAGCGCGTACGGGGTCCGCATCGTCGCGGTGCCGATGACCGGGGGCGCCGTGACGATTCTCGTCGCGCCCCGCACGCGCCTGATCGGCAGCGATGCCTACGCGCGGTGGTACGGCCTCTCGCCCGGAGAAACGAACGAGCCGCCGTACACCGTGCAGCTCGTCGCCGATTCGATCGCGCCGCGCGAATCCATCCATTGGCGACGCGAGGGCACGGAGCTGCACGGCGACTGGCCGGTGACGACGCCGCAGGGTGCGGCGCGCGCGCACGTCGAGGTGGATCTCCGCGGGCTCGACTCCCTCATCCCGCGCGGGGGGCTTCTCGTGCTCGTGGCGCTCGTGGCGGTGTGGCTCGTCTGGCTCATCGCCGCGATGGCCGACGGGCGGCTCGCCCGATGGTTGCGCATGCGCCGCGGCCGGCTGCGCAGCTATCGCACGCGGCTCTCGGTGGCGCTCTTCCTCTTCTTCCTCGTTCCCGCGGCGGCGTTCGCCGTCTGGAGCTGGGAGCAGCTCTACAACGACGCGCAGCAGTCGCGCCGCCTGCTCGTGACCGAGACGATGCGCGCCGTCGCGAACGACCGGATGCGCCCCGACTGGCTCCAGGCCGAGAGCCGCCGGCTCGACACGAAGCTGCTGCTCTACGACGCGGGCGTCCTGGTGGACGCGAGCGATTCGCTCTTCGCCGAGCTGGCGCCGCTCGGATCGCTCCTGCGTCCCGATGTCAGTCTCGCGCTCGACGTGGCCGAGGAGGTGAGCGTGACGCGCTCCGAGCCGCTCGCCGGCGCGACGGGGATGATGGGCTATCGGGTGCTGCCCGGCACGAGCGGTGCGCTCGTGCTGGCCGCCCCCGCGCGAGTCGACGACGTGCAGCTCGACCGTCGCCGACGCGACCTCGGCGTGCTCGTGCTGTTCGCCACCGCCGTCGGCGCGGTCGCGGCGCTCTGGTTGAGCGCCGTCGCCGCGCGGCAGCTCGCGCGGCCGATCGGCGTGCTGCGCAGCGCGGCGGGTGCCGTCGCACGCGGCGAGCGCGAGCTGGCCTTCCGCGGCGAGCCCCCGACGGAGTTTCTCCCCGTCTTCCGCGCGTTCGAGGCGATGGCCGAAGATCTCGGCGCGAGCCGTGCCGCGCTCGAGGAAGCCAAGCGCCGCACCGACGCCGTGCTGCGCACCGTCGCGAGCGGCGTCGTCGCGGTCGACGAGCAGGGCCGCGTCATCCTCGCCAATCCGCGCGCCGAGACGCTCCTCGGCGACGTGCCGCGCGCCGGCGAGCCGGTGAGCCGGATGGCGTCGCCCGCGGTGGCGGCGCGCCTCGCCGGCTTCCTCCAGGGCAGCGGCGAGGAGGATGCCTTCGAGATGGAGCGCGATGGTCGTGCGCTTCGCGGCCAGCTCTCCCGCCTCGCCAGCGGCGGTGCGGTGCTCACCCTCGACGACGTCACCGAGCTCGCGCGCGCCCAGCGCGTCCTCGCGTGGGGAGAGATGGCGCGTCAGGTCGCGCACGAGATCAAGAATCCGCTCACGCCGATCCGGCTCGGCGTCCAGCACCTCCGCCGCGCCCGCGGACGCGAGGATTTCGACGCGGTACTCGAGCAGAACGTGACGCGCATCCTCGCCGAGATCGATCGTCTCGACGAGATCGCGCGCGCGTTCAGCCGCTACGGCGGCGCGCCCGCCGCGCGGCCGCCGTCCGAGCCGACCGACGTCGTCGCGATCGTGCGCGACGTCGTGACGCTCGAGACGATGGGGGAAGGACAGGTGCGCTGGACGCTCGACGTCGACGGCGAGCCGCCGAGCGCCCTCGCGCGCGGCGACGAGTTGCGCGAGGTGCTGCTCAACCTCTTCGAGAATTCGCGGCTCGCCGGCTCGTCGAACGTGCGCGCCGCGGTGCACACCGTCCGCGACGACGAGGGCTCGCCTGCCGTCGAGATCGTCGTCGCCGACGACGGCGGCGGCATCGCGGACGACGTGCTGCCGCGCATCTTCGAGCCGCACTTCAGCACGCGCACGAGCGGCAGCGGGCTCGGACTCGCGATCACGCGCCGCCTCGTCGAGAGCTGGGGCGGCACGGTGACGATCGATTCCGCGGTGGGGAAGGGAACGACGGTGCGGGTGCGGTTGGCGACGGTGAAGGTGAACGGTGACCGGTGAACGGTGAACGGTGAACGGTTTTTCGGTTCACGGATTTTCGGTTGACGGCCGGCCCCGGGACGCTTCTCACGCCTCACCTCCGCCGTCGCCGTTCCTGCCGGCTGACGTGAACCGTCAACCGTTCACCGTCGTTCCTGCCCGCTGACGTCAACCGTCAACCGTTCACCGTTCACCATTCACCGTCGTTCCTGCCCGCTGACGTCAACCGTCAACCGTTCAGCGCCGCTCACTCGGTATTCTTTGCCGTCCCCCCTCCGCCCCGCTTCATCCGCACCGTCTTCACGTTCGTGAACTCGCGCAATCCCACGTCGCTCAGCTCGCGGCCGTAGCCGGACGCTTTCACGCCGCCGAACGGGAAGCGCGGGTCCGACGCGACCATGTCGTTCACGAACACGCTCCCCGCCTCGAGCTCGCGCGCGAACCGCTCCTGCTCGGCGGGATCGTTCGTCCACGCGCTCGCGCCGAGCCCGAAGCGCGTATCGTTGGCGATCCGGATCGCGTCGTCGAGATCGTTCGCGACGAACACGCTCGCGACGGGCCCGAAGAGCTCGTCGCGGTATGCCGGTGACTCGCGCGGGATGTCGGTGAGCACCGTGGCCGGGAAGAACGCGCTCGCCGGCGACTCGCGCGTCCCGCCGCACAGCAGGCGCGCGCCGCGCGCGACGGATTCCTTCACCTGCGCCTCGAGCTCCGCGGCGAGCCGCGCGGACGCGAGTGGCCCGAGCTGCGTCGCCGGATCGAGCGGGTCGCCCATCCGCAGCGCACGCATCCCGGCGACGAACTTCTCGAGAAACGCATCCGCCACTGCTCGGTGGACGATGAACCGCTTCGCGGCGATGCAGCTCTGACCGTTGTTGATCGTGCGCGCGCGCACGGCGGTCCTCGTCGTCGCGTCGAGCTCCGCGCTCGGCATGACGACGAACGCATCGCTCCCTCCGAGCTCGAGCACGGTCTTCTTCAGGTGCTCGCCCGCGTGCTGCGCCACGCTGCGCCCCGCACCCTCGCTGCCGGTGAGGGTCGCCGCCGCGACGCGCGGATCGGCGAGGAGGCCCGCCACCGCGTCGCTGCCGACCAGCAGCGCCTGGAACACGCCATCCGGCGCTCCGGCGCGCGACACGAGCGACTCCAGCTCGAGCGCGCACCCCGGCACGTTCGACGCATGCTTCAGCAGCCCGACGTTGCCCGCGACCAGCGCAGGCGCGGCGAAGCGGATCACCTGCCAGAAGGGGAAATTCCACGGCATGACGGCGAGCACGACGCCGAGCGGCTGATAGGTCACGAACGAGCGATGTCCATCGTCCTCGACCTCGTCGTCGGCGATGAAGCCGGGTCCGTGCTCGGCGTAGAAGCGGCAGGCGGTCGCGCACTTCGCCGCTTCGTCGATCGCCGCCTGGATCGGCTTGCCCATCTCGAGCGTCATCAGCCGTCCGAGACGGTCCTTCTCCGCGTCGAGCAACTCGCCCAGTCGCGCGACGACCGCGGCGCGCTGCGCCACCGGCGTGCGCCGCCACCGCACGGCGGCCTCGGCGGCGCGCGCGAGCCGGCCCTCCAGCTCCTCGGAGGTCAGCATCGGATGCTCGGCGAGGGTGGCTCCCGTCGCCGGATTGATCGATCGCATCGTGTCGGTCATGCGCCGTCTCCTGTGCACGGCGCGTGCGCGCTCACTCGTGGAGCGGAGCGCCCTCGCGCCACCAGCCGTCGTCCGTCTCGTCCGCGCCGAAGATGCGTCGCCACCAGGGGAGCCGCCGCTCGCGCTCCAGCACGGCGCCGGCGGCGAGGCGCCACTCGGCCTGCATCGCCGCCGCGTCGGGAAAGCGATCGTCGGGGTTCGGCGAGAACGCACGCTCGAGGAAGGTGGCGATCTCCGGCGGGAAGACGCTGAGGTCGATCTTGCCGGCGAGCTCGCGCCCGAGGATCGTCTTCGGATCCGTCTCGCCGAACGGCGGCTCGCCGGTGAGCGCGAACACGATGATCGCCGCGAGGGAGAAGCAGTCGGCGGGCGCCTCCTGCGGCTCGCCGAGGAGCTGCTCGGGCGGAGAGAACGCGGGCGTGCCCGACGCGCCGGTCACCTCCTCGCCCGTCGGGTTCGCGATGCCGAAGTCGGCGATTCGCCAGCGGCGATAGCGATCGATGAGCAGGTTCTCGGGCTTGAGATCGCGATGGATGATCCCGACCGCGTGCGCGGCGGCGAGTCCGCTCAGCACGCCGTCGATCTGTGGCGCGAGCTCGGCGATGGTGCGCGCGCCGGCGCGCGCGATGAGATCGCCCACCGAGCCGTTCTCGGCGAGCTCCATCGTGTACCACGCCACGTCGCCGCGGCTGTCCCAGTCGTAGATCGGGACGATCGCCGGGTGCGCGAGCTGTGCCGCGAGCCGTGCCTCGCGCCGGAATCGGCCGACCGCGCGCTCGTCGCGCGCGACGTGCGGGTGCAGCAGCTTGAGCGCGACCTCGCGGCCGAGCGAGAGATCGCGCACGCGCCACACCGAGCCGAAGCTGCCGGAGCCGAGCGGCGCGATGACTTCGTAGTCGTCGGCGAGCGCCCAGCGCAGCCGCACCTCGGGCGACTCGCGCGCCGCGGCGGTGTGCTCCCCGCTCAGCGTGAGCACGGTGCGGCTGCCCACGATGCGGTCCATCGCCCGGAGCATCGCCGCGACGCTCCCGTACCGCTTGGCGGGATCGCGGTGCAGCGCCTTGTCGATCACCTGCGCCACCGATGGCGGCAGGTCGGGGCGCACCAGCGACACCGGCGGGATGTCGTTCCGCGGCGGCGCCTCGCCGGTGAGCGCGTTGAAGCAGAGTGCCGCGAGCTGCCATTGGTCGCTGACCGCCGTGGGCGTCCAGAGCTCGCCCCACTCGGGCGGCAGCGGCATGCGGCCGGCGTCCGGCGCGAGACCGTCCGGCACGTCGGCGACCGGCACGGCCCACTGCCAACCGAGGAGCCAGAGTCGGCCCATCGGCGTCGTCCATGCCGTCTCCACCGAGAGCGCGCCGTGCGCGGTGCCCGCGTCGTGCAGATACGAGAGCGCCGAACCCAGCTCGCGCACGACGCGCAGCACGGCGGGCACGTCGTCCGCGCCGGCGCGCGCGAGCCGCGCACCGATCGTCTCTCCCGCGATCCAGCGGCGCAGGTAGCCCGGGCCGCGCCGGCTCTCCTGATACGACGTCCAGTAGTGGTAGGTCGTCGGCGCGGCGGGGTGGTTCCGGTGGGCGAGTCCGCGCGCCTCGACCTCGAGCCAGTGCGCGTGCGCGGGGTCGGGGGCGCTCACGAGCGAGAGCGAGCGGTCGAGCGCATCGACGATCTCCTGGAAGTGCCGGTGCTCGTCCCACAAGCCTTCCGCGCCCCAGCTCCAGCCCGGCGGAAGCTGCCAGTCCGCGAGATGGTCGGGCAGCGCGTGCGTCACGCGATGCGCGAGGCCGAGCGCACGGAGCGGATGCTCCGCGCTCTGCTCGGCTCGTGTGGTGGAAGGCGGACGGTTCACGATCGAAAGCTAGCGGACGGAGCGGTGATCGGTCCGCACTTTCACAGGCGCGATTCCGACAGCACTTCGGCCGCCGCCTCCTCGAGGGCGGGGAGCAGCGAGACGTCCGGCAGCACGCTCACCTCGACCGTCTTCACGCGAAGATGCTCGCCGCCGAGGGGCGGCGACGACTGCAGCGACGGCACGTGCACCGTGACCGCGACCACGCGCCACATCGTGCTCGGCCGAACCATGCTGCCGTCCGACTCGAGCGTATCGAGCTGCAGCACCTCGCCGCGCGCGGGGAGCACCGTGCTCTGGCACTCCGCCAGCAGGGCCTCGTTGCGGTCGTGGCGGGTGACGCGGAGGGTGATCATGGCAGAGCGGGATGAAGGTGCGCGGTAAGGTAGAAAGCGCGGGGCGCGCGGGCCAGCGCCGCTGAAACTCCGCGGAACGTCCGGCGTACGGGAGTGCGCATCTCCTTCCTCGAGGTTCCCGTGATCTTTCTCCTCAGCTTCCTGGCGAGCACGGTGCTCGCGATCGTCGGCTACGCGCAGGCCCGCGCGTTCGTGACCGGGCGTCTCCGCTACGTCGACGCCGTGCACACGGCCATCGCACCGATCATCGCCGGCGCCGGCGCGGCGCTGATCGCGCTGCCACTCGTCGCGATCCTGCCGTACGTCGGCGCGGGGACCGCGCTCTCCTTCGGCGTGTCCGTCGGCTTCGGCGTCGCCGCCGGCTCGCGCGAGATCCGCCGCCGCATCTCGGGCTACTGACCGGCGGCGGGGGGCTGCGGCCGATTATCTTTCGGCATGCCGTCCTCCGTCCTCAGCACCGAGATCACCGACCCGATCAACGCGCGCATCCTCGCCGTGAGCGAGGACCGGATCGCCGGGTTCCTCGATGACCCGTTCGCCGAGATCGCGCGCCTGAGCGAGCTGCCGCTCGAAACCGTGCTCGAGCGACTGCGCGCCATGCTGGAGGCCGGCGTCGTGCGGCGCATCCGGCAGACGTTGATGGCCACGAACCTCGCGCCGGGCGCGCTCGTGGCCTGGCAGGTTCCCGCCGACCGGCTCGACGCGGCGTTCGACTACCTCGTGAAGGAGGATCCGTTCTCCGGGCACGTGGTCATCCGCTCGACCGACTCCGAGACGACCGGTTCCGTCTACCGCCTGTGGACCACCCTCAAGGTGCCCCAGGGCTTCTCCATGCAGCGGCATTGCGACCTGCTCGCCGCCCGCATCGGTGCGATGGCCTTCCGCGTCATGCCGGCGCGCTGCCTGTTCGCGCTCGGCGTGGGGCACGTGCGCCGGCGCGGCATGGAGCCCGGCAGCCGGTCCGACGAGCCGGGCGCGGTGCTCGACACCAACATCGTCGAGCTGACTGCGCTCGAGTGGCGCGTGCTCGCGGCGCTCAAGCGCGAGCTCGAGCCGCGCGAGATCCGCGCGCATCCGTGGCGCGCGCGCGCGGAGGACGCGGGGGTCGCGTACGACGAGTTCCTGCGCGTCGCGGGCGAGCTCTCGGACCGGCGCGTCATCGGACGGTTCTCCACCTTCCTCGAGCACGTGAAGCCCTCGGCCGGCGGCGAGCGCGCGACGCGCTACAACGCGCTCTTTCACTGGCGAGTGCCGCCCGGACGTGAGATCGAGGCCGGACGCGAGGTAGGCCGGCACCACATCCTGACGCACGCGTACTGGCGCGAGGGCGGCGAGGAGTTCGCGAACGTCAACATCATGGCGGTCGCGCACGGCACGGAGAAGTCGACCGTGCTCGCGCACAAGGCCGCGATCGACCGGCATCTCGCGGACGCGGGGATTCCCGTCTCGTACACCAACGTGTTCTGGGGCGGCCGAAGCGAGATCAAGCCGTCCGAGGTGTTGCCCGGCGAGTACGAGGCGTGGTGCCGGCGCATCGGCGTCGATCCGGACACGATGCGCGAGCGGTGAGCGCGGTGGGCTCGCCGCGTTCGGCCGCGTTGGAGGATCGATGCGTCTCGTCGTGATCGTCTGGCGCCTGCTGCCGCTCGCGCTGGCCTTCTGGCGCGACCACCGGCGCTGGCTCTTCGTGGGACGTCCCGCCGAGCGCACCGCGCTCGATCACGAGCGTCGGGCCGAACGGCTCGTCGCGACGCTCGCCGCGCTCGGCCCCACGTTCGTGAAGATGGCGCAGCTCTTCGCCGGCCGCACCGACATCCTCGCGACGGTGTACGCGCGCGCGCTCACGACGCTCACCGACCAGGTGCCACAGGTCCCGCTCGCGGAGATCGAGCGCGTGATCCGCGAGGAATACGGCGCCCCTCCCGCCGAGCTGTTCGAGCGGTTCGACGAGGTGCCCATCGCGGCCGCCTCGCTCGGGCAGGTCCACCGCGCGCGGCACGCCGGCGAGGAGGTCGTCGTGAAGGTGCTTCGCCCCGGCGTGGAGGCCCTCGTCGCGCAAGACGTGCGGGCGTCGCAGCGGCTCGTCGCCCTCGTCGAGCGCTGGTGGCCCAATCCGCACGTCGTCGGCACGCGCGTCGTGATCCAGGAGTTCGCCGCGCGCGTCGCGGAGGAGATGGACTTCCGGCAGGAGGCGGCGCACGCCGTCGCGATCCGCGCCAACTTCGCCGGCGCGCGCACCGTGTGGATCCCGCGCGTGATCGAGCCGATGGTCCGCCAGCGCGCGCTCGTGCTCGAGTACTGCGCCGGCCGCCGTGTCGATCGGCTCGACGAGTGGGTCACCGAGGGACGGATCGATCCCGACCGGATCGTCCACGACGTGATGGAACTGTACGCGCGCATGATGCTCGTGCACGGACTCTTCCACGCCGATCCGCACCCGGGCAACGTCCACGTCGCGCCCGACGGGCGCATCATCCTGCTCGATTTCGGGATGGTCGTGCGCGTCCCGCTCGAGCTGCGCCGCCAGCTCGTCGCCGCGATCTTCGCCGCCATCCGCCGCGATGCGGAGGCGCTCGCGGACTCGTTTCATGCGCTCGGGCTCGTCGTCACCGGCGCGGACCCCGACGTCATCCGCCGGCTCGCCGGTACCCTGCTCGCCGTCGCCCATCAGCGCACCACCACCCGTGAGCGCGTCGAGCTCCTGGCGGACGAAGTGGTGGCGGAGCTCTACGACTGGCCGATCGTGCTGCCGAGCCATCTCGTCTACTTCGCCCGGACTGCGTCGCTCATCGAGGGACTCGGGACGCACTACGATCCGCGCTTCAACGCGCTGGCCTTCGCCACGCCCATCGCGCTCTCGCTGCGCTCGCGCATCATCGCGTCGCTCTACCCCGATGGCGGACAGCCGCGCGTCGATCCGGCACGCGTCATCGGCGCGGCGCTCGGCGCCGTCGCGCGTGTCGTCCAGCGCGCGGGTCGTGACGTCGTCTCCGCCGTGCGCGACGCCGTGGCTGGCGCTACGTTGCCCGAGCTCCCCGCGTCCGTTGCGGAGCGCTGACTCACGCGTCGGGCAAGAGTACGCGCGTGGGCGCGATCGGCCCCGCGTCGTCGCCGCCGGCGCTGGCATCCACTCTGCCCGTTCCGACCGCATGCAACATCCCGCACCAACCGTCCTCGTCGCGCGGCACGCCACGCGCTTCACGCGCGCCGCCGCCGCCGCGTTCCTCGGCCTCGCGATCGCCGCCACGCCCGCGCATGCCCAGCGCCGCGCCCGCTTTCCCAGCGAACTTCGCGGCTCGAAGACGAGCGTACAGAAGATGTGGGATTTCGCGCAGGCGAATCACTTGACCTTCTATCACACGCCGCGCGATCTCGACGATGCCGTGGCCGACGGCCGGCTCGTTCCGCTCACCGGCGACTCCACGTACGAGCTGTCCGGCGGCGTCGGCTACGCCTACGCCACGCGTGAGGCGCGCCAGTTCGTGCTCTCGTTCGCACCGCAGTACGTGGAGGCGTGCGGCGCGCCCCTCGTCGTCACGAGCGCCGCGCGGCCGGCGAGCAGGCAGCCGCGGAACTCGAATCCGTACTCCGTACACCCGACCGGCATCGCGATCGATCTCCGCCGTCCACCCGCGGGCCCCTGTCAGCGCTGGCTCCGCAGCGCGCTCGCCGAGCTCGAGGACGAAGGGTACGTCGAGGCGACGGAGGAGCGCCGTCCGGTGCACCTGCACGTGGCGGTGCTCACCGCGCCGGGTACGATCGCCGCGCTGCCGCCGCTCGTCTCCGGGCCCGCGAAGCACGGGGCTCCGGTCGCCACCGTGCGCCTCTCGGGGCGCGCCGCCGGCTCGTCCGCCGGCGACGTCGCCGAGCCGATTCGCGGCCGCACCTATCGCGTGCGCGACGGCGATACCCTCTGGGAGATCGCCCAGCGCGCCGGCGTGAGCGTGAGCGCGCTCGCGCGCGCCAATCGGCGCAGCCAGCGCGCCGTCCTGCGTCCCGGTACGATCCTCCGGTTGCCGTCGCGCTGATCGCCGCCGCTCAGCGGCCGCAGGCAGCGAGGAGCCGCCTCGGCGCCGCGGCAGCGGGGTAGAGCGCGGTCGCCGCGCCCGCGTGCTCGCGAACCTGCCTGCATCGGCCGCGCCGCGCGTACATCTCCGCGAGCCGTAGCCGGATGCGGTAGCTGCCGGGATCGAGCGACGCGGCGCGCTCCACGAGGCTCGCGCGCGTCCCCGCGTCGTACACGGCCATCGCCGCGACCTGCCGCACACTCCGCGTGACGGCGAGTCCGCCGAGCAGTGCCACCAGCGCCATCGCCGCGAGGCGACGCACCGGCGGCAGCGCGGTCTCGACGCGCGGGCGCGACGGCGGCGCGAGCGCGCCGAGCAACCCCCACCCGACGAGCGCCGCGGGGGGAAGGAGCAGCACGGCGTCGAACGTGCCGACGACGAGCAGCACCGCGAGCGTTCCGAGAAGCGCCCACGCGGCGAGCGCGCCGTCGGGATCGCCGCCGAGGCGGAGGGTCCTCGCCGCGTCGACGACGAGCGATGCCACGGCGAGCGCCAGCAGCACGAATGCCGCGGGCCCGCGCTCCGAGAGGAAGGTCATCCAGTCGCTGCTCGGCCACGGGTTCGCGGTCATGCCGTCGTCGGTGAGCGACGGATCGCCGCGCGACGCGAACGCCGGATACGCCACCGACCAGTTGCCCGGACCCGTGCCGAGCACGGGATGGTGCAGCGTCATCCGCGCCGTGTTCCGATACTGCACGAGTCGCCCGTGGCCGCTCCCCTCGCGGTAGTTGACGACCGAGCGCGCCGTCTCGAGATACGGCGAATCGCTCTTCCAGTTGAGCGTATTGGGGATGACGAGCGCCGCCGCACCGCCGGCGGCGGCAACGACGAGAAGGAGCGGCAGCCGCCGCCACCGGACCATCCCCCACGTGCGGCGCACCGCGAGCCACGCCGTGGCGCCGAGCACGAGGACGCAGACGATGAGCGCGAGCCACGCGGCGCGACTGCGCGAGAGCACGAGGCCGGCGGCGACCACCGCCACCCCCGCGGCCCACCACCCGAAGCTGCGCCGCGAGCGCGCGCGCAGCGTCGTGAGCACGAGCGCCGGCAGCACGATGGCGCAGAGGTGCGCCATGAAGTTCCGATTGCCAAACGTGCCGCCCGGCGCGCGGTTGAGGCTGAAGACGTCGACGCGCAATCCGTACGTCTGGAGGAGCGACGTCGCGGCGCCGGCGACGCCCGCGAGCGCGAGCCCCGCCACGAGCGGTGCGCGCAGGCCGCCGCGGGCGATCGCGCGGGCGCACCAGAAGCACGTCGCGCCCGAGAGCGACATCGCGACGGCCCGCGCTGCCAGCCACGAGTTCGTGGCGAACAACGCGGACAGGAGGCCGAGCGCGAGGAAGAGCCCGAGCAGCTGATCGACGCGCGAGAGGCGGAGTGTGCGTGCACTCGCAAGGCAGCAGAGCGCGGCGATCGTGGCAGCCGCGTGCAGCACCACCTCCTTCGGTACGAAGAACCGGTCGAGCTCGAATTGCTTGTTCGTCGACGCGGCGAGCACGACGCCGAACGCGCCGAGCTGGAGGATGATCAGCGCGGCGCGGAGGGCGAGGCCCGGCGGAGCGCCGGCGTGCGGTCGATCGGTGTGGAGCACGCGGGAATGTACGCCTCCGCGCGTCCCGGGGCAGGCACGGTCGCGTTGCGTGACGCGGACCGGGACGTGCAGGTTATCCTCTCGGGGCAGGGCGACGTCCACTTCCCGGAGGAACCATGATCGCGATGAAGCTCGGGGCACGACTACTCGTCGGGGCGGCGGTCCTCGTCGCCGCGCAGGGCTGCGCCGCGTTGTCCAACGTGCGCGTCGCCCCGCTGCCGCAGGAGAACGCATCGAGCCAGCGGAGCATGCTGAGCCTGTTCAACCCGCTGCCGTTTCAGCATCGCAGCGTGAGCGACGGCTGGCTGTTGCGCGCGCCGGAAGAGCGCAGCTCGCCCTACGTCTACATCGGCTACTGAGCGGAGCCGCCGGCCGGCGGCAGGGGCGGAGAACGAGACGAGGGCGCCCTGGACAGGGCGCCCTCGTCGCATGCACGACCGCCGGCCACTCAGCGCACGCGGAACACGCGCGCGGCGATCGGTCCGGTGGTGGTGAGAGTGATCTCGGCGGTGGATCCGCTCGGAATCGAGAAGCGGTAGTAGGCGGAGCTGCCGCCGATCAGCGTCCCCGACGCGGTGGGGGTCGCGGAGGTCGAGCTGCCGGTCGAGAGCGAGTTGACCTCCAGCGGATAGCTGTTGTTCGTGCCGCTGAGTGCGGGGAAGATGCTGCGATAGTTCCAGCTCGGCTGCGTGTACTCCGCCGGGACGGAAGGCAGGAAGTCGTCGGTGTAGTGCGAGAACGACCAGTCTCGCACCTGCGCGGGCAGGCTCGCACCGAAGACGCCGGCGAGGTTCGCCGTTCCGGTGAGCGGTGTGTTCACGAGCGCCTGCCAGGTTGCCGACTCCGTGCCTCCTTTCCGGTCCGCGAGATACCGCAGCAGGTTCCATGTCGCCCCGCGCGTCTCGAGACTGTCGTCGCTGCGGAACGGCGAGTTCTTCGAGGGCTTCTCGAGGAAGAGGTCGTAGCGCGCCGTGTTCGCCGACATGTCCGCGTTGAACACGCTCACGAGCTTCCCGCTGCTCCGGAGCATACCGACCGAGATGTTGCTTCGCGGGGCGAGGTTCGCCTCGTGATAGAACAGCAGCTCCTCCGCGATGTGGCTCAGCCCTTCGTTGAGCCACCCCTCCTCGAAGGCCTCGACGTTGGCCGTCACGTACAGGCGCCGCGAGGCATTGATCAGGTGCTGGAACTCGTGCGCAATGACGGAGGTCGTGATGCTGTCGACGAATCCGGTGCGCCGCACGTTGCCGTTGATCACGCCGGTGGGGTCGGGTGCGAGCAGGTAGAACAGCTCGCCGAAGTTGCTCCCGGCGCATCCCTGAAAGTCGGTCGTCGCCACGACCGGAAAGAGATCCCGATCGAAGAAGAAGCCGCCGACGTACGAGTTCGAATTGGCGGGCGTCAGCTCGTTCACGGCGGACGTGAACAAGAGGAGGATCTTCTGATTCTGATCGATGTCCGCCGGCTGGCCGAAGTTCGACACGTCCAGCGGGTACACGAGCGTGTCGAACCGCGCGGCGAACCGCTGATAGTCGCTGCTCGTGAAGCCGCCCGTCGGGTTCAGCGTGTCGGCGAGCACGATCGACTGCGATCCGATGGCCACCACGCGCGCGCCGCGCTTCTGGATGTTGTCGCACGCGTCGGGACTCACGTTGATCGTCACGACGTCGCCGACCTGGAGCGGCGCGCTCGCGGTGCTGCGCGACAGTCCCGGCCGCGCCGCGCGACTGGCGTGGAGCGCGCGCGCCGCTCCGAACCCCGGGCGCAGTCGCGCGAGGCTCCGCTGATTGAGCCGCATCCCGAACCCGATGTCGAGGGCCGGACCGGCGAGCAGGGGAGTCGCCAGGGGCGCGAGGCTGCCCAGCGGCGAGCGCGAGGTCGCCGGAGGCGAGATCGCTCCCGCCGACCCGACCCCCGTCGCCGCGATCGAATACGTGAACGCCCCCGCGCTCGCCGTCGTCGACGAGTCCACCAGGACGAGGACGTTCTCCGATCCGTCGGAGCCCCCCTCGATCTTGAGCGATGCCGTCGAGGTCAGCGCCGCGCCCTGACCGGGCGCGAGCAACAGCACTCCCGGCGGTAGCGGCGACTGCGAGTCTCCCGCGTGACACGCGGCGAGGGCGAGGCCGGCAATGGTGGCCGCTGTGCCCGCCGCCCACCGGGCGCTTTTCGTCGTCGTCATGTTCTCCTCGGATCAACCGCGATGCACGCGGGCAGGGTTCGACTCTCCACAGGGCGTGCCAAAGGGCAAAAAGGTCACGCCTTGTATATTCGGGATATGTTCGGTATGCTCCGCCTCGGACCTCAGGCGGGGAAGCCATGCAGCATGTGATGCCGTTGGAGGATCACACGCGAACCGACGCGTCCCCCGTGATCGGCGAGCAGAAGGACATCCGCTACTTCGGCACCGACGCGCGGAGCATCCTCAATAGCCCGGTCGCCACGGGCATGTCCTTCTGGTCGATCAATCCGTACGTCGGCTGCGCGTTCGGGTGTGCCTACTGCTACGCTCGATACGCTCACCGGTACGTCGCCGAGCGGTTGGTGATGTCCGGACCCGCCGCGGAGACCATGCGTGACGAGCTCGCGAGCCTTCCACCCTGGCTCGCGTTCGAGCGTCGCATCTTCGTGAAGCGGGAAGCGCCCCTCCTCCTGAGACGCGAGCTCCGGCGCCCCTCGCGGTTCGCCGCCCTCCATCGCGAGTCGGTGGTGGTCGGAACGGCCACCGATCCATACCAGCCAGCGGAGCGACGGTTCCGTCTCACGCGGGGAGTTCTCGAGGTGCTCGCGGAGCAGCAGGGGCTCTCGGTCACCATCATCACGAAGAGCCCGTTGGTGACGCGCGACGTCGACCTCCTGATCCGGCTCGCGGCGCGGTCGCGCCTCTCGGTGCACGTCTCGCTCATCACCGTGGACCGTGAGCTCGCTCGGCGCCTCGAGCCCCGGGCGCCCACCCCCGAGGCGCGCCTGCGGGCGATCGCCCGGCTCAGATCGAGCGGGATAGAGGTCGGGGTGAACGTCATGCCCGTGTTGCCGGGGATCACCGATGCCCCTCCACTGCTCGACGCACTCGTGCGCAGCGTGGCCGCGGCGAATGCCTCGTACATCGGCGCGTGCGCGCTGCGGCTCCAGTCCGCGGCGCGCCAGCGCTACCTCCCGTTCATCGAGGCGGAGTTTCCGCATCTCGCGGCGCGGTACCGCTCCACCTACGCCCGCAGCCATTCCGTGGGCGAGCGCTACCGGCGTGGGTTGCGTGAGCATTTCAGGAGGTTGTGCGCGGCGCACGGCGTGCAGTTCGACCGCTACTACAAGAGCGAGGAGGACGCTCCCGACGCGGACGAAAGCCCCGCGACCCAGCGCGAATCCGCGCAGCTCTCCCTCGCGCTCTAGTCGAGCGTCACTCGGCCAGCACTTCGAACCGGCAGCGCGGCGTGCCCTCGCTGCGGTCGCAGCATTCCCGCACCGGCGTCCCCACCACGGACTGCACGAGCTCCTCGACCGCGTGGCACGCCGCGGGCTGCCCGCGTACCGCCGTCGCCAGCGGACAGGCATAGCCGCGCAGCACGTAGCCCGTCTCGCTGCGCTCGACGTCGAGCTCTGATCCCAGTCCGGACAGGACCGCCGCCGCGGCCTGCACGCGTGCGTCGAGGGGGCCCGTCTCCGGCTGCCCCGGACCCATCTGTCGGCCGACGTCGCGCAGTAGCGCCTCGAGCTCCGGCTTTGCCATCCGCGTCTCGAGGGTTCGCAGGAGCGTGGTCAGGACCGGCGCGTACGCGCCCGAAAGCGCCGACTCGGCCTCGGTGGTCAGCGCATAGGTCGTGGCCGGCTTCCCGGCACCCGGGCCCTGGCGACTGCCGCTGGCGTTGAGCAGCCCTTCGCGCTCGAGCAGCTGGACGTGCGGGCGCACGGCGTTGTCGGTCACCTCGAGCGCCCTGGCGAGCTCCTCGATGGTGGATGCGCCTCGGCGAAGAAGCGCGATGATCCGCCCCCTGGTCGTGCCGCCTATCTGCCGTTCCCACCAGCGCATGGCCTTTCGTTCCTCCTCGGTCCCAACAAAAGGTAATGCCCGAACCAATAAGTCAACCAGAATCTTGACAAATTGCGCGCGGGGTTCCATCGTGACCGTGCACCGGCCGCAACCAGCGGCCACACCCGACCGAACCAAGGAGATCCACCATGCCCCGTCTTCGCCTGTCCGCCCACGTCGCCGCCGCCGCGCTCGCCGTCGCCGCCTTTGCCCCGATGACGGTGGCGAGCGCCCAGAGCGCCAAGCTCGATGATCCGACGATCATCGCCATCTTCGACGCGGCCAACACGTGGGACATCGAGACCGGCGCGCTCGCCGCGAAGAAGGGGACGACGAAGGAGGTGCGCGATTTCGGAGCGATGCTCGAGCGAGACCATAACGTCGTTCGGCAGCAGGGTCGCGACCTCGCCGCCAAGCTCGGCGTGCATCCGACCCCGCCGAAGGACTTCGCGATGGCGAAGGACCACGCCGCCGCGGTGGCGAAGCTCGAGGCAACCTCCGGCAAGGCGTTCGACCGCGCGTTCCTCCAGCACGAGGTGGCATTC
This sequence comes from Gemmatimonadaceae bacterium, assembly GCA_035494615.1. GTDB lineage: Bacteria > Gemmatimonadota > Gemmatimonadetes > Gemmatimonadales > Gemmatimonadaceae > AG11. The sequence goes on from DATJGU010000103.1 coordinate 54,233, forward strand.
CACAAGGCCGTGCTCGACGCGGTGAAGTCGACGCTGCTGCCGGCCCTGCAGAACCAGGAAGCGAGAGCGCTCGTGACGAAAGTAGCCCCCGCGTTCGAAGCGCACATGCTCGCCGCGCAGAATCTGCTCGACAAGCAGGGCACCAGCCACGCGCAGGCGAAGTAGCAACCCGCCGGTGCGGCAAGCGGAGCGCGACGGCCCCTCCGTCGCGCTCCGCCCGCGCGCGTCCGCGCGCCGCGCGACCACGAAGCGCCCCGCGCGCGAATGGTGATGGACCCCGGAGGACGTGCGCGGATCATGCGGCCATGCTCGCCGCCATCCGCTCCGCCGCCGTGCTCGGGATCGATGCCTTCCCCGTCACCGTCGAAGTCGACGTCGCCCTCGGCTTGCCGCTCTGGCTGACCGTCGGCTTGCCGGCGGGGGCGGTGAGGGAGAGCCGGGAGCGTGTCGGCGCGGCGCTGCTCAATTCCGGCTTCACCGTTCCTCCACGGCGGATCACGACGAACCTCGCCCCGGCCGACATCCGAAAGGAAGGAAGCGCCTTCGACCTGCCGATCGCGCTCGGCGTCCTGGTCGGTGCCGGAGTGCTCGAGCCGGACGCCGTCGCGCGGCACACCTTCGTCGGCGAGCTTGGACTCGACGGCAGCGTTCGTCCCGTGCGTGGCGCACTTTCCATCGCGCGGATGCTCGCCGCCGCGTCGCGCGCCGCGCCCGGCGGCGCGATGGTGCTGCCACGCGCCAACGTCGCCGAAGCGTCCCTCGTGCGCGAGCTCCCGCTCGTCGCGCCGTCGACGCTCGCCGAGCTCGTGGAGTGGCTGCGCCGCGGCTCGCCACCGGTCGCGACGCAGGTCCCCGCGGCCGCGCCCGACATCGACCGCACGGATTTCATCGACGTGGCGGGCCAGGAGAGCGCCAAGCGCGCGCTCACCATCGCGGCGTCGGGCGGACACGGTGTGTTGCTCATCGGACCACCCGGCTCGGGCAAGACGATGCTCGCGCGCCGCATGCCGACGATCCTTCCCGCCCTCACGAGCGCCGAATCGATCGAGGTCACCGCGGTCCACAGCGTGGCGGGCCTGCTCGATCCGACGCTCGGCGCCGTGACCCGCCGTCCCTTTCGCGCGCCGCACCACTCGGTGTCCATGGCCGGTCTCGTCGGCGGCGGGTCGTCACCGCGGCCAGGCGAGGTGAGCCTCGCGCACCACGGCGTCCTCTTCCTCGACGAGCTCCTGGAGTTCCCGCGGTCCGTCCTCGAGGCGCTTCGCCAGCCGATGGAGGATGGCAGCGTGACGATCGCGCGCGCGTCCGCCTCGCTGCGATTTCCGGCGCGCTTCGCCCTCGTCGCGGCGATGAATCCGTGTCCATGCGGCCATGCCGGTGATCCGGCCAAGCCGTGCATCTGCGCCGCCGCCGAGGTGGCGAAGTATCGCGCTCGGCTCTCCGGACCGCTCGCCGACCGGATCGACATGCACGTCCAGGTTCCCGCGGTGAGTCTCGAGCGGCTCGCGGCGCGGGAGACCGGGGAGCGCTCCGACGCGATCAGAGCGCGCGTGGAAGGGGCCCGCGCCCGGCAGCGAGCCCGTTACGCCACGGAGACGGGCTGCAACGCGCGCGCATCCGGCCGGTGGCTCACGTCGCACGCGGGCCTGGACGCCGAGGCGCGCTCGCTGCTCACCGGCGCGGCGGATCGATTGCATCTGTCGGCGCGCGCGTTCCACCGGGTGCTGCGCGTGGCGCGCACGATCGCCGACCTCGAGCGGAGCGACGCCATCGCGCGTCCGCACGTCGCCGAGGCGCTCGGCTACCGGCCGCGGATCGAGGAGCGGGACGAGCAGCGGACCGGCGACGGAGCGGCCGCGGCGGTGCACGTGCGCTGAGCGCGCGCGCTCGAACGGAGGGATGCGCCGGCGCGGTTCGCGCGTCCTGTCCACATGAACCAGCGAGCCTCATCGTCGCGCGTCTGGCCGCTCCGGCTGATGGCCGTCGTCCTCACCGCGCTCGGCGTCCTCCCGATGGCGAACATCGTGGCGCCGGGCGCGGGACTCGCGTGGTACGGCCAGTCGGTGCGGCTCTGGATCCTCTGGGGCGTCGTCGTGACGCTCGCCGCGCTCCTGCTCGCGCGGCTCGCGCGCGCACAGGTCGAGGCGCTGCCTGCGTATTTCGCGTGGCTCGTGCTGCGCCCCTCGCGCCGCGTCTTCCTGCTCCTCGTCGCACTCGCGGTGTGCGCGGGCTCGGTGTTCTTCGCCTGGTATCTCTTCGGGCTGCACCCGGTCACGATCGACGAGCTCTCGATGCAGTGGCAGGCACGTCTCCTCGCGGGCGGCCGGCTGTACGCGCGCGCCGAAGCGCACCCGGAGTTCTTCAGCACGACGCAGACGCTCGTCGTCGGTGACCGGTGGCTCACGCACTTTCCGCTCGGCGGCTTCGCGTTCCTGAGCGCGGGAGTGGCCGCCGGGCTGCCGTGGTTGGTGAATCCCATCCTCGCCGCGCTCGGCGCGATCGTCGTGCATCGCTTCGTCGCCTCGACGTCGACGGACGTCGAGGCGCGAAGCGCGACGTTGCTCTACGCGCTCTCGCCGTTCGTGCTGTTCATGGCGGCGACGCAGCTCGATCACGTCGCCGCGCTCGTCGCGATCTGGATGGCGATCGCTGCGCTGCCGTCGTGGCTCGCTGCCGACACCGATCGGCGCGCCCGGCGCGCGGCCGCGGTGGTGGGTGGCGCGCTGGGCGTCGCCGCGACCGTTCGCCCGTACGACGCGGCACTGTGTGCGGTGGCGATCGGTGCCTTCCAGCTTCTCCAGGCACGTCGAGATCGCCGCCTCGCCCTGTCGCTCGTCGCACAGGTCGCCGCGGGCTGCATCCCGGTCGTGCTACTGCTCGCGGCCAATCAGGCCACGACGGGCGACCCCTTTCTCTTCGCCTACGACGCCTTGAACGGCCCCGCCCACCGGCCCGGCTTCCACGTGGACCCGATGGGCGCGCTGCACACGCCGAGGCGTGGCGTCTACAACGTGTCGGCCTATCTGCTCCGGCTCGACCTCGTGCTGCTCGGCTGGCCGGTGCCGGCGATCCTCCTCGTGGTCGCCGCGCTCGCGTTGCGACGCCGGGCCTCGCGGTGGGACGCGCTGCTCATGGGCGTGCTCGGTGCGCTGCTGGTGGGATACTGGGCGTTCTGGGGAGAGGGCCGCGCGCTCGGACCGCGCTTCCTCTTCAGCGGCGCGCCCGTGTTCCTGCTCTGGGTCGCGAGGTTTCCCGGCGCGCTGCGCGATCGCGTGACGCGGCCCGTCTGGCGCGCCGCGGCGACGCTCCTCGTGCCCCTCTGGCTCGCCCTCGGCTGGCTGCTGCCCGGCGCGATGGCGCAGCCGTCCGGCGTCTGGGCCCTCGCGAGACGCGCCAGCGACCGCTCCGAGGCGACGACGATGATCGCCGATCTCGTGGCGACGCGCGGCCTGGCGCATGCGCTCGTGCTCGTGTCGGACGGCTGGCGCGCCCGCCTCGTGAGCCGGCTCGAGGCGCTCGGCGCGCGCCCGTTCGCCGCGCAGTCGATCGTCGATCACTACGACGCCTGTCTGCTGCAGCAACTGCTCGATTCCGCGGATCGGATGCCGGCGGGCCGTCCACCGCGCGCGAGCCTCGTCTTCGGCACGCTCGATCGTACGGCGACGGCGCCACTCGTGCCGAATCTCGGCATCGCGGACCAGATCGCGCTGCGACCGGGCGTGCCGCTCGCGCCGGCCTGCGCGCGTGAATGGGCGAGCGCCCGATCGAGCGGCGCCGACTTCGCGCGCTTTCTCCCGCGCAACGAGCTCGATCGCGACGGCCGGCTCGGCGGGCCGGTGGTGTATGCCCGCGACTTCGGCGCGCGCGACACGCTGCTCGCCGAGCGGTTCGGCGATCGTGCGTGGTACGTCGCGCGCATCGACGCCTCGAGCGGCGCGCCGCGCGCCGTGCTGGAGCCGGTGCGGCGCTGAGCGGCCCGCGTTGTCGCGGCGGCACGCCCTCGATACGTTCGGGAATGCCGACCATCGCCATCGTCGGGCCGGGCGCCATCGGCGGCATTCTGGCCGCCTGGCTCGCGCAGGATCCCGCGAACGCGGTCACCGTGTGCGCGCGCACGCCGTTCGACCGACTCGAGGTCGAGACGCCCTCGGGACCGATCGCCGCGGCGCCGCGCGTCGTCACCGGCGTGGCGGACGCGCGGCCGGTCGATTGGGTGCTCGTCGCCACCAAGGCATACGACACGGAAGGCGCCGCGCGCTGGCTCCGCGCGCTGTGCCGCGACGACACGCGCATCGCCGTGCTCCAGAACGGGGTCGAGCACGTGCAGCGTTTCGCGCCCTACGTTCCGGCCGCGCGCATCGTGCCGGCGGTGATCGACTGTCCGGCCGAGCGCTCGGCGCCCGGGCGCATGCGCCAGCGCGGACCGTCGTGGATCGTCGTGCCCGACACGCCCGACGGGCGCGCGTTCGTACCGCTGTTCGCGAAGACGAACTTCGACGTCTCCACGGGCGACTTCACGACGCGCGCGTGGGCGAAGCTCTGCATCAACGCGCCGGGCGCGATCTCGGCGATCCTGCTGAAGCCCACGGGCGTGATCCGACTCGAGCCGATCGCCGAGCTGACGCGCGGGATGGTGCGCGAGGTCGTGCTGGTCGGCCGCGCGGAGGGCGCGGTGCTGGACGATGCGATCGTGGAGCAGGTGGTCGAGGGCGCTCGAAGCGCCCCGGCCGATTCGATCAACTCGCTCCTCGCCGACCGGCTCGCCGGCCGCCAGATGGAGATCGACGCCCGCAACGGCGCCGTCGTCCGCTTCGGCCGCCTGCACGGCATTCCCACGCCGTTGAACGCGATGGCGGTGGCGTTGTTGAGGGGGACGGAGGAGGGGGGGTGAAGCGGTGTGTGGGTGTGTCGGTGTGTTGGTACCGACACACCGACACACCAACACACGAACACACCACGTTCGTTCAGTACACGAATATCCCGTTGATCCCGACCGTCGCCTGGTTCTTCTTCGATGCGCCATCGTGATCGGTGAACACGGCCTGATCGACCCAGTCGTAGCGGCCTTCGGCGCGGACGACGAAGTGCTCGGCGATCTTGAACGTCGGCGTGAGCGTCACCTCGTTGGCGCGGGCGGCGCCGATGCCGAGCCTGGTGCCGCCGTCGTCCCGGAACGTCTCGGCGCGAAGCCCGAGCGAGAAGATGCTCGGAGTCGTGATCTTCGCGTAGCCGGCGACTCCCGTCCACTTCGCGTCGTCGCCCGGCGTGACGAGGCTCGTGCCGTCCTCGATGCCGTAGTCGGCGTTGAGGCCGAGCGAGAGCGCGTCGGAGAGCTTGAGCGTGGTGACGAGATCGAAGACGTGGCGCACGTTGCCGTTGTCGCCCGTCGTCTCGGGTCCGCCGATGTAGTTCAGGTAGATCGCGAGCGGTGAGACGGGAAGGATGGCGAGCTGTGCGCCGATCGACTTGCCCTTGTTGTTGTCGATCGCCACGTCCCACCCGTTCACCACTTCCCCCATGAGCGAAACCTGCGGGCTGAACGCGTACGTCGCCTTGACGCCGGTGTGGGTGAGCGGGATCGCGTAGTTGAACAGCAGCGATCGGCTGTACTCGTCGTTGTAGCCGTCGTAGCCTTCGATCACCTCGTAGCCCATGTGGGTGACGAATTTGCCGACGTCGAGCCGGAGTCCGGTGCCGACGGGCGCGACGTAGCTGAGAAACGCCTGCTGGAGATCGGCGCTCTCGCCGATCGAGAGGCCGGCCGACTGCTCCTTGCCGGGAATCGTCGATCCGGCCTCGAGGTCGACGCGGAAGCCGACGTCCCCGGCCTTGGCGACCGTCTTCTGGAGCACGAGCTCCGCGACGTCGAGGCTGAACGTGTTCGCCTGCGTGTCGAAGTATCGGAGACCGATCTGATCGTCCGCGGGCCGATTGAGGTTGCTGAGGTAGCCGAACGACACGAAGGCGTTGGCCTGCACGTCGCGGAGCAGGGAAGGCACCGAGTTGCTCGCCGGCGTGGCGCGCCCCGCCGTGTCGGTCGCGGCGGGTCCCGTCGAGGGGGCGTTCGCCGTGGTCGTGGTGTCGGTCGTCGCCTGCGCCGAAGCGACGCGTCCAGCCGTCGCGAGGGCCAACACGAGTCCGAGCGCTGCGGATCGGTGCCGTTCCAAGGGTCCTCCTGGGGAGTCGGGTGCGCGCTGCGCGGCATCGCACCGGGATTCGGCGCGACGCGGGCGAGCGCAGTGAGACGTCTAGGCGTGCGCCGGGTCGAGCGCCCGCTGGCGCACTTCCTCGGCATTCAGCGGGGTGAGCGCGGCGTCGTCCTCCTCGCCGGTGCGAATGCGGATCACGCGCTCGATGGGCTGCACGAAGATCTTTCCGTCGCCCACGGCGCCCGTGCGCGCCCCCGCGATGATGGCGTCGATGGTCGGCTGCACGAACGGCTGGGAGCAAACCATCTCGATCTTGACCTTGTCCTGGAACTCGAGCACGACGGCGCCGCCGCGGTAGTGCTCGAGCCGGTCCTGCTCGCCGCCGTGGCCGCTGGCTCGGCTGAGCGTGATGCCGGTGACGCCGGCGCGAAAGAGCGCCTCCTTGACCGCCGGTAGCCGCTCCGGGCGGATGATGCACGTGATCAGCTTCATCTCGATTCCTCGTCGAGCGATCGGGCGGTTCCGGCCGCGGGCGAGCCCAGCCGACGGCAGGCGGACGTCGCGAACCTAGAAGGAAAGTGGCCGCCTGTCAAGCAAATCGTGCAAAATCTGCAATTAATTCAGCGAAATAATGGATTCGTGCGGCATAAATATGTAAAATGGTGTCTCACTAGTGCTTCCTGCGCACTGTGTGGTGGATGCCAGATGTCGGGTGGCCGCCTCGCGCGAAAGAAGGAGGCGAGCCCGATCGAGTCAGGCTCGCCTCCGAATCCATCGGCGCGCGCTCGGCACGCCCGTCTTGCCCCCGGGGCGCGGCCGACTGCCTACAGCACGCCGTGCGACGGGTCCGGAGCGTCGTCGGCCGAGAAGAGCACCGTGGAGAGGTACCGGGCGCCGGTGTCGGGGGCGATCATCGCCACACGCTTCCCGGGCCCGAGCGCGGTCGCCACCTGAAGCGCCGCGAAGGCGATCGCACCGCTCGACATCCCGACGAACAGCCCTTCCTCACGCGCCAGACGCCGCGCGACCGGGAAGGCGTCCTCCTCCCAGACCGGGATCACACGGTCCAGGATCGACCGGTCCAGGTTGTCCGGGATGAACCCCGGTCCCATCCCCTGGAACTGGTGTTGTCCGCGGATGCCTCCCGAGAGCACCGGCGACCGCGCGGGCTCGACGGCGATCACGAGGATCTCCGGGCGATGCTCCTTGAGGTACCGTCCGACGCCGGTGATCGTGCCGCCTGTCCCCGAGCCGTAGATGAACGCGTCGAGCCGCCCGTCGAGCTGCGACCAGAGCTCCGGCCCGGTGGTCTCGTAGTGGATCCGCGGGTTCGCCGGATTGGAGAACTGATTCGGCATCCACGCCCCCGTCTCGTCGCGAATGCGCTCCGCCGCTTCGATCGCCGCGAGCATTCGGCGCTCCGGATCGGTCAGCACGAGCTCCGCGCCGTACGCCTCGAGGGTGCGCTTCCGCTCGTCGCTCGCCGAATCGGGGAGACAGAGGATCAGCCGGTAGCCGCGCGCCGATGCCACCTGCGCCAGACCGATGCCGGTGTTGCCCGACGTCGGCTCGACGATCGTGTCGCCCGGCTTCAGGATGCCGCGCTCCTCCGCGTCGAGGATCATGCCGAGCGCCGTGCGGTCCTTGATCGAGCCCCCGGGATTCGCCCCCTCGAGCTTGATCCACACCTCGGCCATCTCCGGCGTCGCCACGCGCTCGAGGCGCACCACCGGGGTGCGGCCGATCACGGCGTCGACCCGGTGCCCCGGCACCACCGGCATGCTCTCTCCCGGCGGCACGGTCGCCCCGTGCACCGCGCCTTCAGCGATTGTGCTCACCTGGTCCCCTCCGAGTCCACGGTTCCGTCGCGCGCCTCACCTCGGGCTCACGCCACCACGCCCGCCGCCGGCCGCGTGCCCGCGAGCACGCGCTTGATCTCGGCGTCGCCGACGCGGCCGGTCCAGGCGCGGATCGTCTCTCCCTCCTGCTTCTCCGCGACGTACGCGGAGAACAACCGCTCGAGCGCCTCGGGCACGTCGTCGGCCGGCGCGCGGAAACCGACGCGGTGCCCGAGCGTGCTGTTCTTCCCGAGGCCGCCGCCGACGAAGAAGTCGAATCCCTCCACCTGCGTCCCCGCCTGGTTGAGCAGCACGCCCTGCAGACCGACGTCGGCGATCGGATGCTGCCCGCAGGAGTTCGGGCAGCCGGCGACGTGCAGCTTCACCGCGTCGGTGAACCCCGGGAGCCGGTCCTCGAGTTCCTGCGCGAGCCGGATGCTGAACATCTTGGTCTCCGTGATCGCGAGCTTGCAGTACTCGGTCCCCGTGCACGAGGCCGTCCCCCGCTGGAACGGCGAGCCGTCGAGCGCGACGCCGAGTGCGCGGCTCCGCGCCACGAGCTCCGCGGCGCGCTCCGTCGGAACGTTCGTGATGAGGATGTTCTGCATCGCGCTGAGCCGCAGCGTGCCGTCGCCGAACTCGTCGGCCAGCGCGGCGATCCCGCGCAGCTTGTCGGTGGAGATGCGCCCCGACACGACGGAGAAGCCGGCGTAGCTGAGCCCCGGCTGCTTCTGCGGATGCACGCCGACGTGGTCGCGGTATGGTCCCTCCGGGGGATGCTCCTCGGCGGGCGCGTCGAGCGTGTAACCGATGCGCCGCTCGATCTCGGCGAGGAACTTCTCCCCCGTCCAGCCGTGGTTGATGATCAGGAACTTCATCCGCGCCTTCGCGCGATTCACGCGCAGCTCGTCCGAGTCGCGGAAGATCGCCGTGATCGCCTCCACGACCGCGGGCACCTGCTCCGGATGCACGAAGGCCGGGATGAACACCGCGAGGTGCGGCTTCGTGGAGAGGCCACCGCCGACGCGGACGTGGAATCCGACCACGCCGTCGGCGCGCCGTACGGCCGTCGCGCCGATGTCGTTGATCTCCGGGTAGGAGCACCAGTGCCGGCAGCCGGTGATCGTGATCTTGAACTTGCGTGGCAGGTTGCCGTACTCGGGGTTGCCGTTGAGGAAGCGATCCACGGCGAGCGCGATCGGGCTCGCGTCGATCAGCTCGTCGTGCTCGACGCCGGCGAGCGAGCAGCCGGTGACGGTGCGCGGGTTGTCGCCGCACGCGCCCATGCTCGTCCAGCCCACCTCGGCGAGCGACTCCCAGATGGTCGGGATGTCCTCGATGCGCAGCCAGTGAAGCTGGAAGTTCTGCCGGTTGGTGATGTCGATGCTGCCGCGGCCGTACCGGTCGGAGATCTCGGTGATGCGGCGGACCATGCGCGAATCGATGAACCCGTTCGGCGTGCGGACGCGCATCATGAAGAAGGGCATCTCCTCGCCGCGCGTGCCGCGTCCGTCGCCCTGCGTGTACAGTCCCCACGCGCGGAAGCGCACCGTGAGGTCGTCGGCGTCGATCGCCGAGAAGCCCTCGCGGGAGTAGCGGCGGATGTCGTCCATGATGGACCACGACGCCTTCTCGCGCTTGATGCGCTCGACCTTCTGGGCCGGCGTCTCCTTGACCGGCGTCAGCGGGGTCGTGGTGTCGGCGGTGGTGGTGGGTCCGGTCATGTAACTCAGGCTCGGGTGAGAAGGGTGAGGCCGCTCAGCAGGACGAGAGTCGTCGCGCCCCAGCGCACGGCGCCCGGCGTCGCGCGGCGGGCGACCTGGCCGCCGAGCAGCACACCGGGGATGGATCCGACGAGCAGTTGCCCGACGAGCAGCGGATCGACGTTGCCGATCCGCCAATGCGCGAGCACGCCCGCGCCGCTGAGCAGCACGGCGTGCGCGATGCCGGTGCCGATCAGCACACCGCCCGACAGCGGCGAGAACAGCACGAGGGCCATGTCGACGAGACTGCCGCTCCCGACGGACGTGGCGCCGACGGTGATGCCGATGACGGCGCCGAGGAGCGCGATCGTCGGCGCGCTCGGCTGCCGCAGTCGCTCCACCCACGCGGCGTCGCGCCGGCGGGCGACCTCCATCCCGATCGCGATGATCGGCGTGAGCACGAGCACCGTGCCGATCCAGGTGCGCACCGTCGTGGGATCGCTCCCGTACCGCGCGAGCAGCCGAGTGCCGGCGATGACACCGGGAAGGCTCCCGACCGCCATCAGCCACACCCACCGCCAGGCGATCGTCCGGTGCCGAATGTGCGATCCCACGCCGACGATCTTCGTCAACAATCCGAACAGCAGATCACTGCCGACGACGACCTGCGGCGGAATGCCGAGCAGGAGGAGCACGGGCGCCATCAGCGCTCCGCTGCCCACCCCGGTGAGGCCGATCATGAAGCCGATGAGCAGACCGGCGACGGCGAGGTTGACCAGCGGTGTGCTCATCGGGTGCGCTCCCGATCGGACGACGAGGTGAACGTGTGCAGGCCGCATTCGGTCTTGCCGCTGCCGGCCCATCGGCCGGCACGCTCGTCCTCGCCGGCGACGGTCGCGCGGGTGCAGGGCCAGCAGCCGAGGCTCGCGTAGCCGCGGTCGAGCAGCGGGTTGTAGGGGATGCCCTGCTCGAGCAGGTAGCCCCAGATCTGACCGCGGCTCCAGTACGCGAGCGGATGCACCTTCGCGAGCGGGCGCCCGTCGATCACGTGATGCTCGACGACCTCCGTGTTCGCGCGCGTCGGCCCCTGATCGCGGCGAACGCCGCTCACCCACGCGTCGAAGCTCGCCAGCGCGCGCTGCATCGGCTCGACCTTCCGAATCGCGCAGCACGCGTCGGTGTCCGTCTCGTAGAGCGGGCCCGGATCGACCGCCGGCGTGTACTCGACGAGGTTGAGCGCGTAGCGGCTCACGAGCTCGTCGCGCAGCGCGTACGTCTCCGGGAAGAGCACGCCCGTGTCGAGGAACACGATCGGCGTGGAGGGCTCGATCCGGCTCGCCATGAACGCGAGGGCGACGCCGGGTCCCCCGAAGCTCACCGTCACCCCCGTGCGCCCGGGGAACGACGCGAGCGTCCACGCGAGGATCTCCTCCGGCCGCCGATCGCGCAGGCGCGCCGCCTCCGCGCGCAGCACGGCAGGGGTGAGCAGCTGGTCGGGAGCGCCACTCGCGGACAGCGGCGCCGTCACGGGAGCGCCCTCGCGGTCACGCGCCCGAGCCGCCCGCGCTCGCGCAGCGCGTCGAGCACGTGCTCGACGCTCTCGTCGAGCGTCTCGTGCTCGGTGTTCACCTCGACGTCCGGATCGGCCGGCGCCTCGTACGGATCGGACACGCCGGTGAACGACGGGATCTCTCCGGCGAGCGCCCTGCCGTACAGGCCCTTCACGTCGCGCCGGATGCAGGTGTCGAGCGACGCGTTGACGTACACCTCGATGAACCCGTCGCCGATCTGCCGGCGCGCTTCCTCACGCGTCGCGCGGTAGGGTGAGATCGCCGCCGTGATCACGCCGACGCCGTTGCGCGTCAGCAGCTTGGCGACGTACGCGATGCGCCGGACGTTCGTGTCCCGGTCCTCGCGCGAGAAGCTCAGCCCCCGGGACAGATGCTCCCGCACCTCGTCGCCGTCGAGCACCTCCACCGCGACGCCGTCGGTGCGCAGTCGCTGCGCGAGCGCGCCGGCGAGCGTCGACTTCCCGGCGCCCGAGAGTCCGGTGAGCCAGAGGGTGAACCCGCTCCGCGCGCCGCCGCCGGCGCCGTTCGTCGCGGTGCTCACATGTACCCCTCGCGGCGGAGCGCCTCGAGGCCGCCGCCGTCGTCCTTGTCCTGCGCGCGGCCCGAGCGCTCCGCGATGTTCGCGAAGCGGCCGCTCTTCAGCTCGACGATGATCTCCTGGACGTTCTTCGCGTCCGACGTCACCGCCTTCGTGCACGGATAGCAGCCGAGCGAGCGATAGCGTTCGCCCGTGCCCTGGTCATAGTAGAGCGCCACGGTGGGAATCCGCTCGCGCTCGATGTACTCCCAGATGTCGAGCTCCGTCCAATCGAGCAGCGGATGGATGCGCACGTGCGTGCCCGGCGCGAATTCCGTCGCGTACTGGTTCCAGAACTCGGGCGGCTGATCCGCGATGTTCCAGTTGTTCTCGCCGGAGCGCGGCGAGAAATATCGCTCCTTCGAGCGGCTCCCTTCCTCGTCGGCGCGCGCGCCGACGATCACGCCCGTGTACGGCTCCCGGTTCGTGTCGACGACGTAGCGGCCGAGCGTGTGGTCGAAGCGGTAGCGCGTGCCCTCGCCGGACAGGGTGCGCCGCAGTGCCTCCGTCTTGAGGAGCCCGCAGCAGGTGAGGCGATCGACGTTGCCGTCGGGGAAGGTCTGCTTCGCCGCGAGCGCTTCCTCGTTCTGCCCGTAGATCACCGTGAGCCGCCACTCCGCCGCGAGGCGGTCGCGGTAGCGGATCATCTCGGGGATCTTGAAGCTCGTGTCGATGTGGACGAGCGGCATCGGCACGTGGCCGAAGAACGCCTTCCGCGCGAGCCAGAGCAGCACGGTGCTGTCCTTCCCGATCGACCAGAGCATGGCGAGCTGCGGGAAGCTCGCGTAGGCCTCGCGAAGCAGGTGCACGCTCCGGTGCTCGAGGCGGTCGAGGTGATCCATCCGGCTGGCGCGCGGCTGCGGCTGCGTGGCGAGCGTCGGGGTCATCGCGTGCTCCATTCCTCGAGCCAGGCGAGCACCTGCGCGCCGGCGTCGTCGATCGTGAGGCGCCCCGTGTCGAGCGCGAGCTCGGGCTGCACGGGGGGCTCGTAGGGGTCCGCCACGCCGGCGACCGCGCGCCGTGCGATCACGTCGGGCTCGGCGTGCAGATGGATCTCCACGAAATCGGCGGCGAGCTCCCGCGCGTAGCGGCGCGCCTCTTCGTCCGGCGATCCGACGGCGACGATCACCGCCGCGCCGTGCGCCTCGAGCCGCGATGCGAGCCATGCCAGCCGTCGCACGCGGAGATCGCGCTCGGCCCGTGTCGCCGGAGCGGGGAAGAGCTCGCCCACCGCGTCGTCGTCGATCAACTCGACGCGCGCGCCATCGCCTGCGGCGCGGGCGGCGAGCCAGCGCGCGAGCGACGACTTGCCCGTTCCCGATTGGCCGGTGAGCCAGAGAACGGCCGGCCGCAACGCGACCGCTGCGTCGGCGCCGTCCGCGCCGTGCCGCGGCTCGAGGCTCGGGAGCGCATCGCGCACCACGCCGCCGCCGCTGATGCTGAAGTGGTCGACGAGAACGAACCGGCTCGTGGCCGCGAGATCGGCCGCGCGATCGAAGGCGATCGGATGACGCAGCCGGAGCACGCAGTCGGCGACCTCGTTGCGCACGACCGCGGTGCGATCCGTCACCGCCTCGAGCGTCGACGCATCGAGCACGCGCTCGATGTGCTCGAGGTGCACCGACACGCGCGCGGTGCCCAGCTTGAGCGTGTAGCTCCGCCCCACCTCCAGCGGCCGCTGGCCGAGCCAGAACACGCTGGCGCGCAGGCGCGTCGCCGATACCGGCTGCGGCTCGTGCACGAGCGTCGCGACCTCGCCGCGCGTGACGTAGATCTGCTGCGCCAGCGTGAAGCCGGCGGACTCGCCCGCCTCGACGTCGCTCGGCGCGACGCGATTGAATCCCTCGAGCGACTTCACGCGCGCGCGCTTGCCCGACGGGTGAAACACCACCTCGTCGCCGACGCGAACCCGTCCGCTCTCCACGGTGCCCGCGACGATGCGGCGATCGTCGCCGTCGTTCGTGAACTTGAACACCGCCTGCACCGGCATCCGGAACGGGCCGTCGACCGCCTCGCCCTGACTGCGGAACGCGTCGAGGGTTTCGAGCACCGTCGGCCCCGTATACCAGGCCATCGTCGCCGACCGCGTGGCGAGGTTGTCGCCGTCGCGACCCGTCACGGGGATGATCGCCGCGGGCTCGAGGCCGACGGAGCCGAGGAACGCGGTGAGGTCGCGCGCGAAGGCGTCGAACGCCGCCTGGCTCCCGCCGACCAGATCCATCTTGTTCACGAGCACGGCGATCTGCCGCACGCCGAGCATCGAGAGCAGATACGCGTGCCGGCGCGTGTTCTCCTGGATCCCCTCGCCCGCGTCGAGCACGAGCAGCGCGGCCTCGGCGCGCGCCGCCCCCGTCACCATGTTCTTGAGGAACTCGACGTGGCCCGGCGCGTCGAGGATGAGATAGCGCCGCTTCGGCGTGCGGAAGAACACGCGCGCCGCGTCGATCGTGATGCCCTGCGCACGCTCGTCCTTCAGCGCGTCGAGCAGGAACGCATATTCGAACGGCTTCGACGTACGCGCGCAGAGATCCTTGATCTGCTCGAGCTTTCCCTCGGGAAGCGACCCGGTGTCGGCGAGCAGCCGGCCGATGATGGTACTCTTGCCGTGGTCGACGTGGCCGACGATGACGATCCCCATCCGCGCCTCGATCTCGGCCGCGTGCGGGGCCACGCCGGCGCCCGAGGTCGCGTCGCTCTCGAACGGCAGACCCTCCTCGTCGAGGCGGACCGGACGCGGAGCAGTCGAGAGGGATCCCGGCGCGGCGCTCACAGGACCTCCTCGCCCCGCTGCACCACCAATGGGTGCTCCGCGCCGTTCAGCAGGAGCCGCGTCTCCAGTGCCAGATCGGGCGCCAGCGACGCCGAGACCGAGCAGTAGGTGCGAAAGGAGAGCGCGATCGCGCGCTCGGCGTGCGCGGCGTCGATCCCGGCGCCGTCGATCGCGAACTCGAGCCGCGCGCGGAGCACTCGGCGGGGAACCGAGCCGCAACGCTCGGCGTCGATACGCACCGCCAGCCGCTCGACCGGCGTGCGCCGCTTGGCGAGATACTCGACGACGTCGATCGCGGAGCAGGCGGCGAGCGCGCCGAGCATCGTGTCGACCGGTCCGAGTCCGGCCTGCGCGGCGCCGTCGATCGTCACGGACGGACCGCCGGGCCGGCCGATCTCGTATCGCCGCCCACCCTGCCACGTGGCGTAGACGGTCGTCGCGGTGGGCCGCGCCTCCGCCGACGCGGCCTCGGCGATCGTCGGGCGATCCGAATCGACGGCCGTCATCGATCACCTTCGCGGCGGTCGGCCAGCGACGGCGAGGGCATCGGAGAGCGCAGTACGTGGAAGTCGGGTGAGGTCATTGGTTCCGGATAACAAAAACGGCCGCTCGAGTGAGCGGCCGGGTTCGGTTTCCCGTGCGGGTAGAGTGCGCGCGATCTCAGCTACTCCGTTCCCGGCCGCGTGTGACGTGGTGGCGCTTCGCCGAACAACAGCAGATCGCCATGGCCTTGCCCATACACGCGCAGGTGCACCCGACCGCGCGAAGGGCGCAGGCGGTGCGGTCAGCGGCGATGGAGAGGCGGAACGTGGAGTTCACGGTCGGATTCTTTGCGGAGCGAGACGGTGCGGGTGGTGCATGCAAAAAGCGCCCGAGCGACAGCGCCGCCGGGCACGTTCGCGTTTTAGCTCGTTCTTTAACGTGGCGGCAATAGGCGGCAAATCACCACGGCGTTCGATTGGTTCCCGGAACGTAGGGCGCGCCCTGCCGGACGTCAAGCCTGCATCCGCCGCGCCACCGCCGCGGCGCGAGATCCGAGCGCCCCGGAGCACCTCCCGCGCAGCCTCCCGATGAGGCGACGCATACCTTAGCTATCACCTATGTCCAATCCTGCTCGCGACGCCGTCGAGCCCCTCCTCGCGGCGAAGGAAGCCGCGCTCGCCGAATGGCTGCGAGCGCATGGTCCCGTGGCGATCGGTTACAGCGGCGGCGTCGACTCGGCGTTCCTCGCCGTGGCGGCGCGCGAGACGCTCGGGCGCGAAGGCGTTCTCGCGATCATCGGGCGGAGTCCATCGTATCCCGAGCAGCAGTGGCTCGCGGCACGCGAGGTGGCGCTGGAGTTCGACGTCCCCGTCCTCGAGCTCGACACGGCGGAGCTCGACGATCCGCGCTACGCGGCGAACCCCAGCGACCGCTGCTACTTCTGCAAGACCGAGCTGTGGGGGCGTGTGGTGCCGGTGGCGCACGCGCGCGGCTTCCGCACGGTCGCGGACGGCACGAACGCCGACGATCGCGGCGACTGGCGCCCGGGCGCTCGCGCGGCCGGCGAGCACGAGGTCGCGAGCCCGCTCGCGGAGCTCGGTTTCACCAAGTCGGACATCCGCCTGAGCTCGCGCGCGCGAGGGATTCCGACCTGGGAGCAGCCGTCCTCCCCCTGTCTCGCCTCGCGGCTCCCGTACGGAACCGCCGTCACCCTCGAGCGGCTTCGTCAGATCGAGCGCGCCGAGGCGGCGCTTCGCGCGCTGGGCGTCGCCGGAGATCTGCGCGTGCGATACCACGAGGAGCTCGCGCGCGTGGAGCTCGGCGCCGGCGAGCTGCCGAAGTGGCTCGCGGCCGACCGCGCGGCGGCGATGCGCGCGGCGGTGTGCGCGGCGGGGTTCGAGCGAGTCGCCATCGATCTCGGTGGATTCCGCTCCGGCTCGCTCAACGTGCTGCACGGCGTGACGCGATGAGCGCCGACGCGGAGCGCGGCGATCGCACGGCGCGGAACGCCACCGCGCTCGCGAGGGAGATCGCCGCACTCGGGGTGCGATGCGCCGTCGAGGCGCGCGCGGGCCTCGCGCTGCTCCTTCCCGTGGCGGAGAGCGTCGCGGCACTCGAGGTGCCGGCGACGCGACGGACCGTCGTGGAGCTGGCGCGGCGATTCGGATTCACGCACGTGGCGGTGGAGCTGCCGAAGGATCGTCGCACGTCGAGCGCGCCGGCCGATGCGACTGTTCTTCGCGATTGAGCTCGACGACGCGTTGCAGGACCTGCTGGACGAGACCGCCGCGCGCCTCCGTGAGGAAGCGCCGGAGCTCTCGTGGACGTCGGGAGAACAGCGCCACGTCACGCTGAAGTTCCTCGGCGACGTCGAGGCGGAGGGCGAGCCGCGGCTGGTGCAGGCGGCGGAGCGGGCCGCGGAGCGCAGCGCGCCGCTCGCGATGTCGGTTGGAGAGATCGGCGCGTTCCCGAACTTTCGGCGGGCACGCGTCGTATGGATCGGGGTAGAGCAGGAGCCACGACTGGAGCTGCTGCATCACGATCTCGAGATGGAGTGCGAGCGGGAGGGCTTCGAGGTCGAGGGACGGCCGTTCCGGCCGCACATCACGTTGGCGCGCGTCCGAACGCCGCTGCCCGTCGAGCGGATGCGTGCCCTGGCGCGACTGGCGCGGTCGGTGCGAACGTCGGCGACGGTCCAGGTGCATCGCATCACGCTGTTCGAGAGCACGCACGCGCCGTCGGGGTCACGCTACCGCCGGCTCCATTCCGCGATTCTCCGAGGGTCCTGATCGATGGGCTGTCTGGCGCGACTGGGGTGTCTGATCCTGCTGGTCTTCCTCGCCGTGGCGGGCTGGCTGACGCGCGACCGGTGGCTGCCGCGGCTCACCGGCCACGGCGTCACGGCGAGCACGGCGTCGGTCTGGCAGCCGCTGTCGCCCGCGGCCGGCGCACGCGGCAAGCGGGCGGTCGAGAGCCTGTCGCAGCCTTCGGGCCCGGTGTTCACCAATCTCTCGGCGAGCGAGGTGGCGTCGTACGTCTTCCAGACGCTGGCGCACACGCTGCCGGAGTCGGCGGACAGCGCGGAGGCCGCGGTGATCGGTGATGCGCTGTACGTGCGCGCGGTGGTGCCCATGCGCGAGATCGCGGGCTCGGGGGTGCTCGGGCCGCTCGCCGGCCTGCTCAACGATCGCGAGCGGCTGCAGCTCGGAGGGAGCTTCCACGTGATTCGTCCGGGCCTCAGCGAATTCCAGGTGCGCGAGATCAAGCTGCGCGACTTCACGGTGCCGTCGGGCGCCATTCCGCGGCTCGTGCGGCAGATCTCGCGACGCGATCGTCCGCCGGGCGTCGCGCCCGACGCGCTCCCCGTCTCGACTCCGCGCTCGCTCGCCGACGTGCGCATCGCGAACGGGCACGTGACGCTCTACAAGACGACGACGGGAGCCGCGCCGTGAGCCGGCGCATCCTCATCGTCGACGACGAACAGGGGATCCGCGCCGCGCTCGGCCAGCTCCTCGAGTTCGAGGGCTACGAGGTGCGCACCGCGGCGAACGCGGTCGACGGGCTCGCGGAGTACCGTCGCTTCCATCCGCACCTCGTCTTCATGGACGTGAAGATGGCCGGGATCGACGGGCTGGAGGCGCTGCGCACCCTTCGCGAGCAGGACCCGGGCGCGATCGTCGTGATGATCAGCGGGCACGCCACGATCCAGACGGCGGTCGAGGCGACGCAGCACGGCGCGTACGACATCCTCGAGAAGCCGCTCGACACGGATCGCATTCTCGTCACGCTCCGGAACGCGCTGGCGCACCTCGATCTGCACGAGGAGAACACGCGGCTGCGCGACGCGGTCCGCTCGCGGTTCGAGATCGTCGGCACGTCCTACGGCATCCGCGGCGTGATCGAGAAGATCGAGCGCGTCGCGAAGACGCCGGCGCGCGTGCTGATCACCGGAGAGAACGGCACGGGCAAGGAGCTCGTCGCGCGGGCGATCCACTCGCAGAGCACGCGCGCGCAGGCGCCGTTCATCGAGGTGAACTGCGCGGCCATTCCGTCCGAGTTGATCGAGAGCGAGCTGTTCGGGCACATGAAGGGCTCGTTCACCGGCGCGGTGGCCGATCGCGCCGGCAAGTTCGAACAGGCGCACGGCGGCACGCTGTTCCTCGACGAGGTCGGCGACATGAGCCTCGCCGCGCAGGCGAAGGTGCTGCGGGTGCTGCAGGACGGCGTCGTCACGCGCATCGGCGGGTCGAAGCCGATCCAGGTGGACGTCCGCGTCCTCGCCGCCACGAACAAGGACGTCGAGGCGGAGATCTCAGGGGGGCGGTTCCGCGAGGATCTGTACTATCGCCTGAACGTGGTGCCGATCCACGTGCCGCCGCTGCGCGAGCGGCGCGAGGACATCCCGCTGCTCATCGGTCATTTCGTCGCGCAGCTCACCGGGCCCGGCGGCCTCGCGCCCCGCGCGATGACCGACGACGCGGTGACGCGGCTCTCGCAGCTCGACTGGCCGGGCAACGTCCGCGAGCTCCGCAACACGATCGAGCGGCTGCTCATCCTCGCGAGCGGCGCGCGCGTCACCGTCGACGACGTGGAGCGGCTCGTCGGACGCCGGGCGGAGTCCGGCGAGGGCGGCCTCGGCAGCCTGCTCGACGTGCCGACGTTCGAGGAGTTCAAGCACGCCGCCGAGCGCGCGTACCTCGTGGCCAAGCTGCGCGCCTTCGACTGGAACGTGAGCGAGACGGCGCGCGCGCTGGACATGCCCCGCTCGAACCTCTACAAGAAGATCGAGCGGTACGGCCTGAGCCGCGAAGGCGGCACACTGCCCGCCACGGTTTCCGCGGCGGACGAGGATGACGACGCATGAGCGACTGGGACGCGAAGCTCAAGAAGATCGACAAGCAGCTCGAGTCGATGTCGGATTCGGCGCTCATTCCCGCGGCGCCGGCGAGCGCGCCCGCGCAGGCGCGCGCCGACGTGGCCGCGGAGCGCGCCGGTACGCGCACGTGGGGCGCATTTCTCCGCCTCACGCTCGCCACGGCGCTCGGCGTCGGGATTCTCTTCTGGCCCTATCCCACGCGCTGCGGCGCGGGGCTCGCCGGCTATCTCGTGGCCGTCACCGCGATCGTGGCGGGCGGGATCTGGAGCGGCATCTGGACGTGGCGTCATCGCACGGCGCGCGCGCACGTCCTCTCGCTGCTGCTCGTGCTCTGGGGGCTCGTGCTCGGCGGGATCGAGCTGCTGCCGCGCGTGGGCTACGCGAAACCCGACCTCTCGCGCCCCGCGGGCTGGACCTGCGGCGCGGCGGACGCCGCGCGCGCGTCGATGCTCGTGCCGCGCTGAGGGTCTCCGCCGCCGGCGCGCACGGAAGACGCGGGTCCCCCGCTAGATTTCGACGATGACGAAGACCTTCCAGAACTTCATCGAGGGCGCCTGGCGCGCGCCCGCGGGCGGCGAGTACTTCGAGAACCGGAATCCCGCCGACACCCGCGACGTGATCGGGCAGTTTCCCCTCTCCGGCAAGGCCGACGTCGACCGTGCGGTCGCGTCGGCGCAACTCGGATTCGAGCGGTGGCGTCGCGTCCCGGCGCCCGCGCGCGGCGACGTCCTGCGGCGCGTCGGCGATCTCCTCGTGAAGCGCAAGGAGGAGCTCGCGGACCTCATGACGCGGGAGATGGGGAAGCCGCTCACCGAGACGCGCGGCGACGTGCAGGAGGGGATCGACACCGCGTACTACGCCGCGACGATGGGCCGCCAGCTCCCGGGGCGCACCGTGCCGAGCGAGATGCCCGACAAGTGGGCGATGAGCTTCCGCCGCCCCATCGGCGTCGCGGGGATCATCACGCCGTTCAACTTCCCCCTGGCGATCCCCACCTGGAAGATGTTCCCCGCGCTCGTGTGCGGGAACGCGTGCGTGTTCAAGCCGGCGGAAGACGTGCCGCACACGGGCCACGTGCTGGTGGAGATCATGCTCGACGCGGGGCTTCCCCCCGAGGTGATCCAGCTCGTGCACGGACTCGGCGAGGACGTCGGCGCACCGATCGTGGCGCATCCCGGTGTGCCGGTCGTCTCGTTCACCGGCTCGACCGAGACGGGCCGACTCGTCGGCGAGACGTGCGGCCGGATGCACAAGCGGCTCTCGCTCGAGATGGGCGGCAAGAACGCGATGCTCGTGATGGACGACGCGGACCTCGATCTCGCGCTCGAGGGCGTGCTGTGGGGCGCGTTCGGGACGACGGGCCAGCGCTGCACGGCGACGAGCCGGCTCGTGCTCCAGTCGGGGATCCACGATGCGTTCCTCAGCCGGCTGATCGACCGCGCGCGTGCGATGACCCTCGGCGACGGACGGAAGAAGGGGACGGACGTCGGGCCGCTCATCCACGAGGCGGCGCGCGAGAAGGTGGAGCGCTACGTCGACGTCGGGCAGGCGGACGGCGCGGACCTCGTGTGCGGCGGGCGGCGCGCCGAGGGGAAAGGGCTCGAGCACGGCTTCTTCTTCGAGCCGACCATCTTCGCGCGGGTGGAGCAGGGGATGCGGATCGAGCAGGAGGAAATCTTCGGCCCCGTGCTCAGTGTGATCCGCGTCGCCGACGCGGACGAGGCGTTCCGGGTGAACAATGGTGTCCGATACGGGCTCTCGTCGTCTCTCTATACGAGGGACGTGGGGCTCGCCTTCCGGGCATTCAACGAGCTCGACAACGGCATCACCTACATCAACGCACCGACGATCGGCGCGGAGGCCCATCTGCCGTTTGGCGGGGTAAAGCAGACGGGAAACGGGCACCGCGAGGGCGGCTGGGAGGTCTACGAGTTCTACTCGGAGACGAAGGTCGGCTACTGCGACTTTTCCGGCGCGCTGCAGCGGGCGCAGATCGACAACTACCTCGGCACGCCCGATTGACCGTGCGTGCGCCGGGGCCCCGTGGGCGTGCTTGCTGCGCTTCGCGGAGCGGGATTAATTGTGCAGGTGGCCATGTCAGGAACCCCGGAGCCGATTCAGCCTCCGCTGCAGCGACTGATCACGCCCGAGCGCCGGCTCGAGGCGCTCCAGCACGTCAACCGCGGGCACGACGGTCTCGTGTTCCTGTGGGACTGGGCGAAGGTCATCACGATCTCGCTCGTGCTGTTCGTGGGGATCAAGACCTTCCTGATGGAAGCGTTCAAGATCCCGAGCGGGAGCATGGAGCGCACGCTGCTCGTCGGGGACTTCCTGCTCGTGAACAAGGTGGTGTACGGTGCCGAGGTGCCGCTCGTGCACAAGCGGCTGCCCGCGCTGCGCCAGCCGACGCGCGGCGACGTGATCGTGTTCGAGTGGCCGAAGGACCGGAGCAAGAACTTCGTGAAGCGGCTGGTCGGATTGCCCGGTGACACGCTGGCGATGCGGGACGGTGTGCTGATCCGCGACGGTGTCGCGGTCTCCGAGCCGTACGTGTCGCATTCCGACCCCGAAGCGGACCCGGTCTGGGAGGAGTTCCGCTGGCAGAGCAACTTCCTCGTGAAGACGGCGGGAGCGGCGGTCGCGTACCACCCGTCGAGAAACAACTGGGGGCCGTTGGTCGTCCCTGAGAAGCAGTACTTCGTGCTCGGCGACAACCGGGACAACTCGCTCGACAGCCGGTACTGGGGCTTCGTGCCCGACTCGCTGCTGCGCGGGCGACCCGAGGTGGTGTACTTCTCCTTCTCGCCCGACTCCTCCGCGGATCTCGCGTGGCTGACTCACGTCCGATGGGCGCGGCTCGGGTCGCGCGTGCACTGAACCGCTAGCTCGCGAGCACGCCCGCTCGACCCTTCGCCTCCGCCGATCCCGCCGCATCTCAGCGGAGCCGCAGTATCCCTGGAACCACCCGCATGGCCACCACTCCGAACAGCAGGAAGTCTTCGTTCGAAGAGGGCTCGCTCGACCAGTATCTGCGCGACATCAGCATCTATCCCCTCATCACGCGGGAAGATGAGGTGGTCCTCGCGCAGCGCATCCGCCAGGGAGATCAGGACGCGCTGGACAAGCTCGTGCGGTCGAACCTCCGGTTCGTCGTCAGCGTCGCGAAGAAATATCAGAACCAGGGCGTCTCGCTGTCGGATCTGATCAACGAGGGCAACCTTGGCCTGATCCGCGCGGCCCACAAGTTCGACGAGACGAAGGGGATCAAGTTCATCTCGTACGCGGTGTGGTGGATCCGCCAGGCGATCCTCCAGGCGCTCGCGGAACAGAGCCGCATCGTGCGCGTGCCGCTGAACCGCGCCGGCACGCTCCACCGCATCGGCAAGCGGGCGAGCATGCTGCTCCAGGAGCTCGGCCGCGAGGCGACCCACGCCGAGATTGCCGAAGGGATGGACATCACGGAGGAAGAGGTCGCGAAGACGATGTCGATCTCGCAGACCCACCTCTCGCTCGATGCGCCGCTCACGCCCGGCGAGGACAACAAGCTCCTCGATTACCTGCCCGACAACCTGAACCCGACCCCGGACGAGCAGACGTTCGAGAAGGCGCTCACCGAGAGCATCGAGGAGGCGCTCGCGCACCTGAAGGAGCGCGAGTCGAAGATCCTGCGCCTCTACTTCGGTCTCGACGGCGAGGAGCCGATGACGCTCGAGCAGATCGGCTCACTCCTCGGCATCACGCGCGAGCGCGTGCGCCAGATCAAGGAGAAGGCGCTGTCGCGGCTGCGGCACGTGAGCCGGGCAAGGGCGCTGGAGTCGTATCTGGGGTAGCGCGCGCGGACGCGCGCGCGATCGTCGGTTCGCGGTTCATCGGTTCACGGCCGGCCTCGGGATGCTCCCGGAGTCGGCCGTAGTCGCACGATGAGGCGAGTGAGCATGCGTTGAAGGCGACGGGCGCGTTCCGCCGTTTCCTCGTAGGATTCGGCATCGATGTACCCGAGTCGCTGCGCCAGGCGAAGCTGACACTCGAGCTCAGTCGCGGAGCCGAGTGCGATCGAGAGAAATCGGATCAGCTCGCGATTCCCGCCTCGGCCGCACCCCTCCGCGATGTTCGAGGCGATCGATACGCCTGCGCGTCGCATCTGTTGAACGAGCCCGAACCGTTCGTCGGAGGGCAGCGTGCGCGTCAGTCGGTAGACCGACACCGCCAACTCCTCCGCTTCATGAAACACTCGCAGGCGCGAGGGACTCTGCATGCCCGAACCTTCGCGGGCTCCCGGCTCGGCACGCGCACCCTACCAGTGCATCCTGCATCGAGTAGCTTCCCGTGGCAGGCCGTCTACCGATAAACCGTCAACCGACCAACGGCCGTATGCCCCCCCTCGCCTCCTTCGACGTCACCACCGGCGTCGACCTGCAGGAAGTCGACAACGCCGTGAATCAGGCGCAGAAGGAGATCGCGCAGCGCTACGACTTCAAGGGCTCCAAGGCGTCGATCGAGTTCCGTCGTGGCGACGGGATGCTCGTGCTCGTGGCGGACAGCGACTTCCAGATGACGGCGCTGTTCGACGTCGTGCAGTCGAAGCTGATCAAGCGCGGCGTGCCGGTGAAGAATCTGGACATCGGAGAGCTGAAGCCCGCCGGCGGCGACACGGTGCGGCGCGAGGTGAAGCTCAAGATGGCGCTCGACGCCGACACGGCGAAGCAGGTGGCGGCGGCGATCAAGGACGCGAAGCTGAAGAAGGTCCAGGCGGCGATCCAGGGCGATCAGGTGCGCGTGAGCGGGCCGTCGCGTGACGATCTCCAGCAGGCGATCGCGCTGCTGCGCGGCAGGGACTTCGGGGTCGAGCTGAAGTTCGGCAACTACCGGTAGGGCGCCGCGCGCCGCGCGGCGCGCACCCGGGCGCAGGCGTCGTGCACCACGCCGCGGAGCGCCGCCGAGCGCGCGCCGACGGCCCGCACCGCCGCCGTCTCGCCCGCGTTCCACGTGCGCCACGCGCCGGCCTCCGACCGTGCGCGAACGACGTGCGACGCCGGTCCCCATCGCTCGAGCAGCGAGGAGGCCGCGTCGCACCGCTGATCGTTCCACGCGTCCGCCGTCGCGCCGGCAGGCGGAGCGAGCGGCGCATCGAGCGTCGCGCGAACCGCCAGCGGCGCGGCGTCGCCGCTGAGCGTCGCGAGGTGGCGCAGATCGAGCGCGGGCGCGAGCTCGGACGTCGCGCGCTCCGCCCGCGCGAGATTCACGCGCGCGACGAGCACGTCGGGAACCACCACGTGCAGCCCGGCGAGCAGCATCAGCGCGGTCGCCACGCTGCCGGCCACGAACGGCCGCCCTCGGCCGCGGAGCACGGTCGTCGCCAGCAGGATGAGGACGATGGCGAGCCAGCCCATGATGACGAGCGTGTACAGGCGCTCCGTCGTCAGCCCGTAGTAGTCGACGTAGAGGCGCATCCGAAGGGCGGCGGAGAGGATGATCGCGCCGAGCAGTCCGACGATCGGCAGTGAGAGCAGAGTGTGCCGTCGCGTGAGCGCCGTCTCCGGCGCGAGCGCGGCGCGCGTCACGAGCAGGACCGGCACCACCAGCGCGACGACCCACACCATCTGGAAGAACCCCTGGCGCGCGTACTCGGCCGCGGTGAGGCCGGTCGTCGCGTGGAGGAACCGCTCGCCACCGAAGAACCATCCGAGCTGGGTGAGCACGTACGCGGAGAACAGCGCCGCGAGCGTGCCGAGCGCGGTGGTGACGTCGAGCGAACGGAGGGTGAACGGCAGCCCGAGTGGCGCACGGCCCTTCGCGGGGGACTCCACCAGCGCCCCGTAGGCCCAGCCGCCGGCGATCCAGGCGAAGAAGCCGGCGACGAACAGGTGCGAGACCAGCGTCTCGACGTCGAGGTCAGGAAGACGGACGAGCCGCGCGAAGATGGGATCGGCGCTGCGGAGGAGCGAGCCGAACACCAGCAGCAGCGTGCCGGCGATGATGGTGAGCCGCGCACCGAGGCGGATTCGCGACGCGAGGTCGGTGCGCCGATGATCCGTGGCGAACAGTTCGCGCAGCGCGAGCGGCACGATCCCGCGCGCCGTGTTGCGCACGATCGCCGCGCCGGCCCAGAGCGTGTCGCGAAGCCGTTCGGCGTGGAGCGCGAGCGTCCGATCGCGGAGGGCGATGGCGGCGAGACCGAGCGCCGCGATCGCGAAGAGGACGTCGAAGGCGCGCAGCGCCTCGCTCGCGCGCGATGCGGTGAGCGCGCCGAGGACGCCGGCCACGCCGAGCCAGATGGCCGATTCGCGAGGGACGCGTCGACCGGCGCTCCAGGTGAGCGAGAGCACCGCGAGCGCGAGGACGCCGATCCAGATGGCGAGGCCCGGTCCCACGGGCCCGTCGCGGAGCAGGGCGTCTCCCGAGACGCCGAGCAGGGCGGCCTGCCAGAGCAGGGTGCGCGCGGGTGGTGCGTCGGCGCGCACGGCGCGCGCGGGAGCAGCGGCCCGATGGTCGTGGGCGGTCGTCGCGGCAAGGGAGTCGGCGGGAGTCGGCATGAAAAGGACTTTACAATACAAAGTAATTTCGCGCAAGCGTGGATCCCGCACCGGCGCCGCCCGCCTCCGCGCCGGCCGCTGCAGGCCTCGGGAGCCGTCCGCTATCTTCCTCCCTCCGCCCCGCGCCGCACGCCATGCGTGCCGCCGCCGGGCCCACTGCCGCCCGCCAGCGCCGGTCCCCGCCATGAAGGTCGGTTTCGTCACCCTCGGCTGCGACAAGAACACGGTCGACAGCGAGCGCTATCTCGCGCAGCTCGCCGACCGTGGCGCGGAGCTGGCCGACGAGCTCGACGACGCCGAGGTGATCGTGATCAACACCTGCGGCTTCATCGACGCGGCGAAGAAGGAATCGATCGACGCCATCGTGGAGGCGGGGCGCATGAAGGACGATGGCCGTTGTCGGGCGGTGGTCGCCGTCGGCTGCATGGTGCAGCGCCACCGCGACGAGCTGGCCGAGGCGCTCCCCGAAGTCGACCTCTTCCTCGGAGCGTCCGAGATGGACCGGCTCGTCCCCGAGCTCGAGGCGCGCGGCCTGATCGGCCCGCAGCGGGCGCCGCACCCGGGGGTGCGGCTCTTCGTCGGCGACGCGCCCCACATCCGCTACCTCAAGGTGAGCGAGGGGTGCGACCATGGATGCGCCTTCTGCGCCATCCCGCTCATGCGCGGCAAGCATCGCTCGTTCGCGCTCGACGAGGTGGTGCGCGAGGCGCAGCTGCTCGAGGCGCAGGGCGCACGCGAGGTGAACCTCGTCGCGCAGGACCTCGCGCATTACGGGCGCGATCGCCGCGACGGGTTCACGCTCCCGGAGCTGCTCGACACGCTCGTGCGCGAGACGGACATCCCCTGGCTCCGCATGCTCTACCTGTACGGCGCCGGGATCACCCCGCGGCTGCTCGAGACGATGGCGCGCGAGCCGCGCATTCTGCCGTATCTCGACATGCCGATCCAGCATGCGTCGGACGCGGTGCTCGCGCGGATGCGGCGTCCCGAGCGGCAGCGCACGATCCGCGAGCGCGTGGGCGCGGTGCGTGCGATCGTCCCCGACGTCGCGATCCGCACGACGTGCATCGTGGGATTCCCCGGAGAGACGGACGAGGACTTCGCCTCGCTGCTCGCCCTGCTCGAGGAGGTCCAGTTCGAGCGGGTGGGGGCGTTCACCTACTCGCCGCAGGAGGGGACGCGCGCCGCCGCGATGGAGGACGACGTCCCCGAGTCGGTGAAGCGCGAGCGGCTCGAACGGCTGCTCGAGCTGCAGCGCCAGATCACGGCGGAGCGCTACGAGCGGTTCGTCGGGCGCACGGCGCGCGCGATGGTCGATCGCGTCGTCGACGGCGAGGCGCAGGGGCGCGCGGTCTGGCAGGCGGACGACGTCGATGGCGTCACGTTCCTCGACGGCGCCGAGTCGCTGCCGCCGGGCACGATCGTCGACGCCGTGATCGAGGGGATCGAGGAGGACGTCGATGTCCGCGCGTCGCTGCTGCGCGTCGTCGATCTCGCCGGCACGCGCCCAGCGTCCGCGCGACGGGCGCTTCCCGTGATGGGCGCCGCGACCACGATCGGGAGCTTCGGCCGATGACGGGGATCGACGCGGAACGCGAGGCGGTCCGGTCGCGCGAGATCATGGCGCGCGCGCGCGAGCTCTTCCCGGGAGGGGTGAGCTCGCCGGTGCGCGCGTTCGGCGGCGTGGGAGGCGAGCCGTTCGTCGTCGATCGCGGAGCAGGGGCGCGCATCCGGGACGTCGACGGCAACGAGTACATCGACTACGTGCTCTCGTGGGGGCCGCTCGTGCTGGGCCACGCCGCGCCCGTCGTGCTCGACGCGCTCCGCGAGACGATGACGCGGGGGACGAGCTTCGGCATCCCGACCGTATTGGAGGTCGAGCTCGGGGAGCTCGTGCGCGCGCGCATGCCGCACGTCGAGATGCTGCGCTTCGTGTCCAGCGGCACCGAGGCGACGATGAGCGCGCTGCGCGTCGCGCGCGCGGCGACGGGGCGCGACCTGCTCCTCAAGTTCGACGGCTGCTACCACGGCCATGGCGACAGCTTCCTCGTGCGCGCGGGCTCGGGGGTCGCCACGCTCGGGCTGCCGAACTCGCCCGGCGTGCCGGCGGCGCTCGCCGCGCTGACGCTCGTCGCCCCCTTCAACGACGCGACCGCGGTGGAGGAGCTGCTCCGTCGCCATGCGGGGCGCGTCGCCGCGATCATCGTGGAGCCGGTGATCGGCAACGCGGGCTTCATCCCGCCCGATCCGGCGTTCCTCCCCGCGCTGCGTCGGCTCGCCGACGAGCATGGCGCGCTCCTGATCTTCGACGAGGTCATGTCGGGCTTCCGCATCGCGCTCGGCGGCGCGGCGGAGCGGTTCGGCGTGGTCGCCGATCTCACGACGCTCGGCAAGGTGATCGGCGGAGGCGTGCCCGTCGCGGCGTATGGCGGCCGGCGCGATCTCCTCGCGCGCGTGGCGCCGAGCGGTCCGGTGTACCAGGCGGGCACGCTCTCGGGCAATCCGCTCGCGATGGCGGCGGGCATCGCCACGCTGACGGCGCTCACGCCGGAGGTGCACGAGACGATGGCGCGGCGCACGCGTGGATTGGTGGAAGGGTTGCGCGGCATCGCGGCGCGGCGCGGCGTGCCGTTCACCGCGGAGTCCGCCGGTTCCATGTTCGGGTTCTTCTTCCGCGCCGAGCCGGTGCGCTCGTACGCCGACGCACGGACGTCGGACGTCGAGCTGTTCCGCCGGTTCTTCCACGCCGCGCTGGCGCGGGGCGTGTATCTCGCGCCGTCGCCGTACGAGGCGGCGTTCACGTCGTCCGCCCACGGCGACGCGGACATCGCCGCGACGCTCGAGCGCCTCGATGCCGCGCTCGCCGAGGCGCGCCGGTAGCCTCGGGCGCGGCGCGCTCGTCGCGCTCGCGGCCGCGGTGCTCGTCGGCGGCGCGTGCGCGCGGCGGCGCATCGCCACCACGGTGTCGTCGAGCGGCGACGTCGAGCACGTGCGCCGCGGCCCGCGCGACGCGTCGGAGCGCACGGTGCGCATCCTCCTCGGCAGCGGCCTCACCTCGGCGCGGTTGTCGGCCGACGGGCACTGGCGGATGTTCGCGTCCGACGGCGTGACGCAGCTCGCGCTGCCGGCGCCGCGCGAGCGCTGGGTGCTCGAGCGCGATGGCCGGCTCGTGAGCGCGCGGCGCGAGGACTCGCGACCGGTGTCGCTCCGCGAATCGCCGATCGTCGTGCGTCCGCTCGATCCCGAGGGAACGATCTCCTTCGCCGGCAAGCACTGGCGCGGCGAGCTGCTCGTGACCGCCGGCGACGACGGGCTCGTCGTGGTGAATCGCATTCGCATGGACGACTACCTGCGCGGCGTGGTGCCGCTCGAGATCGGCACCACCGCGCTCGGGGATGCGGCGGCGGTCGAGGCGCAGGCGGTGACGGCGCGGAGCTACGCCGTGACGCGGCTCGGCGACGGACGCCGCGTGTACGATCTCACGGCGACGACGCAGGATCAGGTGTACGGCGGCGCCGACGCCGAGACCGCGGTGAGCGACCGCGCCGTCGCGGCGACGGCGGGCCTGGTGCTGCTCTACGGCGGCCACGTGGTGAACGCACCGTATCACGCGAACTGCGGCGGATACACCGCCGAACCGGAAGACGCCTGGCGAACGGGGAGCGAGCCGTATCTGCAGCGCGTGAGCGATCAGATCCCCGGCACGACGCGCTTCTACTGCGACGGGGCGCCGCGCTTCCGCTGGACGCGGACGATGGACCGCGACGAGCTGCGACGCGCGATCGCGCGATACGTGCAGCGTCTTCCCGGCGGAGCGGGAGGCGTCGGCGCGGTGACGAACGTGGCCGTGACCGCGGTCACCCCGGTGGGGCGCGTCGCGACGCTCACCGTGGACACGGATCGTGGACGCTGGATGCTGCACGGCGACGAGATCCGCTCCGCACTGCGTTCTCCGGCTGGCGAGTTGTTGTACAGCACGTACTTTTCGCTCGACGTCACGAGGGGACGCGGGGGCGTCGAGTCGCTGACGTTGCGCGGCGGCGGCAACGGACATGGCGTCGGCATGTGTCAGAGCGGCGCGATCGGCCGAGCGCGCGCCGGCCAGGACTTCCGCACGATCCTCCGCACCTATTATCCCGGCACGAGCATTGGCACGATCGAGTGATGCGCAGGGCGCGACGGAGCGCGCCGAGGGACGGTCGGCGTCGGTGCCGCTGGGGGTCGGCGTCGTCGGCGCCGGCGCGATCTCGCAGATGGCGCACCTGCCGGTGCTCTCGAAGATGCGGGGCGTGCACCTCGTGGCGCTCTGCGACAACGATCGGCCGAAAGCGCGCGCGCTGGCGGACCGGTTCGAGGTCCCGGACGCGTACACCGACATCGAGGACCTGCTCGAGACGGAGGGGCTCGAGGCCGTCGTCATCGCGACTCCGAACCATCTGCACGAGCCGCACGTTCTCAGCGCGCTCGCCGCGGGCATGGACGTGCTGTGCGAGCGTCCGCTCGCGCTCACCGCGCGCGGCGCGGAGCGCATCGTCAACGCGGCGGCGCGCGCCGGCCGGAAGGTGTTCGTGGCGAACAACCATCGGTTCAGGACCGACGTCCAGGCGCTGAGCGGCTTCCTGCGCGGGAACGAGCTCGGCAAGCTCACCGGCATCCGCGCGGGCGCGTATCACCTGCGGCGTGCCGAGCAGGGCTGGCGGCAGCGCCGCGCGGAGGCGGGGGGCGGCGCGTTCTTCGACTACGGCCTCCCCCTGCTCGATCTCGCGCTCTGGCTCGCCGACGGTGCCCAGCCGGATCGGGTGGTGGCGCACATGGAGCGCGGGAGTGGGAAGAACGCCGTCGAGGAGGCGATGCTCGTGCAGTTCCGCGCGGCGGACGACACGGTGTTCAGCTTCGACGTGAACGGAAGCTACGTGGGCGAAGAGGAGCGTTGGTGGTTCGAGACGATCTCGACGCGCGGCAGTGCGCGGCTCGCTCCGCTCCGCGTGGTGAAGGAGCTGCACGGCCGGCCCACGGACGTGTCGCCGCGCGGGGCGGCGGCGCGGGAGAGCGCGTTCATCCAGTCGTACCGCGCCGAGCTGGCGCATTTCGCGGCCGTGATCGCCGGCGACGCGGAGTACGAGGCACCGGCGGACCAGGTGCTGCTCCATCGCGTCGTCGAGGCGATCTACCGGTCCGCCGAGGAAGAGAAGGAGATCCGGCTGTGACGCGGCGGCGCCGGTTCGGCGCCGGCGTGGTGGGCGCGCTCGCGCTCCTGTCGGTGATCGCCGCTCGCGTGTCGGCGCAGCGTCCGGTGGCGGCGTCCGACAGCGGGCTCCAGATCACCCTCGTCACCTTCGGACCGGGGGAGGAGGTGTTCGAGCGCTTCGGCCACAACGGGCTGTGGGTGCACGATCCCGCGCGCGGCGCCGACGTGATCTACGACTGGGGCAACTTCAGCTTCCGGCAGCCGAGATTCCTCCAGCGGTTCCTCACCGGCGACACGCGCTACTGGATGGAGGGCAAGGAGGCGACCGCGATGCTCGATTTCTATCGG
Source organism: Gemmatimonadaceae bacterium (assembly GCA_035494615.1). GTDB lineage: Bacteria > Gemmatimonadota > Gemmatimonadetes > Gemmatimonadales > Gemmatimonadaceae > AG11. Next base: position 85,768 of record DATJGU010000103.1, read on the forward strand.
CGCATCGGCCGCCCGATCACGCTCCAGCGGCTCGCGCTCGCTCCCGCGCAGGCGATCGCGCTGCGCGATTTCCTGCGCTGGAACGCGCGCCCCGAGAACATGTTCTACCGCTACGATTACTTCGTCGACAACTGCTCGACGCGTCTCCGCGACGCGCTCGACCAGGCGCTCGGCGGCGCGCTGCGCGCCGCGACGGACACGATCCGCACGCCGTTCACGTACCGCCGCGAGAGCGTACGGCTCACCGACGGCGACCGACCGATCCAGACGGGGATCGACATCGCGCTCGGCCGCCCCGCCGACGTGCCCCTCAGTGTCTGGCAGTCGTTCTTCATCCCGATGCGCCTGCGCGACGCGGTGCGCGGTCTGACGCTGCCCGCGGTCGCGGGGCGCACGCCGACGCGGCTCGTGATCGAGGAGCGCGCGCTCGCGCCCTATCCGGGCGCCCCCGTCGTCGAGGAGCCCGCGACGGCACCGCGGCTCGTCTGGCGGCTGCTGCCCGTGGGCCTCGTGCTCGCCGCGCTCGTGGTGGGGATCCGCATCATGGCGGTGAGCCGGCGCGGTGCGGCGTGGGGGCTCGCGCTCGTCGCCGCGGCGTGGTCGCTGCTCTGCGGCGTCATCGGCGTGATCCTCGTGCTCGCGTGGACGGCGACGCGGCACGTGTTCTGGGCGCGCAACGAGAACCTGCTCGTGCTCTCGCCGCTCTCGCTCGTGCTCGTCGTGCTCGTGCCGATCGCCCTCCTGCGTGGGCGGCATCAGCGCGCGACGCGCGCGATCGCGCTGCTCATCGCCGCGCTCGCGGCGTTCGGCGCGCTGATGGCGATCCTTCCCGGCGGGCAGGAGAATCGCGCGATCGTCGCGCTGTTCCTGCCGGTGCATTGTGCGCTGGCGTGGGCGCTGTGGACGCGGCCGGTGGCGGCGGGAAAACGGTGACTTGGTGACTGAGTGACTTGGTGACTGAGTGACTTGGTGACTTGGTCGGTGACTTGGTCACTCGGAACGGCACCGGCCACCGACACCCAACCAAGTCACGCCGTGGAGACTCCAAACTGGTTGGGCCGGGGTCGAGATCAGGGTAGTACGGCTGAAGTAAGATCTTCCGACTGGATACACGCCGGCGCTTGCCTGACGCTCAACCACGGTGACTTGGTTCAACTGCTTTTTCGAAGTCACCGACCAAGTCACCAAGTCACCAAGTCACCAAGTCACCAAGTGACCAAGTCACCAAGTCACCAAGTCACCAAGTCACCAAGTCACCAAGTCGAAAAGTCACCAAGTCAGCCCGTCACCGCTCCCGCCGCCGCCTCGAACACGCGCGCGGCGACGAAGGTCTCCAGCAGCGCGGCGTCGATCGTGCCGTCGCGCGCTTCCATGTGGAGGATGTCGAGCGCGCGATCGCGTGAGACGGCCCGCTTGTAGGGACGGTCGGTGGCGGTGAGCGCGTCGTAGATGTCCGCGATGGTCATGAGCCGCGCCTGCACGGGGATCTCCACGCCGGTCGCCCGATTCGGGTAGCCGTGCCCGTTGAGCTTCTCGTGGTGCGCGTAGGCGATCCGGGGGATGTCGCGCAGCTCGCGGGTCCACGGGATCTGCTCGAGGAAGCGATAGGTGTGCGTCACGTGCGACTCGATCTCACGCCGCTCGCGCTCGTCGAGGTTGCCGCGCCGGATCATGAGGAACTGCAGCTCGTGCTCCTCGAGCAGCGGGCGCACGCGGCCGTCGAAGTCGACGAAGGTGTGCCGCCCGATCGACTCGAGCGCCTCGAAGCTGCCTTCGGCGAGCACGGTCGGCTCGTTGGCCTGCACGATCGTGTCGAGGAAGCGCGCGAGCTCCTCGCGGCGATGCCTGCGCTCGCACTCGAGCCGCTGGACTCCGGCCGCGTAGCCGTCGCGCCCGTCGCGCAGCAGCAGCTCCGCGCGGCTCCGCTCGAACTCCAGCTCCGTGCGCTGGTCGAGGTAGGCGAAGCGGTGGCGGATCAGCTCGAGGTCTTCCGGATACAGCTTCTTCTCCTTCACCAGCACCTGCTCGCGCACGCCGACCTTGCCGAAGTCGTGGAGGAGCCCCGCGTAGCGGAGCTCTCGGAGCTGCTCGCGGGTGAAGGAGAGATCGCGATACGGCCCGTCGTCAAGCCGGTCCACCGCTTCGGCGAGTGCCACCGTCATCGTGGCGACGCGACCGGAGTGACCCGACGTGGCGGGGTCGCGCGACTCGATCGCGGTGACGGCGGCGGTGACGAACCCCTCGAACAGGCGCTCGATGTCCTCGTACAGCCGGCCGTTCTCGATCGCGACCGCCGCCTGCGATGCGAGCGCGGTCGCGACCTCGACGCAGTGCGCGTCGTACGGCAGCACCTCGCGCGCGACCTCCTCCGGCGTGGCGAGCCGCGCGTCGGGATGCCGCTTGCGATTGATGAGCTGCAGGACGCCGATCACCTCGCCGCGGTGCGTGCGCATCGGCAGCACGAGCATCGAGCGCGTGCGGTAGCCGAACGCGTCGTCGAAGCTGCGGTTCTGCCGGTACGTCGCATCGTCGGGGAGGAGGTAGACGTCGGCGACGACGAGCGGCTCGCCCGTTGCCGCCGCGTAGCCGGCGAGGCTCGAGTGGTCGATCGCCACCGCGGTGGACACGAACGGCAGCGCCGGCAGGGTGTGGTTCTGCGAGGAAGCGAAGCGGAGCCGCGTCGGCGCGCCGCTCTCGTCCCGCTCCACGAGGTAGAGCGAGCCCGCGTCGCTCGTCGTCACACGCCGCGCGTGGGAGAGGATGAGCCCGAGCAGCCTGCCGAGGTCGCGCTCCGTGGTGAGCGCGACGCCGATGGCGCCGAGATCGGCCAGTTCGCGGGCGCGGTCGACCGCCGTGCGTCGCTCCGCCCGTACCGCGACGAGCGCTTCGGCGTGACGGATGGCGGCACGCAACACGGTGCGGGCGAGCGCCGGCGACGCATCGCCCGCCACGAAGCCGGCCAATTGCTCGGCCGGCATGCAGGCCGGCGGCTCGGCCTCGCCTGGAAGGCCGAGCCCGACGACGGCGACGAGCCCGTCGAGTGCGCGGAGCCGGTCCGCCGCATCCGCGTCGGCGAGCAGCGACCGGTCGAGCGCGAGCACCGTCGGCCGCTCGAGCTCCAGCTCGCGCGGCGCCGGCAGCGCGGCGATCGCGCCCACGTCCGCGTCGGCGGCGCTCAGTCCGAGCGACGCGACGGTGCACGCGCGTTCGGGCGCGATCAGCAACAGAGGTTTCATCGGGTCCTGCGGGCGGGATGCTTCCAGGAACGTCCACGATCGCGTCGCCGCTCGGCGTCGAGCGGCGACGGGCGTGCTGCGGCCGGTCAGTCGTCCGGCGTCACTTCACTTTCGCGAGCTGCGTTCTGGCCGGGGCGTAGTCGGGAAATTCCTCGAGCACGGCGCCGAACAGCTCGACCGCGTGCTCCCGGTCGCCGCGATCGGCCATGTCGAGCGCCTTGCCGTACAGCACCGCGGCGCGCATCGGCAGCTTCGCACCGGCGTCGCCGGTCCGCGCGGGCGCGGCGGGAAGCTTGAGGCCCGCGTTGAGCCGCCGGGCGAGATCGCCGACGAGGCCGAGCACGTTGTCGCCGTGGTCCTGCACGCGGTCCGTGAACTCCACGGCGCCCGTCTCGACGTTCACGGCGCGCGCGTCGATCCGGAAGTTCCCCTTCGCGTCGGCCATGAAGCCGCCGAAGATCATGTGCTGCGCGCCGAGCAGCTTGCCGACCTTCACCGCCGTGGCGCGATCCACGTGTCCATCGCCGACGAGCTTGTGCTCGTCGATGAGATGCTGCACGCGGTCGCGCTCGACGACGCGGATGCCGGGGTTCGAGGCCATCTCCGTGACGAGGAAATCGGGGATCCCCTTGGAGAGGCCGTCGAAGTCGCGCGCGTCCTTCGTGAAGACGTTGTTGTCGAAGGACATGATCGCGACCGTCGGCGTGCCGGCCTGCGCGTACGCGGTGCGACGGGGGGCGAGCAGCGCGGCGCCGGCGAGCGCCACGAGCGCGATGCGGGTGGGACGGGTCATGCGTACCTCCGGAAACGAGCGATCAGATCTGCAACGTCAGTCCCTCGGCCGCCGCAAGGACCTCGAGCCGGCGACCACGCCGCGCGACGAGCGCGCGACACTTCTCCACGCAGCGGTCGACGTCGGCGTCGCTCCGCTCCGGGCGATGATGAAAGAGCACGAGCCGCTCGACGTCCGCATCGAGCGCGAGCTCGACCGCCTGCTCGTGGGTCGAGTGTCCCCACCCGACGAAGGAGCGGTATTCGTCGGCGGTATACATGGTGTCGTGCACCAGCACGCTCGCGCCGCGCACGAACTCGACGAGCCGCTCCCGCCATCCGGGAGTATCGTCATATCGAGCGTCCGTGCTCAGCTCGTTGTCCGAGACGTAGACGAGCGCTCGGCCGTCGGCGTTACCCGTGGTGAAGCGATAGCCGAGCGCCCCGCCCGGATGCCGGACCTCGTGCGCCGCTACCTCGTACCCGTTGCCGCGGCTGCGTTCCGCCGCCAGCTCCTTGAAGTCGATCCGAGCCTGGAGCTCCTCGAAGGACACGGGGAAGACCACGGGCGACATCTGATCGCGCACCACGCGGTCGATGCTCGTGGGGAGCGACCCCGAGCCCCAGATCGTGAACCGGTTTCCCTTCCGGAAGAGCGGCGCGAAGAAGGGGATGCCCTGGATGTGGTCCCAGTGCGCATGGGTGAGGAAGATGTCCCCGGCGATGGGCTGGCCGTCGGTGCGCTCGAGGAGGGAGCGGCCGAGCTCACGGATGCCGGTCCCGGCATCGAGGATCACGAGCCAGCCATCGTCGGTGCGCAGCTCGAGGCATGGGGTGTTGCCGCCGTATCGGACCGTGCTGGGCCCCGGGCTCGGGATCGAGCCTCGCGTGCCCCAGAAGGTGAGCGTGAGGCTCATGGACCCGCGGTCACATGCGGATCTGGGCGCGCTTCTCGAGCGCGTCGCGGTTGGCGACGGCGATGCGGCGCCGCTCGACCCGAATGAGCCCTTCCTCCTGGAACTCCTTCATGGCGCGGGAGACCGTCTCTCGGCTCGCGCCGATCATCTGCGCGATGGTCTGGTGCGTGAGCGGCTTCTCGATCGTCGCCGACTCGGACTCGGCGGAGAGGTCGAGCAGCAGTCGCGAGATGCGGCCGGGCACGTCGAGGAGGACGAGACCGCCGATCTTCTGGTCGGCGCGGCGCAGCCGGCGCGAGAGCTCGGTGAGCAGGGCCCAGGCCACGGTCGGGTTGGCCTCCACGCGGCGTCGGAAGTCCTCGCGGCGCAGGATGAGAAGCTGCGAATCCTCCATCGCGATGACGTGGGCGGAGCGGGGCTGGTCGTCGATCAGCGCGAGCTCGCCGAAGTGCGCCCCCGGCTCGAGCACTCCCAGGATCACCTCGCGGCCGTCCTCGCCGATCAGGACGACCTTGGCGCGGCCCTGGCGGAGCACGTAGAGCGAGTCGCCAGGGTCGCCCTGGAAGAGGATGACGCTCCCCTTGGGGTAGGTGCGCTCGCGCGTCAGCTCGGCGAACTTGAGCAGCTCGTCGCGCTGGAGCCCGCTGAACATCGGGACGCTGGCGAGGAAATCGGCGGTCTGGGCGGTCATGGTCGGATGGGCACGGGAACCCGAGCGGGGCAATCCGGCTAAACTAGTCCGTCGCGGAGTCGGGTGTCAAACGAGCAAGCCGTTGTCCGGTTGTCTTTTAGCTCGGTTTCCGCGTATATTTGTCAGCTGTCTCCGAAACCGCTCTCACCGTCTGGCAGGACCCAATGAAGACCGACATCCATCCCGAGTACGCGACCGCGATCGTGAAGTGCGCGTGCGGCAACACCTTCGAGACGCGCTCGACGATCGCCGAGATCCATACCGACGTCTGCGCCGAGTGCCACCCGTTCTACACGGGCAAGCAGCGCCTCGTCGACACGGCGGGCCGCGTCGAGCGCTTCCGCCAGAAGTACCAGAAGCCGTCCGAGTCCAGGGAGAGCTGATCCCCTGAGCCTCCGCGACCTGCTGGGCGACGCGATCGCCCGGGCGGCGGAGGTCGAGCGGCTGCTCTCGAACCCCGACACTTTCGGCGACAGCGCGAAGGTGGCCGAGCTGGGTCGAGAGCACCGGCGCCTCCAGCCGGTCCTCGAGTTGGCGGCGAAGCTGACGAAGTCCGAGAACGAGCTCGCCGACGCGCGCGAGCTCGTTCTCGTTGACGACCCCGAGATGGCCGCGGAAGCCGCTCGCGAGGTCGAAAAGCTCGAGCACGGAATCGCCGACCTCGAGGCGCGGCTCAAGCCCGCCCTCCTTCCACACGATCCGCTCGACGACCGCAACGCGATCGTCGAGATCCGGGCCGGCACCGGAGGGGACGAGGCGGCGCTGTTCGCGGCGGATCTCTACCGCATGTACACGCGCTTCGTCGAGCGCGCCGGCTGGCGCCGCGAGGTCATCTCGCTTTCCGAAGGCGCGCTCGGTGGCGTGAAGGAAGCGATCTTCAAGGTGTCCGGCGACGGCGCGTTCGGCGCCATGCGCTGGGAGAGCGGCGTGCACCGGGTGCAGCGCGTGCCCGCCACCGAGACCCAGGGGCGCATCCACACGTCGGCGGCGACCGTCGCCGTGCTCCCGGAAGCGGAGGAGGTCGACGTGAAGATCGAGGACAAGGATCTCCGCATCGACGTGTTCCGCTCGAGCGGACCGGGCGGGCAGAGCGTGAACACGACCGACTCGGCGGTGCGCATCACGCACATTCCCACGGGACTCGTCGTCTCGCAGCAGGATCAGAAGTCGCAGTTGCAGAACAAGCTGAAGGCGATGGAAGTGCTCCGCGCGCGCCTGCTCGACCTGCGCGTGAGCGAGCAGGAGGCGGAGCGCTCGAGGATGCGCAAGTCGCAGGTGGGGACGGGCGACCGGTCGGCGAAGATCCGCACGTACAACTTTCCGCAGAGCCGCATCACCGATCATCGCATCGGCTTCACGACGCACGATCTGGCCGGCGTGATGGACGGACACATCGAGCCGATCGTCGAGGCGCTGCGGCTCGCGGACGTCGAGGAGCAGCTCGGTGGCTGACGCCGGCGCCGCGAGCACGACGTCCGAGGCCAGCGTCGGCGCGCTCGCTGCCGCGATGGCCGAAGTGCTCGCGCCGCGGATGGGCGAGTCGGCCCTGCGCGAGGCGCGCGAGCTTCTGGCAGCGCTGCACGACATGCCGCGGCACTGGGCGGCCGTGGCGCACGGGGCGCCGGTGAGCGCCGACGACTGGACCCGCGGCCTGCGCGCCGCCGAGCGACGGGCCGCCGGTGCGCCGCTCCAGTACGCCGCGGGACGCGCGGCGTTCCGGGATCTCGCGCTCGACGTCGACGAGCGCGTGCTGATCCCGCGGCCGGAGACGGAGCAGCTCGTGGACGTCGTACTCGACGCGCTGCGCGAGACGGCCGGCGGGATCGCGGTGGACGTCGGCACGGGCTCGGGGGCGATCGCGCTCGCGCTGGCGAGCGAGGGACGGTTCGATCGCGTGCTCGCGACGGACCTGTCGACGGACGCGCTGGCGGTGGCGGGCGCCAACGTCGCGAAGTGCCGTGACGTGCTCCGTGCGCCGGTCGAGCTGCGTGCGGGGTCGCTGCTCGGCCCCGTGCCGGAACGGCCGCTCCGCGCGGTGGTCTCGAACCCGCCGTACATTGCGTGGGCCGAGCGCGATCTGCTGCCAGCGAGCGTGCGCGACTGGGAGCCGCCGGTGGCGTTGTTCGCCGACGGGGAGGGCATGGCGGCGACGGCGCGGCTCGTGCGCGAGGCCGCCGGCGCGCTCGGGGCGGCGGGACTGCTCGCGCTGGAGGTGGACTCGCGCCGGGCGTCGCTCGCGGCGGAGCTCGTCGCGACGGCGGGGGCGTTCGAGCAGGTGCGCGTGCTGCTGGATCTCACCGGCCGCGAGCGGTTCGTGGTCGCCACACGACGGGAGGAGTCGCGATGATCGAGAGCAAGGCCAAGGAGCTCGGGCGGTTGATCGGGCAGAGCCCCGAGTACCAGGCCGTGAAGCGGGCGAACGATGCGCTGAGCCAGGACACCTCCGCGCTCGGGCTGCTCAAGCAGATGGAGCAGCTTCGCGTGGACGCGCAGCAGATGATCCAGCGCGGCGAGCGGCCGACGGAGCAGATGGAAAAGGACCTCGACTCGCTGCTCGGCCAGGTGCAGGGACAGATGGTGTATCAGCGGCTCGTGTCCGCGCAGGAGAACTTCGACAAGCTGATGGCGCGCGTGAACGACTGGATCGTCGACGGGATCGAGAAGGGCGCGACGAGCTCGATCATCACGCTGAGCTGAGCCGCGTGGCGACCGCTGGGCGTCTCGTCGTCTTCGAGGGAGGCGAGGGATCGGGAAAGTCCACCCAGGTCGCCCGTCTCGCCGCGGCGCTCGCCTCGCGCGGCATCGCCCACCGCGCGCTCCGCGAGCCGGGCGGCACCCCGCTCGGCGCGGAGATCCGCCAGCTCCTGCTGCATCGCGACGACGAGATGGAACCGCGCGCCGAGGCGCTGCTGTTCATGGCGTCGCGCGCGGAGCTGATCACGCGGGAGATCGGGCCGGCGCTGGGGCGCGGCGAGGTGGTGCTCCTCGACCGGTTCTTCCTCAGCACGTACGCCTATCAGATCGGCGGGCGCTCGCTCCCCGAGACGGAGGTGCGCGAGGCCAACCGACTCGCGACCGCCGGTCTCGTGCCGGATCTGACGCTGCTGCTCGTGGTCTCTCCGGAGGCAGGCCTCGCGCGCGCGGCGCGGCGCTCTTCGGCGCTCGACCGGATCGAGTCGACGGGCTCGACGTTCCACCGGCGCGTCGCGGACGCGTTCGCGCGGTTCGCCGAGCCCGAGTGGCAGCGGGCGCATCCGGAATGCGGGCCGATCGTCTCGATCGACGCGAGCGGGACCGAAGCCGAGGTGGGCGGCCGCGTCGCCCGCACGCTCGCGGCGCGGTGGCCCGGAACTTTCCCCGGGGTCCAGGCGTCTGATCAGTGATCGGCGCGAGCAGCGTCGGAGACGAGCCATTCAGCGCGGGAGCGGGATGCGGTCACGTGGAGTAGTCGCGGCAGCGGTGCTGTCGAGCGCGCTCGTCTCGGGCGGCTGGTTGCTGGAGCGCGATACCCTGCCGCACGCGCCGCTCGGTGCGAGCGCGGGAGCACGGCTGTTCGACGAGGTGGTCTCGCACGTGCGCCGCGACTACGTCGACACGCTCTCCGACTCGCTCCTCTACCGCAAGGCGGTGTCGGGGATGCTCGGGGAGCTGCACGATCCGCATACCCTCTTTCTCGACGCGAAGCGGCTCAGCCGGCTCGACGAGAGCACGAGCGGGCACTACGCGGGCGTCGGCATCCAGATGGACGTGCGCGACAGCGGGATCACCGTGGTCGCCACGCTGCACGGCACACCGGCGGAGGAGGCGGGGCTGGCCACGGGCGATCGGATCGTGGAGATCGACGGCAAGCCGTCCGCCGGGCTGACGCCCGACGAAGCGCTCAAGACGCTGCGCGGCCCGGCGGGATCGAAGGTGACCGTCGTCGTGGATCGGCCGGGCCTCGCCACGCCGCTGACGTTCACGCTGACGCGGCGCCAGATCTCGGTGAACCCCGTGCAGCACGCCGTGCTGCTCCCCGATTCGGTCGGCTACGTCGACCTCACCGTGTTCAGCAGCGACGCCGCGGCCGACCTCGGCCACGCCGTCGACTCGCTCCGCGGGCTCGGCGCGCGCTCGCTCGTGCTCGACCTGCGCGGCAATCCCGGCGGCCTGCTCGACCAGGGCATCGGCGTCGCGGATCTGTTCCTCGACGACGGCAAGGCGATCGTGTCGACGCGCGGCCGGACGCCGGACGAGAACCGCGCGTACGCCGATCGTGCGCCGCAGCGGTGGGCGACGATGCCGCTCGTGGTGCTCACCGACAGCGGCACGGCGTCGGCGAGCGAGATCGTGGCCGGCGCACTGCAGGATCACGACCGCGCGCTCGTCGTCGGCACGGCGACGTACGGCAAGGGGAGCGCGCAACGCGTGTTCCGGATCGACGACGGTGCCGTGAAGTTGACGACCGCGCTGTGGTACACGCCGAGCGGCCGCAGCATCAACCGGCCGCGTGCCACCGACGACGATGACGGCGACGTCGCGCCGGCCGCCGCGGACAGCGCTGCGCCGCGGCCGACGTACCGTACCGACGCGGGACGGAAGGTGCTCGGCGGCGGCGGGATCGTGCCGGACGTCCTCGTGGCGAATCGCGTGGCGGACAAGCACGAGCGCGCGCTGCAGACGGCGCTCGGGGCGAAGGTCCCGCAGTTCCGCGATGCGATGACGGACTACGCGCTGTCGCTGCGCTCGACGCACGCGGTGACGAGCCCGGAGTTCACCGTCACGCCCGCGATGCGCGACGAGCTCTATCGCCGGCTGAAAGGGCGAGGGATCGACGTGGAGCGCGCGGTCTACGATTCCGCGCAGGGGCTCGTGTCGCGTGCGCTCGGCGCGCAGATCACGCGATTCGTGTTCGGGCCGCAGGCCGAGTTCGCGCGCGCGATGCGCGAGGACACCGACGTGGCGAAGGCGCGCGACCTGCTGCGCGGGGCGACCACGCCGGCGGCGCTGCTCCGGGAAGTGCCCCGGTAGCGGTCGCGCGCGCGGCGCGCGTCAGGACCGGTCCGGCCGCATGGTCACGGTGACCGCGTAGGGGTAGTCCATCCCGAACTTCATCGCGGCCTCCTCGCGCTTCCAGTAGCGCACTTCCAGGACGTGGCCCGCGGTGATGTTCCGCAACGAGGCCATCCCCTCGACGCGCACGCCGTTCACGAACACGGGCGGCTCGAGCGGCGTGGTGACCATCGCGCCGCGCGCGGGCCCGTAGAGCTTGGGGCGCAGCCGATGCAGCGCATCGGCGAGCGTGAGCTGCTCCACGTCCGGCGCCGAGAGCTCGTCCGCCGTGATGACGTACATCGTCTTCATCGGTGCGTGCGCGTCGTCGTGCACGAGCGGCGCGGCGGGCATCGGGGGCCGCACGACGACGTCGCCGCGCGCGGGATCGTCCGCCATGCCGAAGTCGTACGTCGTCTGCACGACCTGTGGTACCGGCTTTCCGTCCTTCTGCGCGGGCAGGAAACGCGTATGCTGGAGCGCGTCGCGGATGGCCTCGACGAAGTGCGCGTCGGCGTCGTTGAGCGCGCGGAACGTGCCGAGATCCGGCTGACCGTGATCGCTCACGACGAACATGGTACTCACGATCGCGCGCGCGCCGCGCGCCGCGAGGTCGGCGGGATAGGCAGGAGCGGGGCTGCCCGGCATCGGCATCGCCTGGGAGGTGACGTCCCGCGCGAAGAGGGTGGAGGCGAACGACTCGGGCACGTCGGGCACGGAAAACTGCTTCTCCACCGTGGCGCCCGAATCGAGCTGCACGGCGGGACTCACGAACGACGCGCCGGCGACGAAGAGCACGAGGCGGTAGTCGCCGGGCGAGGGCGCGTCGAGGTAGAACGCGCCGTCGGGCCCCGCGGCGCCCGAGGCGACGATCTGCGCGCTGTCGTTCACGAGCGCGACGGCGGCGCCGGCGACGGGCGCCTTGGTGTCGAGTCGCACGACCTGACCGCCGAGCGTCTGCGCTGCGGCGACGGGCGCGGTGGCGACGAGGATCGCGAACACGCCGGCGGCGAGGCGAAGCCCGCGGCGAGAGCTGGAGAGACGAGGCATGGCCCGGGCGTGATGGGCGACGCGACTCACGCGACCGGGCGTGAGCCGCGTCACGCCGGCTACTCTGGTATAGTACCCCGCATCTCCGGGTTCGTCACCGTCGCATCATCGGTGCACGCCACGCGGGAGGCGGCGCCGTCTCGACGAGCGACTGGTAGACCAGCGTCGGGAACTTGGCGCCGATGTCCGAGCCGAGCGGGAGCTGGTTGATCATGAACACGAACACGAGCCGCTCGGCGGGATCGGCGCGGTAGCCGCTGCCGTAGGCGCCGCCCCAGCTGAACGAGCCGACGGACGCGAGCCCGTCGGCGCCGAGGCGGTCGACCGTCTCGAATCCGAGCCCGAAGCCGAGCCCGGTCTGGGAGAAGAGTGTGCCGGTCTGATTCGACGTCATGACGTCGACCATCTTCGGCGAGAGGATGCGTACGCCGTCGAGCTCTCCGCGATTCAGCAGCATCTGCAGGAAGCGCGCGTAGTCGCGTGCGGTGGAGACGAGCCCCGCGCCGCCGGAGAAGCTCTGGCGTGGTCCGTCGACGTAGTCGCCCTGGCCCTTCGGACCGTCGGGCGCGCGGCCGAGGTGCCCGGCGCTGTCGACGGCGTACACGGTCACGAGCCGCGCGCGTTTCTCCGGGGGCACGAAGAAATACGTGTCGGTCATGCCGAGCGGACCGGTGATGCGCTCGCGAATGAACCGATCGAGCGGGACGCCGGAGGCGCGCTCGACGACGCAGCCGAGGATGTCCGTGTTGTAGCCGTAGACGAACGCCTCGCCCGGCTGCGAAACGAAGGGCAGGGAGGCGAGCCGCTCCATCGTCGTGCAGATCGGCTCCGACTTGTCCGCGGTGTACCACCCCCAGCCGGCGGAGGGCCCGAGCCCCTTCGGCGCATAGCGTTCCGCGACGAATGCGTCGGTGCCGTAGGAGATGCCGGCGGTGTGCGTGAGCAGATCCTGGATCGTGATCTCGCGCTTCGCGGGAACCACGGTGCGGCCGCTGTCGGCGCGGGACGCCACCGTGGTGTGCGCGTACGCGGGAATGAAGCGGCTCACGGGATCGGTGAGCGCGATCCTGCCCTCTTCGACGAGCATGAGGACCGCCGTGCTCGTGATCGCCTTGGACTGCGAGGCGATGCGGAAGATCGCGTCGTCGGTCATGCGGCGCTTCGCCTCGCGGTCGTTCCATCCGACCGAACGGCGGTACGCGACCTGCCCGTCGCGGAGGACGAGCGCGACCGCGCCCGCGATGCGATTCGAGTCGACGTAGGACTGGAGGAACCGATCGATCCGCGCGAGGCGATCGGGCGCCAGGCCGTGCGAACCGGCCGACGCGGCGCGCGGCTGCGCCTGCGCGCGCGCGACGAGGGGATGCGCGACGATCGCGACACAGGCCGCGAGCGCGACTGCTCGCGGCGCGGCGCGATGGCGGGCGACGTCGTGGACGACCGGGAGCGAGCTGAGTGGCATCTCGAGACGGGGCGGACGGTGGCGGGAACGCGCAACGCGGGCGGCGCCAAACATGGCGCGCCGCCCGCGTGTCTTCCAGCCGACCGCGCTCCTACCGATCCACGACGCGCACGCCCGCCGGCACGTCGAAGCTGAACGCCGATGCGTCGACCGGAACATTGGTCCGGAACGACGTCATCCGCACCCGACGCTGCAGCCCGGACGCCTCGGTCACCTCGAACTGGCGGATCGTCGCATCGGCGTCGTCGATCCACACGGTGGCGGTCTTGAACTGCGCACCGCGCTCCGACTTGGGGACGAGGGTGAACGCGTGCGTGGCGCGCCCGGAGACGGTCGCCGTCCCCGCGGGCGTGACGGTGTAGCGCGACCGCGGCGCGGTGAGGAACTGCGCGCTCAGATCCACCGTGCCGCTGCCGCCCTCGCGCAGCGAGGTCCGGATGACCTGACCCGGCGTCGTGCTCGGGAGATAGAGCCAGAGGTGCGTTCCGTCGGCGACGACGCGATCGTTCGCCGGATCGGCGAAGGTCACCGAGAGCTTGCCCGGACGCTGCTGCTGGAAGGTGCCCGACGACGTGAGCGTGCGGTCGGTGAGCGGATTCGTGATCGTCTGCTCGAAGGTGGCGCGCGCGGTGCGGACCTTGGCCCACGCGGCCACGGCGCGATCGAGCAGATCGCCCTGGATGCGCGGGAGCGCCGAGGCGAGCGAGAGGGGAACGAGCAGCGCGCCCGCGAGGACGAGCGCGCGACGTGTGCGACGTGGCATGCGAGCTCCGGTGTCGGGCCGGCCGCGGCGTGCGCCGGCTTCCAGGTGCTACCCGAGCGCGACGCGCCCTGTTCCGGGCGGTTCCGCGATCGAGCGGCCGATCGCGTCGGCGATCGCGCGTGCCTCTCGCACGAGCCGCGCCAGCTGATCCGGATAGAGCGACTGGCCGCCGTCGGACATCGCGCGGTCCGGCTCCGGATGCATCTCCACCAGCAATCCGTCGGCGCCGGCCGCGATCGCCGCGCGCCCCATCGGGATGACCTTGTCGCGGAGCCCGGTCCCGTGGCTCGGGTCGGCGACCATCGGCAGATGCGACAGCTTCTGCACGAGCGGGATCGCCGTGAGGTCGAACAGGTTCCGCGTCGCGGGATCGAAGCTCCTGATGCCGCGCTCGCACAGGATCACCTGGCCGTTGCCCTCCGCGAGCAGGTACTCCGCGCTCATGAGCAGATCGGTGATCGTCGCCGCCATGCCGCGCTTGAGGAGCACGGGCTTGCCGAGCCGGCCGATCGTCCGCAGCAGCGCATAGTTCTGCATGTTGCGCGCGCCGATCTGGATGCAGTCGGCGACGTCGGCCACGTGATGCGCACCCGCCTCGTCGAGCGCTTCGGTGACGATCGGCAGGCCCGTCTCGGCGCGCGCGAGCGCGAGCAGCTCGAGCCCCTTGCGGCCGAGTCCCTGGAAGGAGTAGGGCGAGCTGCGCGGCTTGAACGCGCCGCCGCGAAGCGCGGCGCCGCCGGCCTCGCGCACCTGCTGGGCCGCGAGCACGATCTGATGCTCGTTCTCCACGGAGCAGGGCCCGGCGATGATCGGAATCTCGCGCCCGCCGAACACGACGCCGGGCGCGATCGTCACCAGCGTGTTCTCCGGCCGCCACTCGCGCGACACCTGCTTGTACGGCTTCGAGACGTGGATCACCTCGGCCACGCCGTCGAGCGACTCGAGGCGCGAGCCGTCGACGCGGCCGTCGTTGCCGATGAGCCCCACGGACGTGCGCTGCGCCCCCGGCATCGGCCGCGCCTGATAGCCCATCTCGCAAATCACCTCCACGACGCGCGCGACCTGCGCCTCCGTCGCGCCGTGCTCCATCACGACCAGCATTCAGGCGTCCTCGATCTCGAACGTGGATCCGTCGTCGGCGAGCGTCAGCGCGCCCGCGTAGTGCGCCCCCACGAGCGCGCGCACGTCGACGCGCTCGACGGGTGGATAGAAATGGGTGAGCACGAGATGCTTCGGCTGCGCGATCGCCGCGAGCTGGCCGCACTGCTCCGGCGTCAGGTGCGTGGGGATCGCCATCGCCGCGGGGAGCGAGCACTCGCAGAGCAGCAGGTCCGCGCCGCGCGCCCACTCGCCGAGCGTCGCATCGAACGCGGTGTCGCCGGTGTAGACGATGCGTCGTCCGCCGCGCTCGATCGCGAAGGCGAGGCTCTCGTCGGTGTGCGGCGACTTCGTCGCGCGCAGCGTCGTCCCGTCGCCGAGGTCGAGCGACTCGCCCGGCGCGATCTCGTGGATCGTGAGCGCGAAGCCGGGCTCGCGCAGCCACTCCCCGAACGCGGCGACGAGCTTCTCGAGCAGCGCGCCCGTCCCCGCGGGCCCGACGAGGGTGAGCGGCGCGCTCCGCCCCGGGAGGTCGCCGTACTTCCACGCGAAGACGAGCGTCGAGAAGTCCGCGATGTGATCGAGGTGAAAGTGCGTCAGCGCGACGTGCGTGAGCTCCCGCCACGGGAGCGCGAGCTCGGCCAGCCGGTGCGTCACGCCGCTCCCGCAGTCGAGGAGCAGGCGCGTCGCGCCCGCCTCGACGTAGTGGCCCGCGCACACGCGCGCGGCGCTGAGCGCCACCGTGCCCGTGCCGAGCGTGACGAGCCGCACCGCTACGATGCCGCGGCGGCGAGCGGCTCGCCCGTCTCGGCGGATTCGATCGACTGGCCGCGCATGCGCACGCTCACGAGCGACGAGACGCCCGGCTCCTGCATCGTCACGCCGTACACCGCGTCGCCCGCCTCGGTCGTGGTGCGCGGGTTGTGCGTGATGACGATGAACTGCGTGCGGGTCTTGAACTGGTTGAGCATGCGCACGAACCGCCCGACGTTCGCGTCGTCGAGCGGCGCATCGACCTCGTCGAGGAGGCAGAACGGGCTCGGCTTCGTGAGGAAGATGCCGAACAGGAGCGAGAGGGCGACGAGCGCCCGCTCGCCGCTCGAGAGCAGGTGGATGCGCTGCGTCTTCTTCCCGCGCGGCGAGGCGTGGATCTCGATGTCGCAATCCAGCGGGGTGTCGGGATTCTCGAGCCGCAGGTCGCATTCGCCGCCGCCGAACAGCGACATGAAGATCTCGCGGAAGTTCACGCGTACCTGCTCGAAGGTCGCGAGGAAGAGCTCGCGCGCCGTCGCGTCGATCTCGCGGATGGCCTGGAGGAGCGAGGCCTTCGCGTCGGCGAGGTCCGCGCGCTGCGTGACGAGAAAGTCGTGGCGCTTCACCGTCTCGTCGTGCTCCTCGATGGCCAGCGCGTTCACGGGACCGAGCTGCTCGAGCTGGCGGCGCAGCTCGGCCGTCTCGGCGCGGAGCGTCTCGTCGTCGAGGTCGACCGGCGGTACCTCGGCCACCATCTCCTCGAGCGGACGCTTCCACTCGGTCTCCAACCGCTCGCGGATGGCGGCGCGCCGCCCGGAGAGCTCGGTGAACCGGAGCTCCGCGTGATGCAGCTCGTCGCTCACCGCCGCATGCCGCCGATGGTGCTCCGACACGGCGTGCTCGGCGGCGGTGAGCGCCTCGTCCGCCGCGCGAACGGCGCCCTCCGCGGCGGCGAGGTTGGCCTCGCCGTCGGCGAGGGTGGCCTCGCGCGTCTCGAGATCCATCGTCCACGCGGCCATCTGCTCGGCGAGCGCGCTGTCGGAGAGCGAGAGCTCGCTCAGCTCCTCGCGAAGCTGCGCGAGCCGCTGCACCGCCGTCGAGACCTCCTGCGCGAGGCGGCGCTCCCGGTCGGTGGCCATCTGCACGCGGGCGCGCGTCTCGGCCTGGCGCACCTGCCAGCGTCCTCGCACCTCGCGGGCCTCGTCCTGCGCACGCTCGGCGACGACGGCCTGCTCGCGCGCTTCGGCGATGGCGCGCTCGCGCACCGCGACCTGTTCCACCATCGCG
This sequence comes from Gemmatimonadaceae bacterium, assembly GCA_035494615.1. Classification (GTDB taxonomy): domain Bacteria; phylum Gemmatimonadota; class Gemmatimonadetes; order Gemmatimonadales; family Gemmatimonadaceae; genus AG11. The sequence goes on from DATJGU010000103.1 coordinate 102,827, forward strand.
GCCGCCTCGGCCTCGAGCGCGCCCTGGCGCTCCCCGAGCTCCGCGGACCGCGAGGCGAGCCGTTCGGCGAGTGCCGCG
>DATJGU010000104.1:0-11517 GCA_035494615.1 Gemmatimonadaceae bacterium
GGCGTAGCGCACGTCGGGCGCGAAGAAGCCGATCGAGTTGTATCCCCAGTAGTTCGTCAGCCCGCGCTCGGCGAGATGCCGGTCGACGACGAACTGGTGCACCGGCAGCAGCTCGAGCGCCGTGATGCCGAGCGACTGGAAATACTCGATCATCGCGTCGCTGCAGAGTCCGAGGTACGTGCCGCGCAGCTCCGGCGGTACGTCGGGATGCCGCATCGTCATCCCCTTCACGTGACACTCGTAGATGATCGTGCGGTTGTACGGCACGGCGAGCGGGCGGTCGTTCTCCCACGTGAATGCCGAGTCGATCACGACCGACTTCGGCACTCCCGCCGCGGAGTTGGCCGGGTCGGGCTCGAGATCCTCGCGCGGCCCCCCGACCTTGTACGCGAACAGCTGGTTGCTCCACTTGATCGCGCCCGTGATCGCCTTGGCGTACGGGTCGATCAGCAGCTTGGCGGGATTGAACCGGTGGCCGCGCTCCGGCTCGTACGGCCCGGAGACGCGGTAGCCGTAGTACTGGCCTGGCCGCACGTCGGGCAGGTAGCAATGCCACACCTGGTCGGTGCGCTCGGTGAGCGTGATCGTCGTCGCGGCCTCGGCGTCGCCCTCGTCGCGGAAGAGACAGAGCTCGACACCGGTCGCGTTCTCCGAGAAGAGCGCGAAGTTCACTCCCGTGCCGTCCCACGTCGCGCCGAGCGGGTGCGGGCGTCCGGGCCAGATGCGCAGCGTCACGGGACGACGCCTCCCTCCTCGAAGTCGCGCACGTACACCGCCGCACTCCACGGTGCGAGCCGCACCGTCCGCGCGCGCGCCTCCACGGGAAGCGCCGCGGTGAGCAGCCGCTTCGGCGCGTCGAGCACCGGCTCCGTTGCCGCCGCGGGCACGATCGCCGTCGTCGTCCCCGCTCCGCCGTACGCGGGCTCGTCGGTGGAGAGCCGAAGCCGCCACCCCCACGGCGCCTCGTGCGGTACGGGAATCTCCAGCGGGCGTCCCGTGAGGTTGAACGCGCACCAGAGCGTCCGCTGCCCGCGCACGGAGTCGAAGATGTCCCCCTGCAGCGGCATCGAGCGCACCTGCGTGCACCACTCGGCGGCGCCTTCCACGTGCACCACGCTCGCTCCGGGCGTCAGCGTCGGCTCCTCGCGCCGGAGCGAGAGCAGATCCGTGTAGAGGGCGAGCAGCCGGGCGCCCGCCTCGGCGTCGCGACGATCCCAGTCGATGCGCACGCGGGCGAACGTCTCCTCCGATTGCGGATCGATCTGCGCCGCGGCGGCGAGGCCGAGCGCCTCGAACTCGCGGCGGCGTCCCGCGCGCACCGCCTCGACGAGATCGGGATCGCCGTGGTCGATGAAGTACAGGAACGGCGCCGTCTCGCCGTACTCCTCGCCCATGAAGAGCAGCGGCACATACGGCGAGAGCAGCACGAGCGCCGCCGCGAGCCGCAGCCGGTCGTCGGGCACCAGCGACGCGAGCCGCTCGCCGAGCGGACGGTTCCCGACCTGATCGTGATTCTGCGCCGCGACGACGAACCGCTGCCGGGGCACGCCGGCCGACGAGCGGCCGTGTACCCGGTCGCGGTGCGGCGCGTACCGGCGCGCGTAGAAGAACGGCTCGCGGTAGACGTCCGCGATCGTCGCGATCCCGGCGAAGTCCTGGTAGTAGCCGTGCCGCTCCCCCGTGAGCGTCGTGTGGATCGTGTGGTGCACGTCGTCCGCCCACTGCGCGTCGAGCCCGTACCCCCCCTGATCGGGCGGACGGATCAGCCGGGGATCGTTGAGATCGCTCTCGGCCATGAGCTGCACCTTGCGCCCGAGCCGGCGTCCGAGCTCGTGCACCTCGTCGGAGAGCTCCTCGAGGAAGGCGAGCGCGCCGAAGTCGAAGATCCCCTGCACCGCGTCGATCCGCAGCGCGTCGACGTGATACTCGGCGATCCAGTAGAGCGCGTTGTCGTGCGCCCAGCTCCGCACCTCGTCGCTCCCCGCGCCGTCGTAGTTCAGCGCGCGTCCCCACGGCGTGCGGTACACGTCGGTGAAGTACGGGCCATAGGCGTCGAGGTAGTTCCCCTCCGGACCGACGTGATTGTAGACGACGTCGAGCACGACGCCGATCCCGTGCTGGTGCGCCGCGTTCACGAGGCGGCGCAGCCCGTCGGGACCGCCGTACGCGTGATGCGGCGCGTAGAGATGCGCGCCGTCGTAGCCCCAATTGCGCCGCCCGGGAAACTCGGCCACCGGCATCAGCTCGATCGCCGTCACACCGAGCGCGGCGAGCTGGCCGAGCCGCGGGATGATCGCGTCGAAGGTGCCCTCGGGAGTGAACGCGCCGACGTGAATCTCGTAGAGCACGACGTCGGGCAGATTGACACCGGGCCAGTCGCCGTCCTGCCACGCGAACGCGCTCGGATCGACGACCTCCGACAGCCCGTGCACGCCGTCGGGCTGCGAGCGGCTCCGCGGGTCCGGGCGCGGCGGTCCGCCGTCGAGGCGGAATCCGTAGCGGTCGCCCGCCGTGACGCCGGACACGGTGACGCCCCATGCGCCGCGGTCGCCGTCGAGCCGCGCGAGCGGATGCTCCCCCGCGCCGTCGCCGCCCTCGACGTGCACGCTCACCTCGCGCGCCTTCGGCGCCCACACGCTGAACGTCACCCCGGTAGGGCCGATCGTGGCGCCGCGGGTGAGCCGCCACCGCGCCGAGGGCGTCTCCTGCTGCTCGAGCAGGTCCATCACGGGCGGAAGCGTCACGGACCGATCGGCCCGACCGCGCCGATGCGCTCGGGGCCGCCCGGCGGCATCAAGCGGAACCAGAGGAAGTCGCGCCCGTTCAGCGTGAGCAGGTATGGTCGCTCGCTCACCGCGGGAAAGGCGTACCCGCTCCACAGCTCCACCGGCGACCAGCCGACGAACTCGCCCAGATCGAGCTCCACGTACTGCGCGTGGCGCGCGAGGTTGTTCACGCAGAGGATCACCTGGTCCTCCCACCGGCGCAGGAAGGCGAGGATCCGGCGGTTCGCCGGCCCGAGCGGCTCGAACGTGCCGCGCCCGAACGCCGCGTACTGCCGCCGCACGCGCACGATCGAGCGCACCCAGTGCAGGAGCGACGTCGGCGTGCTCTCCTGCGCGTCGACGTTCACGACGTGGTAGCCATAGGGCGGATCGACGATCACCGGATAGTAGAGCGCCGCCGTCTGCACGGTGGAGAAGCCGGCGTTGCGATCGGCGCTCCACTGCATCGGCGTGCGCACGCCGTTCCGGTCGCCGAGAAAGATGTTGTCCCCCATGCCGATCTCGTCGCCGTAGTAGAGCACCGGCGATCCGGGGAGCGACATGAGGAGCGCGTGCATCAACTCCACCTCGTCGCGCCCGTTGTCCATGAGCGGGGCGAGCCGGCGCCGGATGCCGACGTTGACGCGCATGCGCGGATCCTTCGCGTACGCGCTGTACATGTAGTCGCGCTCCTCGTCGGTCACCATCTCGAGCGTGAGCTCGTCGTGGTTGCGCAGGAAGATCGCCCACTGGCACTGCGGCGGGATCGGCGGCGTCTGCGCGATGATGTCGACGATCGGCGCCCGGTCCTCGCGCGCGAGCGCCATGTACATGCGCGGCATCACGGGGAAGTGGAACGCCATGTGGCACTCGTCCCCGTCGCCGAAGTACGCCCGCACCTCGCTCGGCCACTGGTTCGCTTCGGCGAGGAACACCCGCCCCGTGAACTCCGCGTCGAGCGCCGCGCGCAGCTTCTTCAGCACGTCGTGGGTCTCGGGGAGGTTCTCGCAGCTCGTCCCTTCACGCTCCACGAGATAGGGGATCGCGTCGAGCCGGAGCCCGTCCACCCCGAGCCGGAGCCAGAAGCGCATGACGTCGAGCACCGCCTCGAGCACCGCCGGATTGTCGAAGTTGAGATCCGGCTGGTGGCTGAAGAAGCGATGCCAGAAGAACTGCTGCGCCACCGGATCCCACGTCCAGTTCGACGTCTCGGTGTCGGTGAAGATGATCCGCGCCCCCGCGTACTTGTTGGGGTCGTCGCTCCACACGTAGAAGTCGCGCTCCGGCGATCCGCGCGGCGCGGTGCGCGCCCGCTCGAACCAGGGGTGCTGGTCCGACGTGTGGTTGATCACGAGCTCGGTGATGACGCGCAGCCCGCGCGCGTGCGCCGCGTCGAAGAAGGCGATGACGTCGTCGAGGGTGCCGTAGCTCGGGTGGACCCCGCAGTAGTCGGCGATGTCGTACCCGTCGTCCTTGAGCGGCGACGGATAGAACGGCAGCAGCCAGATCGCCGTCACGCCGAGATCGGCAATGTAGTCGAGCTTGTCGAGCAAACCGCGAAAGTCGCCGAACCCGTCCCGGTTGGAGTCGCGGAACGCCTTCACGTGCAGCTGATAGATGATGGCGTCGTGGTGCCAGGCCGGGTCGGGTGACAGCGGGGTCATTCGCGGAGTTCGATGTGCCTCGGGCGACGGCGGGAGTTTTCTGTCGCTATGCTGACGCCATACTCGGCGCCCAGCGGCAGATTCACCGAGTTGCTGGCGCTACGCTGACGCCACCGACTCGGCTCGGCGCGGTGGGCGCAACATCCAGGCCGAAGAGGCGGTGCGTTTGTGCGTTGGCGCGTTGGTACCAACACGACACACCAACAGACTAACGCAGCGACCCGCCGCCTTCACACTCCACCCGCCCCACCCGCACCCGCTCCCCGGACTCGATCGTCCCCGCCCGGCCGCCGGACTCGGCGCCAAGGAGGATGGGGGGAACACCGGCCTCGTCGAGGGTCAGGCGAACGCTGTCCGTCTCGGTTCGGGTCCACGTCGCTCGGCGCGTCGGACCGGCAGTCGCGGTCGCCCGCACCGTCGCGGCGCGCGGGCCGGTCGCCGAGCCGGCGTCCACCGCGACCAGCACCGGCAGAAGGAGGCCCCCCCACCGCACGCCCGCCTGCCCCCCCTGCATCCGATAGCACTCCTCCGCGACAGCAGGGCGCCGCTGTGGCGCCGCAATCCCGGCAGATACTCCAGTGGGCTGGGGTTCGCTCGGAACGGCCTTCGCCGACGCTCGCGCCTGGGCGGGAGCGGCCGCACCGCGCGCCGCGGCGTCGGCGGCGACGATCTCCTTCTCCGCGGCCCGAGCGTCCGCCTCCGGCGCGGTGACTTCCGTCCGGACCTTGTCCGCGCGCGCGGCGGTGGTTTCGCGCTGCGCCTGGACCGCGGCGCGTCCGATCGCGACCCGCTCCCGCACCTCGGGGGCCGCTGCGATGGCGGGAGCTCCGGCCTCCGCGGAGGGCGGCTGCGGGATCGCCGGCCCCGGCGCCCGCTCGATCGTCGGACCGCTCTGCGCCACCGCGGAGCTTCGCACCGCGACGGAGTCGGCGACGGCCTGATTCGCGGCGCCGCCGGGCGCGCGAACCCCCGGCGCGGAAGGCGCGGCCGCCGGCGACCCCCCCACCGCGCTCTGGCCGGCGCGTTGGCGCAGCTCGGCCTCGTCGTGCACCGCCGCCATCGGCCGCGCGTCGCGAGCCGCCGTCTCCTGCGCCACCCGCTCGTGCGTCAGCGTCACGCCGATCGCCACGAGGATCGTCGCCGCGATCGCCGCGCGGCCCGGCGTGACCCTGAGCCACCGCCAGAGCGACCCGCCCGGCGGAGGACCGGCGCGCCCCTGCGCCGCCGGCTCCGAGCCGCCCGGACCCGACCCGCTCGCCGCCTGCGCCCATGGCGGGCGCGCCGCGGAGGGTGCGTCGTCGAGCGCGGCGACGATCCGCGACGCGCCGGCGATCAACCCGCGCGCCTCGGCCACCCGCGCGGCGCACCCGGCGCACGAGGAGACGTGCGTCGCGACGCGGCCAGCCGAGTCGGCGTCCAGTGCGTCGTCGAGCCACGCGTGGATCGTCCCCTCGTCCGGATGCTCGCCCGGTCCCCCCTGCCACATCGGTCGCTCCGTCATGCGCGTTCCGCCGAGCGCTCCTGCTGCAGCGACTCGTACGCCTCCATCAGCCGCCGCCGCGCCCGCGACAGCGTGGTTCCCACCGAGCCCACCGACAGTCCGAGCGACTCGGCGATCTCCTCGTACCCCAACCCCTCCTCCCGAAGCAGCAGCGCGTCGCGGTCGCGCTCGGCCAGCATCTCCAGCGCCCGCCGCGCGAGTGCACGCTCCTCGGCGCGCTCGACGGACGTCGGTTCCGGCTCCGCCGCGGGCTCGGACTCCGCCTGCGCACGGAGGACGTCGTGCCGCTTCCGTTCGCGCGTCGCCCGGCGCGCCTCGTCGCGCACGAGGTTCGACGCCACCGCGAACAACCACGACCGCTCGCTCGCGATCGTCTCCTGCCGCAGCGCGCGCACGAACGTCTCCTGCGCGAGCTCTTCCGCCTGGTCGCGGTCGCCGAGCCGCCGCGTCAGAAACCGCACGAGCGGCGCGTGGTACGTCTTGAACAGCGCGGCGAGCCGCTCCGGGGTCACCATGGCGCCCAAGATGCCACGGCTGGCCACCCGCTCACCAGTCGGAGCGTGCGGGCGCCGGAGCGTGCGCCGTCAGGGAGACGCCGCGACCGCGGCAGCCTGCACACCGGCGCGGAGGTCGGCGAGCGCGGCGTGCTCGATGCGCCCTTCCATCCGGCGCATGAGGTCGACGAAGACGCGCGCGATGTCCGGATCGAAGTCCGAGCCCGCGCCGTCCTCGATGTACGTGAGCACCGCGGCCGGCTCCCACGCGGCACGATACGGCCGGTGCGTCCGCAGCGCGTCGTAGACGTCGCACACGTGCACGAGCGCGCTCGCGCAGTGACACTTGCGCTCGATCTGCCGGTGCGGGTAGCCGCCGCCGTTCAGCATGATGTGATGCTCGAACGCCACCGCCGCGGCGAGATCCAGCTCGCGATCGCTCGTGATGATGATGCGCGCCCCCTCCACCGTGTGGCTCTGCATCACGGCGCGCTCCTCGTCGGTGAGCTTCCCGGGTTTGTTGAGGATCTCGAGCGGGATGCGCGTCTTGCCGAGATCGTGAAGGAGGCCGGCCACGCCGAACGCGCGCACGTCGCGCGGCCCCATCCCCATCGCTTCGGCCAGCGCCATCGTGAGCACGGAGACGTTGAGCGAGTGCGTGGTGGTGTACTCGTCGAACTCGCGCAGCGTGAGCAGCGGCAGCAGCATCTCCTGGTCGCCGTGCATCGCCACGGCCAGCGATCGCACCACGGACTCCGCCTCGAGCAGCGGCACGTACGCGCGCTCGCTCACCTGCTCGTGCATCCACTCGATCGTCGCGACTTCTTCGGTCAGCTCGTAGCTGCGCGGCCCCGAGGCGACCGGCGCGGCGGGAACGAGGGGCGCGAGCCGTCCCTCGCCGCGGATGCCCAGCGCGCCGAACCGGATGGCGCCGCTCGGGCGCGACCCGCCCGGCCGGAGCTCCGCCGTGTCGATCATGGAGACGGTGAGCCGCGCGACGACCCCTTCGAGGAACTCCTCGAACTCGTCGCGCGAAGCGTCGGCCGCGAACTCGAGCCGCTGCACCCCCGCCGCCGCGAGCCGCGCCGCCCACTCCCAGTCGCGCATCTCGCGCAGCGGCAGGCTCCCGTACACCACTTCGTCGCCGAGGAAGGAGAACTCCGGCTTGCCGTCGTGGGCCTGCAGGTCGCGCAGCACGCGATAGGCGCCGTCCACGGCGCGGTTGCGCGCCGGATGCTGGGGGCCGTACAGCGCCATCGTCGCGATCGACTGCGCGAACGCGGTGAGGAAGCGGACCGGCTCGCTCATCGCGCGGGCTCGGCCGCGCCGGCGTCGCGCTGCTGCACGGCGCCGCGCACGCTCGGACTCGCGCTCTGCCGCGCGAGCTCCAGCGCCGGCGCGGCACGCGGGTCGTCCGCCCAGTGCGTCGCGAGCGCGGTGAGCGACGCGAGCACCTCGGGCGACGCGGGCGCGAGACGCGGACGGCGGAGCAGCCCGCCGGGCACCAGCGCGCGGCGCACGATCCACTCGAGCGTCGTGTCGTCGCGCTGCGTGGCCGCCGCTCGGATCCCCGCCGCGCGCACGGCGACGTCGGTGAGCTCGTCGCGGTCGATGCGCTCGCGGATGATCGCCGCGACCTCCGGCGGACATCCGCTCGCCGCGGCGAGCATCGCGCAGTACGCCACGCGCTCGTCCGGGTCGCGCACCGCGGCGAGCAACGTCGCCTCGCGCGTCGTCTCGTACGCGAGCAGCAGCTTCGCCGCCTCGCGTCGCAGCGTCGGGTCGAAGTGAGTGAGGTACGGCCCCGCCTCGACGGGAACGTCGGCGGGGGCGAGCTTGCCGAGCGAGGCGAGCAGCTCGCGCGCGAGCGGCGCCGTCGCGTGCGCGAGATGGGCGGCGACGTCGGGCGCGGCGGCCGGCCCGATCAGCACGAGATAGCCGAGCAGCCGCTCGTGGCGCGTCGCTTCGTGGCCGTCGTCGAGCGCGGCGAGGATCGCGGGAGCGGCCGCCGCCCCGCTGCGCGCCACGAGGCGGCGGATGAGCGCGTGCTCGAGCCGCGGCGCCGCGAGCAGCGTCGGCAGTGGATCGCACGCGCGGATGCGCTCCCACACGCGCGACGCCACCCGGCCCGACGGATCGGGGGCGGCGTCGAGCAGATCGAGCAGCTCGCCGAGCGCGCCGGTCTCGAGCATCGCGTCGACGGCATGGGTGACGCGCTGGCCCATGGCATCCAGCTCGAGCGCCATGGCGACGACGCGCGCCGGTTCGCAGGCCAGCGAGCTCGCCGCGCTCGCGTCGCGAGTCGTCGGCGCGTTCGCGTGTGCGATCTGCGACAGCGCCGCCGAATAGGCGACCGGATTCGGGTCGTCGAGCGACCACGAGCCGATCAATCGCTCGACGTGCTCGCGGAAGGCGCCGTCGGCCGCGCGCCCCCGCGCGCCGGCGTCGTGCTCGGCGTGTGACGCGAGCTTCGTGAGCATCCGGACGAGCGAGTGCGAGATCGTCTGCCCTTCCGCCGTCGCGGCGGCCTGCACGAGCTCGACGACGGCGTCCACCGTCATCCCCTGCGACGCGTCGAGCACGAAGCGGCGGCGCTGTGCCGCGTCGCCGCCCATCTGGAGCAGCCGCTGCAGCGTGGCGGGATGGAGCGAGCCGACGAGCCTCGAGATGCGGCGCTGCAGGCTGCCGTCCTCGCGCGAGCCATCCTGGCGAACCTCGCGCGCGATCTGGAGCAGGTAGCCGACGATCACCTGGTCGTACGCCTGCTCGCGATCGTGCTCGTCGATCGCGTGGGCGACCGCCTCGGGCTCCAGCGCCGAGTGCTCCGGCTGCGCGGCGAGATCCGACGCGATCGCCGCGCGCGCGAGACCGAGCCAGAGCTGCGCCGCCTGGCCGCTGCGCATTCCCGCGCCCGCGCTCGCACCCTCGGCCGGCGAGCCGTCCTCGTCGACCAGCTCGAGGCGGTCGTAGGTGAGCGGAAAGAGCTTGACGTTGGTCCAGCGCGAGTGGAGGAGCTCGGGCTGCATCCCGATCGGCGTCTCGTCGCGCTGCACCTCGAGCCCGACCGTCGCGAGCGCGTCGCTCAGCTCCGCCCGCGTGGTCCCCGGCAGCAGCTTCACCGCGCCGATGTGGTGCCGGTGGAGCTTTCCCGCGAGCTCGGCGAGGAGCGGATGGCTGGAGTCCGTCGCCACCCCTTCGATGATGAGCTCCCGGCGCGCGACCCCGATCGAGAGCGCGGCGCGATCGGTGAGGAGACGCGTGAGGCCGAGGTGGACCGAGTCGACCGCCTGATCGAGAAGCGGATGACCTCGCGGGTAGATCGCGTGCTTGTGCATCGCGACCGAGAGGTCCATCAGGAAGTCCGCGAGCTCCCGCGGGAGCTGCGATCCCTTGTGCACGGGCTCCGCGGCCGCCGCCCTGGCGGCGTCGGCGTCGGACGGGTCGACGGCGGTGGCGGAGAGGGGCGACATCGGCTCGGAAGGGGGCGCGGCCACCGAGGGGGGACGGGGGCCGCGCACTGTCTGAAATCGACGACACGGCGCGGCGCCGGGTCACGGCCGATCACGCCCTGGCATGTGCGTTGCCCGAGAGGGGGAGGTCACGCGCGCGGCGCGCGCATTTTCGCGGGAGGAGCGATGGGCGATCAACGCGGGACGCGGCCGGAGGACGGCTACGGGGACGACCAGGGGACGCGCGTCGGCTCGCCCGACCAGAGCGGGTCGTCGAGCCAGGCGGACGGCGGGTCGCGGCCCGAGCGCCAGACCGGCTCGGGCAGCGAGGCATCGGAGGGGATCCACAACGCGCGCCAGGAACAGGGCCGCGCCGAGGAGGACCGCACGGGCCTGACCGGCAAGGAGACGGGGCCCGGCGAACGGGAAGGTGGCGAGCGCGCCGGGTCCGAGCCCCTCGTGGCGGAGGGCGACCAGCATCGCAGCGGCTACGGCGGCGCCGGAGGCGCCCCGGTCCGCAGCTCCGATCAGCGGGAGCGGCCAGAGAAGCGGTAGCGCTCGCGGGCCTGCTCGCCTATCGGGGGCGCCGCGCGAACGGGTGCGGCGCCCTTGTCATATCAATTTCAATTGCTATCTTCGGGCATGACCGACGACGAGGACCGCGCCCGTGCCGTCTCCGCGCTCAGATTTCGCGCGCTCGGCGAGGAGACGAGGCTTCGGATCCTCGAGCAGCTCGTGGCGGGGGAGGCGTCGGTCAGCGAACTCACCGCGCGGCTCGGCATCGGCCAGTCCCTGATGTCGCACCACCTCAGGATCCTGCGCGATGCGGGGCTCGTGGTGGATCGGCGGGAGGGTCGGTGGATCCACTACGCGATCGCCGAGCCTGCGCTGGCGGCGTGCAAGCTCGCGCTCTACGCGCTGGAGCCACTGCGCGGACGGTAGCGCTCGCCGTCATTCCGAGCCGAGGGCAGAAGGCCCGCGGGTGCCCCCCGGAGTGGCGGCTGCCCACCCAACCGGGGATGAGGAGTCGCGGCCCGCCTATATCAATTGATATTTATGCATCATCGGCGTTCGAGGCCCCTCGGTAACTCGAGCCCCCAGTAGCGTTTCCGCCCCACCCATGCGATGTTGCGCGACTTCACCGGAGGAGCCATGGAATCCAGCACGTCCGTCCGCGACCTCGAGGACCGGGTCGCCAAGCTGCAGCGAGCGGTCTACTACCTGATCTGGAAGCGCACCGGGTTCGGCGAGCAGTGCATCCACTGCGGGCACGCCTATCCCGCCCACGCCGAACGCTGCAAGGCGGCGGACGTCGAAGGGCTGGTGCGGTAGCGCCACAGACCGTCGACTCTCGTCGCACGACCCGCGCGGCGCCCCGTCGGGACGCCGACCTCGAGCGCGCTCCGGCACCTCCCTGAGCGGCGCAGGAGCCGGCGCGCTCGACCGCGGAGGAGTGAGACGGGGAACGATCTGGCACGGCGCTTGTGTTGTCGACCCTCGCGGAGCGCGTCGCTCCGTCTCGGGCCAACTCACCGCCGCCGCCGGATGTCGAGCCGCACCACGCCGCCCAGCCGCCCACTCCGAACCGCCGCCGCCATCGCCGCGGTGGTGCTCGGCGGCTGCGCTCCGGCCACCCGCGGCGCC
>DATJGU010000105.1:0-13153 GCA_035494615.1 Gemmatimonadaceae bacterium
CCTGGTCTCAGCGAGTAGGGATTCATCCCCTCCAGCCAACGGCGCGTCGCGAGCTGCCAGAAGTGGAAATCAGACGTGAAGTGGGGATGGATTGCCATCGTTCCGGCAATCCACGCGGTGGCGAGACCGACCGAGAGCGCAATCAGCGCTCGCGCCACACGTGGCTGCGTGGCTGGGTCGGCGTGGTGCAGCGGGATGGCTACCGGGTGGCTCATCTGACAGCGCGCTGGTCAGAGCGCATGGGCGGCGCACGGGATGGTGGCGCCGAAGTCACGAAGTGGACGTCGTCCGCCGCGCACCATCTTCCTCCAACTCGTGCCGTCGCGCTAGCCCGCGACCGTGCCGAACGGTGGCGAGGAAGTTGTCGTCGCCCTAACTTTCCAGACTGGCCGAACTCCTCGATCGGCCCTGGGCCGCGGCAACGGCCCAGGCTCATAAGGACACTGCGGCACGGCCCTTCGCCCCTGTAGCTCAGGTGGATAGAGCAGCGGTTTCCTAAACCGTTGGCCGGGTGTTCGAATCACCCCAGGGGCACTCCGCCTCGAGACCGGCGTACCGGCATGACCCAGACATTCAACGACTCATGACGACCCCGATGGAGACCCCCATCCGCGAGCCGAAGGCCGAAAGCTTCCTGGACTGGTTCCGCATCAACTCCCGGCTCGTCACCGTCGCCGCTGCAGTGGTGGTGGCGGTGGCGTTCGGGGTGTGGTTCTACAACCGGTCCCAGGTGCTCAAGAACGAAAACGCGGACAAGAAGCTGCTGGCGGCGAAGCAGTCGCTGAGCAGCGGCAACGTGCCGCTCGCGCAGAGCGACCTCAAGAAGGTGGCCGACCAGTACGGCGGCACCAGCGCGGGCGCCGAGGCGGGGATGCTGCTCGCCCAGGTGAAGCTGGACAACAACGACAACCAGGGCGCGGTGGCGACGCTCAAGGAGCTGGCGGACAAGAACCCGACGGGCAACTACGCGGCGTCGATCCGCGCGCTCCTCGGCGACGCCTACGTTCAGCTCGGGAAGCCTGCCGAGGCGGCAGACGAGTACGGGAAGGCAGCGCTGGCGGCCGCGGGACCCAACGAGCGGGCGATGCTCATGGCCAAGCTCGGGCGGGCGCTCCTCGCGGCCGGCAAGAAGGACAAGGCGCGGGAGGCCTGGGAGTCTCTGGCGAATCAGGACGCGAACCCAGGGCTGGCGGCCGAGGCGCGGGTCCGGCTCGGGGAGCTGCTGGCGACGACCGAGAAGTCGTGAGCTGAGCGGCGGCCGCGGACCAGCGGACCAGCGGACGTGCGAGGGCGGTCGGCTCGGGTGAGCCGGCCGCCTTTTTCGCGTCTTCGGTGTGAGCTACGATCAGGCTCGGAAGGCCGTGGAGAGGGCCCGTAAAGGATCGGATGCGGGGAGTCGGCGCAGCGCTCATGGCCGGCGACGGACGGACCGTGGCTCGAACGAAGGGCACGGCATCGCGGCTCGAGCCATCAAGGCGCCACCGCGCTCCAGGCCGCTCCAGATAAGATACGTATAAGATGTATTATGTAAACTAAGTCGCGTGGAGAAATGTGGAGAACTCTCCTGCCTCGGACGCCTCTGCCGTGGGAAGTATCAGATCCACAGGCACTTGGCGATGTTGGTCTCACGTCCACTGTGAGCTCGTTGGAAATTCAGCGGACGCGACGTTGGCGCGGATGCGCCCCGGAAAGTCGCTGGCGCGATCGCTGGCGCCTCGAATCGGCTCGCCAGCCTTCGACTGCGGGGTTTCGGGCGCCGGATCGGCCGCCCGAAAGCGCCTCAGCGCTCGCCCAGGATCCCCTGGTAGACGATCCGCGCCTCGCCCGACAGCGTCGGGTGCCAGCCGCTCAGCGTGTGCTCCTCGAGCCGGACCCGGAGTACCCGCCCCGACTTCGTCGCGAGCGCAACTTCGCCGTCGGCCTCGCCGCGCTCGCGCAGGAGAAGCGCGGTCGCCACGGCGCCGGTGCCGCACGCCAGGGTCTCACCCTCCACGCCGCGCTCGTACGTCCGGATGCGCCAGCCGCCGCCCTCGTCGGGCGCGACGAAGTTCACGTTCGCCCCCTTCGCCAGCGACTTGTCGTGGCGCAGCGGCCGGCCTCGGCCCACCACGTCCACGCCGTCGACGTCGTCGACCCGGACGACGAGATGCGGCACGCCGGCGAGCGCGAAGCCGATCCAGCGCTCACCCGTCGCCAGCCGGAATGGCAGCTTGGGGCGGACCTCGGTCACGGGCAGCAGATCGACTTCGGGGCCGGTCGGGAGGAACCGCGCGCTGAGGACGCCGGCGTCGGTCTCCACGTGGCATTCGCCCGGCGGCATGATCCCCAGTTCCACGGCGAGCCGCACCGAGCAGAGAGTCGCGTTGCCGCAGAGGTCGGCCCGGGAGCCGTCGCTGTTGAGGTACACGATCCGGAAATCCGCCGCCCAGGAGCGCTCGAGGAAGACGATCCCGTCCGCCCCGATCCCGGTGCCTCGCGCGCAGAGCGCCTGCACGACCTCGGGCGACGCCAGCTCTCCGGCCGGCTCGCGGACGGCGTCGATCATCACGAAGTCGTTCCCCGACCCCGTCATCTTGTAGAACGTGCGGCCCGACGGCAGCATGCGGCAGCTCGGCTCAGGTCAGATGGTGCCGCGGATCGCCCACCAGCGCAGCCGCCACACCATCCAGATCGCTTCACGGACGATCGCCTTCGACATCTTGCTCGTACCCTCCGAGCGGTCCACGAAGACGATCGGGATCTCGACGATCCGGAAGTTACGCTTCCACGCGCGATAGCTCATCTCGATCTGGAACGCGTAGCCGTTCGAACGCACCCGCGAGAGGTCGATCGCCTCGAGGACGGACCTGCGAAAGCACTTGAACCCACCGGTCGCATCCCACACGGGCAAACCAGTTACGGCCCGCGCATAAAGATTTGCCGCATAGCTGAGGATGAGCCGGCCGATGGGCCAGTTCACCACGGTCACCCGCCCTTCCTGATAACGGGATCCGAGGACGAGGTCGGCGTTCCGGATGGCGCGGAGGAACTGCGGCAGGTGGGCCGGGTCGTGGGAGAAGTCCGCGTCCATCTCGAGCACGTAGTCGTAGTCGTGCTCGAGGGCCCAGCGGAAGCCGGCGATGTAGGCCGTCCCGAGCCCCATCTTCCTGGGGCGCTCGAGGAGGTGGACGCGCGCGTCGAGCGCGGCGAGATCGGCGACGATCTGGCCCGTGCCGTCGGGCGAGCCGTCGTCGACGACGAGGATCTCCAGCCGGCCGTCCTGCCGCAGGACCGTGTCGACGAGCCGGCGGATGTTCTCCCGCTCGTTGTACGTCGGAACGATGACGAGCGCCCGCTCGCGGGCCGGCTCAGCCGACACGGGCACGTCGGTCGAGGACGACGCCGGCGGCGATGCCGAGCAGCGCGAGCAGCACGGCGACGAAGGTCACGATCTTCCCCGTCGCGTACGCCGGATCGTGGAAGTCGAGGCTCACCCGCGTCGCCCCCGCGGGCAGCGGCACGCCGATGAAGGTGTAATCCGCCCGGACGACCGGCGTGGCGTCGCGGTCGTTCACGCGAGCGGTCCAGCCCGGGTAGTAGTTCTCCGACACGACGAGCGCCGATCCCGCGGGCGCTGGGGCGGCGAGGTCGATCGCGATGTGGCCGGGGTCGTAGCGGGCGACCTTCGTGGCGATGCCGAGCGGCTCGGGGAGCGCGCGGATCGGCGCGACCTGCACCGGCGCCGCCGAGTCGATGACGGCGACGCGCAGCGGATCGAAGCGCGGATCGAGCACGGTGGCCGCCGTCGCCTCGTCGCCCGCCTTGGCCATCGCCGCCGTGACCCACGCGGGGGGATTGTCGCCCGGCAGCCGATAGAGGTAGACCGTGGAACCCGCAGCGTTTCGGACGGGCCCGAGGAGCTTCCTGATGCCGGTGTCGGAGAGCGCGGCGTTGGTGTAGAGGAAGCGCGCGTTGGCGAGCCGCCAGAAGGCGGGGTTCACGAGGTTGCCGTAGTCACCCACCTGCTCCCGGCTCGCGAGGCGCTGGTAGCGGCCGATCTCGTTGCCGTGATAGCCACGCACGAGCCGGATCCGGTGCGCCATGAGCGCGTCGCCGCCGAAGAAGGGATCGCGGAACGCGGCGCCATCTTCTCCGAGCTGCAGCGCCAGCACGCGTCCGGGCTCGGCGCGCTTGACGTACTCGATCGCGGGATCGCTGGCGTAGACGACGCTCGCGCGCGGGGAGAAGAGCCAGTAGTGGCGCTCGACGGACCAGAGATCGAGCGCGAGCACCGCCGCGAGGGCCCACCCGACGAGCGGCGCACGGAGCCGGTTCGCCGCGGCGAGGAAGACGAGGGCCGCGGCCGCCGCGACGAAGACGAGGCTGCGCAGGCTTCCGAGGGCGACGGCCATCCGGTTCGCGTCGATCCGGTCGTCGAGCTGATCGCCGGCGTAGCCCGAGGCGATCGCCTTGGAGAGCGAGGTGAGGCCGCCGGTGAGCGCGAGGAGCGCGACGACTCCGCCGGCGATCAGCCATCCGACGAGGAAGCGGCGCGAGACCGCTCCCGCCAGCACGCGTTCGGTGCCGAGTGCGACGAGCATCGCCGTCGCGAACGCGACGACCATGAGCATCGTGCTCGGCGCGCGGAAGAACTTCGTGCCCGGGACGACGGCGTAGACGAGATGGTAGAACGGCGTATAGCCGCCGAGCGCCCAGAGCACCGAGACGATCAGGACGACGAGCCAGAAGCGGCGGAACCCCTTCCGCTCGTCGCCGCCGAACGCCGCCGACGCGAGCACCAGTGCGACGGCGCCGAGGTATTCGCTGTGGAGATGGATGCCGTTGCGTCCCCAGTACTCGTCGAGCAGGCCGCTGAACTGTGGGAGATAGACGTTGATCAGCTCCTCGATCGGCATCGAGTAGCTCACGGCGTGCTCCCATCCCTTCCCGCCGGCGCGCGGCGAGAACGGAACGTACTCGAGCACGGGAAGGTACTGGACGGCGCCGATCACCATCCCCACGACGACGGCGAGGGCGGCGAGGCCGAGCCGCTGGAGCGCGACGTTGCGCGCGAGCCCGGTGCGATCCGCCTGTCCGCGGAAGGCGAGGTAGAGCGCGAACGCGCCGCAGGTGAGGAGCATGTACTGCAGGAGCTGCGGGTGCGGGCTGAGGACGGCGAGTCCCACCGTGATCGCGAGCCCGCCCCACGCCCAGTGCTTTCCGTCGCGCATGCCGCGCACGAGGAACCAGAGCGCGAGGGGCATGAGCGCGCTCACGAACAGCTTGCCGTCGTGTCCCGGCGAGACGAGCCCCGCGAGCTCGCCGCTCATCATGTAGGCGATGCCCGCGATCAGCGCCGGGAAGAAGGCGAAGCCCCACGCGCGCAGGAAGCCGTAGGTGAAGCAGCCCGCGAGGAAGATGTGAATGACGAATCCCCACGTGAGCCCGATGTCCGTCGGCAGCAGCAGCCGGAGGAGCGCGGTGGGATAGAAGATGTCGCCGTGCATCGCGGCGATGTACGGCAGGCCGCCGAACAGGTACGGGTTCCACTGGGGAATCCCCTGGCCCGCCTTGAGCGCCTGGCCGGCGAAGTCGCGGACGGGCCAGCCGCCGATGTACTGGTCGCTCCGGACGTTGGCGAGAAAGCCGCCGCCGAGCGCGGGCCAGGCCAGGAGCAGCGTGGCGATCGTGTACGTCAGCGTCGCGAGCAGCGCCGGATGCGACGGCTCGGCGAGTGTCGGCCGGTCGGTGCGGGACGTGCGCGCGCTGCTGGCTGGCTGAGCTCTCATGCCGGGGTGAGGGCGCGGTGGGGTGCAGCGGCCCTCGCGAGGGCGACGCGGCGGTCCGATCTGGTCAAAGGTGAGCGACTGACGCAGCGCACGCCAGCGCCTATCGGCCTTCCGGTGCGCGCCGCGCGGCGACGCCGCGGTAGATCTCGAGGTAGCGCTCCGCCGCGGCGTCGGAGCCGAACCGCCGTTCGACGTACGCGCGGCCCGCCGCGCCCAGCTCGACGCGCGCGCGCGGATCGGCGAGCAGCGCGTCGAGCGCGCCGGCGAGCGCGGGCTCGTCGCCGGCCGTCACGAGCCGCCCGCCCACGCCGTCCGGCACGATGTCCGGAAGTCCTCCGGAGGCGAATCCGACGACGGGCGTCTCGCTCAGCAGCGACTCGACGGCGGTGAGGCCGAGCCCTTCGTCGAGCGCGGGCACGACGTGGATCGCGGCGCGCCGGTACTGCGCCGCGAGCTCGGCCTGGGACATCAGCGGGAGCCACTCGATCCGGTCGGCGAGCCCCTGCTCCTCGGCGAGCCGGCGCAGCGGCGCGTCGTCGACGCGGCCGGCGCCGACGACGGCGAGGCGCGGTCGCGCGCGCATCCGCGCCATGGCGCGGAGCAGCCGGGCGAGCCCCTTCTGCTCGGTGAGCTTGCCGACGAAGAGCAGCAGATCGTTCTCGCGGCGCTCCCCCGGATGGAAGAGACCGGAGAGGACGGGCATCGGCGCGACGCTCACGCGCGTGTCGGGCGCGAGGCGCTCGGCGTCGCGTGCGAGCCAGGTGGAGACCGCGGTGACCGTGCCGGCGCGGCGCGCGACTCGGCGAAAGAGCGCGTGTCCGCCTGGAAACGAGTCGGCGAGCCGGATGTCGGAGCCGTGCAGGGTGACGACGAACGGCACGTCGTCGAAGGCGCGCACTCCCACGGCGACGACCCCCGCCGGGAACCACCAGTGCGCGTGCACGAGGTCGTAGCGCTCGCGGCGCACGAGCCGATGCGCCGCGCGAGTGGCCGCGAGGAGATAGCTCGCCATCGCCGCCTTGCCGGCGACCGAGTCGCGCACCTGCGCGCCCATCGTCCCGGTGTAGGCGAGCGTCTCCCGCCGCGCCGGCGCGTAGCGAAAGCGATGGACGGGAATCCCGTTCAGCTCCTCGAACGCCGCGAGCCCCGGCGCGCTCGGCGCCGAGACGGCGACGCCGACGCCGTGCGCGCGCAGGGCGACGGCGAGGTTGCCGACGAAGGAACCGACCGGATCGCCCGCGTGGCGCGGATAGGCGTGCGCGAGGAAGAGGACGCGCACGTCAGCGAACGGCGAGCGCCTGCACGGTGTTCCCGTCGCGATCGCGGATCGTGAAGGGCGCGAGCTGCGCCTCCCCGGCGCCGGTGAGCTGCACACGCCCGTCGGGGGCGAGCGCGACGACGCGAAGCGCGCGGCGGGCGCGGCGCCATGCGACGAGATCTCCCGCCGGCGCGACGTACGCCTCGCGCGCCGTGAGCTCGGCGACGAGCCGCGCGTACGCGGCGGGTGCGCCGGGAAATCCGAGCGCGGGCGCGAGGTTCGGATGCCAGATGCCGACCCACATCCCGTGCACGGCGCGACACCGGTCCGCCAGCACGAGGGCGTCGTCGATCCACGCGGCCGGATCTTCGACGTGCTGATACTTGCTCATCGCGCGATCCATCCAGACGAAGGGCGCCTCGTCGACGTCGGCGCGCCGCTGGAGCTCGGCGTCCCAGAGGGGCACGACGTCGGCGACGCCGAGCCGGAAGCCGTTGCGGTCGGCGACGCCGTAGGTGGAATCGTAGGTGAATCCGGCGGCGCGCATCCCGCGCGGCGTGGTCGCGGCGCGCATGCGGAGGTAGTGCTGGCGCACGCCGTCGACGTCGCCGCCCGTGAGCGCGCGGAGCATGGCGCGCTGCTCGGCGAAGTGTTCGTGGCGATCCGAGGTGGCGAAGCTGCCGTGCAGGCCGATCTCGTGTCCTGCCTCGCGCACCGCGTCGAGGATGCGGCGCGCCGCGGGCGCGTCGGGACGATAGGTGAGATCGCCGGCGCGCGCCGTGGCGAGCGTCGGGCGGCCGCAGAGCACGAACCAGGTGGAGCGCACCGAGTGCGACGCTTCGACGGAGAGGATGTCGCGAACGGCGGCCCACACGGGCGTGCGTGCGATCGTGCGCGTCGCCGCGCCGAGGACGTGCGCGGCGCGCGCGAGCTCGCCGTGGCGCGCGAGCTCGGCGAGCCGGAGCGCGGTGAACGCGGGCCACCACTCGACGACGTCGAGATCGTGCGTGAACGCGGCGGCCCACCGGCGCCCGTCGGGCCACGGATCCACCGTGTACACCGCTCGCGTGCCCGCCGCGGCGCGCACCGCGTCCGCGAGCGCGCGCGCGGCGACCGAGACGACGGGCTCGCGCTCGAGCCCTTCGCGCACGATGCGGGTCGCGGCGGCGGGAACGCGGCCGTAGCGATCGCTCGCCGCCGAGCGCTGCTCCGATTCCGCGCCGGCGACGTCGGCGACGAAGCGCAGGAGCGCGCGGTCGACGTTCACGGAGCCGTCGGCGCGCGCCAGCCCCCAGTCGCGCGCGCGAAGCTCGGCGGCGGTGAGATCGCGCGGCTCGCCGGCGACGTGCAGCCGCACGACGTCCCCTGCCCCGTCGAACGGCAGCACGGCCGACAGATCGACGAGCAGGTCGAGCGCGAAGCGCTCGGCCGGAGTCAGTGCGGCGTCGGTGGGGAGCGCGATCACGAAGTTGAGCGGGTGGGTGCGGCGGCGGCGCAGCGCGCGCCCGCAGTCTACGAGCGCGCCGCACGCGGCGGCAAGAGCGCGACGACGCGCGCAACGCCCTTGACCCATCCGGCGCGGCCGGGCAGTCTACGGCGACTCCCACCCCGCCTCGATGATCCGCAAGAAGCGCCTTCCGATCGGCCACCTCGCGCTCTACGGCTGGCTGCCAAGCCCGATCAAGGTGTGGGCGTACCGCACCTTTCGCGGCTACCGGATCGGCAAGGGGGTGAAGCTCGCGTTCGGCGCGGTGGTGCTCGGCGAGGAGGTCGAGCTCGCGGACCACGTGGAGATCGGACTGCTGGCGATGGTGATCGGGCGGTCGATCACGATCGGGCGCTACTCCAGCGTCGGCACGATGAGCTACGTGGCGTGCGAGCGGATCGAGATCGGCGAGGACGCGCGGATCCGCGAGCAGGTGTTCGTCGGCGGGCCGCAGCTGCCCGAGTCGCGATTCACGCTCGGCAGCCGCACGATCATCCTGCAGCTCGCGTCGATCAATCCCACGAAGCCGGTGACGATCGGCGACGACACGGGGATCGGCGGCCACTGCCTGATCTTCACGCACGGCGCGTGGCTCAACGCGCTCGACGGCTATCCGGTGACGTACGAGCCGGTGACGCTCGGCAACAGCGTGTGGCTGCCATGGCGCGTGTTCGTGATGCCGGGGACGACGATCGGCGACGGGAGCGTGATCGGCGCGAACTCGCTCGTGCAGGGGACGATCCCGCCGATGTCGCTCGCCGTCGGGAGTCCGGCGAAGGTGATCCGCTCGGCGCCCGACTTTCCGCGCGTGCCGAGCGAGGAGAAGAAGGCGGCGCTCGTGGCGGAGATGGTGAGCGAGTTCGAGCGCTACGTCACGTACGAGCACTGGCTCGTGCACGTGGACGGGAGCACGCGGAGCTATCGGCCGGCCGCGGGAGGCGCTCCGCTCCGGCTCGTGTGGCGACGCACGCCGGCCGATGCGCTGGCGGCCGATCGCGGCGACACGGTGCTGACGGAACTCGCGCTCGACGATGCGGAGCGCGCGACGCTCCGTGCGCGCGGCGTGCACTGGCTCGACCTCGCGGGGCGTTCGCGCAGCGCCGAGGGGTCGCCGCTCACGGAGGAGCTGGCGACGTTCATCGCGCGCTACGGGATCCGGCTGCCGCGGGATTGACCGGGCCGCGGTCGAGGAATCCGCGTGCAGGCCGCTACCGCAGCGTGGCTCATACGTTCCTCCCGCGACGTGTTTCCACGCGGAGACGCGGGGAACTGCGCGGAGACGCGGGGAGCTGCAGCGGCAAGAGGAACCGCAACGGCAACTGTCTGCCGTTCCGAGCATCTCGTCGGCCCACGGATCTCGCCCGGCAACCTCAAAGCCTCGTTGGGTCGTGGATGGAGAGGAGCGGTGCGCCTGCGCTGCGATCTCGACCTCGGGGCGCGGCCCCGCCTCGGCGTGTGCACTCGCCAAGCGGTTCTCCGCGACTGCGCGGCTCTGCGCGACACCACGTTGCGAGACGGAGCCAACTCGAGCGCAGTCCCCGCGACTCCGCGCAATTCTCCGCGCCTCCGCGTGGAACGCGTTGCGGTGGTGGCCTGGACGGCGATTCCTCGACTCGCTTCGCTCGCTCGGAATGACGGGGGTTGCTTCGCTCGCTCGGAATGACGGGGGTTGCTTCGCTCGCTCGGAATGACGGGGTGGCTTCGCGCGCTCGCGGTGAGGCTACGGATCCTGCGCGCGCGCGCGGCCGAGGGCGAGGGCGACGAGGCCCGGGGTGATCTCGAGCGCGGTGCGCCAGAGGCGCACGACGACGGACAGCACCGCCGCCTCCGCCGCGGTGGCGACGCCGAGCGTGGGCGCGAGGAGGACGATCATCCCTTCCGCGGCGCCGACGCCCGCCGGTGCCGGGTTGAGGAGCCCGGTGAGATACGACGCGGTGTAGATCGCGATGCACGCGGGGAGATCGCGCCAGCCGCCGGGGAGCAGCGCGCGCGCCATGATCCAGAAGGCGACGCCGTAGGCGAGCCAGGCGGCGCTCGTCGCGAGGGCGGCGATGATCACCGGGCGGAGGCCGAGGCGCGGGATGACGATCTCGCGGCCGGTGACGCGGCGCGCGACGCGGATGATCCGCGGCGCCATGAGCGGCATGAGGACGAGGGCGATCGCGGCGACGGCGACGATGGCGCGTCCGCGCGCGTGCAGCATCGTCGGCGTCGTCGCCATGAAGGCGGTGGCGACGGCGAGCCCGGTGAACAGGTTCACGATCGTGATGAGGATCGCCGCGCTCGTGGAGATCGTCACGGGGACGCCCTCGCGGCGCGTGAGCTCGGTCATGGCGCCGAGCTGCCAGAAGGCGCCGGGGATCCACCGCGCGAGGTTGGAGACGAACCAGATGCGCGCCGCGTCGCCGCGCGCGAGCGCGCCGCCGAGCGCGGCGAGCACGTGCCGCCACGCCTCGATGAGCAGCGCGTAGGTGACGAGCACGATCGCCGCGGCGAGCGCGACGAGGCCCCATCGCGGGTGCGTGCTCGCGGCCACGGCGCGCACCGCGGGGAGCTGGCCGCGCAGCGCCCAGAGCGCCGCGCCGACGAGCGCGACGACGAAGGCCCAGCGCAGGACCCGCAGCAGTGGACGTGGAATGGGCGGAACGGTGGTGGGAGAGGGGTGCTCTACTCGCCGCGGAGCTTCACGTCGTCGAGCTGGCGGCGAAGCTCGCGCAGCTCGGCGCGCTGGCCGGCGATCTGCTCGCCGAGCAACCCGGTGGCGAACAGCACGCTGCCGAGGATGAGACAGGTCTGGATGAGCATCCAGGCCCAGCGGACGCCGACGTGGGCGGTCGCGAGGACGATGAGCGCGACGAGCCCCGCGAGGAAGCCGAGGGCGAAGAGCGCGGCGCCGGCCATGCCGAAGAGCAGCAGCGGCTTCTTGCCGAAGCGGAGCTCGAACCACACCGAGAACATGTCGAGCACGCCGACCGGAATGCGCGACAGCCCGAACTTCGACCGGCCGGCGTGCCGCGGATAGAGCGGCACCGGGATCTCGGTGACGGTGAACCCTTCGGCGGCGGCGATGACGATCATGTAGCGGTGCCAGTCCGGGCGCACTGGGAGTGCGTCCATGATCTCGCGGCGGTACGCCTTCACCGAGTTGAGATCCTTGACCGGGACGTGGAAGAGCGTGCGGCTCAGCCGGTTGTAGATGCCGGAGACGAACGCCTTCTCGTAGCGCCCTTCCTTGAAGCCCGTGACCATGTCCGACTCGTCGGCGAGGATCGGCGCGACGAGCCGCGGGATGTCCTCCGGCTTGAACTGGAGATCGGCCGGGTAGAACACGAGCACGCGGCCGCTCGACTGGAGGTAGCCGGTGCGGAGCGCGTCGGCGATGCCGCGGCGGGCGCGGTGCCGGACCGGGCGCAGAAACTCGTAGCGCGCCTCGAGGTCCTGGAGGACGCGCCAGGTGTCGTCGGCGGAGCCGTCGTCGATGACGACGACCTCGTAGCGCGTGTCCGGATGCTGGGCGAACGCGTCCGCGGCGAGCTCCATGAAGAGCGGAAGGTTCTCCGCTTCGTCCTTCGCCGGCACGAGCACGGAGACGTCCACGCCACGCTCGAGGGCGCCCGAGAAGGGCGCGGCGGGGACGGTGGACGTGTCCGTCGTCATACGCGCTTGCGCATGCGTGCCGAGAGCACGCCGAGCTGGTCGCGATACTTGGCGACCGTGCGGCGCGCGATCTGGACGCCGCTCTCCTTCAGGATGTTGACGATGGCCTGATCGGTGAGCGGATGCTTCGGGTCCTCCTCCGAGACGAGCTTCTGGATCTGCGCCTTGATGCCGCGGGCGGAGACGTCCTCGCCGGCGGTGGTGGAGAGGCCGGAGGAGAAGAAGAACTTGAGGGGGAGCACGCCGCGCGGGGTCTGGACGAACTTCTCGTTCGTCACGCGGCTCACCGTGCTCTCGTGCATGTTGATCACTTCGGCCACCTCGCGCAGCGTGAGGGGCTTGAGGAACTGCACGCCCTTCTCGAAGAACTCGCGCTGCCGCTCGACGATGTAGTTCATGACCTTGAGCATCGTCTGGCGGCGCTGCTCGATCGCCTGGATCATCCAGTTGGCCGAGTTGAGCTTGTTCGAGATGAACTCCTTGTTCTCGCCGTCGAACTTCTTCTTGTCGCGCGCGATCTCCTGGTAGGCCTTGCTGAGCTTGAGGCGCGGGAGGTTGGCGTCGTTGAGGAAGACGTGGTACTTGCCGTCGATCTTGTCGACGATGAGGTCGGGGATGATGTAGTTGTCGCTCGCGTCGCTGTAGACGAGGCCCGGCTTCGGGTCGAGCTTCGCGATCTCGTCGGCGGCCTTCTGGACGTCGACCGGGCTGATGCCGAAGCGCTTGGAGATCTCGCTCCACCGGTGCGCGATCAGCTCGTCGAAGCAGTCGCGGACGAGGCGGAAGGGGACGGAGTGCTCGAGCCCCGCCTCGCGGAGCTGGAGCATGAGGCACTCACGGAGATCGCGCGCGCCGACGCCCGGCGGATCGAGGCTCTGGATGACGCCGAGCATCTCCTCGGCTTCGGCCATCGTGTAGACGGGCACCGATTCGATCTCGCGCTCCGACTCCTCGGCCACCTTGTGGATGCTCTCGTTCACCCCC
>DATJGU010000106.1:0-46184 GCA_035494615.1 Gemmatimonadaceae bacterium
CGACGGTGCAGTTCATCACCGGCTCGGCGACCAACGTGCTCACCGTGCCGAACGCGGCGCTGCGCTACCGGCCGTCTCCGGAGGAGCTCGAGGCGGCGGGTCTGCCGGCGACGTACGTGAACGACACCGCGCGCCGGCAGCGCAGCGGCGGCGCGGGGGACAGCGGCGCGCGCGGCGGCGCGGCAGGCGCTCCGAGCGGTGCCGCGAACGGCGGCGCGAATGCCGGCGCGACTGGCGGCGCGGGCGGTGGCCGCGGCGGCGCCAATGGCGGACGCCAGCGCCGCGCTGGCGGCATGGGGGGCGCGACGCTCTGGACGCTCGACGGGCGAAACCGGCTGCATCCGGTCCACGTGCGCACCGGCCTCACCGACGGCCAGCGCACGCAGGTCGCGAGCGACAGCTTGCGGACCGGCATGCAGGTCGTCGTCGGCAGCGTCGCCGCCGACGCCGGGGGCGGCGCGTCGAACAATCCGCTGGCGCCGCAGCGCGGCGGCCGCGGTCGCGGGTTCTGATGGCGGCGCCCGCCACGCAGCGCACGCCCTTCGAGCGCCGAGCGCCCGACGCGCGTCCGGTCATCGAGGTTGCCGGCGTCACCAAGGTGTACGACACCGGCGGCAACAAGGTCTACGCGCTGCGCGGCGTCGACCTCGTCGTGCACGCGGGCGACCTCATCGCCATCATGGGCTCGTCGGGGTCGGGGAAGTCGACGCTCATGAACATCCTCGGTTGCCTCGACGTGCCGACGAGCGGCAGCTACGTGCTCGACGGCGTGCGCGTCGATGGACTGGACCGCAACGCCCTCGCCGACCTGCGCAACCAGAAGCTCGGGTTCGTCTTTCAGGGGTTCAACCTGCTCGCGCGCACCTCGGCGATCGAGAACGTGGAGCTGCCGCTGCTCTACGACCGCACGCACCGCTGGACCGACCCGCGCGCCATGGCCGCCGCCGCGCTCGAGCGCGTCGGGCTCGGCGATCGGGTCGATCATCAGCCGAGCGAGCTGAGTGGGGGCCAGCAGCAGCGCGTCGCCATCGCGCGCGCGCTCGTGACGCAGCCGACGCTGCTGCTCGCCGACGAGCCGACGGGCAATCTGGACAGCCACATGACCGTCGAGGTGATGGCGCTGTTCCAGGAGCTCAACGATCAGGGCATCACGATCCTCATCGTCACGCACGAGCCGGAGGTCGCGAAGTACGCGCGGCGGATCGTCGAAGTGCGAGACGGGCGGATCATCAGAGACCACCCGGTGATCGACCGGCAGGATGCCGCGGCCGACCTGCGCGCGATGGCGCCGATCGATCCCGCGGTGGGCGAGCCACCGGCCGAGCCGCCGGCGGACGCGGAAGCGGAGACGGAGGCGCGATGAAGCAGCGAACCCTGCTCAAGCTCGCCTGGGCGAGCATTCTGAAGAACAAGATGCGCACCCTGCTCACGATGCTCGGCATCGTGATCGGCGTCGGCGCGGTGATCGTGATGGTGGCCGTGGGGCAGGGGGCGCGCTCGCAGATCGAGGCCTCGATCAACGGGCTCGGCACCAACCTGATCCTCGTGCTTCCCGGCTCGACGCAGCAGGGCGGAGTCAGCACCGGCGCGCAGACGTTCAACCGGCTCACGGTGGAAGACGCGGAGAAGCTCAAGCGCGAGGGAACGACCTTCGCCGCCGTGTCGCCGCTCATCACCACCCGCCGCGTCGTCATCACGCCGAACGGGAACTGGCGCACGACGATCAACGGCGTCTCGACCGACTACTTCACGATCCGCGATTGGCAGGTGACTTCGGGGGACATCTTCGCCGACGGCGACGTCCGCGCCGCGCGCAAGATCGCGTTGCTCGGAAAGACCGTGGCCGACAACCTGTTCAACGGCGTCGATCCCACCGGCTCGCAGATTCAGATCGGCTCCGTGCCGTTCACCGTCGGCGGGGTGCTCGCGCCGAAGGGGCAGAACGCGGAGGGACAGGATCAGGACGACGTCATCCTCGTGCCGTACACCACGGCGCAGAACCGGTTGAGCGGGTGGGTGCGCCTGAGCCAGATCCTCGTGAGCACGCTCTCGCCGGGCGACATCCCCGCCGCGCAGCAGGAGATCACGGCGATCATGCGCGAGGCGCACAAGCTCGGCGGCGACACTCCCGACGACTTCACCGTGCGCAACCAGACCGAGATCGCCGCCGCGGCGACGAGCACGACGTCGGTGATGTCCGGGCTGCTCGCGGCGATCGCCTCGGTGTCGCTCGTCGTCGGCGGGATCGGGATCATGAACATCATGCTCGTCTCGGTCACCGAGCGGACGCGCGAGATCGGCATCCGCATGGCGATCGGCGCGCGCGGCTCGGACGTGCTGACGCAGTTCCTCGTCGAGAGCATCGTCATGAGCCTGCTCGGCGGCGTGATCGGGCTGCTCGTCGGCTACGGAGGAGCGATCCTGCTCGGGCATCTCACCGGGTGGAACACGGTGGTGCCGGTGTCGGCGGTGTTCATCGCGGTGGGATTCTCCGCCGCCGTGGGGGTGTTCTTCGGGTACTATCCGGCGCGGAAGGCGGCGGCGCTGAACCCGATCCAGGCGCTGCGCTACGAATGAGCGGCCGGCGCGCGCTGGCCTCGGCCGCCCTGCTCGTCGCCGCCGCGCTGCCCGGCGCCGCGCTCCGTGGGCAGGATACGGCGCGCGCGCGGCCGGCGTCGCGCACGATCACGCTGCCGCAGGCGATCGCGATCGCGCTCGCGCAGAACTCCGCCGTGCGCGTCGCGCGCAACGCGACCGCGCTCGACTCGCTCGACGTGCGGCTCGCGCGCAACCAGTTCCTCCCGTCGCTCTCGGCGACGAGCGCCGCCTCGCAGCGGGTGCTCTCGGGCTCCGGCGGCAACGACGTCGGCGCCAACGCGAGCGTCGGCAGCGGGATGACCCTGTTCGACGGCGGGCAGAACGCGAACGCGCTGCGCCAGGCGCAACGGAACCTCCGCGCCACGCAGTTCGACCTCGCCCGCACGCGGCAGTCGGTCGTGTTCACCGTCGCGACGGACTTTCTCGATCTGATCACGCAACAGGAGCAGGTGCGGGTGCAGCGGGAGAACCTGGCGGCGCAGGAGCAGGAGCTCGCGCAACTCCAGGAGTTCGTGCGGCTCGGCACGCGCCCGATCGGCGACGTCTACCAGCAGCAGGCGGCGGTGGCGAGCACGCGGCTCGCGCTCGTCAACGCGCGCCGTGCGACGTCCGTCGCCGAGGTGAATCTCGTCCAGGAGCTCGTGCTCGATCCGCGGGTCGACTGGGTGTTCGAGACCGGCGCGCCGGCCGACACGCTGCCGGCGCAGCACAGCTTCCGGCTCGACAGCCTGATGGACGTCGCGATGCAGCGGCGGGTCGACATCACGGCGCAGCGCGCGCGGGTGCACGCGGCGGAAGCGGCGGTCGCGCTGGCGCGCGGGGAGCACCTGCCCACGGTCACCGGCAGCGCGGGGTTCAGCACCGAGTACACCAGCGCGGGCGACGCCGGCGTCCTTCGGCAGCTCGACGCGCGGCGCGGCGGCTCGATCGGCGTCGCGGTGGCGATCCCGATCTTCGACCGCGGCGCGGCGTCGATCGACCGCCAGCGCGCCCGGATCCGGCTCGACAATGAGCTCCTCGCCCTGCGCGACGAGCAGCAGACCGTGGCGCTCGAGGTGCGCCGCGCCTGGCTCGACTACTCGGCCGCGCAGGAGCAGCTCGCCGCGTCGACGGCGCAGCAGCAGGCGGCGGCGCTCGCGCTCCAGGCCGCCCAGGCGCGCTATCGGGTGGGCGCGGCGACCTTCGTGGAAGTCACCCTCGCCCGCGCGACGCTGATCCAGGCGCAGAGCGCGGTGGTGAGCGCTCGCTCGGCGGTCACGTTCCAGCAGGCGCTCATGTCGTATTATACCGGAGTGCTCGACCCCACGAACGTCTCGATCGCGCGGTAGTGGCTTCCGCCGAGGCACCCCGCGCCACCCGCGCGGGCCCGCGCCTCACGCGCGCGCTGAGCTCGCGCAACTTCCGCCTCTTCTTCGGCGGACAGAGCGTGTCGCTCGTCGGCACGTGGATCACGCGCATCGCGACGAGCTGGCTCGTCTACCGCCTCACCGGCTCGGCGCTGCTCCTCGGCATCGTCGGGTTCTGCGGCCAGATCCCCACGCTGCTGCTCGCGCCCTTCGCCGGCGTGCTCGTCGACCGGTGGAACCGGCGACGCATCCTCGTCGTCACGCAAGCGCTCTCGCTCGCGCAGTCCGCCGCGCTCGCCGTGCTCACCCTCGCCGGCATCATCACGGTCACGGACATCCTCGTCCTGCAGCTCGCGCAGGGAGTCATCAACGCGTTCGACACGCCGGCGCGGCAGGCGTTCGTGATCGAGATGGTGGAGGATCGCGCCCACCTGCCGAACGCGATCGCGCTCAACTCCTCGATGGTGAACGCGAGCCGCATCATCGGACCCTCGATCGGCGGGATCATCATCGCCGCGGTCGGGGAAGGGTGGTGCTTCGCCATCGACGCGGTCTCGTACGTCGCGGTGATCGCCTCGCTGTTCGCCATGCGGCTCGCGGAACGGTCGATGCCGCCGCGCACCGCGCGCATGGTCGAGGAGCTCGCCACCGGCTACCGCTACGTCACGGGGTTCATGCCGGTGCGCTCGGCGCTCCTCCTCCTCGCCCTCGTGAGCGTGATGGGGATGCCGTACACGGTGCTCATGCCCGCCGTGGCGAGCGGCGTGCTGCACGGTGGGCCGCACACGCTCGGATTCCTCATGACCGCCTCGGGCGCCGGCGCGCTCGGCGGCGCGCTCTATCTCGCCTCGCGCACCTCCGTGCTCGGACTCGGCCGCGCGATGGCGGTGGCCGCGGCGACGTTCGGCGCCGGCCTCGTCGCGTTCGCGCTCTCGCGCGCGATGTGGCTGTCGATGCTCGTGCTGCCCGTCGTCGGCGCCGGCATGATGATCACCATGGCCTCCACCAACACCATTCTGCAGACGGTCGTCGAGGAAGATCTCCGCGGGCGCGTGATGGCGTTCTACACGATGGCGTTCCTCGGCACCGCGCCGATCGGCAGTCTGCTCGCCGGCGTCGCGGCGGACCGCATCGGCGCGCCCCGCACGATCCTGCTCGGCGGGCTCGCCTGCATCGCGGCGGGCGGCTGGTTCGCGCTGCGACTGCCGAGGCTGCGCGAGCTCGTGCGGCCGATCTATGTCGAGCGCGGCATCCTCGCCGCCGCTCAGCTCGAGGGCAACACGAAGTCGCTCTGAGCAGGCATGGCGCGCGTTCGTGTGACCGGGGGCACACCGGTTGCTGCGTGATCGGACGCGAGACCGAGTGTGGTCTCGCCTCGGACAGTGAAGTCGCAGCGGACGGAGGTACCGACATGGCACAGAGCAGAACGACCGAACAGCGCGACGAGCGCGCTGGTCACGACGAGCAGCACCAGCAGAATCAGCGGCAACAGAACCAGGAACAGCAGAACCAACAGCAGCAGCGCGAGGGTGGCGCGAGCGCGCGCGGCGGCACGGCAATGCAGGGCACGGATCGCGAGCGCAGCATCCGCACCGAGCGCGAGAGCGCGCGCAGCGGCGCGGTGCAGCGCCAGTCGTCCCCGGCGAGCTCCCAGACGATGAACAGCCCGTTCAGCCTGATGCGCCGCATGGCCGAGGACATGGACCGCATCTTCGAGGACTTCGGGTTCGCCGGCCCGAGCCTCGCGATGTCACCGCTCTTCGGCGGCGCGCCGTCGCAGGGCGTGTCGCGCGGATCGCCGAGCATCGCGCGCTTCGACTGGATGCCGCAGATCGAGACGCGGCGTCGGGGCGACAACCTCGTCGTGCACGCCGACCTCCCGGGAATGCGCAAGGAAGACGTTCACGTCGAGGTCGACGACGGCATCCTCACGATCTCCGGCGAGCGGTCGGAGCAGCACGAGGGGGATCGCGACGACTTCTACCGCAGCGAGCGGAGCTACGGTCAGTTCTATCGTGCCCTCCCGCTGCCCGAAGGGGTCGACGAGAACGCCTGCGAGGCGACGTTCAAGGACGGCGTGCTCGAGGTGACCATTCCTCTCCCGAAGCAGCAGGACAGGAAGGCGAAGCAGATCCAGGTCCGCTGAGCGTTCGCGGTCCACGCCGAGCGGCGCGGGTGGTACGTCGCCCGCGCCGATCGGCTCGCGGCGTCAGACGGCGACGGTCGCCATCCGCTCGCACGCGTCGGCGCATCGCCGGCAGGCCTCCGCGCACGCCCGCATCACGTCGTCGTCGGCGTGACGGTCGCACTCGTCGGCGCACCGGCGACAGATCGCCGCGCACGCCGCGCAGATCCGCTCCTGCTCGTCCGAGCCGCGCAGCATGAAGTCGGTGCTCGTCTGGCAGATCGCCGCGCAGTCGAGGAGCAGCACGATGTGCGTCTCGGTCGCGTGCTCGCCTCCCTGCTCGAGGCAGTACGGGACGGTGGACAGGCAGACTTCGTGGCAGCGCACGCACTCGTCGATGCACTGCCGGACCACGGGAGCGATGAAGTTCAACGCGGTTCTTGGCATGGGCCGTCCTCCGGTGAGCGGCGAACGGTTCTAGTGGTCCTTCTTCGTGCTGTCGGCCGGTGCGGGAGGCGCGAGGTTCACGTCGCCGCCGGCGCTCCCCGCGCTGCTGCTCGGCGCCACGCTGCCGGTGCTCGGCACGCAGCGCGTCGTGCCGCTCGCCGTCGCGACGGCCACCGTGTCCGGGCTGGTCGGCGAGGACGAACCCGTCGTCGGCGGCATCGTGCCCGTGCCGTTCGCGCCGTTGGTCTTGTTCAGATCCTTGAACCGCTGATCCGGGTTCGTCGACGTGTTGTTCGGGACGACGGCGCCGTTGGCCGCCACCGCGGCGACCGCGGTGTCCTTCGTCGTCGCGCCGACCGGCGCGACGGCCGGCGTCGGCGCCGCGACGCCGGCCGTGCTGCCCGCGCTCGTCGGCGTGCTCTGCGCTCCGACGGCGGCGGACGCCGTCGTCGTGGTCGCGCTCGTCATCGCGACCGTGCCGGGCGGACAGGTGATGGCCGCGCTCGTCCGCTGCTGTGCACCCGCGCTGGCCGCGAGCGCGGCGCCGAGGACGATCGTCATGCCCGCCACCCGACAATGGGCCATGTGCTGCCGTTCCAGTGCGAAGCTGGACATTGCTTCCTCCCCAATCATGCCCTGCTGGACACCCCCCGCGGGCTCGTGGACGGGTGAGGCGCACCGCCGGCGGCACGGACGTCGCCGCGTGCCGCGCTCGGTTGCGCCCCGCACGACGGTTGTCGTCGAGGGGCCGCCACGCCGGGGCGCAATGCGCGTGCCCTCGAGCGCGCCGAGCGCGAAGAGGCGGGCGCTCGGATTCGCGCGGTGCGGCGGGGAGCGCGCGCGACGTGCGCTGCGTCACGCGGGACTGTCGCGGCGGATCGCGATCGCCGATCGTTCGGGCGCGCGAGACGCGCATGCACTCGGACCTTCTCCTCACGCTCGTGCGAATCCTCGTCCTCAATGCGGGCTCGTCCTCCCTCAAATTCCAGCTCATCGATACCGACGGCGCGGCGATCGCGACCACGACCGATCGCCGGCTCGCGCGCGGGCAGGTGGAGCGCATCGGCGGCCAGGCGATCGTCACGCTCGCCGCGACGGGCGGCGAGTCGTCGAAGTCCACCGCGCCGATCCGCGATCATGCCGCCGCCGTCGAGCACGTCATCGCCTGGCTGACGAGCCCGGAATCGCACGTGCCGATCGAGAGCGTCGGCGAGATCGAAGCCGTCGGCCATCGCGTCGTGCACGGCGGCGAGCGGTTCACGCACTCCACGCGCATCGACGACGCGGTCCGGCGCGAGCTCGAGGAGCTGATCGAGCTCGCGCCGCTCCACAATCCGCACAACCTGCGCGGCATCGCCGCGGCGCGCGCCGCGCTGGGCCCCGGTGTGCCGCAGGTCGCCGTGTTCGACACGGCCTTTCACCACAGCCTCCCCGACACCGCCTACCTCTACGCCATACCGTATCAGCTCTACCGCAGGCATCGCGTGCGGCGCTACGGCTTTCACGGCACGTCGCACCGCTACGTCGCATGGCGGTACCGGCAGCTCACGAATCGCGCGCGCGAGGAGGTGCGGATCGTCACGCTGCACCTCGGCAACGGCGCATCGGCGTGCGCGATCGCCGGCGGCCGCTCGGTCGACACCTCGATGGGATTCACCCCGCTCGAGGGGCTCGTGATGG
Organism: Gemmatimonadaceae bacterium; assembly: GCA_035494615.1. Classification (GTDB taxonomy): domain Bacteria; phylum Gemmatimonadota; class Gemmatimonadetes; order Gemmatimonadales; family Gemmatimonadaceae; genus AG11. The sequence goes on from DATJGU010000106.1 coordinate 8,197, forward strand.
GCACGCGCTCGGGCGACATCGATCCCGCCATCCTCGACTTCGTGTCGGCCAAGGAGGGCCTTTCGCTCCACGAGCTCGACTCGATGCTCAACAAGCAGTCCGGCCTGCTCGGCCTCTCCGGGCTCACCGCGGACATGCGCGAGCTGCTGGCCGAAGAAGCGGAGCACGACGATCGGCGCGCGCGCCTCGCGGTCGACGTCTTCTGCTACCGCATCAAGAAGTACCTCGGCGCCTATCTCGCCGCGCTGAACGGTGCCGACGCGATCGTGTTCGCCGGCGGCATCGGCGAGAACTCCCCCGAGGTGCGCGCGCGCGTCTTGTCGGGGATGGACTGGCTCGGCGTGACGCTCGATCCGGCGCGCAACGCGGGCGTGATCGGCACCGAAGGCCGCATCGACGCCCCCGGCTCCCGCGTCGCGCTGTGGGTGATCCCGACCGACGAAGAGCTCCTCATCGCGCGGGACACGTGGCGGGTGGTGACGGGAGCGGAGGAGCCGTGATCGGTGTGTTGGGGTGTTGGTGTGTTGGTTCCGGCGGACCAACACACCAACACACCAACACACCAATTACCGCCTCAACGGTCTTTCCTCGCTCCTCCCCGGCGTCCCGCGCCCGTTCCGCGGCGCCGTCGCTGGTGCTTCGTCGCGCGCGCTCGGGATCGGGAGGGCGACTTCGGTGGTGAAGGCGTGCGCGCGCGGGCGGGCCGCGTCGCCGGGCGCCTTCGTGCCGAGGTAGCGGAAGAAGGGGCCGACGGCGAGGAGCGGCCACCGAAGCCACCGTACGCGCGCGGCGCGGTTGTACGCGCGCGCGAGCAGCCGGCGCCGTCCGGTGAACGCCGCGATCGCCTCGTCGGGGATTCGCGGGACCTGCAGGCGCCCGCTCGCGTGGGTGTCGCGCCGCATCATGCGCGCGAAGCCGGGCGCGCTGAGGAGGCGCACGAACCGGTACGCGTTGCCGGTACGGCGCTGCACGTACGAGCGCTGCCACGCCGCGGGAAGCCAGCCGACCCCCCACACGCCGACGTGCGGCTCCGCCGCGAGGCTGAACCGGTTCGGCGTCGAGAGCGCGATCGGCGCGCCCGGCGCGGCCACGCGATCGAGCTCGCGCAGGAAACGGTGCTGGTCGCCCACGTGCTCGATCACGTCGAGCGCGGCAATGGCGGGCGCGGCGCCGTCGGGGAGTGGCAGCTTCTCCGCCAGCGCGGCGCAGAGCACCGGCCGGCCGCCATGCGTCTCGACCATCCGTCGCGCGACGACGAGCCATTCGAGCGACGCGTCGATCCCGATCGCCGGAATGCCGCGGTCCGCCGCGGCGGCGAGCAGCATGCCCGGCCCGCATCCGATGTCGACGAACCCCGGGGTCAGGGCCACGTCGCGCAGCCACTCGCGCACGTCGCGCGCGAGCCGATCCGGCGCGGCGAGCACTTCGCGCGCGCGGCGGTCGGACTGCTCCGTGCCGCGGCCGGGCTGCTCGGCGAACACCAGTCGAACCAGCGCCTCGAGCGAGCACGCGCGTGCGTCGCGGTCGAGCCGCATCGCGGCCTCGCGGTCCGCGTCGAAGTCGACCCACGCGGGGCGCGACACGCGCAGATCGGGAATGCCCGCGACGACGTCGTATCCGGAGGTGCAGCGTGCGCAGCTCACGCGACTGTCGCGCCGAACGATGATCAGCGCGCCGCCGCAGAGCGGACAGCACCAGACCGGAAGGAGATCGACCACCACGCCCTCAGGGAGAGCGGAACTTCGTGGCCCGCGACCACGCCGCCGCGGGACAGGCCGAATCTCGGGTGCGACGGTGCGGCGCGCCAGGGGGCGCCGCGGCGACGCTACCAGGGCCGCTGCTGGAGCATCGCCGTGATGCCGCCCGCGTCCACCGCCGGCGAGAAGAGCGGGCCCTGCCCGTGCGTGCAGCCGATCTCCTGGAGCACCTTGAGGTGGCCGGCCGACGTGATCCCTTCGGCCACGACGTCGAGGCCGAACTCGCGCGCCAGCCCCACCACCGAGCGCACGAGCCGCAGCGCCTTCTCGTCGCGGTCCATCCGGTTCACCAGCGTGTGGTCGATCTTCACGCCGTCGAGGGGCAGGCGCTGGAGGTAGCCGATCGGTGAGTTGCCGCTCCCGAAGTCGTCGAGGTGGATCCGCGTGCCGAGCGAGCGCAGCCCGGTCAGCACGCCGACCGCGCGCGCCATGTCCCGCGCCACGACCCGCTCGTTCACCTCCACCGCGAGACACGCCGGCGGGAGCCCGAAGTCGCTCACCGAGCGGCCGACGTCGTCGAGGAAGCCGGTGCTGGCGAACTGCCGCGCCGACAGGTTCACGGCCACGGTCAGGATCTCGCCGGGCGGGAGCAGCGTCGTCCATTCGGCGACCTGCCGGCACGCCTCGCGGAGCACCCAGCGTCCGACCTCGACGATGATGTCGAGCTCCTCGGCCACGATGAGGAAGTCGAACGGCGAGAGGAGGCCGCGCGTCGGATGCTGCCAGCGGAGCAGCGCCTCGACGCCGGTGATCGTGCCGGTCTCGAGCGAGATCGTCGGCAGGTAGTGCAGCACGAACTCGTCGCCGAGCACGGCGCGCCGCAGCTCGTCCTGGAGCCGGCGGCGCGAGCGCGCTTCGGCGGCGATGGTCCAGTCGAACACGACGGGGCGGCTGCCGCCCTCGCCGCGCGCATCGCGCTTGGCGCGCGCCATGGCCAGATCGGCGCCGCGGAGCACGTGCTCGGCGAGCTCCATCGCCGTCGTGCTGAGGGCGATGCCGACGCTCACCGTCAACGACACCGACTCGCCCCCGATCGTCGTCGGCTGCGACAGCACGACGCGGAACCGCTCGGCCAGCTCCTCGGCGGTGTCGGGGGCATCGACGTGCTCGAGCAGGACGGCGAACTCGTCGCCGCCGAGCCGGGCGACGACCGCTTCGGGACCGGCGCTCTGCTGCAGCCGGCGGCCGAGCGTCGCGAGGAGCTGATCGCCGACGTGGTGGCCGAACCGCTCGTTCACGGAGCGGAAGTCGTTGACGTCGAGGAAGAAGACGGCGACGAGCTCCTCCTGCGGCACCTCCATCGCCCCCTCCCACGTCGACGACGGCTCCGGACGCGCGGGGCTCGGACGCTCGAGCGCGGCACGCAGCCGGCTGAGCAGCACGGCGCGGTTCGCGAGCCCGGTGAGCGCATCGTGGCTCGCGTCGAAGCGGAGGCGGCGCTCGTTGGCCTCGTGCTCGGCCACGGCGCGGCGGAGCTCCCAATCCGAGACCGCGGCGGAGGCGAACCCGCGCAGCATCTCGGCGTCGTCCTCGTTCCAGAGCGTCGGCGCGGGGTCGGCGGCGCAGATGATCCCGATCACGTCCCCCGCGGTCGACGTCAGCGGCACGCCGAGGAGCGAGCCGATGCCGAGTACGGAGGCGGCGGCGCGCTGCTCCGGGTTCAGGTCGGCCATCACGTCGCGCATCTCGACCGTGCCGCTCGTGATCCGTTCGACGATCCCCGAGCGCCAGAGGGCGCCCGTGTCGTGCGACGTCCAGTCGGGCATCTGCGGGCCCGCGGCGAAGCAGCGTCGGTCGTCGCCGGTGAGCAGGATGAAGGCGAACGGGGCGCGGAGCGCGGTGGCAGCGAGGCCGACGATGCGCTCCATCGCGGCGGCGAGCGGACCGTAAAAAGCGGAAGCGCCCGGGGGCGCGACCGCGTCGACTGCGTCGCCGACGGCTGGCCGGTCTGCCAAGAGAGATGAGTCCGCTGCCATGACTGTATGACGGCCTACGGTTCGGCACGTCACCGTGCCGAATCGCCGCCGTCGCGTGGGTCGGGCACCCGTGTCCGCCTCGCGCGTGCGTGAGGATAGCGATGGCGACGCCCTTGTGCGAGAGGTCACACGCGGCGGCCGGCGACGTCTGCGTTGCGGTCGCGAGCCGTGTGCGCCACCTTCCGCGCCGACCAGGCCCACGGAGCGGAGCGATGAGCGAGCCGACAGGTGGCGAAGCGAAGTTGGACCGACTGCAGGGCGGGGAGGCGCCGGCGAGGGCGAATCCGGAGCCGACGTCGAGGTGGGAGGACTTCATCGACATCTTCTACGCGCCGTCCAGCGTGTTCGCCCGGCGGGAGGCGTCGAGCTTCTTCCTCCCCATGCTGGTGGTGACGATCGCGGCTGGCGCGCTGTTCCTCCTGAACAGCGGCGTGTGGTCGCAGGTGATGGACGCCGAGATGACGCGCGCGCTCGCCAGGCAGTCGCAGACGCTCACCGCCGACCAGCTGGAGAAGGCACGCGCGGTGAGCGCGACGTTCGGGAAGATCGGCGCGTTCGTCTTCGTGCCGATCGGCATCTTCTTCACCGGCCTCGCGCTCTGGCTCGTCGGCAAGCTGTTCGAGGCGAAGGAGACGTTCGGCCAGGCGCTCATGGTGGCCTCGTTCGCGTCTGTCCCGAGGGTACTCGAAGGTCTCGCCACGAGCGTGCAGGGCCTCCTGCTCGACCCGTCGACCTTCACCGGCCGGTGGAAGATCTCGCTCGGGCTCGGCCGCTTCCTCGACCCCGACACCGCGTCGCCCCTGCTGCTCGCCCTCCTCGGGCGCGTCGACGTGTTCACGATCTGGGTGACGGTGCTCCTCGCGATCGGGCTCTCGGTGGTCGGCCGGATCCCGCGCTCGCGCGCGGCGATGGCCGGCGCGCTCGTCTGGCTGCTCGGCGCCGTCCCGCTGCTGCTGCAGGCGCGCCGGTAGCGGCCTTCACGTTGGCGGCGCCCCGACTCGGTTAGACTTGGGAGCGGTTCCCGCTTCCACCTGTACGACGACATGGTACGATCACCACTTCGCGCGCCGCTCGCGCTCCTCTGCGCGGCGGCGTTCGCGCGCCCGGCCCTCGCCCAGCGCGACGCGGCCCACCACCTCGACACCCTCCGTGTCACGTCGCGCACCGGCGATGCGGCCGTGCCGGCGACACGTTCCGTGGAGGTGCTCACCCGCGACGACATCGAGCGCCATGCCGCGCGCTCCCTCAGCGACGTGCTGGCGCTCGCCGTCGGCGCGGACGCCCAGCAGCGCTCACCGGCGCAGGCGGACTTCGGCCTCCGCGGCTCCACGTACAACCAGGTCGTCGTCCTCGTGGACGGCGTGCGCGTGAGCGACGTCCAGAGCGGTCACTACGCGTTCGACCTCGCCGTGCCGCTCGGCCTCGTCGAGCGCGTGGAGATCCTGCGCGGCACCGGTTCGGCGCTCTACGGGAGCGACGCGATCGGCGGCGTGGTGAACATCGTCACGCGCGCGGACTCGAGCTTCCGCGAGGTGGCGACCCGCGCCGGCAGCTTCGGCGGCCTCGCCGGCCGCATCGCCCTCGGCGACACGCGCGGCGGCACCGCGCTCCGGCTCGGCGCCGACGTCGACCGGTCGACGGGCCATCGCGACGGCACCGACTACACCGTCGCCCAGCTGCGCGGCACGGCCGAGCGGGCGGTCGGCGACGCCCGCGTCGCGCTCGACGCCGGATACGGCGCGCGAGACTTCGGCGCGGCGGACTTCTACTCGCCCTTTCCCTCGTTCGAGAACACGCGCAGCACCACGGCCGCGCTGCGCGCGAGCGTCCCGCTCTCGGCGCTTGTCACGCTCTCCGGCGCGGCGCAGGCCCGCCGCCACTCCGACGTCTTCACGCTGAAGCGCGACGATCCGGCGTTCTACCAGAACCGGCACCTGAGCTGGCAGAGCGGTGCCGAGGGCTCGGCGCGGCTCGCCTTCGCACCATGGTGGCACGCCGCGCTCGGCGGCGAGCTGTTCGACGCGCGGCTGCGAAGCGCGCGGTTGGGCCACCACGTGGAGCGCCGCCGCGCGCTGTTCGCCGAGACGACCGTCGAGCGGGATGGTGCGACGCTCAACGCCGGCGTGCGCGGCGACTGGTCGCCGGTGGTGGGCGGCCTGGCGTCGCCCTCGCTCGGCGTGGCGCTGCCGGTCGGTCGCGCCGTGCAGCTCCGTGCGTCGACGGGCCGCGGGTTCCGCGCGCCCGGGTGGACGGAGCGCTACTACGTCGATCCGTCGAACGTCGCGGACTCCACGCTGGGCGCGGAGCGGTTCATCGCGCACGAGGTCGGCGTGCGCCTCACGCCCGTCGCGTGGGCGTCGGCCGACGTCGCACTCTTCGAGCGGCGGGCGACCTCGCTCGTCGACTGGGCTCGGCCGGCCGATGCCGCCCCTTCGGAGCCGTGGCGCACGCAGAACTTCGCGCGCGCGACGTACCGCGGGATCGAAGCGAGCATCCGGGCGCCGCGGCTCGCCGGCGTGGACTGGACGCTGCGCGGCTCCGGGCTGCGCTTCGACGCGGGCGCCGCGCCGGGCACGGTGGGGAAGTACGCGCTCCGTCCCCTCACGCGGTCCTTCGGCGTCACCGCGACGAGCGACCTCGGCGAGCTCACGACGCTCACCATCGACGCGGACCGCGCGCGCCGCGCGGGCGAACCGGACCACGATCAGGTCGCGGCGCGCATCGAGCGTCGGCTCGGCGACGTACGCCTCTCGCTCGAGGCGCTCAACCTCACGAACTCGCGCTATCTCGACGTGTCGGGAAAGCCGGTGGCGCCGCGCTCGGCGTTCGTCGGGCTGTCGTGGCGCGCCCCCTGACGCGGAACGTCGGGCGGCGGCGAGGTCAGGGCGCGGGCGGCAGCACGCGCTCGACGCTCGGCGGCGAGGGACACGGGCCGCGATGCACGACGCGCTGCGCGTGGACGCGCACGTCGGCATCCTCGAACCGCGCGATCACCTGTCCACAGCGATGACAGTTGGGGAACATCGCGAACACGTCGCGTGCGAGCTGGTCGAGCTTCGGGTCCTTGGCGCGCCCCGAGAGTGCCACGCCCGCTATTCCTCGCCGCCGAGCGGTCGGCCGCCGGCGTGCAGCGCGCGGGCGAGCACCGCCGCCGCGAGGGCGAGCAGCGCGTACGGGAAGCAGAAGTTGCGCGCGAACGACGGGTAGCTGTCGCCGAGGAGGAGCCCGAGGCCGGCGCTCATCGCGGCGAGCGTCACCGCCGCCGCGGCGAGTGGGGGAAGCGCGCCGAGCCGCCGGCCGGTGACGCGCTCGCGCACCGCGGCGAGCGCACCCGCGCCGAACAGCGCCCACCCGAGCACCGCGGCCAGTCCGCTCGGTCCGAGGGAGAGCGTATGGCCGAGCACGTGGAGGGAGTGCTCGCCGGCGAGGAGGTCGAGGGGAGACATGTCTTCAGGACGACCGAGCGACCGCGCCGGGCACGACTTCGTCGTCCACGCCGATCTGCGCCGACCAGAGCGTCGCCAGCCCCGAATCGGTGCGGGCGAGGAGCGCGTCCCACCGGCCGGCGGCCACGACCGCGCCGTCGTCGAGCACGACCACGTGATCGGCGTGGCGCGCACTCGTGAGCCGGTGCGTGATGGTGAGGACCGTGACCGCCGGTGTGAGGCCGGCGATCGTCTGGCGGATGGCGCGCTCGCTCTCCGGATCGAGCGCGCTGGTCGCCTCGTCGAGCACGAGGAGCCGCGGCTCGCGGAGCAGGGCACGCGCGAGCGCGACGCGCTGCCGCTCGCCGCCGGAGAGCAGGGTGCCCCGGTCGCCGACGACCGTGTCGAGCCCTTCGGGAAGCCGCGCGATCAGCTCGTCCGCGCCGGCGAGGTGGAGCGCGTGGCGCACCGCGCCGTCGCTCGCCGCCGGAACGACCCAGCGCACGTTCTCGCGCACGGTGTCGTGGAAGAGATGGGTCTCCTGCGGCACGTAGCCTACGCTCGCGCGCCAGGCGTCGCGCCTCGATTCGTCGACGGGCACGCCGTCCACGCACAGCGCCCCGCGCTCCGGCGTGAGGAGGAGGAGCACGACGTCGGCGAGCGTGCTCTTGCCGGCGCCGGAGCGCCCCACCAGCGCCGTGACGCGGCCGGCCGGCACGCGCACCGTCACCCCCTTCAGCGACGGCGCCCGCGCGCCGGGATAGCGGTAGGTCACGTCGCGCAGCTCCACGGCGTGGTCGATCGCGAGGGGCGACGTCGGTGCGCCGTCGGGCCGCTCGGCCGCGTGCTCGAGGGTGTCGAGCAGCGACTGCAGCGACTCGGCCACGGGCAGCGCCCGCGCCACGAGCAGCAGGCTCCCCTGCACGCTCGAGATTCGCGGCACGAGGCGCGCGCACACGAACAGCAGCACGAGCAGGCTCGCCGGCGCGAGATGGAGCCGCTCCACGGCGACGTACACGACGATCGCCAGCGCCGCCGCCGCGCCCGCGGTGATGAGCGCCGCCACGCTGCGGTAGCGCGCGTGGGCGCGGAGCAGGGCGCGCGCGTGGGCCCGCGCCCGGGCGCCGAACCGGTCGGCGACGCGGCCGGCGATCCCCGCGCTCTTCGCCACCTTGAGCGTCGCCACCTCCTCGGTCGCGCCGGCGAACAGCTCCGCCCCCATCGCCGTGAGCGCGTCGCCGTCGCGTCGCGCCGCGCGCTGCTGCCGCCGCGCCGGAAGCAGGAGCAGCACCGCGCCCGCCGCGGCGAGCAGCGCGAGCGAGGGTGAGATCGCGATCGCCGCCGCGGCGTACGTCAGCGCCACGAAAAGCTGCAGCACCCCCGCCAGGAGCTGGTTCGTCGTGAGGCTGATCTGCTCCAGCTCCGCGGTGAACACGTGCGCGAGCCGCGCGCCGCGCAGCGGCACCACCACCTCCCACCGTGCCCGAACGAGCGCCCGGTACAGCCGCTCGCGGAGGGAGCGCGTCACTTCCACCTGCACGCGCACGGACGCGAGCGACTCCGCGAGCTCGAGCAGCGCGCGCGCGGCGACGACGGCGACGTACAGCAGCAGCGTGGCGCCGAGCGTGTGCGGGAGGAACGCCGCCACGCGCCCCCACATTCCGGCGTCGCCGCCCGAGGCCGCCGTCACGCCGGCGAGTGCGAGCAGCGGCACGAGCAGCAGCAGCCCCGCGCCCTCCGTGAGCGCGACGAGCACCATGAGCACCGCCGACGCCACCACGGCGCGCGGCGCGGCGCGGAAGAGCATCGTCGCGAAGCGGCGGGACGAGAGGCGGCCCGACGGCTCAGGCATACGGATCGACGCGCATCAGGGGCGCGAACTCCGCCGCTTCGGCGCCGCCCACGGGGATTCCGTGCGGCGTCACCAGCCACGCGTGTGCGCCGAACGCCTCGGCGGCGCCGAGCTTGACGCCGATCGTCATGCTCGATCGCCTGCCGCCGCGCGCCGAGACGATCATCGCCGCGGTCGCCTGGGCGAGGCACTTGGCGCCGGGCACCAGCAGCGCCGCGCGGCGGATCGCGCGGCCGAGCCGCGCGTCGTCGTCCGGCGTGCCGTCCACCGGCGCGGGCGCGAGCCGCCGCACGAGCGAGACGGTGATCCGCTCGACCCGCTTGTAGCTCATCGTCGCGAGCGCGAGGCGCACCGAGGCGAGCACCACGAACGCCTCGGCGAGGGCGAGCCAGTCGCCGCGCGGCCAGCGCCGCCTACGAAGCAGCTGCACCACCGCCGGCGGCCTCCCGGATCAGGCCGTGCCCCGCCAGCTCGCCGAGCAGCGTGAGCAGATCGCGCTCGCACCGCTCGGCGTCGACGTCGAATTCGGTGGTGATGGCGCGTACGAGATCCGACACGCGGCGCGGCTCCGAGACGAGCGACCAGACGAGCGCGCCCACGGCGTCGAGGCCGTAGTAGACGCCGTCGCGCAGGCCGAGGATCACCGTCTCGTCGCCGAGCGCGGTGTGCACCTGGTCGTCGGACGCGACGACCCACGAATCACGAGTGAGCGGCATGCGGAAGGGAGGGAGGCCGGCTTCCAACCTTAGGCGCGTGAGCGGCTGGAACGCAACGCCGCCGCCGGGCGGTGCCTTCCGTAATGGATCGCTCGTCCTCAACCGAGACTCTCTCTGTGTGACGTCGGCTCGCTGGCCGGCGCGTCCCCTCGCTTCCCGATGACGCTGACCACGTTCCTGACCGTCGCTGGACTGTTCGTCGAGTCCGGCGCGGCGCTGATGTTCGCCTGCGTCTTCGTGGGGCTGCAACGGCGCTACTGGCGGCCGTACCTGCATCACTGGACGCGAAGCTGGCTGGCGCTCGCCGCGTACACGGCCTTCGGCGCGCTGGCGCGGATCGTCGGGGCGCGGCACGGGATCGACTACCCGCCGCACATCGCGCTCTCGCTGCTCTCGGTCACCGCGGGCGGGCTCCAGCTCCTCTGGCTGCTGCTCGGCACCTTCGAGCTCACCACCGGCAGGTCGCTCGACAAGCGAACGACCCAGCGGCTCGTCGCCGCCGTCGCCATCGGGTTCGCCCTCGCCTCCGTGCTCTTCGTCTGGGACGCGGCGCAGGGCGAGGTGGTGTACCAGCTTCGCGTCACGCTGCGCCGCGTGCTGCTCGCCGGCTCCTGTCTCGTGGCGTCCCGCGCGATCAGCCGGGCGCCGCGCATCGCGCGCGCCATCGGCCGGCGCACCGTGATGCTCGCCTTCCTCGGCCTCGCCGTCCACCAGGTCCACTTCCTCGCCATCGCCGCCGATCGCGACATGCGCGCGTTGCACCCGCTGTGGCTCGCCACGATCGGGCTGCTCGACGTCGTGCTCTACTTCGGCCTCGCGATGGGACTCGTGATCTGGCTGCTCGAGGAGGAGCGTCAGGCGACGATGGACGCGGCCGCGAAGATCGAGAAGATCGCCTACCACGACTCGCTCACCGGCCTGCCCAACCGCCAGCTCTTCCTGAATCAGATGGGGATGGCGCTCCACCGCGCGCGGCGCACGAACACGCTGGTGGCGGTGCTCTTCCTCGATCTCGACCGGTTCAAGGTCGTCAACGACTCGCTCGGCCATGCCGCGGGCGACCTGCTGCTCCAGACCGTCGCCGAGCGGATCCGCTCGGCCGTGCGCGGAGAGGACTCGGTCACGCGGCTCGGCGGCGACGAGTTCGCCGTGCTGTGCACGGAGGTCGGCAGCCCGGAGGACGCCGTGATGGTGGCCGAGCGCATCATCGCGTCGGTGAAGCGTCCGATCTCGCTCGAGGGGCAGGAGGTGTTCGTCACGACGAGCCTCGGCATCAGCCTCTTCCCCGCCGACGCGACGCAGCCGGAGGCACTGCTCAAGAACGCGGACGCGGCCATGTACCGCGCCAAGTCGCAGGGGCGCGATCTCGTGGAGCGGTACGTCCCCGAGCTCGGGGCGGCCGCGCTCGAGCAGCTCGGGCTGGAGAGCCACCTGCAGCGCGCCGTCGAGCACGGGCAGCTCGTGCTGTACTACCAGCCGATCGTCGACTCCGGAACCGGACAGATCACCGGGCTCGAGGCGCTGCTCCGGTGGAACCATCCCGAGCGCGGGATCCTCCTGCCGTCGGAGTTCATCGGGCTGGCGGAGGCCACCGGGGCCATCGTGCCGATGGGGGAGTGGGTGCTGCGTGAGGCCTGTCGCCGGGTGCAGGGGTGGCGCGTCCGCGGGAATGCTCAGCTCCGTGCCGCCGTCAACCTCTCCGTGCGCCAGCTCCAACACCCCGACCTCGTCACACGCGTCCAGCAGGTGCTCGACGAGACCGGCCTGCCGGCCAATCGGCTCGAAGTCGAGATCACCGAGAGCATCGCCATGCGCTCCAGCGGGCGGGCGGTGGACAACCTGCGCGCGCTCAAGGCGCGCGGGGTTCGCGTCTCGATCGACGATCTCGGCACCGGCTACTCGTCGCTCAGCGCGCTGCGCCTCTTTCCGATCGACTCGCTCAAGATCGACCGGAGCTTCGTGAACGGGGTGCCGCACAACACCGACGACAGTGCGATCGCCGCCGCGGTCATCGCGCTCGGGCAGACGCTCGGCGTCAACGTGATCGCGGAGGGGATCGAGCGGCCGGAGCAGCTCGCCTTCTTCACCGAGCACCACTGCGACGAATGGCAGGGCTATCTGCTCGTCTCCCCGCGGACGGCGGAGGAGTGCGAGGCGCTCCTGTTCGGCGAGGGGGCCGTGGCCGAGCACGACGCGGAGCCGGGGACGCTGGCCGCGCGCTGAGTGTGCCGCGGCCGCCGTACGCGCGGTACATTCTTTCCTCACCGCCGAACCCTTTCGTCATGCGCCCGTCGCCCCGCTGGTCGCTCGTCGCCGGATTGTTCGTGCTCCTCGGATGCGGCGATTCGGGGCCCGCGGGGCCGGTCGGCGGCGCGTTCGACATCGGCCAGTCGCTGGCGGTGGAGAGTGGGCGCGACGCGCGCGTGATCGGCGGGGCGAACGGCGGCTTCTTCGAGCTCGTGCTGGCGAACATCGCCGGCGACACGCTGTCGAGCACCGCGTTCGCCCTGCGCACCACCGGGATCGCCGACGGCATTCCGGGGCCGTTCGGATCGCGGAGCCCCCTCGCACCCGGCGCGCGGGGCGCGAGCGCACCGCCGGCGCTGCGCGACGACGCGCTGGAGGAGCGCCTGCGCGATCGCGAGCGCGCCGCGCTCGCCCCGCGCATCGACGCGGCGCGCCGCTGGTACGCGGCGCGCGTGCCGGCGCTCCCCGCGGCTCCCTCGATCGGCGATCTGGTCACGATCAACGTGAACGCGGCGGTGCCGTGCTCCAATCCCGTGTACCACGCCGTGCGCGTCGCCGCGATCGGATCGAAGGCGCTCGTGCTCGAGGATACGCTCAACCCGAAGCCGGGCTTCACCACCGCCGATTTCCAGCGCTTCGCGGCGCGGTTCGACACGCTCGTCTATCCGCTCGACGTCGCCGCCTACGGGACGCCCACCGACATCGACGGCAACGGCCGGATCGCGATCGTCTTCACCCTCGCCGTCAACGAGCTCACGCCGGCGAACGCGCAGTCGTACGTCGGCGGGTTGACCTTCTCGCGCGACCTGTTCCCGCAGGTCGGCACGGCGCGCGCGCAGGCATGCGCCGCGAGCAACGAGGGGGAGCTGTTCTACATGATGACCCCCGATCCCTACGGCGTCGTGAACGGCAACCGGCGCAGCGCGGGGTTCGTCGACACCGTGGTGACCTCGGTGCTCGCGCACGAGCTCGTGCACCTCATCAACGCGTCGCGCAAGCTGTACGTGAACACCGCCGCGCCGCGCTTCGAGGAGAAGTGGCTCGACGAAGGGCTCGCCCACGTCGCCGAAGAGCTCCTGTTCTATCGTGAATCCGGCCTCTCGTCGCGCTCCAACCTCGACTACGCCACCCTCGCGGCGACGAACCGCACGCGCGGCGCGTACCGCGCCGACATGGCGGCGAACGCGGCGCGCTACAAGGAGTACCTCTTCGCCACGGCGAAGTCGTCGCCGTACCGCGGCGGCGACTCGCTCGCGACGCGCGGCGCGGCGTGGTCGCTGCTGCGCTACCTCGCCGACCGCACCCGCACCGCCGACGGCGACGTCTGGTCGCGGCTCGTCGACAACTCGGTGACCGGGATGGCGAACCTCCAGGCGGTGTTCGGCAAGGACGTCCCCGCGATGGTCCGCGACTGGGCGGGCTCGCACGATCTCGACGACCGGGTGACCACCTCGCCGGCGTTCCAGCAGCCGAGCTGGAACTGGCACAGCATCTACGGCGGCATCGACGGGCTCGACGCGCTCTATCCGCTGCGCCCCACGCCGCTCTCCGCGAGCACGTCGACCTACACCGGCTCGCTCGTGGCCGGCGGCGCCGACTACTACTCGTTCTCCGTTCCGCCCAACGACACCGCCACGATCACCCTCGGCGCGGCCGGTGGCGTGGCCGCCTCCAGCCTCCAGTTCCTCATCGTCCGGACCCAATGATGCGCGCTCCCCGGTTCGTCGCCTCGATGGCGGTGCTCGCGCTCGCGATCGCGTGCGGCGGCGACACGTCCGGACCGAAGGTGGGTCCCGCGGCGAAGATCGTCGTCTCGTCGGCGCCGGCGGGAACGGGCGCGGTCAAGCAGGACGTCGGCTCGTTCGTCGTGCTCGTCACCGACGCCAACGAGCATCCGGTGCAGGGGGCGGCGGTGAGCTTCGCCGCCGCGGGAGGCGGCGGCGTCGTCCTCACGCCGAGTGGCGCGATCACCGACGCGAGCGGCCTCGCGACCACGAAGATCACCCTCGGCACGCGATCGGAACCGGTTCAGATCACGGCGCGCGTCAACGGCGTCGCGGGAACGGTGAGCGTGTCGGTCGCCACCACGCCGGGGCCGGCCGCCACCATCGAAGTTACTCCCGGCTCGCTGCGCTTCCGCAAGGTGGGCGATTCGTTCCTCCTCACGTCGCTGGTGAAGGACCAGTACGCGAATCCGATCGTCGCGTCGCTCGCATACACGGTCGCCGATCCGTCGCTCGTGAGCGTCGACGGCGCGGGACGCGTGACCGCGCTTCGCGCCGGCGACACGACGACGATCGAGGTGCTCGCCGACGCGCGGGCCGACACGGTCGCCGTCAGAGTTCTCGCGCCCGGTGAGTCGCCGTGCACCGGGCTCGCCGCCCCGACCACGCTCGCCGTGGGCGGCGCGTTCACCGCGACCGGCGCGACGGCGTGCATCGGCGCCGATCCGTCCGCGCCGACCGAGTACACGGTCGTCGCCTACAACGCGTCACCCGACGGCTCCAGCGGCACCTTCGCGACGGTCATCGCGAGCGGCGTCGACCCCGCGCCCTCGGCCGCGCGGCTGCCGGCCCGGTCGCTCCTCGCGTCGCGCACCGTCCTGCCGCCGCCGTCGCCGCTCGGTACGCTCGCCCCCGTGCTGCGCCGCGACGACGACTTCCACCTGCGACTGCTCGAGGACTCCCGCGCGCTGCGCCGGCTCTTCGGCGCGGCGCGCACCACGCGAGCGGACCGGCTCGCGCGCCGCGCGTCGCCCGGCGGCGGCTTCACGCCGTCCGCGTCGTACAGCGCGATCCCGTCGAGCGCGCAGGTGGGCGACCGCGTGCAGCTCAACGTGTCCGATGAATCGTGCACCGGCGCGATCATGCACGGGTTCCGGGTCGTCGCGATCGGCGCGGGCGTCGTCGTCCTCGCGGACACGCTCAACCCCGCGGACGGCTTCACGAGCGCGGATTACCAGCGCTTCGCCGACCGCTTCGACGCGGTGGTCTATCCCGTCGACGTCGGCTCGTTCGGCGCGCCGAGCGATCTCGACGGAAACGGCAAGGTCGCCGTGCTCTTCACCGAGCACGTGAACGAGATGACGCCCGCCAACGCGACCTCGTACATCGGCGGCTTCTTCCATCCGCGCGATCTCTTTCCCCGCTCGCCGACGAACGGCCTCGATGGCTGCCCGACGAGCAACCAGGGGGAGATGTTCTACATGCTCGTCCCGGATCCGACGGGGACGATCAACGGCAATCGCCGCAGCATCGCCTTCGTCGACACGACGACGGTGAGCGTCCTCGCGCACGAGTTCCAGCATCTCATCAATGCGGGCCGCCGGCTCTACGTCAACACCGGCGCGCAGGATTTCGAGGAGACCTGGCTGAACGAAGGGCTGAGCCACGTCGCCGAGGAGCTGCTCTACTTCCGCGAGAGCGGGATGCAGCCGCGCCAGAACTACGGCGACCAGGAGATCCGCGCCGACCCTTCGAAGTACGCCATCTGGAAGGCCGACGCGTCGTCGAACTTCGCGCGGCTGCTCGAGTACATCCAGGGCCCGGCGAACGCGTCGCCGCTCGACCCCGACGACGCGCTCGCGACGCGCGGGGCGACGTGGGCGTTCCTGCGCTACGCGGTCGACCGCCTCTTCCCCACCGACGACGACGTCTGGGCGCGGTTCGACGACTCCATCGACACCGGCTTGCTCACGCTGCAGCGCGCGCTGCTCACCGACGGCCGGCCGATCCTCGCCGACTTCGCCGTCGCCAACTACGTCGACGACCTCGGCATCTCGAGCGATCCGCGCTTCGTCCACCGAACGTGGAACTACCGCTCGATCTTCAGCAACACCTTCGGCACGCGCTCCGGCGGCGTGTTCACCCCCCTCGGCTACTACCCGCTCCCGACGAGCGGTCTCGCCGACGACGTGTCGTCGTCCGTGTTCGTCCGCGGCGGGTCGGCGACCTACTTCCGCATGACCGTGCCCGCGGGCGGCGACGTCCTGCTCTCCTTCGCACCGAACCAGAACGCGCCCGACCCCTCGCTCAGCTTCACGGTCGTCCGCACGCGCTGAGCGCGCCGGACGCGCTTCCCGCCTCCGCGTCCCGGCGTTCACATTGAGACCGTGAACGCCGATCCGCTCTGGTCGCCCTCGCCCGCCGACGTCGCGTCGGCGAACGTCACGCGCTTCATCGCCGATGCCGTGCGCCCGCTCGGCGGCTCCGCGGCGGACGTCGGCGACAGCTTCGAGCTCTATCGCTGGTCGATCGCCGAGCCGGAACGCTTCTGGCCGGCCGTCTGGCGCTTCTGCGGCGTGATCGCCGAGGGACGCGGAGAGGGACGCGCACCGTGGGAGACCGTCCTCGAGCACGGCGACCGCATGGGGCCGCCCGATCCGGTGCTCGGCCCCGCCTGGTTCCGCGGGGCGCGCCTCAACTTCGCCGAGAACCTGCTGCGCCGCCGTGACGAGTCGGAGGTGCTCGTCTCGTGGACGGAGCGCGGCCCCGGACGCCGGCTCACCGGCGCGGCGCTCGCCGACGCGGTGGCGCGATTCGCCGGCTTTCTCCGCGGCGCCGGCGTCGCACGGGGAGATCGCGTCGCGGGATTCGTTCCGAACATCCCCGAGGCGGTCGTCGCCATGCTCGCCGCGGCGTCGATCGGGGCGCTGTGGTCGTCCTGCTCTCCGGACTTCGGTCCCGGCGGCGTGGTGGATCGGTTCGGCCAGATCCAACCCAGGGTGCTCGTCGTGGCGGACGGCTATGAGTACGCGGGCAAGCGCATCGACTGCATCGAGCGCGTGCGGCGGTTCCTCCCCGAGCTGCCGAGCGTCGAGCACGTCGTCGTCGTGCCGCATCTGCCGGATGCCGGCGGCGCGAGCGAGCGCTGGGACATCCCGTCTGCCGTCGCGTGGTCCGCGGCGCTCGACGCGGGCGCAGGGCAGCCGCTTCGCTTCGAACGGCTGCCGTTCGATCATCCGCTCTACATCATGTACTCGTCGGGCACGACGGGGCTGCCGAAGTGCATGGTGCACGGCGCGGGCGGTACGCTCCTCCAGCATCTGAAGGAGCACGTGCTGCACGCCGACGTCTCCGCGGGCACGCGGATCCTCTACTTCACCACCTGCGGGTGGATGATGTGGAACTGGCTCGTGTCGGGGCTCGCCGCCGGCGCGACGGTGGTGCTCTACGACGGCGCGCCGCTGCTTCCCGACCGGCCGATCCTGTGGGACCTCGCCTCGAGCGAGCGGCTCGAGGTGTTCGGCACGAGCGCGAAGTGGATCGCGCTCGCCGAGAAGCACGGGACGGTGCCGGCGCCCGAGCACGATCTCTCGGCGCTGCGCACGATCCTCTCCACGGGGAGCCCGCTCGCGCCGGCGAGCTACGACTTCGTGTACGAGCACGTGAAGCGCGACGTCTGCCTCAGCAGCATCAGCGGCGGCACGGACATCATCTCGTGCTTCGCGCTCGGCGACCGCACGCGGCCGGTGCACCGCGGCGAGATCCAGACGCGCGGCTACGGCATGCGGGTCGAAGTGTTCGACGAGTGGGGCGAGCCGGTGCGCGGCGAGGCGGGAGAGCTCGTGTGCACGGCGCCCTTTCCGAGCATGCCCGTGGCGTTCTGGAACGATCCCGACGGCAGCCGCTACCGCGCGGCGTACTTCGACGTCTTCCCGCACGCGTGGCGGCACGGCGACTGGGCGATCCTCACCGAGCACGATGGGATGATCATCGAGGGGCGCAGCGACGCGACCCTCAACCCCGGAGGCGTGCGCATCGGGACGGCGGAGATCTACCGTCAGGTGGAGCAGCTCCCGGAAGTGCTCGAGAGTCTCGTCATCGGGCAGCAGGTCGAAGGCTCCGACGTCCGCATCGTGCTCTTCGTGCGCCTCCGCGCGGATCTCGCGCTCGACGAGGCGCTCCGCGAGCGGATCCGGCGGCGCATCCGGGAAGGCGCGTCGCCGCACCACGTGCCGAAGCGCATCGTGCAGGTGGCGGACATTCCGCGGACGATCAGCGGCAAGATCACCGAGCTCGCCGTGCGCGACGTCGTCCACGGGCGCCCCGTGAAGAACGCGGACGCGCTGGCCAATCCCGAGGCGCTGGCGCTCTTTCGCGACCTGCCCGAGCTTCGGGACTGAGCGGCGCGCGGCTCTCGGCGGCCGCGCCGGCGGGTTAGCTTCAGGAAGGACGTCAACCGAGAGGCAGGAGGGAGCTCATGGCCACTGGGACGCTCGAGGCCGCCGCGCCGGCGCACGACACCTTCCCGATCAACGGAACCGACTACATCGAGTTCTACGTCGGGAACGCCAGGCAGGCGGCGCACTTCTACCGGTCCGCGTTCGGCTTCCAGCTCGCCGGCTATCGGGGTCCGGAGACCGGCGTGCGCGACCGCGCGAGCTATCTGCTCACGCAGGGGAAGATCCGGCTCCTTCTCACCACGGCGATCCGCGACGACCTGAGCGCCGAGGCGAAGACGATCGCCGAGCACGTGCAGAAGCACGGCGACGGCGTGCACGACATCGCGCTCTGGGTCGAGGACGCGCGCGACGCGTTCGCGAAGGCCGTCGAGCGCGGCGCCACGCCGGACCGCGATCCCGTCGTGCTCCACGACGATCACGGCGAGGTGGTCGTCGCGTCGTTCAAAATCTACGGCGAGACCGTGCACTCGCTCGTCGAGCGGAAGAACTATCGGGGCGTGTTCATGCCCGGCTTCGTCGAGGTGAGTCCCCACTACGCGCCCGAAGGCGTCGGGCTCGAGTACGTCGACCACTGCGTCGGCAACGTGGAGCTCGGGAAGATGAACGAGTGGGTGGACTTCTACGCCCACGTGATGGGGTTCCGGAACCTCCTCACCTTCGACGACAAGACGATCAGCACCGAGTACTCCTCGCTGATGTCGAAGGTCATGGCGAACGGGAACGATCGCATCAAGTTCCCGATCAACGAGCCGGCGAGGGGAAAGAAGAAGTCGCAGATCGACGAGTATCTGGAGTTCTACCAGGGGCCGGGCGTGCAGCATCTCGCGCTCGCCACGCACGACATTCTCGGCACGGTCACGGCGCTGCGCGATCGTGGCGTCGAGTTCCTCAGCGTGCCGACCACGTACTACGCCGATCTCCAGGAGCGCGTCGGCGCCATCGACGAGGACGTCGACGCGCTGGCCGAGCTCGGGATCCTCGTCGACCGGGATCCGGACGGGTATCTGCTCCAGATCTTCACGAAGCCGGTGGAGGATCGGCCCACCGTGTTCTACGAGATCATTCAGCGAAAGGGCGCGCGCAGCTTCGGGGCCGGCAACTTCAAGGCGCTGTTCGAGGCCATCGAGCGAGAGCAGGCGCTGCGCGGGAACCTGTAGCGAGGAGGCGCGATGCCGTATTACCACACGCTCGGCCGGATTCCGCGGAAGCGGCACATCGCCTTCCGGCGGCCGGACGGCGGGCTCTACTCCGAGCAGCTCGTCGGCCACGAGGGATTCACCGGCACGTCGGCGCTGCTCTATCACGTGCATCCGCCGACGACCGTGACCTCCGTGCGCCGCGTGAAGGAGACGGTGCTGGAGGCGGATCCGGACCAGACGCTCCGCCACCGGCACTTTCTCACCTCGCGCGTGAAGCGCGGCGGCAGCCCGACGCTCGACCGCGTGCCGCTCCTGTTCAACGCCGACGTCGCCATGCTCTACGTGGAGCCGGACGTCGACGACGAGCACTTCTACCGCAACGCGCAGGCGGACGAGCTGGTGTACGTCGCCAAGGGGAAGGGGAACCTCGAGACGCAGTTCGGCGACCTTCCCTTCGGCGAGGGCGACTACCTCGTGCTCCACCGCGGCATCATGCACCGGTATCGCTTCGACCGGTCGGGCGATGCGCCGAAGCTCCTGGTCATGGAGGGGCGCGGCCACATCCGTCCGCCGAAGCGCTACCGCAACGAGTTCGGCCAGCTCGTCGAGGGCGCGCCGTATTCGGAGCGCGACATCCGCGTTCCGCACGAGCTCCGCACCCACGACGAGATGGGCGAGTTCCCCATCCTCGTGAAGCAGTACGACGGGATCAACGAGGTGACGCTCGACCACCATCCGCTCGACGTCGTCGGCTGGGACGGCCAGTTCTACCCGTGGGCGTTCAACATCCGCGACTTCGAGCCGATCGTCGGGCGCGTGCACCAGCCGCCGCCGGTGCACCAGACCTTCCAGAGCGACGGCTTCGTCGTGTGCTCCTTCTGCCCGCGCCCGTACGACTTTCATCCCGAGGCCGTTCCCGCGCCGTACAACCACAGCAACGTCGACTCCGACGAAGTGCTCTACTACGCGTCGAGCGAGTTCATGAGCCGCAAGGGGATCGAGTTCGGATCGATCACGCTGCACCCGGACGGCATTCCGCACGGCCCGCATCCGGGGCGCGCCGAGGCATCGATCGGCGCGAAGTCCACCGACGAGCTGGCGGTGATGATGGACACCTTCCGTCCGCTGCGGGTGGCGAAGCAGGCGCTCGAGATCGAGGATCCCGCGTACCACCGAAGCTGGGTGGACGGGCAGCACGCGGCCTTCAACCCGCCGACGACCTGACGTGACCACCGGCGAGCGCGCGCGCCGGTTCTTCGAGGGAGAGCAACCGGCGCCGGCGCCGTTCGCCGAGTTCGTGCTCGCATACTCCGCTCTCGACGTCGCGCTCCCCGACGAACAGCCGGCGCTCCACACGGTGTGGCCGGACGGCTGCGTCGCGCTCGTCGTGCTCGCGAGCGCGGGGGCGCCGCTCGCCGCCACCGTCGTCGGCCCGCGCCTGCGCGCGCTGCGCATCCCGGTGCGCCACGGCATCGCCATTCGCGCCCTCAGGCTGTGGCCCGACACCGCCGCGCACGTGCTCGGCGTCGATCCCGTGGCGATCCGCGACCTCACGCGCCCCGCCGCGGAGCTGCTCGGTGTCGGCGCGCTCGCACTCGCGCGGTCGGTGGCCCGCGCCGAGCCGGATGCGATCGATGCGGTCTGGGAGCGATGGCTCGCGCCGCGCGTGGACGCGGCGGCGCGCCCCGATCCCGCGGTGCGCCTCGTCGTGGAGCTTCTCTTCGACTCCGACGGCATGCACGACCTCGCCGACGCGGCACGCCGCGCCGCCGTGAGCGCGCGTGCGCTCGACCGGCGCTTCGGCGCCGCCGTCGGACTGTCGCCTCGTCAGTTCGCGCGCGTGTGCCGCGTGCGCGCGGCGATCGCCGAGATCGGCGACGGCCAGCGGAACGTGGCCCGCCTGGCGAAGCGGCTGGGCCACCCCGATGTCGCGAGCTTCGCGCGCGAGTTCCGGTCGGTGGCCGGCCTGTCGCCGGACGCGCTCGTCGCGCAGCTCGACCAGCTCGAGCACACCGACCCGCGCGGCCGGGTCAGTGCGTCCTGAACTTCGCGATCGCCGCGCGCGTGTAGTCGGAGAGCACCAGCGAGCCGCTCACGCGAGCCCGCGAGGCGAGCAGCTCCTCCCAGTGCTCCGTGCCCTCCCAGAACGCGCGCTTCATCGCGAGCATCGCGCCGGGGTTCGACGCGGCGAGCTTGCCCGCCAGCGCGTTGAGCTCCGCGTCCATCTCCGCCACGTCGGCGAGCACGCGCGCATAGAGTCCGTGCCGCTCGCACCACGCGGCGTCGCGCCAGTCGGTGTCCGCCGCCATCGCGGCGAACGGACCGTTCCCGATGCGCCGCTCGATCACCGGCCCCACGACGAACGGCCCGATCCCGATCGCGAGCTCGCTCAGCTTGGACGCGGCTCCGCTCGTCGCGAACGCATAGTCGCCCGCCGCGGCGAGGCCGACGCCGCCCCCGGCCGCGCGCCCGTGCACGCGCACGAGGACGAGCTTCGGCGCACGGATCATCGCGATGATCACCCTGGCGAAACCACTGAAGAACCGTTCCCCCTCCGCCTCGGTCGAGAGCTCCACCAGCTCGTCGAACGACGCGCCGGCGCAGAAGGTCGAGCTGCCGTCGCTCCGGAGCACGATCACCCGCGCGGTCGGTTCGCGTCCCATCCACGCCAGCGCGTCCGCGAGCCGCTGCAGCAGCGCCGCGGGGAGCGAGTTGCCCTTCGGATGCGAGAAGCGCACCGTCCCGACGCCGTCGGCGATCGTGAGGGCGACGTCGCCGCCGGCGATGGATGTGGTCGTGCCGAGTGGGCGCGCGTTCATGCGGTCAAGATATGTCCGGCGGTGGCCTGGCGTCGATTGTCCGTTCTCGAATCCGCGGTGTACATTCTCGACGAGGCCACGCGTGTGCCGCGCGTGGCCGTCGAGTAGATGTCCAGCAGCCGAGCCCGTTCGTGGGCCGAGAGGCGCGCATGACGCAGTCGAGAACCGCTCCGCCCGAGGATCCCGCGCGGATCGCCGCCTTCGAGGCGCGCATCGCCGCCGGCGAGAGCATCGAGCCCAAGGACTGGATGCCCGAGCGCTATCGCCGGCAGCTCGTGCGCATGATGTCGCAGCACGCGCACTCCGAGATCGTCGGCATGCTCCCGGAAGGGAACTGGATCACGCGCGCGCCGAGCCTCCGTCGCAAGATCTCGTTGCTCGCCAAGGTGCAGGACGAGGCGGGCCACGGCCTCTACATCTACTGCGGCACCGAGACCCTCGGCGTCGACCGCGCCGAGCTCGTGCAGCAGTTGCTCGACGGCACGGCGAAGTACTCGAGCATCTTCAACTATCCCACGCTCTCGTGGGCCGACATCGGCGTCATCGGCTGGTTCGTCGACGGCGCCGCGATCGTCAACCAGACCGTCCTCGCGAAGGCGTCGTACGGACCGTACGCGCGCGCGATGATCCGCGTCTGCAAGGAGGAGAACTTCCACAAGCGGCAAGGCTACGAGATCGTCGCGACGCTCGCCGCGGGCACCGAGGCGCAGCGCGCGATGGTGCAGGACGCGGTGAACCGCTGGTGGTGGCCCTCGCTCATGATGTTCGGTCCGAGCGACGCGGCATCGCCGAACACGGCGGAGCTCATCCGCTGGAAGGTGAAGCGCAAGACGAACGACGAGCTCCGGCAGCGGTTCGTGAACCTCACCGTGCCGCAGGCCGCCGCGGTGCAGCTCACGCTCCCCGACCCGGACCTCTCGTACGACGCCGCGACCGAGAACTGGCGCTTCGGATCCATCGACTGGGACGAGTTCAACCAGGTGATCCGGGGCCACGGCCCGTGCAACCGCGAGCGGCTCGAGGCGCGTCGCCGCGCGCACGACGAGGGGGCGTGGGTGCGCGAGGCGGCCAGCGCGTACGCGGCGAAGCAGCGCGCGAGGCAGGCGGCGGAGGCGGCGTGACCGCGCCCGACGGCGCCGACGCGAACCGCACCGTCGCCGCGCAGGCCGGCGCGACGGCGGCCGACGGCGAGTGGCCGCTGTGGGAAGTCTTCACGCAGGGCGCGCACGGCGAGCCGCACGAGCACGCGGGATCGCTGCACGCGGTCGACGCCGAGCAGGCGCTGCAGAACGCGCGCGACGTCTATGCGCGGCGCGGCGGTGTCGCGTCGATCTGGGTCGTCCCGTCCGCGGCCATCACGGCGTCGTCGCCGGCCGAGGCGGGACCGTTCTTCGATCCCGGCGAAGACAAGGCGTACCGGCACCCGCAGTTCTACAAGGTGCCGCGCGGGGTGCGCGGACTGTGACCGAGCCCGCCGTCCTGCCGCCGCCACCGCCGCCCGTGCACGACGAGCTGGAGCTGCTGCTGCGACTCGGCGACGACCGGCTCGTGCTCGGACACCGGCTGAGCGAATGGTGCGGTCACGCGCCGATCCTCGAGGAGGACATCGCGCTCGCGAACGTCGCCCTCGACCTGCTCGGTCAGGCGACGCTGCTGCTGCGTCGCGCCGGCGAGGTGGAGGGGAAGGGGCGCGACGAGGACGCGCTCGCGTACTGGCGCGAAGCGATCGACTTCCGCAACTGCCTGCTCGTCGAGCAGCCCAACGGCGACTTCGGCGTCACGATCGCCCGCCAGTTCCTCTTCGACGTGTACGCCGTCGTCACGCTCGACGCCTTGGCTCGCTCGACGAGCGCCGAGCTCGCGGCGCTCGCCGCGAAATCGCTCAAGGAAGCGCGCTACCACGTGCGTCACAGCGGCGAGTGGATCCTCAAGCTCGGCGACGGCACCGAGGAGAGCCACCGCCGCGTCCAGCGCGCGATCGACGAGCTGTGGCGGTTCACCCCCGAGCTGTTCGCCGCGGACGACGTCGCGGCGCGGCTCGCCGCGCGCGGCGTCGGACCGGATCTCCCGGCGCTCCGCGCGACGTGGGAGACCCAGGTGCTCGACGTGCTGCACCGCGCCACGCTCACCGCCCCGACGGGGGCGTCGCACTCGCCGCATCTGCGCGGCGGACGAAGCGGCATGCACAGCGAGCACCTGGGCCATCTCCTCGCCGAGCTGCAGATCGTCGCACGCTCGCATCCGGGGGCGAGTTGGTGAGCGGCCCCCGCGCGACGCTCCCGACGCGCGACGCGGTGCTCGAGCTCCTCGACGCCGTGAAGGACCCCGAGGTGCCCGTGCTCAGCGTGCGCGAGCTCGGCATCGTGCGCGACGTCGCCGTCGATCCGGCGGGGGCGGTGACGGTCACGCTCACGCCGACCTACTCCGGCTGTCCCGCGATGCACGTCATCGAGGACGACATCCGCGCCGCGCTCGCCGGCGCCGGCATCGCGACCGTGCACATCGCGACCGTCTACGCCCCGGCGTGGACGAGCGACTGGATCCCCGACGCCGCGCGCGCCAAGCTCAAGGCCTACGGCATCGCCCCGCCCGCGCCGGCGGAGCAGGGCGCGCTCGTCCAGCTCGTCCGCGCCCACCGCGCGCCCCCCTGTCCGTACTGCGACTCCCCCGACACCGAGATCCGCAGCGAGTTCGGATCGACCGCGTGCAAGTCGATCTGCTGGTGCCGGTCGTGCGGACAGCCGTTCGAGGAGTTCAAGGCGATCTGACCACGCTCCGAGCCGGGCTCCTCCCCGACATGTCCTCTCGCGGCGTGCGCGAAGAACCGCCGCTCGTGCTGGCTTCTCCCGCAACGTGATGTTCACGCGGAGGCGGAGCCACGAAGAACGGCCGCTCGGGGCGGCTCTTACCGCAAGGAGTTCCACGCGGAGGCGCGGGGAACTGGCGGAGGCGCGGAGAACTGCTCAGCGAGCGAGCGGCGCGTGACGGGGCGCTTTCCGGGTCGCGATGCGCGCACCGGGGACGGTTCCTCTCCATCCACAGCCCCAAAGGCTCTTTGACGTTGCGGGGCCGAGAGCCGTGCGCTGGCGAGAGCTGCTCGCAGAGCAAGCCGTTGCCGTTGCTGTTGCAGTTCCCCGCGCCTCCGCGCATCCCTCGCGCCTCCGCGTGGAACTCCTTGCGCGAGGAGCCGAGCCGAGCGGCAGTAGCTCCGCGGCTCCGCGTGGGAACACGTTGCGATGAGAGCCGACCCGAGCGGCAGTTCGCTGCGCACGCCGCGAGAGGATGCGTCGGGCGAAGGCGCAGCATCGTCAGACCACGCTGCGTTTCCATCGCCCCTTCCGGAACACCACCGCGCTCACCACCGCCAGCGTCGAGAACGCGATCGTCATGGCCACGAACACGCCGAACGGTCCCATCCCCAGCTGCCGTGACAGGAGCCACGCGAGCGGGATCTCGAGCACCCAGAACACGAACAGGTTGATCCACGTCGGCGTCCGCGTGTCACCGGCGCCGTTGAACGAGTTCCCGATCACCATGCCGTACGCGTAGAAGATGAATCCGTACGCGACCGTCCGGAGCGCGAGGATGCCGTACCGCGCCACCTCGGGGTCGGGCGTGAATCCGCCGACGATCTGGCGCGCGAACACGACGAACGCGAGCCCGATCGCCGCGAGAAACACCGCGTTGTACCGCGCCGTCTTCCACACCGCCTCCTCGGCGCGCTCCGGCTTCTTCGCGCCGAGCGCCTGTCCCACCATCGTCGCCGCCGCGTTGCTCATCCCGAAGCTCGGCAGTAGCGCGAACATCACGACGCGGATGCCGATCGTGTATCCGGCGAGCGCCGCGCTCCCGAAGGTCGCGAGGATCCGCACGAGCCCGATCCAGCTCGCCATCCCGACGAACACCTGGAACGTCGCCGCCGACGACAGGCGCACCACGCGCCCGATCAACGCGAGGTCGAGCCCGAAGTGCCGCGCGCGGAGACGCACGCGTCCGGTCGGCGACCGAAGACGCGAGACGGCGTACAGCACCCCCGTTCCTCGTCCGATCGTCGTCCCGATCGCCGCGCCCACGACGCCGAGCTTCGGCAGCGGCCCCCATCCGAAGACGAGCGCCGGCCCGAGCACGATGTTGATCGCGTTCGCCAGCCAGAGCGTGCGCATCGCCGTGGCCGCGTCGCCGGAGCTCCGGAACACGGAGTTGATCAGGAACAGCAGCACGACGCTCGCGTTCCCCCCGAGCATGACGCGCGTGAACGACGCGTGGCCGATCACGCCGCTGGAGCCGCCCATGATCCCGAGCAGCGCGGGCGCCCACACCGCCCCGACCGCTCCGATCAGCAGCGAGAGGGCGAGGCCGAACAGGATCACCTGCGCCGCCGTGTGCGCCGCGCCCTCGGCGTCCTTCTCGCCGATCCGCCGCGCCACCATGGCACCCGCGCCGATGCTCAACCCCATCGCGAGGGTGTAGAGCACGGTCATGAACGATTCCGTGAGCCCCACCGTCGCCACGGCGTCGGCGCCGAGGTGCGCGACGACGAACACGTCGACGACGACGAAGATGCTCTCCATCATCATCTCGAGCACCATCGGCACCGCGAGGATGAAGATCGCGCGCCCGATGGGTCCTTCGGTGAAGTCACGACCGTGCGCGCCGGCGAGCGCCTCGCGCACCGCCGCCCACAGCGATTGCGCGGGAGGCGCCTCGGCCGGTTGGAGAGACTGTGCGGACGAACTCATGGTGTTCCTTCGCTCGAGGTCCGCGCGTCGCGACGTGAGGGTGCGACGCGGAGAAATGGAATCGCCCCGCCTGCGGGGCTGCGCAGGCGGGGCGATTCGATCGCTCCGGGAGCCGAGCGGGAGATCCGCTACACCGCTCCGAGGCCTGCGCGCAAGCTCGTGTCCGCCGACACGACGTCCCCGACCGCGACAGCGGTCGCGGCGACGACGTGCATCGGGACGAGCGTAGTGGACAGGATCATCGATGGTTCCCGTGCGGGCCTGGGGGGACGAGTCTACGGGAGTCGTCGGCGGGAGTCAAGCGCAGAGACGCGCTTCCACCTCCTGTAGCGAGCACGGGGTCGCGCGCAGTGGGTAGCAGCTAACGGCGTTCGCGCGTGCTCGCTACCCGCTACCCGCTACCCGCTACCCGCTACCACCTACCACCTACCACCTACTGGTAGTCCACCTTCACACCCCAAGCAGCATCCCGATCCGCTCCGCGATCCGCTCCGCATCCGGCAGCACCGCATCGAGCAGCGCCGGATGGTATGGCATCGGCACGTCCTCCACCGCGAGCCGCTCGATCGGCGCGTCGAGGAACCAGAACGCTTCGCGCGCGAGCACGGCCGCGATCTCGGCGCCGAACCCCGCCGTCGACGTGTCCTCGTGCACGATGAGGCAGCGACCCGTCTTCCGCACCGACTCCAGCACGGCCTCGCGATCCCACGGCGCGATCGTGCGCAGGTCGATCAGGTGCACGTCGCCGTCGAACTTCGCCGCGGCCTCGCGGCACCGATGCACCATCGCCCCCCAGCTCACGACCGTCACCTGGTCCCCCTCCACCACGGTGCGCGCGCGCCCGAACGGCAGGACGTAGTCGTCCCCCGGATA
This sequence comes from Gemmatimonadaceae bacterium, assembly GCA_035494615.1. Lineage (GTDB taxonomy): Bacteria > Gemmatimonadota > Gemmatimonadetes > Gemmatimonadales > Gemmatimonadaceae > AG11. Next base: position 35,924 of record DATJGU010000106.1, read on the forward strand.
GCGCGCGCTTCCGTCGCTCGTCATCAGCAGCGCGCGATGCTCGAAGAAGATCGTCGGGTTCGCGCCGCGCATCGCCGCGCGCAGCAGGCCCACCGCGTCCGCCGCGTTCGAGGGGATCGCCACCTGCCAGCCGACGGCGTGCGCCCACAGCACCTCGCCGGTGACGGAATGCCACGGGTCGCCGACGTCCTTGCCGAACCCGCCCGGCATCCGCACCACGATCGGCGCGGCGAACCGGTTGGCCGTCCGCCAGCGCAGCGTGCCGCAGTTGTTGAGCTGCTCCTGCGCCGGATCGGCGTACTTGCGGAACTGGATCTCCGCCACGGGCATCAGCCCGGCGAGCGCCATCCCCACCGCGCGCCCCACGATCCCCTCCTCCGAGAGGCTCGTGTCGAACACGCGCTCGGCCCCGAACCGCTTCTGCAGACCCTCGGTGACCATGTGCACGCCGCCCTTTCGGCCGACGTCCTCGCCGAACACCAGCACTTTCGGATTCACCTCCAGCTCGCGCGCCAGCGTGCGTCGCACCGCCTCCTGCAGCCGCACGAAGTCCCCCTCCGTCGAGGGTGTGTCGGTGCCGCCAAGCGCGCGACGCTCCTCCGCCGACAGCCCGCCGAACGCGACGGGATCCGACGGCCTCACCGCTTCGGCGTAGACGAAGCGCCGCACGTCGGCGGGCTCCGGCGCCGGCCGCGCCCGCGCGCGATCGGCCGCTTCCGCGACGTCGCGTGCGACGCGCGCCTCGAGCTCCGTCCACTCGTCCTCGGAGTAGAGCGCGGGGACGAGAAACTTCCGCAGCTGCGGCAGCGGATCGCGGGCGAGATCGGCCACGATCTCGTCCTCGGTGCGGTAGCCCTTCTGGTTGTCCGGTCCCGAGTGGCTGCTCAATCGCGGCACGGTGAGCCGCACGAGCGCCGGCCCGTCGCCGCCGCGCACGTGCTCGACGCATTCGGCGAGCAGGCGCGCGGCTTCCGCCGGATCGCATCCGTCGCCGTCGCGCACGAACAGGTTGGTGAACGACTCGAGGTTCCGCGCGATGTTCGCTCCCGGCGTCTGCAGCTCGCTCTTCACCGAGATGCCGAGCCCGTTGTCGTCGATGTAGAACAGCATCGGAAGCTTGAGCGTCGTCGCGATCGTCAGGGCGGACCAGAAGCCGTTCGTCGCCGCCGACGCTTCGCCGCCGAGCACCACCGCGATCGCGCCCTCCCACGAACGGTCGCCGAGCGTGTCGCGCCGGTAGACGATCGACTGTGCCCATCCCGCCGTCGGCGTGTACTGCGATCCGACGTCGCCCGCCATCGGCAGCCCCACGGCGCCGTCGCGGTTCGGCAGGTTGCCGACGACGCCGATGTCGCGCCCATCGCTGAACCCCCCCGCGCGGCCCAGCGGGCTGCCGAGCGCATCGTCGAGGCTGAGCCCGAGCGCGAGCAGGAGCGGCCGGGAGCGGTAGTACGCCCCGGCGCCGTCGTGCGGATGATCGAGCAGGGTGCCGAGGATCGTCTGGCCGAGGTCGTGCCCGCGCGACGAGAACTGATAGAGCACGAGGTGCTCGCGCGGCACCGAGGCGCGGCTGCGATTCGTCGATTCCTCGAGATCGTCGAGCGCCCGCGACGCCAGCACGTTGTACGCGATGCGCCGCCAGTCGAACCGCGGGTCGACGGCCGGCTGGGCGGATGTGCGACGGGTCTTGGGCGGCGCGGCGTGGGTCATCGAAGCTCGCAGGGTCGGCCGGTCGTGCTCGATCGGAGTGATGCCCCTCAATTTGCCCCCCGGACGCCGGGAAAGGGAGCGGCGCCCCTGCGGCCCACCGGCGCGCCGGGTAGCTTTCGCGGACCATGAGCCACGAGCACATCCAGGTCGCGGCGCGCGAGGGCGTGCTGACGGTCGCGCTCGACCGCCCGGACGTCCTCAACAGCCTCAACGCGCGCATGGCCGCCGAGCTGCTCGAGGCGCTGCGTGCCGCCGCGGCCGACGACGCCGTCCGCTGCGTGCGCCTCCTCGGCAACGGTCGCGCCTTCTGCGCCGGCCAGGACCTCGCCGACGTGCTCCCGGCCGCCGAGCGCCCGGCCCCGGATCTCGGCGACGTCGTCGCGCGCCAGTACACGCCCATCGTGCTCGCCATCCGCACGATGGAGAAGCCCGTCGTCTGCGCCGTGAACGGCGTCGCCGCCGGCGCCGGCGCGAACATCGCCTTCGCCTGCGATCTCGTCGTCGCGTCGGAGGACGCGTCCTTCATCCAGTCCTTCGCCAGGATCGGTCTGATCCCCGACAGCGCCGGAACCTTCCTCCTCCCGCGGCTCGTCGGGCTGCAGCGCGCCGCCGCGCTCGTCATGCTCGGCGATCGGCTCGAGGCGCGCCGCGCGAAGGAGTGGGGGCTTGTCCACGACGTCGTGCCCCCTGCGGTTCTCCTGGACACGAGCTTCGAGATCTCCCGCCGGCTCGCCTGCATGCCGACGCGTGCGCTCGGCCTCGCGAAGCGCGGCTTCAACGCCGGACTCGCCAACGACCTCGCCACGCAGCTCGCGCTCGAGGAGGAGCTGCAGCGCGAAGCGGGTCGCACCGAGGACTACGCCGAAGGGGTGCGCGCGTTCGTCGAGAAGCGGAAGCCGGTCTTCCGCGGACGGTAGCGTGAACGGCGCGCTCGTCGGCGTCGTGGGCGCGGGCGCGATGGGACGCGGGATCGCCCAGCTCGCCGCCGCGGCGGGCCATCGCGTCGTCCTCGGCGACGTCGTCCCCGGTGTCGTGGACCGTGCGCGCGAGGCCATGCGCGCCGCGCTCGCGCGCGACGTCGCGAAGGGGCGGATCGACCAGGCCACCGCCACCGCGACGCTCGTTCGCGTCGAAGACGCCGGCGATCTCGCGCTCGGCTTCGCTGCGTACGCGCGCTGCGGCATCGTCATCGAAGCCATCGTCGAGGATCTCGCCGCGAAGCGCGCGCTGCTCACCGCGCTCGAGCGCGTCGTCGCCCCCGACTGCGTACTCGCCTCCAACACGTCCTCGCTGTCCATCGCGGCCATCGCCGGCGGCATGGCGCATCCCGAGCGCGTGGTCGGCATGCACTTCTTCAATCCGGCCCCCGTGCTCCCCCTCGTCGAGGTCGTGCCGGCGATCACCACCGCCGCCGGCGTCGCCGAGCGCGCGCGCGACCTCGCCATCGCGTGGGGAAAGACGCCCGTGATCGCCAGCGACACGCCGGGCTTCATCGTGAACCGCATCGCGCGTCCCTTCTACGGCGAGTCGCTGCGGATGCTCGAGGAAGGCATCGCCGACGTCCCGACGATCGATTGGGCGCTCCGCACGATCGGCGGGTTCCGAATGGGCGCGTTCGAGCTCATGGATTTCATCGGCAACGACGTGAACTTCGCCGTCACCGCCGGGGTATTCGAGGCGTTCTTCTACGACCCGCGCTACCGGCCGTCGCTCACGCAGCGCCGGCTCGTCGAGGCGGGACTGCTCGGCCGGAAGCGCGAGCGCGGCTACTACGACTACCGTGCCGGCGCCGTGCAGCCCGCGCCGACGGAAGATCAGGAGCTCGGCACGTACGTCGTCGATCGCGTGCTCGCGATGCTCGTGAACGAGGCGGTGGACGCCGTGCATCTGCGCGTCGCGTCGCCCGGCGACATCGAGCTCGCGATGACGAAGGGCGTCAATTATCCGCGCGGGCTGCTCGCATGGGGAGACGCCATCGGCGGCGCGGAGATCCTGCGCCGCCTCGAGTGGCTGCAGCTCGAGTACGGCGAGGACCGATATCGTCCGAGCCCGCTCCTGCGCCGGCGCGTCCGCGATGGGCAGGCGCTCCTCTCGTGATCGTCCGCCCCGCACCAGATTCGCAGAAGCCATGACCGAAGCGTTCCTTCTCGACGGCGTCCGCTCCGCCGTCGGCAACCTCGGCGGCCAGCTGAGCGACGTGCGGCCCGATGATCTCGCGGCGCACGTGATCGCCGCGCTCGTCGCGCGGCATTCCGCGCTCGATCCGGCGCGCATCGCCGACGTCGTGCTCGGCTGCGCGAACCAGGCGGGGGAGGACAACCGCAACGTCGCGCGCATGGCGGCGCTTCTCGCCGGCCTTCCCGTGACCGTGCCTGGCGAGACGGTGAACCGCCTGTGCGCGTCGGGGATGAGCGCCGTCGCCAACGCGGCGCGCGCCGTGCGCCTCGGCGAGGGAGACGTCTACGTCGCCGGCGGCGTGGAGAGCATGACGCGCGCTCCGTACGTGCTGAGCAAGAGCAGCCGCCCGTTCGCGCGCGACGTCGAGCTGTTCGACACGAGCCTCGGCTGGCGTTTCGTGAATCCCGTCATGCGCGAGCGGTTCGGCATCGACTCGATGGGCCAGACCGCGGAGAACGTGGCCGAGCGCTACGGCGTGAGCCGCGAGGATCAGGACGCGTTCGCGGTGCGCTCGCAGCGCAAGGCGGCGGCCGCGCGGGAGTCGGGACGGTTCGCGGAAGAGATCACGCCGATCGACATCCCGCAGCGCAAGGGTCCGTCCGTTCGCGTCGCGCGCGACGAGTTCATCCGCCCCGACACGACGGCCGACGTGCTGGCGAAGCTGCGCCCCGCGTTCCGCACCGACGGCAAGGGAAGCGTCACGGCGGGCAATTCGTCGGGGCTCAACGACGGCGCCGCGGCGCTCCTCGTCGTGTCCGAGCGCGGCGCCCGGGAGCTGGGCGCCGCTCCGATGACGCGCGTCGTCGCGACGGCGGTCGCCGGCGTCGAGCCGCGGTGCATGGGCATCGGCCCGGTGCCGGCGTCGCGCGAGGCGTTGGCGCGTGCCGGGATCACGATGGACGACGTCGGCGTGATCGAATTGAACGAGGCGTTCGCCGCGCAGGCGCTCGCCTCGCTCCGCGAGCTCGGCGTCGCCGACGACGATCCGCGCGTCAACCCGAACGGCGGCGCGATCGCGCTCGGCCATCCGCTCGGCATGAGCGGCGCTCGGCTGCTGCTCACCGCGTCGCGCGAGCTCCAGCGCACCGGCGCGCGCTGGGCCCTCGCCACGATGTGCGTCGGGGTGGGGCAGGGGATGGCCACCGTGCTCGAGCGCGTGTAGATGCCCAACGTCTTCGCCTGCGACGGCTTCGTGCCGGCGCTGCACGAGAGCGCGTTCCTGCATCCGAACGCGACGGTCATGGGCAACGTCGTGATCGGCCGCGACGTGTACGTCGGGCCCGCCGCCCCAGTCGCCACGGAGCGCGGCGCCATCGTCGCCGGGGACGGCTGCAACGTCCGGGAGGGATGCACCGGAAGTATCGTCGGCGCGCTCTGCTTCGTCCCGGCAGAGATGCAGACTCCGCCAAGGTCCGTCGTCGTGGGCAATCCGGCGCGCGTCGTCGAGCAGGTGAGCAACGAGATGCTCGCCTGGAAGACGGAGGGTGCCGTGCGCGATCGGGCGCTCCCCGCGCGGCTGCACGCGTCGAACGAGCCGTGCGGGCCGCTGCGCGCGGTGCCGGCCGGCTGCGCGACGCCGGAGACGAGCTACCGCCCATGTCGAGGGACGAGACCGTGAACCGGCTCCGGAACTACGCGCTCGGCGAATGGGTCGAGGGCACGGGCGAGGGAACGCCACTTCACGACGCCGTCACGGGCGAGCCGATCGCCGTGGCGTCGAGCGAAGGTCTCGACTTCGCCGCGATGCTCGCGTACGGACGCACCGTCGGCGGCCCGGCCTTGCGGAAGCTCACCTTCCATCAGCGCGCGCGCATGCTCAAGGCGCTCGCGCAGCATCTCACGGCGCGGAAGGAAGAGTTCTATCGCGTGTCCGCGCACACGGGCGCGACGCGCGGCGATTCGTGGATCGACGTCGACGGCGGCATCGGGACACTGTTCGCCTATGCGAGCCGCGGCCGGCGCGAGTTCCCCGACGAGACCTACTATGTCGACGGCGGCCCCGAGGCGTTGAGCCGCGGCGGCACCTTCATCGGCCGGCACATCTGCGTGCCGCTCGAGGGCGTCGCCGTCCAGATCAACGCGTTCAACTTCCCCGTGTGGGGGATGCTCGAGAAGCTCTCGACGTCCTTCCTGGGCGGCATGCCGAGCATCGTGAAGCCCGCCACGGTCACCTCGTATCTCACCGAGGCCGTCGCGCGCGAGATCGTCGCATCGGGGATCCTTCCCGACGGGACCTTCCAGCTCGTCTGCGGCAGCGCGGGCGATCTGCTCGACCACCTCACGAGCCAGGATACCGTCGCGTTCACCGGCTCGGCGTCGACGGGGCTGCAGCTCCGTTCCGGCCGCGCGGTGCTCGAGCACAACGTGCGGTTCAATCAGGAAGCGGACTCGCTCAACTTCTCCATGCTCGGTCCCGACGCGGTGCCCGGCACGGAGGAGCTCGACCTCTTCGTGAAGGAGGTCGTGAAGGAGATGACCGTGAAGGCGGGCCAGAAGTGCACCGCCATCCGGCGCACCCTCGTGCCGGCCGAGCTGATGGACGACGTCGTCGCCGCGCTGCGGAAGCGGCTCGCCGGGGTGACCGTCGGCGATCCGTCGCGCGAGGGCGTGCGCATGGGCCCACTCGCCGGCCGCGCGCAGCGGCGCGAGGTGCAGGGGAACACCGAGCGGCTGCGCACCGCGACCGACCTGCTCTACGGCGGACCGGACGCGCTCGACGTCGTCGGCGCCGATCCGGAGCGCGGCGCGTTCTTCCCGCCGACGCTGCTCTACACCGCTCGGCCGTTCGAGACCACCGAGCCGCACGACGTCGAGGCGTTCGGTCCGGTGAACACCGTGATGCCGTATCGCTCGGTCGACGAAGCGATCGAGCTGGCACGGCTCGGGCGCGGCAGTCTCGTCGGCTCGCTCTTCACCGCGCGCGAGGACGTGGCCCGCGACGTCGCGCTCGGCACCGCGGCCTATCACGGGCGGCTGATGCTGGTCGACCGCCACAGCGCGCGCGAGTCCACCGGCCATGGCTCGCCGCTCCCGCACCTCGTGCACGGCGGCCCGGGGCGCGCGGGCGGCGGCGAGGAGATGGGCGGTGTGCGCGGCGTGCTGCACCACATGCAGCGCACCGCGCTCCAGGGCTCGCCCCAGACGCTCACCGCGGTGACGCGCGAATGGAGCCGTGGTGCCGCCGAGCGTCGCGACCGGGTGCATCCGTTCCGGAAGTACTTCGAGGAGCTCGAGATCGGCGAGACGCTCGTGACGCACCGCCGCACGGTGACCGAGAGCGACGTCGTCAACTTCGCCGGCATCTCGGGCGACTTCTTCTACGCCCACATGGACGACGTCGCCGCGCGCGACTCCCTCTTCGAGCGTCGTGTCGCGCACGGGTACTTCGTGCTCGCCGCCGCCGCCGGCCTGTTCGTCGATCCCGCGCCCGGCCCGGTGCTCGCCAACTACGGCCTCGAGAACCTCCGGTTCGTCAAGCCCGTCTACATCGGCGACACCATCCACGCGCGCCTCACCTGCAAGCAGAAGACGGTGAAGGAGGATCGCGAGGGCCAGATCCCGCAGGGGGTCGTTCACTGGGACGTCGAGGTGCGCAACCAGCACGACGAGCCGGTCGCGGTCTACACGATCCTCACGCTCGTCCGCCAGCACCGGGGCGCGTCGGACGACGCCGATCCCGCGCGCCTCGAGCGCGCGATGTCCGCCGAGGCGCCCGCCGACGAGCGCCCGACGGAACGCACGGCGCGCACCGAGCCCGGCTCGGCGCCGGTGCGCGTGTCGTAGCGGAGCGCCGTGATGTCGCGAGTGCTCCTCTCGATCGGCGCGATCCAGCTGGCGATCATGGTCGTCGCGCTCGTGCGCGCAAAGGTGCTCTCCGTCCTGCTCGGCCCAGCGGGCTACGGCGTCACGAGCACGATCGACCAGACGGTGCTGAGTGTGATGCAGCTCGCGCACCTCAGCCTGCCGTTCACCGCGCTCAAGTTCATGGCCCGCCGCCACAGCGAAGGGCACGCGGCGTTCGAGCGCACCTTCGCCACTTTCTTCCGCGCCCTCGCCGTGCAGGGGCTGATCGCGGTGGTCGTCGTCGCCGCGCTGCTCGCCTGGCGGCCGACGCTGTTCGGCTCGGATCTCTCCGTCTACCGGCCGTACTTCTACATCGCGATCCTCGGCGTTCCCGCCGCGATGCTGAACGTCCTGTTCGTCAACACGCTGGCGTCGGCGCAGCGCGGCACGTCGAGCGCGATGCTCAACATGCTGGTGCTCCTCACCCTCGCCCTCGCCGCGATGGCCGGCGTCGTCGTTCACGGGATTCCGGGGCTGTACGTCGCCACCGTCGGCGCGGGCGTCTTCACCACGATCGGGTCGATCTGGTATCTCCGGCGCGCGCTCGGCGTGCGGACCGACGCGCCGACCCTCGGTCTTCGGCGCGAGCTGCACGGCAGCCCGGAGATCGTGCGCTACGCGATGCTCATCTACACCGCGATGTCCGCGTACTCGCTGACGATGCTCGCGACGCGGTACTTCGTGTTCGCCGGTCTCGGCGCAGTCGGCGCGGGACTCCTCCAGGCGTTGCTCGGCATCGCCCTCACCGTCGGTGCGGTGATCACGCCGATGAATGGGCTGTTCTTCACCCCCTACGTGAACCGGCAGCTCGATCCTGCCACCAAGGTCGCCGCGGCAGACGACTTCGCGAGCAAGATCACGCTCCTCCTGCTCGTCGCCGGCGTGGCCGTCGCGCTCTTCCCGCGCATCACCCTCACCGTGCTCTTCTCGGCGAAGTTCGCGCCCGGGGCCGCCGCGCTGGCGATCTTCGTGATCTGGCAGTGCCTGTACCAGATGGTGAACGTGTATCTGCAGCTCCTGATCGGCCTGGACGACGTCGCCTTCTTCGCGGCCATCACGTGCCTCGCCTACGGAGTCGCCGCGGCGAGCTTTCCTGGCCTCATCGCCACCTTCGGGCTCGGCGGAGCGGCGATGGCCCTCTCGCTCGCCATGCTCGTCGCGCTCGCCTGTTCGCTGTATCGATTGAAGCGCCGATTCGGCGCGACGGTCGCCCCGGCGGTGCTCTGGCGCGGCGCGTACTGCCTGCTCGCGATCGGCGTGGCGGGCCGCCTGTTCAGTCCCGCCAGCGAGACGACTCTCGGCGGGATCGGTATGCGCGCGATCTACGCCCTCGCGGTGCTCGCGATCGCTGCGCTGACGCTGTCGTCGTCCGAGCGCGCGATGTTCGCCTCGCTGATCGCCGCCCGCCGCGGGCGAGCGCCAGGGATCGCTCCCTGAGCGGGGGATTGCGCCCGCACCGTCACCGGTGGCGCACCGCCGTTCGTCAGGACGTCTGCGCGGCTCCGAGCGCTCGCTCCAAGCTCTCGCGCGTCGGGATCGCCTTCAGCCGGCGCGCCGGTACGCCTCCCCACAGCTCACCAGCCGGGATCGCGCCGTTGACGACGCTCCCTGCCGCGACCACCGAATGGTCGCCGACGCGCGTCCCCGGCAACAACACGCAGTGCGCGCCGATCCACACGTTCGCGCCGATCTCGACCCCCGTCTTGTCCTCGTCCCACGGCAGCTTGAAATACGGCTCGCCGAGCACGAGCTGGTGGTTGGCCGCGACCAGCACCGAGTACTGACCCACGCCGGAGCCGTTGCCGATCCGGATCACGCCTCCGGCGGCGCGGATGTTCGCGCCCGCGGCGATCACGACGTCGTCTCCGAGCACGAGCCGCCCTTCCGTCGCGCTGAATCGGGACGACGGGATCACCACGATCTCGCAGAAGGGCATGATCCGGACGCCGACGCCAAGGGAGAATGCGTCCAGCCGACCGAACGGATAGTCAAGGATCGCGGTCGGATCGCACCGCAGTGAAGGATGGCGGACCCGCAGCCGCAGCCGGAGGATCGAGCGTGCCGCGCGAAGCTTGGCGTCCGCCAGCAGAGTGAACGGGATCGAGAGAAGAGCCATGCGGAAATAAGATGAACGACGGCGCCACGGCGGTCTGGCTCTATTGACGAGCGCTTCCGCACGATCGGCACGTCAGCGCGACCCTACCGGCAGATACCTCGTCCAGGCAAGTGACCGTCCCAAGACTCGTCGAGCGACCCCGTTGGCGCACCCCGCGCGCGCGACCATACTGCTCACGGATCGTCCTCTGACGGAAGAATGCGCGCGGAAGGCCATCCTCGCCCCATGACGCGAACTCGCATGCCGACTGAAGTCGAACGGTGGAAGACGCTGGACGCTGCGAGCTACGATGACGTCGCGGACCAGTTCGACCTGCACAGCACCCGGCTCTCGGCGGGCGCGGCGGCGGACCTGCTCCGCCTCGCCGCCGTCGCGTCCGGTGAGCGGGTGCTCGACGTCGGCACGGGGACCGGG
>DATJGU010000107.1:0-15394 GCA_035494615.1 Gemmatimonadaceae bacterium
ATGAACGCGCCGACGATACCGATCAGCATGGTGACGATGATGCCCCCCGGATCCTTACCCGGCATGAGGGCCTTGGCGATCGCCCCCGCGATCAGCCCGAGCACGATCCAAGCGAGGATACCCATATCACAGCCTCCAAAGGTGTAGGTGGACGACGCGACTCCCTATCGCAACCGTCGTACCACGTATGGTCGAGTGTGGCGTTGGTGGCGCGGGGAGGGAGCGGGCTCGGCTGAGAGGCCGGGGACTGGGTGACTTGGTGACTTGGCTCGTTGGTGACTTGGCCGGTGACTTCGACTCAGCAGTTGAACCACGTCACGGTGGTTGAGTGGCGGAACGGGTGCCGGCGTGCATCCAGGCGGAAACGTCTTGGCTTCAGTTTCGATGCTCTCGACCGAGACTCCGGCGCCCAACCAGCCTGGAGTCTCCACAGCGGGACTGGTTCGGCGTCGGTGGCCGGTGCAGTTCCGATGCACCAGGTCACCGACTAAGTCACTAAGTCACCGAGTCACCACGTCACCCCAGCATGGCCGCCACCCTCTCCCCCCACGTCAGCGACGAGGATCTGGACGCACGCAAGGGCTACGACAAGCGGCTCGTGCGGCGGCTGTTCGTGTACGTGCGGCCCTACGGCGCGCTCGTCGCCGGGGCGCTCGTACTGCTGATGACGGAAGGGTTGCTCCAGCTCGTGGGGCCGATCATGACCGAGCGGGTGATCGACGTCGCGCTGCCGCGGCGCGACGCGGCGCTCGCCTGGCATTCCGCGATGCTCTACGCCGGCTCGCTCGTGCTGGCGTTCGGCTGCTCCTACGGCGAGACGATGCTCACCGCGCTGCTCGGGCAGCGCGTGATGCGCGACCTGCGCCAGCAGCTGTTCGAGCACGTGCAGCGGCTCTCGATCGCGTTCTACGATCGCACCCCGGTGGGGCGGCTCGTCACGCGCGTGACGTCGGACGTCGAGTCGCTCAACGAGCTGTTCACCGCCGGCGTCGTGGCGGGGCTCGGCGACCTGTTCACGCTGCTGGCGATCGCCGTGATGATGGTCGTCACCGACTGGCGGCTCGCGATCGCGGCGTTCGCCGTCATCCCGCTCGTGTACCTGACGTCGCACGTGTTCCAGCGGAAGGTGCGCGTCGCGTACCGCGAGATCCGCGCGCGGCTCGCGCGGATCAACGCGTCGCTGCAGGAGCGGATCACCGGGATGCGCGTCGTCCAGCTCTTCGGCCGCGAGCACGACGAAGCGGCGCGGTTCGCGGTGCTGAACAAGGGGCACCTGGACGCGAACCTGCGCTCGATCACGATCTACGCGCTGTACTTCCCGACGATCGAGTTCCTCACCTCGCTGGCGCTCGCGATCCTGCTCGTCGCCGGCGCGCATCGCGTCGGCGTCGGGACGCTGACGGTCGGCGTCGTCGCGGCGTTCCTCCAGCTCCTGCGCCGGTTCTACCAGCCGCTCCAGGATCTCGCCGACAAGTTCAACACGCTGCAGCAGGCAATGGCGGCGTCGGAGCGCATCTTCCTGCTGCTCGACACCGAGCCGGTCGCCGGCGGGCGCGCGACCGAGCCGGAGACGGTGCCGGCGCTTCCGGTGCTCGCGGCGACGCGTGCGCCGCACGACCCGACGCCGCCCGAGCAGGGGGTGACGATCGCGTTCGAGGACGTGTGGTTTCACTACGGCGAGCGGGGGAGCACGCCGGCGTGGGTGCTGCGCGGCGTCAGCTTCACGGCGCGCCCGGGCGAGACGGTGGCGCTGGTGGGCCACACGGGCGCGGGGAAGACGACGATCGTCAATCTCCTGCTCCGCTTCTACGAGCCGCAGCGGGGCCGGATCACGGCGAACGGCACCGACGTGCGCGACCTGCCGATGGACGAGTGGCGGCGGCTGATCGGCTACGTGCAGCAGGACATCTTCCTGTTCGCGGCGGACGTGCGCACCAACGTGCGGCTCGACGCGCCGCTCGACGATGCGGCGGTGCTCGCGGCGGCGGCGCGCGTGGGCGCGGACCGTATCATCGAGCGCTTGCCCGCCCAGCTCGACCAGGTGCTCGGCGAGCGTGGGGCGTCGGTGAGCGTCGGGGAGCGGCAGCTCCTCTCGTTCGCGCGCGCGATCGCCGCCGATCCGGCGGTGCTCGTGCTCGACGAGGCGACGAGCGCGGTGGACAGCGCGGCCGAGGCGGAGATCCAGCGCGCGCTCGCGACGCTGATGCGGGGCCGGACGACGATCGCGATCGCGCACCGGCTGAGCACCGTCGTGAACGCGAACGAGATCCTCGTGCTGCATCACGGCGAGGTGCGCGAGCGCGGGACGCACGCCGAGCTGCGCGCGATGCACGGTCTGTACGACCGGTTGTATCGTCTGCAGGCGGGCGAAGTTACCGAGCACGCACGCGGATCGCGCGACGGCGACGAGGCGAGCTCCACCGCGCTTGCCAGCCCCTCGGGCGCCGGGTAGTTTCCGCCGTCAACGGTCGCGGGCGTCTCTGGTCCATCGCCCACCCGGCGCTCGGCGCCGTCGTCCAGACCGCGCACCGTCCCGCCATGGCCGTTCTCCAGCTCGACGACAAACAGTTCCCGCTGTCGGGGACCACGATCCGGATCGGGGCTGGCGCCGACGCCGACGTCGTGCTGTCCACCGACGCGTCGCTGGGCGTTCAGGCCGTCATCGAGCGGAGCGCCGACCTCGCGCTGGCGATTCGCCGCGCGGCGCCGGACTCGCAGGTCCGGGTGAACGGCGTCCTGCTCGGCGTCGAGCCGACGCCCCTGATGCACGGCGACAAGGTCGAGGTGGCGGGCCTCGAGCTCCGCTTCGCCGACGACTCGAAGCGCGGGGTCACGGAGTACACCAGCCTCGAGGCGGTCTCGCCCTCGGGCGGCTCGCGCCGCGCCGGCGCCGCGATGCCGACGCTGGCATCGGGGGGACGACTCGTGTCGCTCGTGGACGGCAAGGAATACCCCGTGCCGGAGGGCGGTCTCACGATCGGGCGCGACGCGGGGTGCGACGTGGTGGTGCCGAAGAACGAAGTCTCGCGCCGTCACGCCGAGCTCGCGCCCACGGACTCGGGCTACGTCATCCGCGACACGAGCTCGAACGGCGTGTTCGTGAACGGCGAACGGGTCCAGGGGTCGCACCGTCTCTCGCGGGCGGACGTACTGCGGGTGGGAGGCGAGGAGTTCCGGTTCTACGCCGACGTGCCGGCGGCCGCCGGCGCCATGCAGCCCGCGACGCCGATCCGCGCCGAGACGCCCGTCCCCTCGCTCGCCGACACGCTGTTTACGCAGCGCGCGGTGGACGACGTGCGAAAGGTGCTGGCCGAGCTCGAGGTGCTGAACGAAGGTCCGTCGAAGGGGGTCCGTTATGCGATTCGCACAGCGCTTGCGCAGGTTGGACGGGGCCCCAACAACGACGTGCGGCTCACCGACGAGAGCGTCAGCGAGATTCACGCGAAGCTCCAGCGGCGGGACGACGGCTGGTATGCGGTGGACATGAACTCGACGAACGGAACGTACGTCGGCGGAACTCGCGTGACGGGAGAGCGCCGGCTGGACGGCGCGCCGGACGTGCGGTTCGGCGGCGTGAAGCTGCGATTCATCCCGGCCGGGATGAGCGCCGGCGAGGTGCGCGCGCAGGCGCAGCGCAATCCCGCGACGGGGGAGCGCGAGCGCTCGGACGTCGTCACGGAGAAGACGAACGCGGCGGTGGCACCGGGCGCGGGAACGTCGCGCCTGCTGCTCGCGCTCCTCCTGCTCGTGGCCGTCGCCGTGATCGTGCTCGTGATGCGGGGGCGCGCGTGAAGCTCATCCACGCGGCGCGCACGGACGTCGGGATGATCCGATCCGGCAACGAAGACAATTTCACGGTGGACTCGACCCTGGCGCGCGGGATCTTCATCGTCGCCGACGGGATGGGCGGCCACGCGGCGGGCGAGGTGGCGAGCGAGATGGCCGTGCAGATCGTGCAGCGCGAGCTCGCTCCGCTGCGGGACCTCGACGGCGAGGACGTGGTCCAGCTCGTGGCGAGTGCGCTCAAGCTCGCGAACCGCGCGATCCACGAGCGGACGCTCACGGAGGTCGACAAGCAGGGGATGGGGACGACGGCGTCGGTGCTCGTACTCTCGGGCTCGCGCTATCTCATCGGCCAGGTAGGCGACTCGCGGGTGTACCTGCTGCGCGGCGGCCGGTTCGAGCAGCTCACGAAGGATCACTCGTACGTGCAGGAACAAGTCGACGCCGGCTATCTCACTCCGGAGCAGGCGCGGTACCATCCGTACAGCAACGTGATCACGCGGTGCGTCGGCGCGGGGAGCGACGTGGAGCCGGACATCTACCGCGGCGAGGTGCGCGCGGGCGACCTGTTCCTCGTCGCGAGCGACGGGCTCACCGGCATGGTCGACGACCGCCGCCTCGCGCAGCTCCTGAGCTCTCCCGCGCAGCCGGACCGCAAGGTGAACGCGCTGATCTCCGAGGCGAACGGCCGCGGCGGATTGGACAACATCACGGCGATCATCGTGCAGGTGATGGAGACCGATCCGACGGCCGACGATCCGAACCGCACGGCGGAGATGGGACCGGTTGGCTGACGAGACGGTCGGCTCGCTGGCGGAGCTCTACCTCGGCAACATCCTCTACGCGATCGAGCTCGCGGCGACGTCGCTCGAGCAGGACGGGAGGGAGGACGCGGCGGCGTTCTACCGCGGCATCGCGAGGAAGCTCGCCGAGGCGCACGGGCGGTCGAAGGGGGGAGACGCGCCAAGCTAGGGCCATCGCGAAGCGGAGACCTTTCAGGCAGGCTCCGACCGCAACGTGATTCCACGCGGAGGACGCGGAGGATGCGCGGAGGCGCGGGGAACTGCCGGAGCTCGAGGTGAGTGCCATTTCGAGCGTAGCGCCGAAGGCGGGCAGTCGAGGAATCGCGACCGTCGCGGCAGAGTGGCTCGTCGATCGGGACAGTCACGTTTCCTCGACTCGCTTCGCTGGCTCGGAATGACTACCGCTGACCGCGCTGCTCACGGCTGACGGCTCGCCGCTGGGCTCACCCGACGGGCCAATGGCCGTGCGCGTTCACCGAGCGAGCATGCTCCCGCGCTCGAGACGAGTACGGACCTCGGCGGTCGGCAGCGTCACGAGGTCGACGATCGCCTGGCGGGAGATGCTGACGGGGCGGCAGGCGAAGACGCGGAGCCAGCGCGCGCTGCGGTAAAGCTCCTGGGAGAGCGTGGGGAGGTTGATGGCGCCCTCCCAGCCTTCCGCCGTGAGGCGGCGCACGGAGCCGTCGCGGCGGAGGACGGGGATGTCGAGGCCGAGCATCTGCGTCTTCGCCGGATAGTCGAGCAGCAGCTCGCCCGCGCCGAGCCCGAGCTCGCGTGCGAGCCGGTCCTCGACGGCGGTGACGAGCGCGTGCTCGTCGGCGATCCATTCGCCGGCGTCGGGCGGCAGCTCGGCGGCGGGACACTCGAAGACGCGCTTGTAGAGGCGGCGCTCGCGGAGCGCCGAGAGGAGCGGCGTCGGCGCGCGCGCGGCGAGCTCGTGGAGCAGCCCCTCGTCGGTGAAGGCCGCGAGCGTCTCGGCGGTCAGCGAGCCGGCGCGGAGCGCGCCGTCGACGAGGCGCTTGTACATCGCCGTCGCGCTCCGCACCGCGTGATGCCAGTACACGTTGCGGTACATCTGGTACTTGGCGAAGAGCAGCGATTCGAGCGCCGAGAGGCCCTTCTCGTACACGCCGACCGTCGGCGTGCCGCGCTCCGGATCGGTGACGACGGCAAGCGAGTTGAGGAGCCGGTCGACGTCGATGTCGCCGTAGCTCACGCCGCACATGAACGCGTCGCGCTTGAGGTACTCGATCTTGTCGAGGTCGAGCGAGCCGGAGATCAGCCCCTGGAGCGGGCTGTCGCTCCGCCCGCGGATGAGCGCCATGATCCGCTCCGGGGCGTCGTCGCCGAGCTCCTCGCGCAGCACCTCGGCGATCTCGCCGCCGGTGACGAGCGGCCGCGCGACCTCCTCGTGGTGCAGCGCGCCGATCTCCTCGAGGGCGTGCGAGTACGGATAGTGTCCGATGTCGTGCAGGAGCGCGGCGCAGCGCACGACGAGGCATTCGTCGCCCGCGAGCCCCTGGACGAAGCCACGCTCCTCGAGCAGCGCGAGCGCGCGGCGCGCGAGGTTGTAGGCGCCGAGCGCGTGCTCGAAGCGGGAGTGGCTGGCGCCCGGGTACACGAGGTACGCGAGGCCGAGCTGGCGCACGTAGCGGAGCCGCTGGAAGGCGCGCGTGTCGACGAGCCGCAGCGCGAGCGGATCGATCCGGATGTTGTTCCAGAGCGGGTCGCGAATGACCTCGAAGGACATGCGCGAAAGGTGGCGCGCCGAACCGACCGGTTCTAGCCCTTCGGTCCCGCAGCCCGGATCGAATTCGCGACGTCGCCGAACTTCGCGAAGTTCGCGCGGAACATCTCGGCGAGCCGGTGCGCCTGCGCGTCGTACGCGGCCGGATCGGGCCAGGTGGCGCGCGGATCGAGCACCTCGTCGGGAACGAACGGCACCGCCGTCGGCACGGCGAGACCGAAGACCGGGTCGTCGCGGGTGGGGACCGTGTCGAGCGCGCCGTCGAGAAGCGCGTGCACCATCGAGCGGGTGTAGGCGATGCGCATGCGCTTGCCGACGCCGTACGGGCCTCCGCTCCATCCCGTGTTGACGAGCCACACCCGGCAGCCGTGCTCGTCGACGAGCCGGCCGAGCATCTCGGCGTACGTCGTCGGGTGCCAGACGAGAAACACCGCGCCGAAGCAGGCGGAGAAGGTCGCGGTCGGCTCCTTCACGCCGCGCTCGGTGCCCGCGAGCTTCGCCGTGTAGCCGGAGAGGAAGTAGTACATCGCCTGGTCGCGCGAGAGACGCGCGATCGGCGGGAGGACGCCGAAGGAATCCGCGGCAAGGAAGACGATGTTGCGCGGATGGCCACCGAGACCGCTCGGCACGATGTGCGGAATGTACGGCAGGGGATACGAGAGCCGGGTGTTCTCCGTGACGCTCGCGTCGCCGAAGCGCGGCTCCCGGGTCGCGGGATCGAGCACGACGTTTTCGAGGATCGTCCCGAACAGGCGCGTCGTGCGGTAGATGTCCGGCTCGCTCTCCGCGGAGAGATTGATGGCTTTGGCGTAGCAGCCACCCTCGAAGTTGAACACGCCGTCGGCGGACCAGCCGTGCTCGTCGTCGCCGATGAGGGCGCGCGCGGGGTCGGCGGAGAGGGTCGTCTTGCCGGTCCCGGAGAGCCCGAAGAACAGCGCGGTGTCGCCGCCGGCGCCGACGTTGGCCGAGCAGTGCATCGAGAGCACGCCCCGCTTCGGCATGTAGTAGTTCATCACGGTGAACATCGCCTTCTTGAGCTCACCGGCGTAGCGTGTGCCGCCGATGAGGATCATCCGGCGCGCCAGGTCGAGCACGACGAAGGTGCCGGTGCGCGTGCCGTGCACGGCGGGATCGGCCTGCATCTCCGGAGCGTGCAGGACGGTGAAGTTCGGCGCGAAGCGCGCGAGCTGCTCGGCGAGGGGGCGGATGAACATGTTCCGCACGAACGCGACGTGCCACGCGCTCGGGGAGACGTAGCGCACGGCGAGCCGGTACGCGGGATCGGCGCCGCAGAACACGTCCTGCACGAAGAGCTGGTCGCGCGCGTCGAGATAGCGCTGCACCGCGCCGAGGAGCGCGTCGAAGTGCGCCGGATCCATCGGCCGGTTCACGGCGCCCCAATCGACGTCGCCCTCCGTCTCGGGGCGTCGGACGAAGAACTTGTCGTCGGGGGAACGGCCCGTGTGCGGCGCGGTGATCGCGGCGAACGCGCCCCATTCGGAGAGCATCCCCTCGCCGAGCCGGACGGCGTGCTCGATCAGCTCCGGCGGCGTGAGATTCCAGTGGACCGTTCTGCGGGGGCGCAGCCCCAGGGCGTCGAGGCGTGCGTCGGACATCGGTCAGGTCTTCGAGAGCGCGGGCGTGGGTGCGGGCGTGGGTGCGGGGCCGGGAACGGCGGCGAACAGCGGCTCGGAATGGCGCGAGCGCTCCTGCGCGTCGACGACGGCGACGGCGGCCATGTTGACGATGTCCTGCACGTCGGCGCCGCGCTCGAGCACGTGCACGGGGCGGCGCATGCCGAGGAGGATGGGTCCGATGGCGGTCGCCCCGCCGAGGAGGTGCACCATCTTGTAGGCGATGTTGCCGGCGCTGAGGTCGGGGAAGACGAGGACGTTCGCCTCCTCCTTGAGGAGGCTGAACGGATAGTCGCGCGCGAGGATCTCCGGATCGAGCGCCGTGTCGGCCTGCATCTCGCCGTCGACGACGATCGACGGATCCCGCTCACGCAGGAGCCGGGCCGCGCGCGCCATCTTCTCGGCCGTCGCGTCGCGCACCGAGCCGAAGTTCGAGAAGGAGAGCATGGCGACGCGCGGCGTGACGCCCATCGTGCGCGCGACGCGGCACGCGGCGAAGGCGATCTGCGCGAGCTGCTCCGCCGTCGGGTCGATGTTGACGGTGGTGTCGGCACAGAAGACGACGTGACGCTCGGTGACGAGCATGTACATGCCGCTGACGACGCGCGCGGCGGGATGCGCGCCGATGACCTGGAGCGCCGGCCGGATCGTCTCGGGGTAGTGGAGGTTCGCGCCGGAGAGCAGGGCGTCGGCGTCGCCGCGCGCGACCATGCACGAGCCGAAGTAGTTGCCGTTGTAGAGCTGGCGGCGCGCTTCGTCGAGCGAGAGCCCCTTCCGCTGGCGGAGCTGCCACATGTAGTGCGTGTACTCGTCGCGCTTCGGCGACGTCGCCGGATCCTCGATGGCGATGCCGTCGAGCGGGATGCGATGGAGCGCGGCGAGGTTCTCGATCGTCTCGCGGCTGCCGAGCAGGATCGGCTGCGCGATGCCGTCGTCGACGAGGATCGACGCGGCGCGGATGATCTTCGGCTCGTCGCCCTCGGGAAAGACGACGCGCTTGGGATCGCGGATCGCGCGGTTGATGAGCCCGCGCACGATGCCGCGCGCGCGGCCGAGCCGCACCTCGAGCCGCTCGCGGTAGCCCTCGAGGTCGATGAACTCCGTGGCGACGCCGCTCGCGACCGCCGCCCACGCGACCGCCGGCGCGATGACGAGCAGCACGCGCGGATCGAACGGGAAGGGGATGATGTACTCCGGCCCGAAGTGCACGTTGCGGAGCCCGTACAGTGCGGCGACCGAATCGGGGACGCTCTCCCGCGCCAGCGCGGCGAGGGCGCGCGTCGCCGCCATCTTCATCTCCTCGTTGATCTCGGTGGCGCGCACGTCGAGCGCGCCGCGGAAGATGAACGGAAAGCCGAGGACGTTGTTGACCTGATTCGGGTAGTCGCTGCGGCCGGTCGCGATGATCGCGTCGGAGCGGACGGAGCGCACCTCGTCGGGCGTGATCTCGGGATTCGGATTGGCGAGGGCGAAGATGATCGGCCGGTCGGACATCTGGGCGACCATCTCGCGCGTGATCGCGCCGGCGACGGAGAGCCCGACGAAGACGTCCGCGCCGACGAGGGCGTCGGCGATCGTGCGCGCGGAGGTCTCGCGGACGAAGCGCGCCTTGTACGGGTCCATGTCGCCTTCGCGGCCGGCGTGGATGACGCCGGCGCGGTCGCACATGAGGATGTTGTCGCGCTTCACGCCGAGCCGCACGTAGTGCTCGGCCGTGCTGAGCGCCGATGCGCCGGCGCCCGAGAAGACGACGCGCACCTGGTCGATCTGCTTCCCGACGATCTCGAGCGCATTGAGCAGGGCGGCGCCGGAGATGATCGCCGTGCCGTGCTGGTCGTCGTGGAAGACGGGGATCTTGAGCGTCTTGCGGAGCGTCTCCTCGATGTAGAAGCAGTCGGGGGCGCGGATGTCCTCGAGGTTGATCCCGCCGACCGACGGCTCGAGGAGCTGGCAGAACTTGATGACGTCGTCCGGCTGCTCGGAGCCGACCTCGAGGTCGAAGACGTCGATGTCGGCGAACTGCTTGAAGAGATTGCCCTTGCCTTCCATGACCGGCTTGCCGGCGAGCGCGCCGATGTTGCCGAGGCCGAGCACGGCGGTGCCGTTGGTGACGACGGCGACGAGGTTGCCGCGGGCGGTGTAGCGGTAGGAGAGCTCGGGGTCGTCCCTGATCGCGAGGCAGGGCTCGGCGACGCCGGGCGAGTAGGCGAGCGAGAGGTCGCGCTGGTTGGTGAGCGGCTTGGTCGGAACGACGGCGATCTTGCCAGGCCGTCCCCGCGCGTGATAGTCGAGGGCCTCGTCGCGTTTGGTCATAGAAGAAGGTAAAGATAGTCGGGCCGCATGGCGAAAAGCGGGCCCGAGCGCGATACTCCGCGCGCTCGCGGCGAGTGCCGCGCCACCCGACACGAGAACATTCTTCGCTCGACGATGCCTTCGATTGAACGCGCAGGAGGCGCCCGACGCGGCGCGACGCGATTCCTCGCCGCGCTCGGCTGCCTCGCCTCGGCGGCGAGCGCTCGCGCGCAGGCGCCGCGCGCCCATCCCGCGGCCGACACGGCGTTCGCCGTCCCCGCCTGGGCGTTCCCGGTGCTCGGCACGAACAAGGCGCCGTCCACCGTCGGCAGCGACACCGGCGCGATCGCGACGCTGCCGACGAGCCGCGCGCGGTTCACCGTCGGTCACGCGCGCAACGGGTTCGACGTCGCCGACTGGAATCCCGAGACGCACGCGGCGCCGCCGTCGATCGTCCTGCACGGCCGCCGGCCCGCGGTGATGGCGTGCGGGTTCTGCCATCTCGCGGACGGACGCGGACGGCCGGAGAACGCGATGCTCGCCGGGCTTCCCGCGGCGTACATCGTGGAGCAGGTGCACGATCTGCACTCGCGGGCGCGCGGCACGGCGTCGCCCGTTCCCTTTCCGGCGACGATCGCGATGCGCGGCATCGCCGACAGCGTGAGCGACGAGGAGCTCGAGGCAGCGGCGCGGTACTTCTCCGGCCTGCACGCGCGGCGCTTGTCGCGCGTCGTCGAAGCGGACGTCGCGCCGAAGTCGGTGGCGCTGAACGGGCTCTACGCGCTCGCCCCCGAGGGCGGGACGGAGCCGCTCGACGGACGCATCATCGAGCTGCCGCTCGACCTGCGGCGGCACGAGCTGCACGATCCGATGGCGAGGTACGTGGCGTACGTGCCGAAGGGCAGCCTCGCGCGCGGCCGCGCGCTGGCGCGTGGACGGGTCGCGGGAACGAAGGGGTGCACGAGCTGCCACGGCGAGGGCCTGCGCGGCATGGGCGTGGCCCCGCCGCTCGCCGGACGCTCGCCGACGTACGTGCTGCGCCAGCTCGTCGGCTTCCGTACCGGCGCGCGCTCCGGTCCCGCCGCGCAGCCGATGCGCGAGGAGACGGCGGCGCTCACGCTCGACGACATGATCGCCGCCGCGGCGTACGCGGGCTCGCTCGAGCCCTGATCCGGCGCGCTACCGATCCAGCTCGTCGAGCTGAGGCTGCACCTCCTTCGTGTAGCACGACGGACAGATGCTGTGGCTGAACCGCGCGTTCGCGTGGCGCGCGAAGTACGACTCCACGACGTGCCAGTAATTCTCGTCGTCGCGGATGCGCTTGCAGTACGAGCAGATCGGCAGGATCTCCTGCAGCGAGCGCACCTCGCCGAGCGCGTCCTGCAGCTCGGCGACGAGCCGCTCGCGCTCGGCGTCCGCCTCCTTGCGCGCGGTCACGTCGCGCGCGACCGAATAGATCACCTGCTCGGCCGCATCGGGTGCGGCGTTCCAGAGGAGCCACCGGTACGAGCCGTCCTTGCACAGATACCGGTTCTCGAACTCGAGCGCACGGCCTCCGGCGCGGACATCGCGGTTCTGGGCGAGGGTCCGTACGCGGTCGTCGGGATGCACGAACTCGATGAACGGGCGCGACATGAGCTCCTCGCGCGAGAACCCGAGCGTGCGCTCCCAGGCCGGGTTGAGCCGCTTGAAGTAGCCGTCGAAGTCGAGGAAGCAGAGCAGGTCGATCGAGATGCTGAAGAAGCGCGCCTCGAGCTCGTGAACCTGTCGCGCCATCAACTGCCTCGTCAGCGCGAGCTCGATGGTGAGCCCGAGCTCGCGATCCGGGGCGTTCCGGGCGACGCAGCCGTACGGCTCGACGACGCCGAGCCGGTGCGGCGTGGCGTCGTCCGCGTCGTCGGTGAGCAGCACGACCGGGAGCGAGCGGTCGCGGAGCTCCGCGGCGAGGGTGGAGGCCTGCGCCTCGCCGGCGGGAGATGCGTCCACCAGCACCAGATGCGGCCGCTCCCGCTCCGCATGGGCGACCGCGTCGCGCGGTGTCGTCCAGGAGGTGACGTAGCCCTGGGCGGCGAGACGCTCGCCGCCCTGCTGGGCGCGTCGCTCCTGATCGTCGACGATCAGGACGCGGCGGATGGGGATCGACATGCTGCCTGCGGGTGCAAACGAGGATGAGCGTGCTGCGAACGAACGGCGAACCGGCGGGTGCGACGTGGGTGCGGCCATGGGGGCGGGAATCAGACCTCGAGACGATCCCCCTCGCGCGCGACCGCGACGTACAGGACGGGCATGAGGAAGATGCTGATCAGCAGACGTGAGAAGAGGCCGCCGACGATGACGAGCGCGAACGGACGCTGGGAGTCGGAGCCGATGCCGGTGGAGAACGCCGCGGGCATCAGCCCGAACGCCGCCACCAGCCCCGTCATGAGTATCGGCCGGAAGCGCAGCAATGCCGCTTCCCGGGTGGCGGGCCCGATGCCGAGTCCCTGCTGGCGGAGCTCGTTGGCGTACGAGATGAAGACGACCGCCGTCTGGACCGAGACACCGAACAGGGCGAGGAATCCGATGCCGGACGAGACCGAGAAGGGGGTTCCCGTGATCCAGAGTGCGAGCACGCCCCCGAGAGGCGCCGAGAGCAGCACGCCGGCGACGGTGATCGCCGGGAACTTGAAGTTGTGGTAGAGCGCGAACAGCAGGAGGAAGATGAGGGCGAGCGTCGCGGGCAGGACGAGGCGCAGCTGCCCGCGCGACGCCGCGTACTCCTCGTACTCGCCACCCCAGACGACGCGATACCCCGCGGGCAACGCGACGCGCCGGGCGACCTGGCGCTGCGCGTCCTCGACGGCGCCCGCGAGATCACGCCCTTCCACCGCGTACTGCACGCCGATGTAGCGCGAATTGTTCTGGCGGTAGATGAACGAGGCGCCGCTGCTCACTTCGATCTTCGCGAGCTCGCGGAGCGGCACCTGCGCCCCCGAGGGCGTCGCCACGAGGATGTTGCCGATCTGCTCCGGCGTCTCGCGGAACTCCGGGCGAAGCCGAACCACGAGATCGAAGGTGCGCTCGCCCTGGACGACCTGGGTGGCCGCCGTCCCGCCCACGGCCGCCTCGATCAACCCGTTGACGTCGGCGACGTTGATGCCGTAGCGAGCGATGCGGTTGCGATCGACGTCGATGGTGAGGCTCGGCTGGCCCAGCTCCTCGACGAGCGTGACGTGCGTGATGCCTCGCACGCCGTCGAGGACGCGCTTGATCTCGTGGCCGCGCTCCTCGAGCACGGTGAGGTCGGTGCCGAAGAGCTTCACGTCCAGCGCGCTCTTGAGCCCCGTTTCCGCCTCGTCCACCGCGTCCTCGGCCGGCTGGGTGAAGTTGAACGCGATGCCGGGAAAGGCCGACAGCTTCTCGTCGATCGCGGCGATGAGCTCGGACTTGTCGTGGTGGAACCGCGTCCACTCGCCGTACGGCCGGAGACCGACGAAGAACTCGGCATTGAAGAAGCCGGTCGGGTTGGTCCCGTCGTCCGGCCGCCCGTGCTCGGAGCTGACCACGGTCACCTCCGGAAAGGAGCGGAGGATCGCGCGGATCTGCGGCACGATCCGCGACGACTCGTCGAACGAGATCGTGTACGGCATCGTGGCGCGCACCCAGAGCGAGCCCTCGTCGAGCTTGGGCATGAACTCCGCGCCGATCGCGCCGAGCCCGACGAGCGAGACGGCGAGCAGCGCCGTGGAGGCGCCGAGCACGAGCCGCGGGCGCGCCATGGCGCGGTCGAGCGCGCGCGCGTAGCGGTCCTGGACCCAGCGGAAGGGGCGATTCACGCGCTCCACCGCGCCGCGGCGCAGGAACAGGGCGCACAGCACCGGAATCACCGTCAGCGTGACGATCAATGCGCCGACGAGCGCGAAGATCGTCGTGTCGGCCATCGGCTCGAACAATCGTCCCGACGGTCCGGAGAGCACGTAGATCGGCAGGAACGACGCGACGATCACGCCGACGGCGTACACGATGGGCCGGTCGACCTCGGCCGCGGCGGTGGCGATGATCTGTCGGACCGATCGGTGGTCCTGGCCGCGGGCCGAGAGCTGTCGGTAGATGTTCTCCACCATGACGACCGCGCCATCCACGAGGATGCCGAAGTCGATGGCCCCGATGGAGAGCAGGTTCGCCGGGATGCGCCGCAGGTCGAGACAGATGAACGCGAACAGGAGCGCGAGCGGGATGGCCGAGGCGACGATGAGCCCCGAGCGGACGTCGTACAGGAAG
This sequence comes from Gemmatimonadaceae bacterium, assembly GCA_035494615.1. Lineage (GTDB taxonomy): Bacteria > Gemmatimonadota > Gemmatimonadetes > Gemmatimonadales > Gemmatimonadaceae > AG11. The sequence continues at coordinate 14,520 of DATJGU010000107.1, forward strand.
AACACCAGCACCACGACGACGAGCAGGATGCCGTGCAGCAGGTTGTCGCGCACGGTGTGCGTCGTCTCGGCGATGAGGTCACGCCGGTCGTAGAACGGCCGGACCTTCACGTCCTTCGGCAGGATGTCGCGGTTCAGCTCCGCCGTCTTGGCCTCGACGCGCGTGAGCACGGTCTGCGCCTGTTCGCCGGTGCGCATCAACACGATCCCTTCGACCGCGTCGTTCCGCGACATGAAGCCGAACTGGCCGAGCCGCGGCGCATGTCCGATGACGACCTCGCCGACGTCCTTCACGAGCACCGGCGTTCCGTTGTTCACCGCGAGGACGATGTTGCCGATGTCCTCCAGCGTCGAGACGCGGCCGAGGCCGCGCACGTAGTAGAACTGGCCGCCTTCGGCGTAGAAGCCGCCGCCCGCGTTGCCGTTGTTCGCCTCGAGCGCGGCGGAGACCTCGCCGATGGACAGCCCCGCGCCGGCGAGCTTCGTCGGGTCGATGAGCACCTGGTACTCCATCGTCTCGCCGCCGAGCGACGAGAGGTCGGCGACGCCCGGCACCGAGCGATACTGCTTCTCGAGCACCCAGTCCTGGAGGATCTTGAGCTCCATCGCCGAGCGGTCCGGGCTCTCGAGCACGTAGCGATAGACCAGCCCCGACGGCGACGTCAGCGGCGAGATGCCCGGGGTCACGCCGGGGGGGAGCTCCAGATCGCCGAGCCGCTCGAACGCCTGCTGGCGCGCGAAGTAGTTGTCGGTGCCGTCCTCGAAGGTGAGTCGCACGTCGGAGAGGCCGTACAGCGAGATCGAGCGGACCACCCGCAACCTCGGGAGTCCGTTCATGCCGTTCTCCACCGGCACCGTGATCAACCGCTCGACTTC
>DATJGU010000108.1:0-27650 GCA_035494615.1 Gemmatimonadaceae bacterium
AGTTGGTATGAAGCGGCTGGACCTCCACGGTCACGTGGTGGCAGTGTTGCGCCCCACAGGCGTAATGCGCGGTCAAGGGATCCATGCCGCACCAACCAACCGGGAGGCCAGCCGTGGATAGCATAGGGATTGATCTCCACAAGCGCGAGAGCCAGCTGTGTACGATCACGGAGGACGGGGAGTTGATCGAGCAGCGGATCGTCACGAGCCGGGAGCGGTTCACCGCGGTGCTCGGCAGTCGCCCGGCCGCGCGCATCCTGGTCGAGGCCTCGACGGAAAGCGAGTGGGTGGCGCGGCATCTGGAATCGCTGGGCCACACGGTGATCGTGGCGGATCCGGGCTTCGCGGCGATGTACGCGACGCGCGCCAAGCGCGTGAAGACCGACAAGCGCGACGCGCGCACACTCTGCGAGGCGCTGCAGCTCGGCGCCTATCGCGCCGTGCATCGGGCGAGCGACGCGCAACGGCATGTCCGCGCGCAGCTCGCGGTGCGCGACGCCCTCGTGCGCACGCGGACGCGCTACATCGCCCTCATCAAGGCGGCGGTCCGGCGTGAAGGACTGCGGCTGCCCAGCGGTGAGGCGGAGCAGACCATCAGCAAGCTCGCCGCGCTTGCGCTACCGCCGTCGGTGCACGAAGAACTCGCGCCCCTCGTCGCCCTTTGGGCACCGTTGCAGGCCGAGCTCACGGCGGCCGATGCGCGGCTGACCGCCATCGCACGGACACATCCTGTCGTCACGCGCCTCGCCACGATGCCGTCGGTGGGACCGGTCACTGCCCTCGCGTTCGTCGCCGCGCTCGATGACATCACGCGGTTTCACAGCGCGCACCAAGTACAAGCCTCTCTCGGTCTCGTGCCGAGCGAGTACAGCTCGGGCGACCGCCGAGCGCGCGGACACATCACCAAGCGCGGCGACGCGCGCATGCGCTGGCTCCTGGTCGAGACGGCGTGGCGCATTGTGCGCTCGCCCAACCCGCAGCGGGCGGGCCTGAAGGCGTGGGCGATGCAAATCGCGCAGCGGCGCGGCAAGCGCATCGCCACGGTCGCCCTGGCGCGGCGAGTGGCCGGGATTCTCTTCGCGATGTGGCGCGACGACGCGCCGTATCACGCCGTGACCTCCCCCACGCGCGCCGCTGCCTAGCGCCCACGATCCGAGCAGCGACGCCGGGTCGAGATTCCGGGATGATTGACGAGGGGCGTGGTGAGCGCGATGCAGCTGATGGCCGCTGGTGAGACCGAAGCTCAGCTTCGGCGCCGCCCGCTCCGTTCCGCATGACCACCTGCGCCGACGAGCGCTTGTTCGTCACCCGAGAGCGCGAACAGAAGCCTGAGCAGCATCTCGAGATCGCGACGCCACCACGATGGAGCACACCACGTATCAGCTCATGCAGAGTTGATGCTTGACACCGTACGCCGCTTCACAGAAGCTGCAAGCGATCGGCTCAATATGCGGCCCGCCAGTTCGGATGCACTAGCATCTCGATAGGCGCTCAACCGCAATCCCTCCGATGACCTCGCGCTTGTCAGCTGCAGCTTGTCAGCTGCAGCGCCTCGTTAGACATCCTCATCCTCGGCGCTCGGCTTGGCCGCATCCGTATCGCTCCGAGGTGCCATCGGGCGCATTGCCGGTACTCGCGCGTGCGCATGTCCAAGGCGGGCGAAGACCACGAGGCCGCCGTCGGGGGCTTCGAGCACGTTGACGAACGTGGCCGGCACGAGCTCACCGTGGCGATCGACGAGATCGAACTGGAGCGCCGCCGCCGCCCGGAGGGCTGCTCCCGCCCCGTTGTGTTCTTCGGCGCTGGCAGCGCCAAAGAAGCCGAGCGCGAGCAACGCTGCAGATCCGGCTTGCACCGTCGGGCGAAGCGGGTCGAACGCTGGTAGCGCGAGTAGCGGCGCGGCCACCAACTCGCCTTCAGTCAGCTCGATGTATCCGATCGGCACGCCCTGGTGCATGACTGCGTATCGCACGCCGACCCTCCCGATCGAGATCGATGTGGATGCCTAACGCCAATTGTACTGCTGCCCGCGTTATCGACGTCACATTATGCAGCGAATCCGCGCGGAAGCCAGCCGCGCCTCGCTGCCTGAGCACGCACCGGCGCGAACGCGGCCCTGCCAACCGCCGCTCCCACAACGGCTTCTCGCCCGCCTCCCCTGACGGAACGTAGATTAGGCAGCGCGGCGGGCGCCGTCTAACGTGCGCGATCGCCGCTCCGAGGCCGAGAGCCCCGATGGCACCACCTCCGTCTCGCCGGCGAGGCCGCTCGCTCCCGTTCGGTGCAGATCGTGCGAACGAGTCGCTCGCGGGACAGTCCGTGCCGTCCGTACCCGCACCCGCACCCCCCGCGTTCGCCGATCGCCGCACCGTCCGCCGCATGCGCCCCGCCGACCCGCTCGACCTCTTCCACCCGATCGTCCGCGCCTGGTTCACCGAGACGCTCGGCGAACCCTCCGCGCCGCAGAAGGCCGGCTGGCCCGCCATCGCCGACGGCTCCGACACGCTCATCCTCGCCCCCACCGGCACGGGAAAAACCCTCGCCGCCTTCCTCTACGAGCTGAACGCGCTCGTCACCGAAGGCCTCGAGCACCCGCTCGCCAACGCGATCCACCTCCTCTACGTCTCTCCGCTCAAGGCGCTCAACAACGACGTCCAGCGCAACCTCGAGCTGCCGCTCGCCCAACTGAAGCAGCGCTTCGAGTCCGACGGCCGGACGTTCCCCGAGATCCGCGTCGCCGTCCGCACCGGCGACACGCCGGCCTCCGCCCGCGCGCGCATGCTGCGCAAGACGCCGCACGTCCTCATCACGACCCCCGAATCGCTCCACATCCTCCTCACGAGCGTCCGCGGCCGCACGATGTTCAGCGCGCTCCGCGCCGTCATCGTCGACGAGATCCACGCCGTCGCCGGCACGAAGCGCGGCGCGCACCTGGCGCTCACGCTCGAGCGCCTCGCCCGGCTCGCCCCCGATCCGCCGCAGCGCATCGGCCTCTCCGCCACCCAGCGCCCGCTCGAGGAGATCGCGCGATTCCTCGCGGGAAACGATACGCCGCAGGCGTATCGACCAGTCGCCATCGTCGACTGCGGTCTCGTGAAGAAGATGGAGACGGAGATCGTCTCCCCCGTGGACGACCTCGCCCACGTCGACGGGACGATCTGGACCTCCGTCGCACCGCTCGTGCTCGACCGGATCAGGCACGCGCGCACGACGCTCGTCTTCGTCAACAACCGCGCGCAATCCGAGAAGATCGCCGCGCGCGTCAACACGCTCGCCGGCGAGGAGATCGCGCAACCCTATCACGGCTCGCTCTCGCGCGAGCGCCGCTTCATGCTCGAGGAGCGGCTCAAGGCCGGCGAGCTGCGCGCGCTCGTCACCACGAGCTCCCTCGAGCTCGGGATCGACGTCGGCTCGGTCGACCTCGTCCTCCAGCTCCAGAGCCCGAAGCGCGTCGCCGCGGCGCTCCAGCGCGTCGGCCGCGCCGGCCATACCCTCGAGGCCACGAGCCGCGGCGTCTTCGTCCCGACCTTCCGCGACGACGCGCTCGAGCAGATGACGATCGTCGCCGCCATGGCCGATGGCGACGTCGAGCCGACGCGTGTCGTCCGCAACGCGCTCGACGTCCTCGCCCAGCTCGTCGTCGCCTGCGTCGCCTCCGACTCCCCCGAGTGGACCGCCGACGAGCTGTTCGACTTCGTCCGCCAGGCCTACCCGTACGGCACGCTCACTCGCGGCGCGTTCGACGAGACCCTCGCCATGCTCGCCGGCAAGTACCCGAGCGACGTCGCCTCCGAGCTCGAGCCGCGCATCTCGTGGGACCGCACCACCGGCGTCCTGACGCCGCTCCGTTCGGCGCGCATGGTCGCGACGATCTCCGGCGGGACGATCCCCGACCGCGGGCTGTACACGGTGAACCTCGCCGACAAGACGCGCCTCGGTGAGCTCGACGAGGAGTTCGTCCACGAATCCCGCGTCGGCGACGCCTTCCAGCTCGGCTCCTCCACCTGGCGCATCCGCGCCATCGAGCACGACCGCGTCATCGTCGTCCCCGCGCCCGGCGCCGCCGCGCGCATGCCCTTCTGGCACGGCGAGTTCATGGCGCGCTCGGCGCACCTCACGCCGCGTGTCGGCACGCTCCGCCGCGAGCTCGACGACGCACGCACCCTCGCCGACCTCGCCTCCATCCAGTCCCGCTACCATGCCGACGAGCCGACCGCGCGCTCGCTCGTCGAGTACGTCCAGGCCCAGCGCGCCGTCACGCGCTTCGTCCCCGACGAGAAGCGCCTCGTGCTCGAGCACTTCCGCGACGAAGTGGGCTCGGTGCGCATGGTGCTTCACGCGCCATTCGGCGGACGCGTCAACGCGCCCTGGGGCATGGCCCTCGGCCGGCGCATGCGCGAGCGGCTCGGCGTCGAGGTCCAGGTGCAGACGACCGACGACGGCATCATGCTCCGCCTCCCCGACCTCGGGGGCGCACCGCCCGTCGACGTCTTCCGCACGCTCGCTCCGGACGAAGCCGAGCGCCTCGTGCTCGACGAGGTGGGGCAGTCGTCGCTGTTCGGCGCGCGCTTCCGCATGAACGCGGCGCGCGCGCTGCTCCTCCCGCGCGGCAACCCGCGTCGCCGCATGCCGCTCTGGCTGCAGCGGCTCAAGGCGCTCGATCTGCTCCAGGCGGTGAGCGAGTACCCGTCGTTCCCGATCGTCGTCGAGACCTACCGCGACGTGTTGCAGGACGCGTTCGACATCGCGACGCTGCGCGACGTCCTCGCGCGCGTCCTCTCCGGCGACATCGCCATGCACGTCGCCGCCACCGAGCTGCCGTCGCCCTTCGCCGCGTCGCTCCAATTCGGGTTCGTGATCGACCACATGTACGGCGACGAGACGCCGCGCGCCGAAGCGCGCGCCGCGCTCCTCTCGCTCGACCGCGCGCTCCTCGATGAGCTCATGGGCGGCGAGGGGGCCGACGCCGCGACGATCGCCGTGCTCGACGAGCTGCTCGCGCGCCGGCGCGGCACCGCCCCGGGCCGCCAGGCGCGCGACGCCGAGGAGCTCGCGCTCCTCCTCGATCGGGCCGGCGATCTCACGCGCGCCGAGCTCGCTGTGCGCGTCGCGCCCTCCACCGAGTGGCGCCGCGGCGATCCACTCGCCGCGCTGCTCGACGGTGGCCGCGTCGTGGCGGCCTCGATCCCGACCGCGCACGGCACCGACGACCGCTTCATTCTCCGCGACGACGTGCCGCGCTACGTCGCCGCGTTCGGGGCCGGCGTCGTGCGCGACGCGATCGCCGAGCCGGTGCTCACCGAGCGGGCCGCGCGCCGCGAGATCCTCTCGCGCTTCGTCGCGCTCGCCGGCCCGGTTGCCGTCGACGACGTGCGCGCCCGCTACGCCTTCGACCCCGCGTGGATCGAGCGCCGGCTCGGGGAATGGGAGCGGAAGCAGGTGCTCGTGCGCGGCGTCTTCGGCGGCGATCGCGACACGACCCGCTGGTGCTCGCGCCGATTGCTCGAGCAGGCACGCCGCCGCGAGCTCGCGCAGGCTCGCCGCCAGATCGAAGCGGTGCCGATCCGGGCCTTCGCGCGCTTCGAGCAGCGCTGGCAGCACCTCGCCCCCGACACGCACCTCTCCGGCGCAGCGGGGACCGCCGACGCGATGGCGCAGCTCCACGGCGTCGCACGCCCAGGCGACGCATGGGAGCGCGACTACCTCCCGGCACGCGTCGAAGCGTACGATCCCGCGTCGCTCGCGCGCCTCGCCGCGTCGGGCTCCCTCGTGTGGGCCGCCGAGCCGCGCGTCGACGAGGTCGGCGTCGCCCCCTCGCACGCGATCGGACGCATCCGGTTCTTCGAGCGCGGCACCGGCCGGCTCTGGCTCGGCCAGCCGATCGCCGACTCGCTCCTGAGCGACGACGCACGCGCCGTGCGCGAGGTGCTGCGCGCGCACGGCGCCTCGTTCACCGCCGACGTCGCCGCCGCGACCGGGTTGGGTCCGCACGCCGTGCGCGACGCGCTCCGTGAACTGGTGGCGGGCGGCCTCGTCACCAACGACACCGTCGAGGCGCTGCGCGACGTGCTCCGCTGGCGCCCGCGCTTTCCCATCAAGCGCCGCGACGAGCCGGATCCGGCGCGCTGGCTCCCCGCCGGCTTCACCCCCTCCAATGCTCGGCCCATCGTGCAGCGCCGCATCAACCCGCGGCGCATCGCACGCTGGCGCCGCCCCGATCGCGAGGAGCCCGCGAGCTGGGGCGGACGCTGGGCGCTCGTGCACACCCCGGGCACGCTCGGGCCCGAAGTCGACGAGCAGACGCTGGCCGAGCGCGTCGCGCGGCAATGGCTCGCGCGATACGGCATCGTCTCGCGAGACTGGTGGCGACGCGAGCATCCCGCCGTCGGCTGGCGCGAGATCTACCACGAGCTCAAGCGGCTCGAGTTCCGCGGCGAGGTCCAGCGCGGCTACTTCGTGGCCGGACTCGCCGGCGCGCAGTTCGCCCTCCCCGAGGCCGTCGAGCTGCTCCGCGCGCCCGTGCCCGACGACGCGGCGGACGTCGTCGTGATGTCGGCGACCGATCCGGCGAACGTCTACGCGCTTCCGCTCGCGCCGGGCACCGAGCCCGATCCGCTCGCGCGCCCGCGCGGCGCGGGCGCGGTGCTCGTCACGCGCGCGGGCCGCATCGTGCTCACGGCGGAGGGACGCGGCACGCGGCTCCGCGTGCACCCCGACGCGACGTCCGCCGACGTCCGCGATGCCGCACGTGCCCTCGCCGAGCGGCTCACCGCGCGCCAGCCTGCCGCGCGCCGCCGCGATCTCGTCATCGAGCGCATCGACGGCGACCGCGCCGCCGCGTCGTCACACGCCGCCGCTCTGCGCGACGCCGGCTTCAGGAGCATGGGCACCGGCCTTCGCTGGTACGCCGCCCCCCGTTGAGCGCAGCAGGAACCAGCCCGTGACGCCGGCCACCAGCGACGCCGTCAGCGTTCCGAGCTTCGCCGCCGTCAACTCGCCGGGTGAGGCGCCGAACGCGAGGCCCGCGATGAACAGCGACATCGTGAAGCCGATGCCGCCGAGCATCGCCACGCCGCCGAGCGCGCGCCACGTCACGCCGGCGGGCAGCGCCGCCACGCCCAGGCGCACCGCGAGCCACGACGCCAGCGCGATCCCCACCGGCTTGCCCACGATGAGCCCGAGCAGCACGCCGTGCGCCACGGGCGAGTCCAGCACCCGCGCGGCACCCGCGAGCGTCACCCCCGCGTTCGCGAGCGCGAACAGCGGCATGATCCCGAACGTGACGATGTCCTGAAGCCCGTGCTCGAGCCGGGCGAGCGGCGGAAGCGCCTGCTCGGAAAGGACCTCGAGCCGGTACAGCGCGTCCTGGTGCACGCGGTTCGACAACACCGTGGTCGCGGGATCGCACGCGTCGTCGAAGTCCCGGAGCGCCGCGCGCGCGCCGGCGAGGAGCGCATCCTCGTCGATCCGCGTGCGCGACGGGATGGTCATCGCGAGCAGCACGCCCGCGACGGTCGCGTGCACCCCCGACAGCAGCACGGCTGCCCACAGCGCCACGCCGATCAGCGCGTACACCACCCACGAGCGCACGCCGGCCGCGTTCGCGCCGACGGAGAGCGCCAGCAGCGCCGCCGCGGCGCCGAGCGCGCCCCACGCCACGCTCGCCGTGTAGAAGATCGCGATCACGAGCACCGCGCCGAGATCGTCGGCGATCGCCAGCGCGGAGAGGAACACGCGGAGCGACGACGGCACCCGTCCTCCGGCGAGCGCGAGCACGCCGAGGGCGAACGCGATGTCCGTTGCCATCGGGATTCCCCATCCCCGCACCGTCGGCTGGCCGGCGTTGAGGACGAAGTAGAGCAGCGCGGGCACCACCATGCCGCCGAGCGCGGCGGCCACCGGCAGCGTCGCCTGGCGCACGTGCGCGAGCTCGCCGACGAGTACCTCACGCTTGATCTCCAGCCCGACGAGGAAGAAGAACACCGCCATCAGGCCGTCGTTCACGATCGCGTGCAGGGTCAGCGTCGCCTCGGACGCGCCGACGCGCAGCGTCACCGGCGTCTCCCACACGGCGTGATAGCCGTGCGCCCACGGCGAGTTCGCCCACCCGAGCGCCACGACCGCGCACGCGAGCAGCACGAGCCCCGCCGCCGGCGCCGTGCGCAGCAGCCGCTGCACCGGGTTCATCACTCGCTCGACGAGCGGCTGGTCGGTCGTGTCCGGAATCATCACCCTCCCGTGCGGAACGCCCACGGGTCATCTTAACATCATCCTATGCGTGTCCTGTACGCCGACGACAATCCCGAAGCGCGCACGCTGCTCGCCGCCGTGCTCCAGGAGCTCGGGCACGAGGCCATCGGCGCGGAGGACGGCGCCGGGGCGTGGGACGCCTACCGCGCCGATCCGGTGCCGCTCGTCATCGTCGATCTCAAGATGCCGGGGATCGACGGCTTCGAGCTCTGCCGCTTGATCCGCGAGCACGACAGGGAGCGCGCCACCTTCATCCTCGTCATCACCGCGCACGACGAGCCGGGCGCGCTCGAGCGCGTGCTCGACTGCGGCGCCGACGACTACGTGTCGAAACCGAGTTCGCCGAAGAACCTGCGCGCGCGGATCGAGATCGCCGATCGGCGCATGCGACAGGCTGCCGCGCTGCGGAGCGCCGAGGCCGACCTGGCACGCGCGCGCTGGATGGCGGGGATCGGCGAGACCGCGCTGGCGATGGAGCGCGAGATCAACGGTCCGCTCCGAACCATCCTCGAGAAGTCCGCGCGGCTGCTCGCGGATCGGCGCTTCGACGACGACCAGCGCGATCAGCTGCGCATCATCGGAGAGCAGGGGGCACGGCTCGCCGGCGTGATCGGCCGCGCCGTCAACCTCGAGAGCCCACAGTCGGTGGAGTACCTCGCCGGCGCGCGGATGATCGACCTTTCCGGCGACCAGCGCTGACCCGCACGCGGCGCGCGTTCAGCGCGCGTCGCCGAAGTGCAGCGCGAGCAGCTCGATGAGCGTGGAGGAGTACCGCTCGTGCCACTCCGTATCCGAGAGCGCGACGGGACGCGGAGCGTCGATCCACGCCCGCTTCAGCGCCGCCACGAGCTCCTCCATGTGCACGCCGGCGCTCCGCGCTTCCGCGCACATGCGCGCGAGCACCGCCCGCGTGCGCTGCGCGCTCGTGGGCGACACGTCGGCCAGCGCGGCCGACAGCTCCGCGTCTCCCGGCGCGGGGCCCGGCGCGGGGCTCGGCGCGTCGCTCGGCGCGTCGCTCGATGCCGGCGGGATCGAGTCGGCGGCATGGCGTGAAGAGCGGCGGCGCTGGCTGGAGCGCCGCCGGACCTGCCGTACCGTGTCGATCGCGCCAGTCTGGGGGCGACGCTTGCGCTCGGCGATCGCGCGCGCCTTCGAGAGCCGCGCGTCGAACCGGGTGCGCGCCTCTTCGGAGCGCTGCGTCTCGCGATAGCGCTCGAGCAGCATCACCTCGTCGTCGTAGCGCTTGAGCGACCGGTACACCGAAGCGAGGCGACCGCAGAGCCAGCCGGGCATCTCGGGATGTATCCGCAAGCTGGCTTCGAGCGCGTCTTCCAGGAGGCGCGCGGCGGTCGCGGTGTCACCGCCGCGCTGGTGAAGCTCGGCCTCGCGGGCGTGCTCCGCCACGGAGCCACCGAGCTGAGACGACAGCGTCCTATATCCCGGCATGGATCATCGTGCGTGCGCGAGTGGTGCGACGATCGGCTCGGGGCGCGGCGCTCGCGGTGGCGCCCTCAATCGGCGCGGATGCCATGCTCGCCGAAATAGATCTCGATGCAGGCGCTCACCACCTCGCGCAGGACGTCGCCGTCGCGGTCGCCCAGGTGGTTCGCTCGCACGCCGGCGAGCCGGCTCCAGGCGCGCTTGGTCTCGATCAGCAATTGCTCGGGACGCAGGTCGAGGCGATGCGCCTCGGAGCAGATCTCCCGCGCCGCGCGCTCGATCGCGTCCGACTCGGCAGCCGAGCGTACGACGAACATGTCGAGCGAGGGGCGCGACTGAACGGGGATCGCCCTCGCGAGCGCGTCCTCGGCGAGGGACGCGAACGAGCCGAAGACCGGATCGATCGGCTCGCGCGCCGCGCCGGCGTCTGCGGCATGCTGGACCAGCGGGCTTCTCATGGCGGACACACGCTGGTTGAACCCCCGCGGCGCAGGTGGGGGAGAGCGATAATCAGATGTTTCGATCCCGCCCCGCAAGATGGTGCCTCGGGTGGCGAAAAGCAAGCAAATGATTGTGCGGCGGTCAGTTACGGCAACGATACGGTACCGTTTCGTACGCAGCGCGCGCCGTGGCGCTCACTCTCCGAGGAGCTCGTCGGCGCGGCGCGTCATGATTCCGTAGCAGGCGCACGACGCGGACTCCAGGGCGGCACGGTCCACCACCGTCACCTTGCCGCGCGAATAGCGGATCATCCCCGCGCGCTGGAGCGAGCCCGCGGCGATCGTCACGGCGGGACGGTGCACGCCGAGCATCTCGGCAAGGAACTGCTGCTTGAGACGCAGCACGTCGCCCTCGACGCGATCGTGGGTCATGAGCAGCCAGCGCGCGCACCGCGCTTCGAGCGCGTGCAACCGGTTGCAGGCCGCGTGCTGCGCCGCGTGATCGAACAGCGCGAGCGCGTAGCGGTGCAGGAGACGCTGGAGCTGGGGCGTTGCGGCCATCGACTCGCGCAGATCGTCGGCGCTCATGCGCAGCGCCTCGCCCGGCACCTGCACGAACGCGCGCGTCGGCATGGTGGTGGCCTCGAGGACGACGGGCAGCCCCGACATCCCTTCGCGGCCGACCGTGCCCACTTCGACCGTGCCCTCGCCCATCTCGCTGACCATCGAGATGATGCCGTCGCACACGAAGTAGACGTGCGAGATCGGCTGGTTGGCCTCGTACACCGTCATCCCCACTGGCATGGGGACGTGGTGGAGCAGGGGCAGCATCCGGTCGAGTGCGTCGGTCGGCAGGCGCGCGAGCAACCGATTGCGCACCGCGAGGTCCATCGGCGTCGTCGTCATCGCGCCATATCGAAGCGAGAGGTCGTCATTCCGAGCGAGCGAAGCTCCCCCCTCCGTCATTCCGAGCGAGCGAAGCTCCCCCCCCCGTCATTCCGAGCGAGCGAAGTGAGTCGAGGAATCGCCGTATCGGCCACCCCCGCAACGTGGTTCCACGCGGAGCCGCGGAGCCACGAGGACCGCCGCGCGATCCGGCTTCCTGCCGACACGACGCTCCCTCGATCTGCTCACCGCTGAAGAAATCGGAACGGCCTGGCGGAGAGGCATTCGTCGTACCAGCCGCGCCCTGCTGCTCAGTAGCTCGTGAGGCGTCCCGGCCGGTCCGATGGGCAGAGCCCACCGCCGAGCCCGATGAAACACCGAAGAAGCTCGACGCGAAGATAGTACGCACGGCAAGTAAGTAGGTACTTGCATACACGTATGTTTGCGCTACACTCCCTGGCCATGATCAGCAGAGAGCGAATCCTCGAGGCGGCGGGCCGCGTATACGCCAAGCACGGCTTCCGCGGCGCCACCACCCGACTCATCGCCGCCGAAGCCGGAGTGAACGAGGTCACCCTCTTCCGAACCTTCGGCTCCAAGGGCGCTCTCCTCGAAGCGGTGCTCGACGCGAACGACCACTGCCAGCAGATCCGGCGCCTCCCGGATCCTCCCGTCGATCCGGAAGCCGAGCTCACCTCCTGGGTGAACGACCACCTCCAGCGGGTGCGCGACATGCGCCCGATGCTCATCCACGCCATCAGCGAGTTGGACGAGCGTCCGGAGGTCGCGGAGTTCGCCTGCCGCGGGCGCGCCGAGGTGCACGTGCTCCTCGACGACTACGTCGCCTCGCTCCAGCGACTCGGACGCGCCGATCCGGCGGCGGACACCTTCGGCGCGGTCACGATGCTGATCAGCTCCGTCATGGGCGACGCGATGGGGCGCCCCATGGCTCCCGATTCCTTCCCGCCCGCCGAAGAGGCTGCCCGCCGCTACGTGCGCTGCTTCCTGCGCGCGATCGGCGCCGGTCACTCCCGATAAGCGCTCCTCCATCTCTTCCCGACCACCGATGATCCTCGACCGGACCCGACGGAGCAGGCACCACGCGCGCGCTCGCGCTGCGGCGCTCCTGTTCGCGGTCGTCGTGCCCCTTCCCGCGGCGGCGCAGCAGCCCGCCGCGCAGCAGCCCGCAGCGCAGCAGCCCGCCGCCGCGCCCGTCGCGCAGACGGGCCGCGCGCTCGCCCTCGACGACGCCATCCGGATCGCCGCACGCGAGAGCGAGGCACTCCGGATCGCGCGCGCGGGAGTGAACCGCGCGACGGGACAGTTCCACCAGGCGCGCAGCGGGTACCTGCCCCAGATCAATTCGAGCCTCAGCTACGCGCGGACGCTCCGCTCGCAGTTCTCCGCGCTCGCGAACGGCGGGCCGCCCGACACGAGCACGGCCCCGAAGCCGCAGTCGCTGTGCGCACCGCAGATCCCCGACGACGCGACCCCGGCAGAACGCGCCGCCGCGCTCGCGCAGGCGTCGACCTGCCCGGTCGCGCAGGGGATCGACTTCAGCAAGGTCGGCTTCGGCGCGCGCAACGCCTGGACGCTCGGCCTCTCCTTCTCGCAGAACGTCTTCTCGGGCGGTCGCGTGAGCGGCCAGAACGCCGCGGCGCGCGCCGGCCAGCGCAGCGCCGAGGTGGAGCTGACGTCGCAGCGCGCGCAGCTCGCGCTCGACGTCACCCAGGCGTACTTCGACGCCGTGCTCGCCGACCGGCTCGTCGCGATCGCCGACACGACGCTCGCGCAGACCGAGGAGCTGCTCCGCCAGACCACGCTCGCGCGCCGCGTCGGCAACCAGAGCGAGTTCGAGCTGCTTCGCGCCACGGTCACGCGCGACAACCAGCGCCCCGTCGTCATCGCGCGGCGCGGCGACCGGGACGTCGCGTACCTCCGGCTCAAGCAGCTCCTCAACCTTCCGCTCGACGAGCCGCTCCAGCTTACCACGCCGATCGACCAGCCGGAGACGATCACGCGCATCATCGCCACGAACGCGTCGGCGTCGCCCGACGCGTCGCTCGCCTCGCTCGCGTCCGACACGCTCGCCGCCCGGTCGATCGCCGACACGCTCACGAGCGCGCGCGCGCCGGTGCGCGAGTCCGAGCTCGCGGTGCGCGCCCAGGAAGGCCAACTCCGCGTCGCGCGCGCCGACCGGCTTCCGTCGCTCGCGCTGACGTCCAACTACCAGCGGCTCTTCTTCCCCCAGAGCGTCTTCCCGAACCTAAACCAGTTCTCCGAGAACTGGTCGGTGGGGGGATCGATCTCGCTCTCGCTGTTCAGCGGCGGCCGCGTCACCGGCGGAGTCGAAGTCGCGCGAGCGAACCTCGATCAGGCGCGCGCGCAGCTCCAGCAGACGCGCGAGCTCGCCGCGCTCGATACGCGCGTGGCGCTCAATCAGCTCCGCCAGGCGGAAGCCGCCTTCGCCGCGAGCCGTGGCACGGCGTCGCAGGCGCAGCGCGCCTACGCGATCGACCAGATCCGGTATCGCGAAGGGATCTCGACGCAGACCGATCTCACCCAGTCGCGCCTCCTGCTCGAGCAGGCGGTGGCGAACCAGGCGCAGTCGGCGCGCGACCTCGCCGTCGCGCGCGCCCGGATCGCGCTCATCCGCGACCTGCCGCTCGATACCCAGGCGCTCGGCGGCGCGGCCGCCCGCGCCACGACGCAGCAGGCGCCGCAGCAACAGCCGCAGCAACAGCCCACTCCACAGCAACAGACGCCGACCTCCACCGCCGCCAATCCTGCTGGCGCGGGACCATCCGGGAGCTTCACGCAATGAGCCGACAGCAGATCACGATCGCGCGCGCGCCGCGAACCATTGGCGCGCTCCTTCTCGCCGCGACGGTGCTGGCGGCTGCGGGATGCAAGCGGGGCGAGGCCGACGCCGCTCCCGCGAAACCGGAGACGATGCTCGTCGGCCCGGAGAACGTGACGGTCGTGCGCGCCGAAGAGGTGCGCTCGGGTCCGGCGATCTCCGGCTCGCTCTCGCCGGAGCGCTCGGCGACGATCCGCTCGGAGATGTCGGCGTCGGTGGTGCAGACGTACGCCGAGGCGGGACAGCGCGTGAACAAGGGACAGCAGCTCGCCCAGCTCGACGCCACCGTGCTGCGCGACCAGGCGCTCTCGGCGCGCTCCGCCGTGGCGACGGCGCAGAATTCGTACGAGATCGCGAAGCGCGAGCTCGAGCGGAACGAGACGCTCGAGCAGGCGGGCGCGATCGCCGAGCGCGACCTCGAGCGCGCGCGCAACGCGGCGCTGTCGGCGCAGGGGCAACTCTCCACGGCGCGTGCCCAGCTCGCGAACGTGCAGAAGCAGCTCGACAAGGCCACCGTGCGCGCGCCGTTCGCCGGCGTCGTCTCGGCGCGCCAGGCCAACGCGGGCGACGTCGTGTCGCCAGGCACCGCGCTGTTCACCGTCGTCGATCCGGCCAGCATGCAGCTCGTCGCGTCCGTGCCGGCGGAGGCGCTCAGCCAGGTCCGCGTCGGCATGCCGATCGAGTTCAGCGTGAACGGCTATCCGGACCGGACCTTCACCGGCCGCATCACGCGCGTGAACCCGGTCGCGGATCCGGCGACGCGGCAGGTGCAGATCACGGCGTCGATCCCGAACGCGGGGAACACGCTCGTCGGCGGCCTCTTCGCCGAGGGGCGCGTGTCGACCGAGTCGCGCACCGCGCCGATGGTGGCGCTCGCCGCGGTCGACGAGCGCGGCTTGCGCCCGACCGTCGTGCGGCTCAAGAACGGCAAGATCGAGAAGGTCGAGGTCACGCTCGGAATCCGCGACGCGGCGGCCGAGACGGTGGAGATCACCGCGGGCCTCGCACCGGGCGACACCGTGCTGCTCGGCGCGGCGCGCGGCATCTCGCCGGGCACTCCCGTGAAGGTCTCCGCGCCGCACGACGTCGGGAAGTGACCGCTCCGTTCTGACTCTCCTCCCGGGCCCTGTTCCATGTTCATCTCGGATTTCGCGATCAAGAAGCCGCTCGTCACCACGGTGTCGATGCTGGCGCTCGCCGTGTTCGGCCTGTTCGCGCTCGCCAAGCTCAAGACCGACGAGTTCCCCGACGTCGCGCCGCCGTACGTGTCGGTCGGGATCCCCTATCCCGGCGCGTCCCCCGACGGCGTGGCGAAGGAGATCCTCGATCCGATCGAGGAGCAGATCGCGTCGATCACCGGTGTCAAGCACGTCGCCGGCAAGGCGTACGACGGCTACGGCTTCATCCTCGTCGAGTTCCAGTTCGGAAAGGATCTCGCCGAGGCGACGCAGGATCTGCGCGACGCGATCTCGGCGAAGCGCGCCGACCTGCCGCTGGAGATGAAGGAGCCGATCATCAAGAAGATGAACGACACCGACCGGCCGATCGTCTCGCTCGCGCTGTCGAGCACCACGTTGAGCCAGGCCGAGCTCACGCGGCTCGCCGATCCGACCATCACGCGCGAGCTGCGATCCATCCCGGGAGTGGCGGAGGTGCTGGTGAGCGGGAAGGTGGAGCGCGAGCTCACCGTCGAGCTCGTGCCTGCGCGGATGCAGGCGGCCGGCGTGAGCGTCGCGCAGGTGGTGCAGGCGCTCGAGCTGCAGAATCTCGCGGCGCCGGTGGGGCGCGTCGTCGGCGACCTGGACGAGCGGTCGATCCGGCTCAAGGGGCGGCTGGAGAACCCGCAGGAGTTCACCCAGCTCGTGGTGGCGGATCGCAACGGCCAGCTCACGCGGCTCGGCGACATCGCCGTGGTGAAGGACGGCACCGAGGAACCGCGCACGCTCGCATTGTACAACGATCAGGAGGCCGTCGGGCTCGACATCAAGAAGTCGAAGGGATTCAGCACGACGGACGTGAGCGACCAGATCCGCGCGCGCGTCGAGGTGCTGGAGAAGACGTTGCCCGCGGGGACGAAGCTCCAGCTCGTGAAGGACTCCGGGACGCGGGTGAACGCTGCCGTGCGGAACGTGGAGGAGGCGCTCCTCGAGGGGGCCGTCCTCACCGTCCTCGTGGTGTTCGTGTTCCTGAACTCGTGGCGGTCGACGGTCATCACCGGCCTCGCGCTGCCGGTGTCCGTGCTCGCGAGCTTCATCGCCGTGTACGTGCTCGGCTTCAAGCTCGAGACGATGTCGCTGCTCGGCCTGTCGCTCGCGATCGGCATCCTGATCGACGACGCGATCGTCGTGCGCGAGAACATCGTGCGGCACGTGGAGATGGGGAAAGACCACTACACGGCGTCGCGGGAAGGGACGGACGAGATCGGGCTCGCCGTCGCGGCCACGACCTTCTCGATCCTTGCCGTGTTCGTGCCGATCGGCTTCATGCCCGGGGTGGGCGGGCAGTGGTTCAAGCCGTTCGCGCTGACGATCGCCTGCTCGGTGTTCGTCTCGCTGTTCGTGTCGTTCTCGCTCGATCCGATGCTCTCGGCGTACTGGGCGGATCCGCACGTGCCCGAGGACCGGAAGTGGTGGATCACGAAGCAGCTCGACCGGTTCAACCACTGGTTCAACCGGCAGGCGCAGAACTACCGGAGCGTGATCGCGTGGGCGCTCGATCACCGCGCGGCGATGGCCGCGTTGGCGATCGGGACCTTCTTCGCGTCGTTCACCGTGTTCAGCGGCGGCCTCACCGGGCTGCTCGTCGCCTTCGTCGGGATCGGGCTGCTCGTCGCGGCGCTGACGCACAAGCGCTGGCCCGCGGTGTCGCGTGTGGGGCTGGGCCTGCTCGGCGTGGCGATCTTCTACGTGCAGTTCAGCCATCCGGCGGTCACGGCGAAGATCCTCCCGCCGGTGCGGTCGGTCGGCGTGGGCTTCTTCCCGATCGACGACCGGTCGGAGTTCATCGTCGCGCTCGAGACGCCGCCCGGCTCGAACATGGCGTACACGCGGCTCAAGGCGCAGGAGGCGGCGCGGATCACGCGCGCACACCCCGAGGTGCTGTACACGTACACCACGCTCGGCGGCGGCGCGTCGGGGACGGTGGACGAGGGAAACATCTACGTCCGGCTCAAGCCGATCAGCGAGCGGTCGCGCAGCGCGGAGGAGATGGCGCAGGTGCTGCGCAACGAGATGAAGCACGTGGCCGGCGTGAAGCTCTCCGTGTTCACGAACGACTTCAGCGGCGGGCGCAAGGAGCTGCAGTTCCAGCTCAAGGGGAACGACATCGTCGCGATCAACCAGGCGGCTGAGCAGGTCGAGCGGATCGTGCAGGCGACGCCCGGCGCGGTGGACGTCGGCCTCTCGACCAAGGGGCAGAAGCCGGAGCTCGAGGTGGACCTGAACCGCGGTGTCGCCGGCAGCCTCGGCGTCACGGTCGGACAGGTGGCGCAGTCGCTGCGCCCCGCCTTCGCCGGGATCGACGCGGGCGACTGGCAGGATCCGTCCGGTGAGATGCGCGACGTCGAGGTGCGGCTCGCGCCCGAGTCGCGCCACAACGCCGAGGACCTGCATCAGCTGCCGCTCGTCGTTGCGGGACCGAACGGCGCCCCGACGACGATGCCGCTCGGCCAGGTCGCGACGATCAAGCAGGGAATCGGGCCGGCGATCATCGACCACTGGGACCGCGATCTCGTCGTCACCGTGGAAGCCAACACGTCGGGCCGCGCGACGGGCGACGTGACGAGAGACGTGGAGAATCAGGTCGCGAAGCTCACGCTGCCACCGGGCGTGCGGTTCGGTCTCGCCGGCGACTCGCAGGCGCAGAACGAGGTGTTCGAGCAGATCTTCACCGCGCTGTTCGTCGCGGTGGGACTGATGTATCTCGTGCTCGTGCTGCAGTTCGGGAGCTTCCTCGATCCGCTCGCGATCCTGATGTCGCTCCCGCTCTCGCTCATCGGCGTGCTGATCGCGCTCTCGGTGACGGGCAACACGATCAACATCATGTCGCTCATCGGCGTGATCCTGCTGATGGGGATCGTGGCGAAGAACGCCATCCTGCTGATCGACTTCGCGAAGTGGGCGCGCGAGAAGGAGGGGATGCCGCTGCGCGAGGCGCTCGTCGAGGCGGGCGCGATCCGGCTGCGGCCGATCCTGATGACGACGTTCGCGCTGATCGCGGGGATGGTGCCGGTGGCGCTCGGCCACGGGGAGGGCGCTCAGTTCCGCTCCCCGCTCGGCGTAGCGATCATCGGCGGGGTGCTGACGAGCACGATGCTGACGCTGCTCGTGATCCCGACCTTCTACGAGGTGATGGACGAGAGTCGTCGCTGGCTGGCACGCAGATTCGGGTTCACGCCGCCGATGACGGCGGAGCATCCGATCCCGCGCGGAGCGCACGGTGCGCATGGCGGCGCGGTGCCCGCGATGGGCGACGATTAGGCGGCGGGTGCCCGTTCCACCCGCCGACCCACGGGCGGCGCCGCGCGCGGCGCTGCGCCGCGCCGTGCTCCAGCTCGTGATGGGCGTCGTCCTGCTCGACGCCGTGGCGATGTCGATCTTCTACGGCGCGGGCATCGCCTACGGCCCGAGCCGGCAGCGCACGATCTACCTCATCGCCTGGTCGGTCGCGACGGCGCTCGTGGTGATGGTGTTGTTGAGGAGGGTCAGGCGGGTGAGGATGGAGAACAGACGGTAGTGGGTGTGTGGGTGTGTGGGTGTGTGGGTGACGAAGAACGGCCTCGGGAAGCTCCTGCCTCCCGAGGCCGTTCTTCGCTACGCACACGCCCACGCACTCGCACACACACTCACTGTCTCCTCACTGTCTCAGCATCGGGAACGGATTCACCGGATCACCCTTCCACCACACCTTCACGTCGTTCGTGCGGGCGATGGCGAAGTGGAGGTGGGGGAGGTTGGGCGGGGCGTTGCCGGTGGTGCCGACGGTGCCGATCACCTGGCCCTGCGTGAGCGGCTGCCCTTCGGCGAGGCCGGGCGCGTAGGCGTCGAGGTGGCCGTACATGAAGATGAACCGCTCGCTCGAGTCGGCGGCGTAGACCATCAACCCGCCCGCCTTGCTGTCGAACAGCTTGAGCACGCGCCCGCCGACTGCCGCGACCACGGGCGTGCCGCGTGGGGCGGGGATGTCGAGCGCCTCGTGGGTGCGCTCGCCTCCGCCGCGCGCTTCGCTGTAGCTGTCGCGGAGGTCCGAGGCGGCGATCCCCTTCACGGGGACGATCAGATGACCCTTCAGAGGCCCGGGATACCCCGCGCTCCCGCGGATCTCGGCCATCGTCAGGGTGTCGAGCGGCTCGACGCCGTGCGCCGAGTCGCTCTGAAGGGCCGCCTGCTCTTCGGCCGTCCACCGCGGACCGCCACGGACGAACGTCGCGCTGTCCGGCCCGAAGTGCGCCGCGGACGGTGCGCGAAGGCTGTCGGCCGGCCTGGCCGCGGCGTGTGCGGCCACGCTATCGAGCGCTCCCGCCGCGCTGTCGGCGGTAGCCTTCTTCTTGTCGGACGCGTCCTCGACCTCGATGCAGGAGACGAGGAGCAGCGTGGCGAGCAGGACCCCCGGTGAGCACCTCATGGCCCCCCGATATAGCAAAGAGGCGGCCAGCGAACCCTGCCCCCCGCTAGGACTGTGCTCCCACCGCCGGTGGATCCACGCGGAGCCTCGGCGAATTGCCACTCGGTCTGGCCACTACCGCAACGTGGTTCCACGCGCATGCGCGGAGACCCGGGGACTGCAACAGGCACGGCAGCCGCAACTGCCTGCCCTGCGCGCATCGCTTGTCATCGCGCAAGTCTCGGCCCCGAAATATCAAGGACTTTGGGGCTGTGACTAGAGAGGAACTGTGCGCCGGTGCACGCAGCTCGACCCGGAAAGCTCGCTCCCACCACGCGCTGCTTGCCCCTCGGGCGGTTCTCCGCGCCTCCGCCCGCTCCCCGCGCCTCCGCGTGGAAATCCTTGCGGTAGGAGCCGGCCCGAGCGGCAGTCCTCCGCGGCTCCGCGTGGAAACACGTTGCGCTATGAGCCGGCCCGAATGGACTGCGCCGTCCCGCCGCCTGCGTGACGATCGCGCGGCGGCGATCGGAGTTCAGTCTCCAGCGACCGCCAGGTCTCCGCCACGTACGTTCTCGATCGCCTCCTCCAGCGTGTCCATCACGTTCTCCTGTCCGAGCTCGTCGAGCAGGCCGGCGTTGCCGAGGACGAGACGCGGCTGCTCGAGGACCTCGGCGAGGATCACGCGCGTGCCGCCGCGGCGGCCGTTGCGCACGAGCTCGCGCAGCGCGTGGATGCCGGTCGAGTCCATCGCCGTCACGTTGCGCATCCGGACGATCAGGACCTTCGGCGTCGCGCTGATCTCCCCGAGCACGCTGCGGAACCGCTCCGCCGCGCCGAAGAAGAGCGGGCCGTTGATCTCGTAGAGCACGACCCCCTTCGGCAGCCGGCGCGCGAGCGCGGCCACCTCCTCCCGGTGATCGCCGTTGCCGCCATCGGCGATCTCGCGGCTGATCGCCGTCACGTTCGTCACCTCGGCCATCCGTCGCATGAAGAGGAACGCCGAGAGCACCATCCCGACCTCGATCGCCACCGTGAGATCGATGATCACGGTGAGGAAGAAGGTCGTGAGCAGCACGGTGACGTCGCTCTTCGGGCCGCGGAGCTCGCTCCGGAAGGTGCGCCACTCGCTCATGTTGTACGACACGATCACGAGGATCGCGCCGAGCGTCGCCATCGGAATGAGCGACGCGAGCCGTCCGAAGAACAGCGTGATGAGGAGCAGGGTGACGGCGTGCGTCATGCCGGCGACCGGCGTACGGCCACCGTTCTTGATGTTCGTCGCCGTGCGCGCGATCGCCCCCGTGGCGGGGATGCCGCCGAAGAGCGGCGCGATGACGTTCGCCGCGCCCTGGGCCACGAGCTCGAGGTTCGACTTGTGCCGCGTGCCGATCATCCCGTCGGCGACGACGGCCGAGAGCAGCGATTCCACCGCGCCGAGCAGGGCGATGGCGATGGCGGGCTGCACGAGCGTGGTGATCTCCGTCCAGCCGAGGTGCGGCATCACCGGGTGCGGCAGCTGCGCGTTGATCGAGCCGAACCGCGTGCCGATCGTCTCGACGGGGAGCTCGAGCAGCCGCGCCGCGGCGGTGGTGGCGATGAGGGCGACGAACGGCCCCGGGATGCGCTGGCTCACCCTCGGCCAGAGCATCATGATCGCGAGCGAGGCGGCGGTCAGCGCCACGGCGTACCAGTTGGCCGAGCCGAGGTTGCCGACGTAGGCACCCCACTTCTCGACGAAGGGCGCGGGCACGGCACCCATGCGGAGGCCGAGCACGTCCTTGACCTGGCTCGAGAAGATCACGACGGCGATCCCGCTCGTGAAGCCGATCACCACCGGGTGCGGCACGAACTTGATCGCCGCGCCCATCCGCGCGGCGCCGAGCGCGATCAGGATGACGCCCGCCATGAGCGTGGCGACCGTGAGGCCGCCGACGCCGTACTGCTGGACGATCCCGTAGACGATGACGACGAACGCCCCCGTCGGCCCGCCGATCTGGACGCGAGAGCCGCCGAAGGCGGAGATGATGAAGCCCGCCACGATCGCGGTGTAGAGCCCGCGTCCGGGAGGGACGCCGCTGGCGATGGCGAAGGCGATGGCGAGCGGGAGCGCGACGACGCCGACGATGACGCCGGCCTGGAGATCGGCGACGAGCTGGCGCCGAGTGTAGCCGCGGAGGGTGGTGACGATCTCTGGTACGAACATCGATCCGTGCGGAGCTGGTGAAGCGGATGGTCCCGTGGCCCGACGATCGATCGGCCGGTACGGCACGAGCACGCGTGCACGCGTGCGCAGCCGGGCTGCACCGACGCACCGCAGATGCCGACACTCGACGACATGGAGCAGTCACGCCGCCACTCGACCGCCACGCATGCCGCGAGACGTGGCGCACGCGCGCTCGTGCTGGCCGCCGCCCTATTCCTTCCCGCCGTTGGCTCGCTCGACGCGCAGGGAATGAAGTTTCGGCACCTGCGCTCCGACGACGGAATCGCCGGCAACTGGATCCAGGCCATCACGCAGGACAGCCGCGGCTTCATGTGGTTCGGCACGGCCGAGGGAGCCAACCGCTACGACGGCTACCGCATGGAGACCTTCCGCCACGACAAGGAAGATCCCCACTCCCTCCCGCACAACACCGTCCTCTCACTCATCGAGGATCGATCGGGGGTGATCTGGATCGGCACGCGCGGCGGCCTGAGCCGCTTCGATCGCGACAGGAACTCGTTCACCAACTTCGACCTCCGCGACCCCGGCGATCGGATGCTCCATCGCGAGGTCACCACACTCCTGGACGATCCCGACGGCACGCTGTGGGTGGGCACGACGGAGAGCCTCTTCAGCTTCGACCGGAAGCGGGGCGTGGCGACGCGCTATCCGCTGCCCGCGCCGCAGGACCGTCCGGAGCAGCACATCCGGCGGCTGTACATGGACCGGCGGGGAAACCTCCTGGTCGGCACGATGACCGACGGCCTCTTCGTCATCGACCGGGCGAGCGGCCGGATGCATCACTACGCGCACGACGTTCCCGGCGCGACCGAATTTCCGGGAAACGACGTCCGCGCCTTCCTCGAGGACCGCGCCGGCCGGCTCTGGGTCTCGACGTATCGGAGCGGTCTCGTGCTGCTCGACCTGAGCAGCGGGGCGCAGACGCTCTATCATCACGATCCACGTGACCTCGGCAGTCCGTCGAACGACATGCTGGGCGTGATGACGCTCGACCGGAACGGCTGGCTCTGGATCGCCAACGAGAACGGCGGGTTGGAACACTTCGATCCGGAGACCCGCCTCTTCCATCACTTCCGGTCGGACCCGAACAATCCGGACGGCATCAGCAGCGAGTCGTACTGGTCGCTCTTCGTCGACGGCACGGGGACGCTCTGGGCGGGCTCGTTCGCCGGTGGCATCGACGTCCTGCGGCCCGCGAGCAACGCGATCCGCCGATTCCGGAGCATCCCCCACGATGCCACGAGCCTCGGCAACAACTCCGTCCTCGGCTTCGCCCAGGACAGCGCCGGAATGATCTGGGTCGCCACCGACGGAGGAGGACTGAACCGGCTCGATCCGAGCACGGGGCGTTTCCGCCGGTACGATACCAGGACGTCGAACCTGAAGCGCGACGCGGTGCTCGGCGCGTCGGTCGACGACGCGGGACGGATCTGGGTGTCGATGTGGAACGGCGGGCTGGCTCGGCTCGAGCCGGCGACCGGCCGGTTCACGAGCTACACGACGGCAAACTCCGGCCTGCGGGAGGACGACATCTTCTCCGTGCACGTGGATCGGCGGGGGCGCGTCTGGTTCGGCTCGTTCACGCGCGGGCTCGGGCTACTCGATCCGGCCACGGGAAGGGTGACCGAGTTTCACTACGGCATCCCTGGGCGCGAGTCGCAGGTCTGGGTGATCGAGGAGCTGCGCGACGGGCGGCTGGCCATGGCTACCGTGCAACAGGGCCTGATCGTGTTCGATCCCGAATCGAAGCGGATGGTGCAGTACACCGCCGAGTCGCGGCAGGGACCGGTGCTCGCGTCGTCGGACGTGCGAGCCGTCCTCGAAGATTCGCCCGGGGTGCTGTGGGTCGGAACGGCGGAGGGTCTCGACCGGCTCGACCTGCGGGCGAATCGCCTGACCCACTTCACCGTGCGCGAGGGGCTGCCGAGCGGCATGATCTCGGGGCTGGCGAAGGACCGGGCGGGGCGCCTCTGGATCAGCACGGATCGCGGAGTTGCGCAGTTCGATCCCGCGACGCACACGGCGACGAGCTACGACGTGCAGGATGGGCTTCAGGAAAGACAGTTCACGCCGCGAGCCTACCTGTCGACGCGCGACGGCTCGCTCCTCTTCGGGGGGAACGGCGGGTTCAACCTGATCAGTCCGGAGAAGATCCGGAAGAATGCACGCCCGCCGAACGTCGTCTTCACCGGCTTCCAGGTCTTCAACAAGCCCGTGTCGGTCGGAGGGCCGGACTCCCCGCTTCCGACCCACATCTCGGAGGCGAAGCGGATCACGCTGAGCCACCTCCAATCGGTATTCACGATCGAGTTCGCCGCGCTGGACTTCACCGCGCCGGCCAAGAACCGGTACGCGTACAAGCTCGAGGGGTTCGACCAGGACTGGACCTACGTCGGCTCGACACGTTCGGCGACGTACACGAGCCTCGAGCCGGGCGAGTATCTGTTCCGCGTGAAGGCGAGCAACAACGACGGCGTGTGGAACGAGCAGGGTGCGTCGATCGAGATCGTCATCACACCTCCGTTCTGGGCGACGTGGTGGTTTCGCAGCCTCGTCGTGCTCGTCGTCGGCGCGCTGATCGCGACGATGGTGCGCCGCGCGCAGGCACGACACCGGTACCTGCAGGCGATGAACGAGCAGCTCGGCCTGGCGGCGGAGCACGACCGGGAGAGCCAGCAGTATCTGGAGGGCAACGTGCTCGACATTCTGGGCGCGATGCAGCGCTTCTCGGCCGGGGACTACTCCGTCGCGCTCGACGTCTCCAGCGACGACGCGATCGGCAAGCTCCGCTCCGGCTTCAACTCCGTGGTCGCGGATCGCAAGCGCGCCGAGGAGGAGCTGAGGCAGAGCCAGAAGATGGAGGCGGTGGGGCGGCTCGCGGGAGGCGTGGCGCACGACTTCAACAACCTGCTCACGGTCATCAAGGGCAACGCCGAGCTCGGGCTGGCCGACATCGACTCGGCGGAGGCGGTGCGCGAGGAGCTCGAGGAGATCGAGCGCGCGGCGGAGCGCGCGAGCTCGCTCACGCGACAACTGCTCGCGTTCAGCCGCAAGCAGATCCTGAAGCCGCAGATCCTCTCGCTGAACGATCACGTGTCCGAGATCGCGCGCATGTTGCGGCGCACCGTCGGCGAGGACGTCGAGCTGACCATCGTGCTGGAGGCGGCGCTCGGCGCGGTGCGCGCGGATCCGGGGCAGATCGAGCAGGTGCTGCTCAACCTCGTGGTGAACGCGCGCGACGCGATGCCGCGCGGCGGCCGGCTCACCGTGGAGACGCGCAACGTGGATCCGAGCGCCGTGCGTCGGTTCGCGGAGTCCGAGCCGATCCCGTACGTCGCGATCATCGTGCGCGACACCGGCACCGGGATGGCGCCGGCGGTGCGCGACCGTGTGTTCGAGCCCTTCTTCACGACGAAGGAGCAGGGGAAGGGGACGGGACTCGGCCTCTCGACCGTCTACGGCAGCGTGAAGCAGAGCGGCGGCTTCGTGCACGTGGAGAGCGAGCTGGGGGCGGGAAGCACGTTCAGCGTGTATCTGCCGCGGGTGAGCGAAGCGGAGGAGATGCGGACGTCCGCCGAACTCGAAGCGGTGCCCGCCGGATCGGCGACCGTGCTGCTCGTGGAGGACGAGGACGCGGTGCGCCGCCTCGCCTCGCGGGTGCTCACGCGTTCCGGGTATCGCGTGCTCGAGGCGGCGAGCGGCGAGGACGCGGCGGGGATCGCGGCCCGGCACGAGGGACCGATCGACCTGCTGATGACCGACGTCGTCATGCCGGGAATGAGCGGGCGCGAGCTCGCCGAACAGCTACTGCCGCGGCATCCGGCGATGCGGCTGCTGTACGCATCGGGCTACACCGAGGACGCCATCGTGCGGCACGGCGTGTCGAGCCTGGAGACGGCGTTTCTGGAGAAGCCGTTCACGCCGAACGCGCTGCTGCGGAAGGTGCGGGAGGTCCTCGACGCACTCGCGCCGGAGACACCGGCGCAGCTCGTGGGCTGAGAGGCGCGCGTCAGCGCACGAGGCGTCGAAGCAGGATCGGGAGGAGCTCGTCGGTGGTGATCCCGCCGCGGCGGAGCTCCGTCGCGGTCATGCCGGTGATCCAGCGAACGTGGCGCCCGAGACCGACCGTGTCGCGATAGCCGAGTCGGAGGGCGAGGGTCTTGAAGCGGTTGCCGGGTGCGCGCAGGTAGTGGTGGGTCCACGCGACGCGCGCGGCGATCATGAGCGCCTTGGCGGGAGCGAGGCCGGCGCGCACCATCCACCGATCGAGCTGGCCGCGCCGGCGTCCCGCGACGGCGGCGAGCTGGTGGACGGAGCGGAAAGCTTGCGGCGCACGGAAGAGTCGCGCGATCGCCTCGACGACCTCCGCCGGGGCGTTGGCGGCGGCGAGGCGGGGGAGGAGCTCGGCGAGGAGGCGTTCGCCGAGGACGCTCGCGGCGACTTCGTCGAGCAGCGCGCGGAGGCGGTCGCGCGAGTCGTCGAAGCCGCGGAAGATCACCTGGTGGACGCCGGCGCGCGCGAGCGGGAGGACGGCGCGGAGTCCCTCGCGCGTGTGGCTCGTGTAGAGGATCGCCGGAACGGAGCGGAACTCGGTGAGGAGGGTGAGGAGGGGAGAGGGCTCCTCGGCGACATCGAGGGGGAGGGTTTCGCCGACGGAGGCGCGCGGGTCGAGGACCATGAGGTCGATGGGCCGCGATCGCAGCACGTGGTGCAGCGCACGCCAGTCGGCGATCTCGATCAGCTGCTCGTCGGGGGAGAGGACGGCGCGGAGGCGCGCCATCGACGCCGGCGGGAGGCGGGCGGCCACATGCACGAACGCGTAGGAGTGGTGAGGAAGGCGGGCAGAGGCACGGCGACGTACACAGGAGACGAAAAAGTGGCGTTGTAGCAGGGGGTTCGCCATGCCGACCTTCGGGCACGTGCGCGGGCGACGAAGCGTCCGCGTCCCACCACTCGCCGGAGGTCGTCAAATGTCCCGTCGCTCGCTTCTCCTCGTCGCCTTCTCGTTCGCCAGCCTCACGCTCGCCGCCTGCTCCGATGTGACGGCGCCGCAGTCGTCCGCCAAGAACCAGGTCGCGCCGTCGGGGCAGGTGAATCGGGACGTGTGCACCGGCGGGACGCTCGGAAGCTCTGGCAAGTGCTGATCCGGGCGTGGAAGCAGCGCTCGCGAGTCGATTAGAGTCCCGCGAGCACGCGCATCTTGGAGAGGGAGTCGGCGACAGCCGAGAGCTGCGTCGGCTCCTCTTTCCGTTCCCTCCGCTTGATCCTCGTCACGGGAGAGGTGACCGCGGCCATGTTCTCCAACGCACGTTCAGCCTTCCGCGCGAAGTCGTTGAGCTCATGTCGCTCCGCGATGTTCAGCATATTCTGAAACGCCCTTGCGCCCTCGTCGGTTCGGCCGAACACACACAGGCCGTGCGCGCGCGTTTCGTGGTATACCGTCTCGATATAGGGCGGAAGCGCGAGTTCGCTCACCGCGCGCTGGTAATGCTCGAACATCAACTCGTTGCCATCCAGATAGGCGATTTCCATGAGGTTGATCTGCGCCATCCAGCGCACCGCGGCCTCCTGCGCGGTCGCCCCCGCCACGAGGAATGCATCTCGCGCCTCGTCCCACATGCCGAGCTGTGTGAGCGTGTTGCCGATGTCGAGCAGAATGCGTTCTCGATCCATCGCATCAGTCGTGCAGACCAACGCCTCGTGCCCGAGGAGGGCAGCAGACTCGTAATCACCCATCTGCGACGCAACCCGCGCTCGATCGAGCAGTGCCTTCGAGCGGACGCTCCCTCGTTGATCCGAGCGAGTGTCCTCCAGAATCCGATCGAGCATCCCGGCCGCGGCGGGCAGATTGCCGCGCTCGATCGCGATCTTCGCGAATCCGAGCTCGGCGAGCAGCAGGTACTGCTCGCTGCGCGCGTTCGCCGCCATGCGGCGCAGCAGCTGGTACGCG
>DATJGU010000109.1:0-41520 GCA_035494615.1 Gemmatimonadaceae bacterium
CTCATCTCGCCCGCGTTCGAGCCGGGCCAGCCCATTCCCGCGCGCTTCACCTGCGACGGCACCGACGCGTCGCCGCCGCTCGCGTGGAGCGGCGCGCCCGCGGGGACGGCCTCCTACGTGCTCATCGTCCACGACCCGGACGCGCCCGATCCGGAGGCACCGCGGCGCGATTGGGTTCACTGGGTGCTCTACGACATTCCCGCCGGCATCAGCGCGATCGCCGAGGGGGCGTCGGCGGGCGCGGGCGCGGAGGCGCTGCCCGACGGCACGCGCGAGGGCGCGCACGACGGCGGCGCCACGGGGTGGAGCGGGCCGTGTCCGCCTCGCGGACGGCATCGCTACTTCTTCGAGCTCTACGCGCTCGACGCCGAGCTTCGCGACCTCGGCCCGCGCGCGACGCGCGCGGACGTCGAGCGCGCGATGCAGGGCCACGTGCTCGGCCACGGACAGCTCGTCGGCACCTACGAGCGCGGCGGGCGGTAGCGACCGCGCACGTCGATCTCCCCGGGCCACGGCGCGGGGCCTATCTTCCGGCGCATGTCGCACCCGACGCTGCCCTCGACGGCGCTGGACGATCGGTACGTCATCGAGCGCGAGATCGGCGCCGGAGGGATGGCCGTCGTATACCTCGCGCGCGATCGCAAGCTCGACCGCGACGTCGCGCTCAAGGTGCTCCGCCCCGAGCTCGGCGCGGTGCTCGGCGCCGAGCGGTTCCTCGCCGAGATCCGGATCTCCGCGCGGCTCGATCATCCGCACATCCTGAAGCTGCTCGACTCGGGCGAGGCGGGCGGCCTCCTCTATTGCGTGCTGCCGTACGTGCGCGGCGAGTCGCTGCGGCACAAGCTCGACCGCGAGCACCGGCTCGGCATCGACGAGGCATTGCGCATCACGCGCCAGATCGCGGGCGCGCTCGACTACGCGCACCGGCAGGGGCTGGTGCATCGCGACCTCAAGCCGGAGAACATCCTGCTGCAGGAAGGGGAAGCGCTGCTCGCCGACTTCGGCATCGCGCTCGCCGTGAAGGAAGCGGGCGGCAACCGGCTCACGCAGACGGGACTTTCGCTCGGCACGCCGCAGTACATGTCGCCCGAGCAGGCCACGGGCGACCGCGGGATCGACGCGCGGAGCGACGTCTATTCGCTCGCCGCCGTGCTGTACGAGATGCTCGCCGGCGAGCCGCCGGTCACGGGTGCGAGCGTGCAGTCGATCATCGCCAAGCTGATGACCGAGACGCCGACGCGGCTCCGCGTGCTGCGCGACTCCGTGTCGCCCCAGCTCGACGCCGCGGTGGCGAAGGCGCTCTCGAAGACGCCCGCCGACCGGTTCGCGACGGCGGGGGAGCTCGTTCACGCGATCGAGGCGGGCGACGCGTCCGTGGCTCGTCGCGGCTCGTCGCGTACGCTCCGCTCGCTCGGGGCGCGGCGGCTCGCGCTGGGCGCGCTCGGCGTCGGGATCCTCGTCGCGATCGGCGCACTCGCCCTGCGGGCGCGCGGCGAGCCGGCGGCCGACCGGCCCGCGGCGCTTGGTCCGAAGACGCAGATCACGTCGGGGGGCAGCGTGCTGTATCCAGCCATCTCGCCCGACGGCAAGCAGCTCGCGTACCTCACGCAGCAATGCCGCCCGACGGGATGCTCGCTGTCGATCCTCGTGCAGGACGTCGGCGGGACGACGACGCGCACGATCCTCGAGGATGCGTCCGCCGTGTACGGCCTCGAGTGGAGCCCCGACCGGCGGCATCTCATCTTCACCGGCATGATCGCCGGCCGCGCGGGCGCGTACCTCGTATCCGCGCTCGGTGGCGAGCCGCGATTCCTCTCCGGCTCCGTCGCGACCTTCTGGGCGGGCGGCGACTCGCTGCTGCTCGGTCCACCCTTCCGCCCGGACTCGGTGTTCCAGATCGGCGTCGCGGGACTGGACGGCATCGCGCGCGACAGCATCCGCGTCGTCGGACCGGGGCTCGATCTCGGCGTGATCTCCGTCGTGCCGGGCACGAACTGGATCCTCACGCTCGTCGTGCAGCGCCCGCTCGGGCTCTGGCAGGTGATGGATCGGCAGGGACGCGTCGTGGACCGCGTGGTCAATGCATGCTCGTGCGGCGGCCTGGCGACGGGCGATGCCGTGTGGCTCCGGCGGCAGGGCGATTCGCCGGACGAGGCGGTCGTGCGCATCGCGATCGATCGGACGAGCGGCAAGCTCGCCGCGCGGCAGGACACGATGGCGCAGGGACTGTTCACCGCCGTCTCGCTGACGAGCGACGGCGGCACGATGGTGATCGATCAGGGGACGTACGATCACGGCGTGTACGTCGTTCCGTTCGACTCGCTGCTGCGCGGACGTCTGCCGGACGCGCGCCGCGTGGCGCGGGCGTCGAGCATGGTGGAGGGGCTCATCTCCCCCGATGGAGCGCGACTGCTCGTGCGACGCAACGTTCCGGCGACGACGGGCGGCAGCGAGCTGCGGCTGACCGTGCGCCCGTTCGACGGCGGCGACGAGACACCCGTGGCGACGCCGGCGACGCCGATCCGCGCGCGCTGGTCCGACGCCGGGCACGTCGCGATCGCCTCGCGGCGGACCGACGGCCGGCTCGCGCTCGCCGAGGTCGACGTCGCGAGCGGCGCGCGGCGCAACGAGGCCGTGCTGCCGGATTCCGCCGTGCGCGACTACTGGGCGCTGCCCAACGGCTGGGCGTGGATCCCCGCGTCGAGCGATCGCATCGTCGTGATGGACGGGACGCGCCGCCGCTCGTTCACGCCGGCGGCGTGGTTCGGCGGCGTCGCGCATCTCGTCGTCGACTCGGCGGGCCGGCGCGTGCTGTACACCGGGTGGGGCGGGCCCGGCGCGGACTCGATGGCCGTCGGGGTGCTCTCGCTCGACGACGGCAGCAACGAGCTCTGGACCGCGGGCGCGGGCGACGAGGCACGCCTCGTGCTCGTGGACGGCCACGATGCGCTGTTCCTGCTGCAGTCGGGTCGCGAGACGTGGAGCGTGTTCACGGTGGACGGGCCGGGTCGCGTCGCGAAGCTGGCCGTCATTCCGCGGGCGCTGGCGTCGCTCTCCGTCTCGCGCGACCTCACGCGCGCCGTCGCGAACGTCGACGACTACCGCGCGGACGCGTGGATGAGCCGCGTGATCCGCCCATGACCTCGAGCGACGCGGCGGGCGATCTCCCCGAGCGCGAGCGTGCCGGCGCGGCGCGCGGCGACGCGCCGTTCGACGCGAGCGCCGGGGACCAGGAGACGATTCGCCAGCGCGTGATCGGCCTGGCCTTCGGCGGCGACCCGCGGCGCTTCGACGAGTTCGTGCGCGTCCTCGGCGGCGCGATGCCGGCGGGCGTCGAGGTCATCCTGCGCGGCAGCGCGGTGACGGGACACAAGTGGCTCTCCGACGAGCCGTTCGACGCGGACGGGCCCGGCACGAGCGATCTCGACGTCACGCTCGTCGGCGGGGACATGGTGTCGCTCTTCCGCGAATTCCACATCCCCGGTCTGCATTCGGCGCCACTCAGCGAGGCGCACCCGTTCGCGTCGCCGGCGCTCGGCGCGCTCCGCAAGGAGCTCTGCGCCATGGTCGGCCGGCCGGTGAACATCCAGGCGACGACGTCGCTCGTGCAGTTCCTGCGCGACGTCGTGATGGACCAGCCGTATCTCGTCCTGCTGAAGACGCCGAAGGACGACGACGCACCGGATGCGGACGCAGCGCGCGCCGACTGAATCGCGCGGCGTGGCGCGCGGGTGAGCGTGCGGCTGCTCACGTACAACATTCGCGAGGGTGGCGTCGGACGCGCCGACGCGATCGCCGAGGTGATCGGCGCGGCGAGGCCGGACGTCGTGGCGCTCCAGGAGGCGCGCGATCCCGCCGTGGTGGAGCGCATCGCGGCGATCGGCGGGTTCGCGCACTGGGGCTCGCGCCCGTCGCACTCCACGGGGTTCCTCAGCAGGGTGCCCGTGCTCGAGCACGCGTGGCGGCATCCGCCGCGCACGCGCCACGCGCTGCTCGAGGTGGCGCTCGCCGACGGGTTGCCGCGAGTGTTCGTGCTGCACCTCCGCGCGTGGTTCTCGCGTTGGAGCGAGCAGCGGCGCGCGCGCGAGCTGCGCGGGCTGCTCGACGGGATCCGCGGCCAGCTCTTCCACGAGCACGAGGGCTTCGCCTTCCACGTGCTGGCGGGGGACTTCAACGCGCTCGCGCCGGGCGAGCGGTTCGATCCGTCGCCGATGCCGGCGTGGATCCGCGGCATGGTCTGGCTCAGCGGGCGCGACATCGCGCGCAGCACGATCGAGATGATGCGCTCCGACGGCTACGTCGACGCGTGGCGTACGATGCATCCCGACGCGGAGCACGACCCGGGCTACACCTTTCCCGTGTGGAACCCGCACGTGCGGCTCGACTACGTCTTCACCCCCGCGGCGTACGCGGCGCGCGTGGCGACGTGCGAGGTGCGGACGGCGCCGGACGCCGCGCGCTCGGCGTCGGACCACTATCCCTTGCTGGTCGAGCTGGCGGAGCCCTGAGCTCGTCGGTTGCCGGCGCGGGCGTCGCGTCATAAGCTCACCGCGCTCGCTCGTTCGTCCGAACACGCCCGGATCCGAATGCCCGACTCGATCGATCGACGAGAGTTCCTCGCGCGCGCGGCGCTCGGCGCCGCCGTGCTCGCGCTCCCGCGGGCGCGGCGGGCGCCGGCCGCGATGTTCGTGTCGCTCGCGCCGTGGGCCGTGGCGCGCGGGGTCGGGTGGCCGGAGCAGGCACGGCTCGCGGCGCGCGTCGGCTACGAGGGGATCGACTGGGCGTTCGGGCCGGCGAAGCAGGCGGGGAACGACGCCACGCGCGCGCTGCTCGCCGAGCTCGGCATCGTGCCGGCGATCGTCAATCTGCCGATGCGCGATCCGCTCGGCGCGGACGACGCGGCGTTCGACGCGCAGCTCCCTGCGCTCGACGACGACGCGGCGTTCTGTCGCGCGATCGGGTGCAGCCGCTTCCAGCTCGTGCTCGGCCCGATGACGCTTCCGGGACAGACGAAGGTGGAGCGCTGGGCCCAGGTGCGCCGGCGGCTCTCCGCCGTGGGTGCCGTCCTCGCGAAACACGACGTGACGCTCGGGCTCGAGTTCCTCGGGCCTCTCGTCTTCCGGATGCCGCGCGACCGGGAGCGCCCGACGCCGACGGACTCCGCGGCGCCGCCCGCGTCGCCGCCCGTGCCGTTCGTCTGGACGCTGCGCGACACGCTGGCGCTCTCCGCGGATTCGGCGCCGAACGTCGGCGTGACGCTCGATGCGTGGCACTGGCATCATTCCGGCGGCACGGTGGCCGACATCCGCGCCGCTGATCCGTCGCGGATCGTGCACGTGCACGTGTCCGACGCGCGCGCGATGCCTCCCGAGGCGGTGCGCGACGACATGCGTCTTCTCGCGGGCGAGGGAGTGATCGATCTCGTGGGATTTTTTCGCGCGCTCGCGGCCATCGGCTATCGCGGAGGCGTGGCGCCGGAGACGATCGGACCGCGCATCCCGGACACGATGCCAGCCGAGAAGAGCGCACGGCTCGCGCTCGACGCCACGCGGGCCGTGATGCGAAAGGCGCTGCATTGACGCCCCGCGTTCGGCGCATCGAATCATGAGCACGGACCACTTCTCCACCGTCCTCTCGACGCTGTTCCGCGAGATCGTCGACGGCTCGCCCGATCCCGCCGGCCGTACCTACCTGCTCAATCGCGGCGACGTCGGCCTCCTCGCGTCCCTCGACCGGATCAGCGCGGCCGATGCGTCGAGGTCGTACGAGGGAGGCGCACCGATCGCGGCACACGTCGACCATCTGCGCTATGCGCTGATGATCCTCAACGAGTGGGCGGCCGGTGCGAGTCACGCGACGCAGGTGATGGACTGGACCGCGAGCTGGAAGGTGCGCGACGTGTCGGAGGCCGAGTGGCGACGGCTGCGCGACGAGCTGCGGCGCGAAGCGGCGGTGTGGTCGAACACGCTGCGCACTCCGCGCGAGCTGAGCGAGCTCGAGGCCGGATGGGTGGCCGGCACCGTGCCCCACGTAGCCTATCACTTCGGTGCCATCCGCCAGCTCGCACGCGCGACCCGCGGGCCCACGGCGGAAGAGGAGGCGCGCGCGGAAGCGGCGCTGCGCGCGAAATGAGGTCCCTCGCGCGCTTCGCTCTCTGCAGCGTGCTCGCGCTGCTCTGCGCCGCCGAGCTGTCCGCGCAGCGCCCGCGGCTCTCGATCGCTCCCGCGCGGCCGATGGCCGGCGCGATCGTCACGCTCACGCTGTCGGGCGCGGGCGACGCGCGCGACAGCGTCGTCGCGATCGACGGGACGATGGCGGGCGAGCCGCTGCACTTCGTGCGCGCGCGCGGCGCGTACCACGCGATCGGTGCCGTCCCGGTCGATTCGGCCGGCGAGATCTTCGCACGCGCGATCGTCGCCCGCGCATCGGGACGCGCCGACACGCTCGCGGCGTCCGTCACGGCGCCGCCGCTGCCGCCGCCGGCCGAGCAGCTCGACGTCGCCCCGCGATTCGGGCGCCCCCTCGACGCGGCGACGGCCGCGCGCGTCGCCCGTGAGAACACGCTGGCGCGCGAGGCGGGGCGACGCGCGCACGAGTCGCCGCCGCGCTGGACCGCGCCATTCCTCCGTCCGCGCACCTCGGCGATCAGCAGCCGCTTCGGCGCGGGCCGCACCTTCAACGGCCAGGTCTCGAGCCGGCACCTCGGCGTCGACTTCCGCGGCGCGGTCGGCGCGCCCGTGCACGCGGCGAACCGCGGCGTCGTCGTGCTCGTCGACACCTTCTTTCTCGGCGGACGCGTCGTCTATCTCGACCACGGCGGCGGGATCACGACGGGCTACCTGCACCTGAGCCGCGTGCTCGTCTCGCCGGGCGATACCGTCGCGCGCGGCGAGACCATCGGCCTCGTCGGCGCGACCGGCCGCGTCACGGGGCCGCATCTGCACTGGACGGCGCGCTACGGCGCCATCACCGTCAACCCGCTCGATCTGCTCGGGCTCGGGCGGGAGCGCTGATCACCGGGAGGATCGCATGGAGGTCGAACCGGAGCTTCGTCCCGTCGGCGGCGCCGACCGAGTCCGCCGCGCCATCGTCGTCGTCGCGCTGGCCGCTCTGTTCGGCTACCTCGCGTGGACGGCGCGCCGCCGCGGCGGGACGGAGGTGGACGGCCGCGCCGCGACGGTGTGTGCCGCGCTCTACCAGCGCGCGCACTCGGCCGCCGACAGCGCCATGGTCGACGCGCAGCGGCCGATGCTCTCCGGCGAGGACTCGCCCGCGTCGCGAAGCTGCGGCGAGCTGCGAAGCGTCACGCTTCCCTGACGGAGGTCAGTGGGCGAAGAGGTTCTCGTGGCGGAGCGCGCCGGTGAACGGCCGCATCCACACCGTGCCGTTCCACGAGTGCGCGAGGTAGGCGTTGACGGCGGCCATCTCGGCAGGCGTGTACTGGCTCTTGTGGCAGGCGAACTCCTCGCGGCCGGCCGCGAGATCGCGCGGCTCGAACGGCACGCGCACGGTGAGCAGCGCTTCCGTCATCCCGTTCACGGTCGGCTGCGCCTTCGGCGCGGTGCGCAGCCGCTCGGTCGGGAGCGACGCGTAGAGCAGGTCGACGTTCGCGTAGCGTGCGTCGGCCTGGACGATCTGGCTCGCGACGTCGCCGACGAGCCGGTGGTCGGGATGCCCCGTGCCCCCCTCGGGCCCGAACGTGATGATCGCGACCGGCTTCACCGAGTCGATCACCGCGGCGAGCCGCGCGCGCAGCTTGCCGAGCACGTCGAACGACGCGAGACCGCCGTCGGGGAGGCCGAGCATGTGGAGCTGCTTCACCCCGACGGCATTGGCGGCGCAGCTCGCCTCCCTGGCGCGGATCGCGGCGAGCTGCGGGCCGGCGGGCACCTTGAAGTAGTCGCGGATCCCCTTCGCGCCGTCGGTGGCGATGACGAGGTGGGTCACGCGCCCCTCGCGCGCGAGGCGCGAGAGCAGGGGGCCGATGACGCGCTCGTCGTCGGGATGGGCGAAGACGGCGAGGATCGGTCCGGCGGCCTGCGCGTTGGCGGCCACCGGCGTGGCCGCGGCGAGCGCCGCGGCCAGCAGGGCGTGGATGTGGATGCGCATGCCGAACAGTGCCATCGGGACCGGCACCACGCGAGAGTCTCGGAGCGCCAAACGCGGGGGGTGCCGCGCGAATGGCCGGGCTCGCAGATTGGGGCGAGGCGGTGATCGTGTTCCGCCGCCCCGACGACGCCAGCTTCCCACTCCAGATGACCAGCCAATCCTCGTCCGCGTCCGCCGCCGCACCGCATCCGGCGAACACACTCGAAGCCGACTCGCTGAGCGCCTCGCTCACCGTGCGCGACCTGCGCGCGAGCATCGCGTGGTACCGCGACGTCGTCGGCTTCACCCTCGACCGCGAGATGGTCCGCGACGGCGTGCTCCGCGCCGCTGCGATGCGCGCCGGCGCGGTGCGGATCCTCCTCAATCAGGACGACGGCGCGAAGGGATTCGAGCGGACCACGGGGCTCGGCTTCTCGCTCAACGTCTCCACGCGCCAGTCGGTCGACGTGATCGCCGATCGCATCCGGTCGCACGGCGGCACGCTCGACTCCGAGCCGGCCGACATGCCGTGGGGCGCGCGCGTGTTCCGCGTCCGCGATCCGGACGGCTACGCGCTCGCCTTCTCGCGGCCGCTCGGATGAGCACCCCGTTCGCGCGAGCGCGCATGCCGCGGACGGCGCTGCCTGGCGCGGCGCTCGTCGTCGCCGGCGCGCTCGCGGCGTGCGATCGCGCGGCGCCCGCGCGGGGCGATTCCACCGTCGGCGCGGGTGACACCTCGGCCGCCGTCGCCGCCGCGCACGCGCGCACGAACGACTCGGCGTTCCGCTCCCTCCAGACGCGCGGCGCCGGAGTGATGGGAGTGGACCAGTACACGTCGGCGCACGTCTTCGAGTCGCTCCCGGACGGCGGGCGCATCGTGCTCGAGCGCCCCGATGCCGCCGACACCGCCGGCGTGCGCACGATCCGCGAGCACATGCGCACCATCGCCGAGGCGTTCCGGAAGGGAAACTTCGAGGCGCCCGGCCTCGTGCACGGGCAGGTGGTTCCGGGCACGCGCGTGATGGCGGCGCGCGCCGGGCATCTCTCGTACGCGGCGACCGACCGGCCACGCGGCGCCGAGGTACGGATCACGACGACGGATCCGGCGGCGCTCGCCGCCGTGCACGAGTTCCTCGCCTTCCAGCGCGCGGACCACCGCGCGGCGGGACACGAGGGGATGTCGGCCGCCGAGCACGCGCAGCACTCCGGCGCCGGCCACTGAGCCGAGGCAACGGTGGCCGAGCGGAGCGTGACACACCTCGTGCACGGCGCTCGCAGATACGACGTCTTTCCCCACCGCTCGTCGCCCCTCGAGGCCTCTCGCATGCACAGAGTCGTCGCCTCCGCCCTCTCGCTGCTCGTCGCCCTCTCCCTCCCCGTGAGCCTCTCCGCCCAGCAGCCCACCGGTGCCGGCGCGCCGATCGGCGAGCCGGCGCTGCGTGAGCTCGTGCGCCTGATCAACACCGACGATCGCGCCGGGCTGCGCAAGTTCGTCGACGAACGCTTCGCCACCGGACCGAACACGCCGCCGGCGGAGGCGCGCGTCGAGCGGATCGGCAGCCTGCACGCGACGTTCGGCGACATCGCCATCCACACCATGGAGCCCGCGAAGCCCGGCGAAGTGACCGCGGTGATCCAGGCCGCGCGCACCGAAGCATGGCGCCGGATGACGCTGTTCTTCGATCCGGCGGCGCCGACGCGGATCCGCGGCGTCGGCTTCGGTCCGGCGCAGCCACCGAACGCGCCGACGCGCCGGCTGAGCGATGCCGAGATCGTCGAGCAGCTCCGGCAGTACGTCGAGCGGATGGCGCAGCGCGACGTCTTCTCCGGCGCGGTGCTCCTCGCCAAGCGCGGGACGCCGCTCTACCAGGCCGCCTTCGGCGAGGCGAACAAGGACTTCGGCGTGCGCAACACGCTGGAGACGAAGTTCAACCTCGGCTCGATGAACAAGATGTTCACCGCGGTGTCGGCGATGCAGCTCGTCGAGGCGGGCAAGCTCTCGCTCGACGACTCGCTCGGGAAGTTCCTCCCCGCGGGCTCGATGCGGCCCGAGGTGCTGGCGAAGGTGCGCATCAAGCACCTGCTGTCGCACACGTCGGGGCTCGGCAGCTACTTCAACGACGAGTGGGACCGCCAGTCGCGCGCGCTCTACCGCAGCGTCGACGACTGGATGCGTCTCGCCAAGACCGACTCGCTCCAGTTCGAGCCCGGCACGCGGTGGGCGTACAGCAACACCGGCATGCTCGTGCTCGGGAAGGTGATCGAGGTCGCGAGCGGCCAGGACTACTTCGCCTACGTGCGCGAGCACGTCGCGAAGCCGGCCGGCATGACGTCGACCGACGCCTATGAGCTCGATCGGGTGAACCACAACCTCGCCGTCGGCTACGAGCCGGAAGGCCGCGACGCGACCGGGCCCGTGTACCGCAACAATCTCTATCAGCACGTGATCCGCGGCGGCCCCGCCGGCGGCGGCTATTCCACCGTCGGCGATCTCACCCGCTTCGCCGAGGCGCTGAAGGCGGGCAAGCTCGTGAGCGCGGCGAGCGTCCGTCTGCTCACGACGCCGAAGCCCGAGCTGAATTCGCCGGAGTACGGCTTCGGCTTCGCGATCGACGAGGGCGGCCGCATCGTCGGACACAGCGGCGGCTTCCCGGGGATCAACTCGCAGCTCGACATCTACGTCGGCGAGGACTACACCTTCGCCGTGATGTCGAACTACGGCGGCGGCGCGCAGCCGATCGCCGAGAAGGCGCGCGAGCTGCTGATGGCCGGACGGGAGCGGACGGCGGAGCGATAGTCCGCGGCGCGCGCCGGCGTTGCGCGCGGCGCCGGCGGAGCGCATCGTCAGGCCGACCGATCACCGGGAGAGCGCCATGCTCCGAGGAATCCAACGCCGTACCTGCAAGGCCGTTCACAGGAACGGCAACTGCGCGATTCCTCGACTCGCTGCGCTCGCTCGGAATGACAGCGGAGTCATTCCGAGCGGAGGGCCGAAGGCCCGCAGTCGAGGAATCGGCCGCCGTTTCCCCAACGCCGTTCATCGGAACGGCAACTGCGGTCGACTCGCTGCGCTCGCTCGGAATGACTTCCTGCCGGCGGTCCGTGTCGTGCTGCTGCTCCTCCTCGCCGCCGGCACCGCCGGCGCGCAGGAGCAAGCGCGCGCGAGCGACGCCGCGGCGCTCACGCGCCTCGAGAACCAGTGGACCGAGGGGCTCGTGCGTCGCGACAGCGCCCTGTTCGACCGGCTTCTGGCGCCCCGGTTCGTCTACACCGAGGACGACAAGCTCATGCAGCGGAGCGACGTGCTGCACGACGTCGTGACGAGCACCGACACCGTCAAGGCGGCGCACAACGAGGGGATGGAGGTGCACCGGTACTCGGCGACGACGGCCGTGGTCACCGGATGGCTGATCGTCGAGGGGCACGGGACGGGGGGCGCGTTCACGCATCGGTACCGGTTCACCGATACGTGGCTCAAGGGCCCGCGCGGCTGGCAGATCGTCGCGGCGCAGGACTATCTCGTGCCGGCCGGACGGTAGCTCGCGTCGTCGCTCGGAGGGCGCGAGATGGCCAGCGAGGCGTGCCCCGCGGGGTGCGCGGGTCGTCGGGAAGGTGAGCCCTTCCTGGAGACACGCGTGCGCAAGCTCTTCATCTTCATCGGCGCGACGGTCGGCAGCTACGCCGGCTGGGCGCTCGGTGCACACGCCGGCATCATGACCGCCTACATGCTGAGCATGCTCGGCACCGGGGTGGGCATGTACGCGGGTCATCGCACGGCGAAGCAGCTCGAGGTCTGACCGCGCTACGGCGCGGCCCAGCGATCGTTCGCCGGGTTCGCGTCCATCCAGATCCCGCCGTCCAGGGCGACCGACTGCACGCGCTTGCGCGCCGGTAGGGTGATCGTGGCGCGTCGCGCGTCCGCCTTCCAGATCGCCGACGTCTGCCGCAGCGACTCGGACGAGCCGTCGGCGTAGCGGACGACGAGCGTCACCGGGGCGGGGATCCCGCCGAGATTCTCGAGGGTGACCCGCGTGGCGTTCCCCGTACGGTCGACCTTCGCGATGCCGACGTCGATGTAGCCGTCGTCGAAGAACCAGTGCTGCCAGAACCAGTCGAGGTTCCGGTGCGTCGCGTCGTTGAACGTCGCGAAGTAGTCCCACGGCGTCGGATGCTTGCCGTGCCACCGCGCGATGTACTCGTGGAGCGCGGCGCGGTAGAGCGAGTCGCCGAGCATCTCCTTCAGCGCGAGGTAGCCGAGCGCCGGCTTGCCGTACGCGTTGTCGCCGGTGGTGTTCGGCGTGATGATCGCGAGGTCCTCCATCGGCGAGTCGTCCTCGACCCAATTCCGGACGCGGAAGTCCTTGAAGAAGGAGTCGGCGCGCTGGCGGCCCAT
Source organism: Gemmatimonadaceae bacterium (assembly GCA_035494615.1). Lineage (GTDB taxonomy): Bacteria > Gemmatimonadota > Gemmatimonadetes > Gemmatimonadales > Gemmatimonadaceae > AG11. The sequence continues at coordinate 12,482 of DATJGU010000109.1, forward strand.
GTCGTCGACGTCGAGGAGGTACTCCGTCGCCGTCGTCATCCCCTCGTCCATGAAGCCGTAGCGCGTCTCGTTGATCCCCATGTAGAAGGGGAAGTACGTGTGGGCGATCTCGTGCGCGGCGACGAACTTCGAGAACGCCGTGTCGGCGTAGCTCTCGTCGTTCGCCATCATCGGGTACTCCATGCCGGCGAACCCCTGCACGACCGTCGTCTTCTCGTACGGATACGGCACGCCCGGCCACTCGCGCGAGAGCCAGTCGAGCGCGTGCGCGGCGAAGCGGACCATGTGGCGGTAGTCGGCGGCCGTGTCGTTGTACGCCGCCTGCACGCTGACGCGCGGGCGGGGAATCGGCGCGACGGCGACGCTGCCGGCGTCCCACACATAGTGGTCGCTCGTGGCGAAGGTGACGTCGGGGACGTTGGTGGCGCGGAAGTGCCACGCGTTCATCGGCTGCTGGGCCGAAACGCGGTGCGCGCGCACGTCCTCCGCCGTGGCCACGTGGACCGTGTTCGCCGCGGTGAGCGAGGACTGGAAGCGGCGGAGGATCTCCGGCTGGAGCACCTCGGCCGCGTTGACGAGCGTGCCCGTGCCCCAGACGACGAAGTTCGCCGGCACCTTCACCGTGACGTCGTAGTCGTCGAAGTCGCTGTAGAACTCGAGCCGGTCGTCGAACGGCTGCGTGTCCCAGCCATCGTAGTCGTCGTAAACCGAGACGCGCGGGTAGGCGTAGGCGAGGAAGAAGGTGGTGGAATCGATCGCGCCCTCGCGGCCGCTCTCCTTCGACACGTCGTAGTGCCAGGCCACGTCGAGCTGCACCGAGTCGCGCGGCAGGAGGGGCGACGGCAACGTGACGCGCTGCACCGTGAAGCCGGCGTCGGCGTCCCACGGGACGGCCTTCCCGTTCACGGCGAAGGTGTCGATGTGGACGCCGGAGGTGAGGTAGTCGGGACTCGCCCCGCCGCCGCGTGGCGCACCCGGCTTGTGGATGTCGACGATGAGCCGCATCACGAGCTGGGCCAGGGTGTCGGGACTCTCGTTCAGGTACACGATCCGCTCGGTGCCGGAGACGTTCCGGTTCGGCGGCGATGTGGTGAGGGTGATGGTGTAGCGGCCGTGGTTCTGCCAGTAGTTCGGCCCGGGCCGGCCGTCGCGGGTGCGGGTTCCCTTCGCGTATGCGGCGGCGACGCCTCGGGGCACGGGGAGTGACTGCGCGCTCGCGCGGCTCGCACCGAGCGCGAGGGACGAAGCGGCGATGAACGCTGCGCGGGCGACGAGAAGGAACGCGGGACGTGAGGCTCGTACGGTCGGCATGGTGGCGGTCGTTGATCTGTCGGCGTCGGCCCGGGTCGTGTACGGCGGGAACGGGGCGGCGTTTCGCGGCGTGGCGCGGCACGATACGTTCCGCGGCGAACGGACCAGCGCGTCGCGGCTCGGCCGGCGCGCCGGATCCCGAACGCTGCCCGTTCGACAGCGCGGTCGTCTTGAACGTTCGAGCCCTCACCCGAGCCCCCTGCCCGCGATGCGCTCTTCGTGCCCCGAGTGCGGCGCACAGCTCGGCGACGCCGAGGATTGCGCGGCGCTGTTTCACGCGCTTCTGGCGCTCGAGGCGCGCGTACCCGGCGCGGCGGGCGCGCTGCCCCACTTCTTCGCCGTGGCGTCGTACAACCTGCAGCATCCGTCGACGTTCACGCACGCGGCGCTCGCGGGGCTGCGCGACACGCTCGGCGACGTGCTCGCCGGCCGCGCCACGCTCGAGGACGCGCGGCGGCGTGCGCGGGCGGGAGCGGCGGGCGCGATGCGCGTGCGCCGGCGTCCGGGCGGGGCGGAGAGCGAGACGCAGCGGCGCGGGCGCATTGCCTGGCCGGCGCGGTGGCCGATCACCGTGGCCGACGTCTGCCGCGCCGAGCCCGCGGAGTACCCCGCGCGTGTGCGCGAATGGGCCAGGGCGACGGTGGCGACGCTGGAGGTGGGGCGGTGAGCGAGCGCGCCGCGTTCCTCACGGGCGAATGGCGTGATCTGGCGATGCTCAACTATCGCGTCGATCCGGCGTTGCTGCTGCCGTACGTGCCGCGCGGGACGACGCTCGACGCGTGGGGCGGCGCGACGTATCTCAGCGTGGTCGGCTTCATGTTCCGCCGCACGCGCGTGCTCGGCGTGCCCGTGCCGTGGCACCGGACCTTCGAGGAGGTGAACCTGCGCTTTTACGTGCGGCGCGAGGTGCCGGGCGAGAGTCGTCGCGCGGTGACGTTCATCAGGGAGATCGTGCCGCGGCGAGCGATCGCGCTCGTGGCGCGGCTGGCGTACCACGAGCCGTACGTCGCGCGGCCGATGCGACACTCGCTCGAACGCGCCTCCGGCGATGCGCCGATGCGCGTGTCATACGAGTGGCGGCAGGGAGCGGCGTGGAGCGGCCTCGCGGTGGAGTGCCGCGGTCCGTCGCGCGAGATCGAGGCGGGCTCGGAGGAGGAGTTCATCACGGAGCACTACTGGGGCTACACGCGCCAGCGCGATGGCGGCACGGTGGAGTACCGCGTGACGCATCCACGGTGGCGGGTGTGGACGGCGGAGCGGGCGACGCTGGGCGGGGATCTCGAGGCGGTCTATGGGAAGGAGCTCGCGGCGGTGCTCGCCGGCGCGCCCAGCTCGGCATTCCTCGCCGACGGGTCGGAGATCGCGGTGCATCTCCCGAGGCGGGTGGGGAAGTGAGGGGCGCCGAGGGTGCGAAGGGAGGCGAAGTCGGTCGCAGCGCCATCGACGCACTCACCCGTGACTGTCTCGACGTGTGTGACGCCGGACTGCCGTGGCGCCGTAGCGACGGCCGCCGCCGACGTGGCATCAGGCGTGCCCCACGTCGCCGGGATGCCTGCGCTACGAGCGCCAAGCGGAGTTGTGAAGTCCGGCAACCCACGCTAACGTCTGCGGCCCCAGCTTCCGGAGAGTCCGATGAGGACTTCATCGCTGTTCGTCGCTACCGCGCTGGCCACTCTCGTGGCCCGCGTTCCGTGCAGCGGCCAATCGACGCCGGAGCGACCGGCCTCGGAACCGACGGCGCTGCGTGAGCTCACGCGAGCGCTCGCCGGCAAGTGGCAATTGGACGTCCGCTTCGAGGCCGTTCCCGCCACGGGGAACAAGGTGATTTCCGGCGCGGGGGAAGAGTCGTGGAGCGCCGGCCCGGGCGATATCACGCTGCTCGAGCAGGAACACATCCCTTCACCCTTCGGCGAGACCTTCCTGCTCGGAGTGATCTGGTGGGATCGCGCGCGGCATCGGCTCGGCGGCATGGAGTGCAACAGCGATCTGCCGATGACCTGTGATCTCACGGGCGCCTTGAAGGACATCACGATCAGTTGGGATGGCAAGAAGTTCCAGATCGACGAGCTCGAGACGCACAACGGCCGACACACCGTGTGGCACGAGTACTGGACCGACATCACGCCGGATTCCTTTACCCAGAACGGTGACGTCACTCGACCCGATGGAACGACGACGCGGTTCATGACCATCCATGGAAAGCGTGCGAAGGCGTTGAAGACGCTCGGTGCCGCCGAGTTGCGTACGCGCTCGCTGATTCCATTGACGCATCGACGAGCATGAGCCCATCCCGCTCCGGCTACGCCGACACGAACGGCATCCAGCTCTACTACGAGATCCACGGCGAGGGCGACCCGCTCGTGCTGATCCATGGCGGCCTCACGACCATCGGCGAGATGGAGGCCTGGCTGCCGCCCCTCGCCGCGACGCGCCAGGTGATCGCGGTCGAGATGCAGGGGCACGGCCGCACCGCCGACACGGATCGCCCGCTGAGCTTTCCGACGCTCGCGGACGACATCGTCGCCCTGCTCGACCATCTCGCGATTCCGCGCGCCGACGTCGCCGGCCACTCCTTCGGCGGCGCGGTCGCGCTGCGCGTCGCGATCCAGTCGCCGGAGAGGGTCCGCCGGCTCGTCGTCGTCTCCTCGCCGCACGCGCGGTCGGCCTGGTACCCGGAGGTCCGCGAGGGAATGAGCCAGGTCGGCGCATCGCTCGCCCCCAACATGATGCAGACGCCGACCGGCGAGCTCTCGCGCGGATGGCCCGAGCCGGAGCGCTTTCCTCGCTTCCTCGACAAGATGGGGAAGCTCATGAGCGAGGACTACGACTGGTCCGACGCGATCGCGGCGCTGCCGATGCCGGTCCTGCTCGTGTTCGCCGACAACGACTCGATACCGCAGCGGGAGATCGCCGAGTTCTTCGCGCTCCTCGGCGGCGGCGTGAAGGAGCCCGGCTGGCTGAACACGCAGCTGTCGCGATCGCGGCTGGCGGTGGTGCCCGGCTACAGTCACTACAATTTCATCAGCTCGCCGGAGGTCGCGCCGATCGTCGCGCGGTTCCTCGCCGAGCCGCTCTCGGGCTCGACGAGCGGCGCCGCGGCCGCGTCCAAGGTCTCGTAGAGCGCGCCGCGCCGAACGCTCACGGGCTCGCCGAGCGCACCGACGGACATCATCATCGAGGTCGAACACGTGGCAGCACGGAAGACGACGAAGAAGGTGGCGAAGAAGTCCGCTCCCGGCGGCGCGGACGGCCGTTCCGAGGCCAAGGGCTTCTCGGCCGAAGAGCGCGCTGCCATGCGCGAGCGCGCGAAGGAGCTCGCGTCGGCGCGCTCGGGCGGCGATGCGGCGAACGAGGAGAGCGCGGTGCTCGCGAAGATCGCCGAGATGTCGCTCGTGGATCGCGCGATGGCGAGCCGAGTCCACTCACTCATCAAAGCCGCCGCGCCGGACCTCGCGCCGCGCCTGTGGTACGGGATGCCCGCGTGGGCGAAGGACGGCAGGGTCGTCTGCTTCTTCCAGAGCGGTGCGAAGTTCAAGGCGCGCTACTGTACGATCGCCTTCAGCGACCGCGCGGCGCTCGACGACGGCGACATGTGGCCGACGTCGTATGCGTTGACGAAGATCGGCGCCGCGGAGGAGCAGCGCATCCGGGAGCTCGTGCTGCAGGCGGTGCGCTGAGCGGGCGCATGCCTCGCAATCCGTCCGGCCTCCTGCTCGTCGTCGCCGGCGCGTTGCTGATCGTCGTCGGACTCCTCGTGTGGTCCGGCGCGATCTCCTGGTTCGGACGTCTTCCGGGCGACATCCGCATCGAGCGAACTTCGACGCGCGTCTACGTGCCGATCACCTCGATGCTGCTCGTCTCGATCGCGCTCTCCCTCGTCCTCGCGATCGTCCGGCGGCTGCGATGATGCGACGATCTTCGAGAGCGCGGGAGGAGGGCGAGCCGTCAGCTCCATATCAGGGGTCGGGTGAGCCCAGGGGCGACGGGCAGCGGTGAGAGCGCGGCCAGCGGACTCCACGTCATTCCGAGCGGAGGGCCGAAGGGCCGCAGCCAAGGGGAGCTGCACTCGCTCGGAATGTCACTGCGTTTCAGCACTTCTCCGCGACTCCGCGACTCCGCGTGACACATCGTCGCGGCCAGTTGCCTGCGCGGTCTCTGGAACCGTTCGCCACCCCGCCGACTTGTACCGCCGAACGGTCGCCGCGCTGCGCACGGCGCTCCACGATCATCCAACCCCGAACGACCAGCCGACCATGCAGCCACGCATCCGCGAAGTGCTCGACTATCTCGACGACTCCGACCGCGTGCTCGACGACGCGCTTGCCGCCGTACCGGAACCCGCACGCGCGCGACGTCCCGCGCCCGAGCGTTGGTCGGTGGCCGAGATCCTCGAGCACGTCGGCGGCGTGGAGGAGCGAGTCACGCAGATGCTCACCCAGCGCCTCGCGCTGGCGCGAGCCGACGGACTCGGCGCCGAGCGCAGCACGGCACCGGTCGTGCCCACGGTGCCGCTCGCGCGCATCCTCGACCGGGACGCGAAACTGGTCGCGAACGAGCGGTCGCACCCGAACCTCGGGCTCGATTGGGCTGCCGCGCGCGACACGGTGCGCTCGGCGCGCGGTTCTCTCCGCGAGCTCGTGCAGTCGTGCGACGGCGTCGCGCTCAGCGAGCTCGTGATCGAGCATCCGCTCTTCGGGCCCCTCGACTTCTACCAGTGGGTGGTCTTCCTCGGCGGACACCAGCGCAGGCACGCGGCACAGATCCGGGAGGCGAGCGCGGCGCTGGCCTGACCTGTCGCGCGCGCGTCGCGCTGGCCATCATGAGTCCGGACACTCTCTCGACTCAGGAGGCGCCATGCGACGACGCGTGGCCGGCGCGCCGTGGGGCGCGACGATCGCACTCGCGACATCGCTCATGCTGTTCGCCGGATGCGGACCGGCGCGCGACGCCGCGGCCCGGAACGCCGACTCCGGGCACGCAACCGCGGCCAGCACGCGCGCGATGCAGCAGACGCGCTCGGCCGCCGAGGTGCGCCGGACGGTGCAACGCTACTACGACGCGTTCAACGCCCACTCGTTCGGGCGCGCGCCGGAGTTCACGACGGAGGACTGGGCCCACATCGATCCGCGCGGCGTCGTCACGCAGGGACGCGCGGCCGTGCTCGCCGCGCTGCGCCTGGAGCACGAGTCCTTTCTCCAGGGCGTGACCGACACGCCCGACTCGATGGACGTCCGCTTCGCGACGCCCGACGTCGCCGTCGCGACGGTGCCCGGCCACGTGACGACCTACGTCACGCCCGACAGCGTGCGCCACGAGAACGAGCGGCAGATCCGCACCTTCGTGCTCGTGCGGCGCGACGGGCTCTGGCGCGTGATGCAGGACCAGAACACCATCCGGGCGCGGTAACCCGCGCCGCCGTCATGCCACGCCAGCACGTCACGCGGCACATGGAGCTCGCGCGGCCCGGGCTGTACGTTCGAGGCGATGCCACCTGACGACAGCGAGCTCACGACCTCCGCCGCCGCGCGCGGCCGGCTCGACGCGATCTGGCTCAAGCGCGCGCATCGCGGCCCGATGGATCCGGTCGACGAAGCCGAGGCGATCGCGGGCCGCGGGCTCGACGGGAGCGTCGACCGCAGCCGCCGGCGCCAGGTCACGATCCTCGAGCGCGAGCGGTGGGAGGCGTTCATGCACGCCCTCGACGCCGACCTCGACCCGTCGACCCGTCGGGCGAACCTCCTCGTGAGCGGCGTCGTACTCACCGAGACGCGCGGCCGCGTGCTGCGCATCGGAAGCGTCCGGCTCCTCGTCGGCGGCCACACGACGCCGTGCGAGCGCATGGAGCAGGCGTGGCCCGGGCTGCAGGAGACGATGCGTCCCGACTGGGGCGGCGGCGCGTTCGCCGAAGTGCTCGACGGCGGCACGCTGCGCGTCGGCGACACCGTCGAGTGGGAGCCGGAACCGGGCGACGCACGGTGAACGTGCTCGAGAGCGACCGCGCCTTCGGCGACGCGATCTCCGACAGCTACGAGCGCCTGCTCGTGCCGCTCATCTTCGAGCCGTACGCCGATGCGCTCGCCGACCGAGTCGCGCGGCGTCTGGCCGGCCGGCCGAGCGCGCGCGTGCTCGAGGTCGCCGCCGGCACGGGTGCGCTCACGCGGGCGATGACGTCGCGCCTGCCCCCATCGGTCGAGATCGTCGCGACGGACCTCAATCGAGCGATGCTCGACCGGGCGAGCGCCGTCGGCACGACACGTCCGGTAGAGTGGCGCCAGGCGGACGCGCTCGCGCTCCCCTTCGCCGCCGAATCGTTCGACGTGGTGGTGTGCCAGTTCGGGACGATGTTCTTCCCCGACAAGCCGAAGGCGTTCGCCGAGGCGCGTCGCGTGCTGCGGACCGGCGGCGTGCTGCTGCTCAGCGTATGGGACCGGATCGAGGACAACGAGTTCGCCGACGTCGTCACCGAGGCGCTCGCGGCGCGGTTTCCCGACGATCCGCCGCGGTTCCTCGCGCGGACGCCGCACGGCTACCACGATCGCGCGGCGATCTCCGACGATCTCGAGCGCGGCGGATTTCCGTCGATCGCGTCGTTCGAGACGATCGCCGAGCGGAGCCGCGCGGCGTCCCCCGACATTCCGGCGATCGCGTACTGCGAGGGGACGCCGCTGCGCAACGAGATCGAGGCGCGCGCGGCCGGCCGGCTCGCCGAATGCACCGCCGTCGCGACCGGCGCGATGCGCCGCCGATTCGGCGACGGGCAGGTCGACGGGCGCATCCAGGCGCATCTGATCGCCGTGGAGCGATGACGGACTGACGCGCATCGCCGGCGCGCGAATATCTTGCGAGCGATGCTCTCGACGCTCGCACCCGATTCGCCGCCCATGCAGCTCCGCGCACCAGCTCCCGCCGCTCGTTCCGTCGCCGTCCTCGCCGCGCTCCTGCTTCCGTTCGCCGGCGTCACCCGGACGGCGCAGGCCCAGCCCGACGGCCCGCCCCCCGCGCCCGTGCCGATCGTCCGCGTCGCGCTCGAGCTGGACTCCGGCACCGTGGCGAGCTTCGACGCCCGCGATTTCGATCTGCGTGTCGCGAAGGAGCGTGCCGACGACGGCGTGACCGAGCTCCGGCTGGTGAAGCAGGTCGGCGCGCACACGGGCGATCTCGTACGCCTCGGCGCGAGCGGCGATCGCGTGCCGTCCGCCACGATCGAGATCCTCGACTCGCTCGGCGTGCCCTCGACGACGGTGCGGCTGCGCGCCGTGACGGTGGCGTCCGATCGCATCGCGCTGTCGGCGGCGCGGGCGACGCTCGAGCAGCAGCGGCTCTCGCAGCAGGAAGCGCTCTCGGCGCTCACGACGGAGTACCAGGAGGCGGAGCGGCAGCGCGCGACCGTCGAGGCGCTCGGCAAGTCGCACATCGGCACGCGCCAGGATCTGGAGCGCGCGCGAGACCGTGCGTCGGACCTCGCGCGGCGCATCGAGCTCCTGCGCCGGCGGCAGACGCTCGTCGAGCGCCAGCTCGCGGCGCAGGGGCCGTTGGAGGAGACGGTCGTTCTGCGCTTCGACGGCCTGGAGATCGACAGCGGCGCGCCGGGCGGCCGCGCGACGGTCGAGCTCACGCATCGAGCCGCGAAGCGCGCGCGAGGCGACTGACATGCAGATCGTTCGGACGACGCTGGTGACGGCGCTCGCGCTCGCGGCCATGGCGGGCTGCTCGCGCGACCGGGCGGCCGGAAGCGCGCAAGACACGCTCCTCGCCGCCGGCAGCGCGCGCGACACGTCGTCGCATCCCGCGCAGCCCACGACGCCGGCGCCGCGCGACACCGCACGTCCCGCCGCGAACGTCGTCACCCCGCGCGGCATCGGCGCGCTTCGCGCCGGCATGACGTTCGCCGAGGCAAACGCCGCGCTCGGCGGCGCGCTCGTCGTCCCCGCGAACGAGGACACGACGACCTGCGGCTACCTCCGGTGGCGCGGCGGCCCGCCGGGCGTGCTCGTGATGATGGACCTTCACCGCATCGGCCGCGTCGACGTCGACACGTCGGCGATCGCGACGGCCGAGGGGGCGCGAGTCGGCGACACCGAGTCGCGCATCCTGAGTCTCTACGAGGGGCGGGTCGAGGTCACGCCGCACAAGTACGTCGAGGACGGACACTATCTCACCGTCACGCCGGCCGATCCGGCCGACAGCGCCTACCGCCTCGTGTTCGAGACGAAGGACGGACGCGTCACCCGCTATCACGCCGGCCGGCTGCCGTCGGTGCGGTACATCGAAGGGTGCGCGTGAGCGGCGCGCGCGGGTGACGCGCGTCGGGCTCGTCGGCGGGCTCGGGCCCGAGTCGACGATCGACTACTACCGGCGCATCCTCGAGCGGTGGGCGACGCTCGCGCCGGATACGAGCCCGGAGATCGTCGTCGACAGCCTCGACGTCGGCCGCGCGCTCGCGCTGGTCGCGAGCGATCGCGCCGCACTGATCGAGTACCTGTCCGCGTCGATCGAGCGCCTCGCCAGCGCGAGCGCGGACTTCGTCGCGATGACGGCGAACACGCCGCACATCGTCTACGACGAGCTCGCCGCGCGCTCCCGCGTGCCGCTGCTCAGCATCGTCGAGACCTGCGCCGCCGAGGCGCAGCGCCGCGGCCTGCGCCACCTCCTGCTGCTCGGCACGCGCTTCACGATGGAGGCACCCTTCTATCCGGAGGTGTTCGCGCGCAGCGGCATGTCGGTCGTCGCGCCGGCGGAGGAGGATCGCGCGTGGATCCACGCGCGCTACGTCGGCGAGCTGCTTTCCGGCGACTTCCGCGACGAGACGCGCCGCGAGTTGCTCGCGCGTGTCGAGCGCCTGCGCGACACGGTACCGCTCGACGGCGTCATCCTCGGCGGCACGGAGCTTCCCCTCCTGCTCGGCGCGAGCACCGTGGCCGACCTCCCCGCGCTCGACACGACGGCGCTGCACGTGGATGCGATCGTCGCGCGGCTCCACGCGTGACGGGCACGCGTCTGGTGCGCGTGCGATCCGCTCGGCATCTTGCGCGCATGACCGGCTCGACGCCGACCGACAACGAGGCCTACCGCTTTCCCGTCTCGGTGAAGGGCGTGGTGCTGCGCGACGGAGCCGTCGTGCTCCTCCGCAACGCGCGCGGCGAGTGGGAGCTGCCCGGCGGCAAGCTCGAGCTGTCGGAATCGCCGGAACGGTGCGTCGCGCGCGAGATCGAGGAGGAGCTCGGGCTCGACGTCGAGCCGGTCGCCCTGCTCGACGCCTGGGTCTACACGATCGCTCCCGGCGTGCACGTGCTCGTCGTCACCTACGGCTGCCGGGAGCGTACGGCGCGCGACGCGGTGCTGAGCGCGGAGCACGCGCGGCTGCGGTGGGTGCCCATCGCCGAGCTGGACGCACTGCCGATGCCGCCGCAGTACAGGCAATCCATCCATACCTGGGAGAATCGCCAGTGAACGTACCGCTGCGTCGCGCGCTCGCCGCCGTCTCGCTGCTCCTCGCCGGCGCGTGCGCCGGCTCGCCGCCGGCCCGCGAGACGGCGAGCGTACCCGCCGACGCGAACGCACGTCTCGACACGCTCATCGCGCGGCTCGTCACCGTGCACCACGCGCTCGACGCGAAGGGATACGCCCAGCTCTACACCGACAGCGCGGTGTTCGAGTGGCCGGCGTTCGACACGGTACGCGGCCGCGCGGGAATCGAGGCGATGGCGCGCGGCAACTTCGCGCCGCTCGACGACCTCGTCATCCGCATCACGCCGTCGGCCCGGCGCCTCGCCGCCGATCACGCCACGGAGTTCGGCGCGTTCGAGGAGACCTGGAACGATTCCACCGGCGCGCGCAAGGCGGAGTACGGCCGCTACGCCGAAACGCTCGCGCGCCAGCCCGACGGCAGCTACCTGATCGATCACTTCCTCGGCTTCGAGGATTCCACCGCCACGCTCTCGCCCGCGCGCGCGGACTCCGCGCACGCCGCCAGGCCTGCCAGCAGATAACCGATGCCCAAGAACGTCGCCGGCCCGCGCCCGTACATCCTCGCCGAGACCAACTGGAAGGCCGTCTCGAAGACACGCTTCGACGTCGCCGTGCTCCCGTGGGGAGCGACCGAGGCGCACAACTATCACATGCCGTACGCCACCGACGTGATCCAGTGCGATCACGTCGCGGCGGAAGCGGGCCGGATCGCGTGGGAGCGCGGCACGCGCGTCGCCGTGCTCCCGACGATTCCCTTCGGCGTGCAGACGGGCCAGCTCGACATCCCCTTCTGCCTCAACGTGAACCCGAGCACGCAGCTCGCGCTGCTGCGCGACGTCGCGCGTGCGCTCGAGGGGCAGGGCGTCCGCCGGCTCGTGATCCTCAACGGCCACGGCGGGAACGACTTCAAGGCGATCATCCGCGAGCTGCAGCCGCAGGTGCCCGGCCTGTTCCTCTGCTCGATCAACTGGTGGGCATGCGTCGACGCGCGGCCGTACTTCACCCGGCCAGGCGATCACGCCGGCGAGCTGGAGACGAGCGTGCTGCTGCACGTCGCGCCCGAGCTCGTGCTCCCGCTCGACGAGGCGGGCTCCGGCGCCGAGCGGAAGGCGCGCGTCGCCGGCCTGCGCGAAGGGTGGGCGTGGGCACCGCGGCGGTGGACGAAGGTCACCGACGATACCGGCGTCGGCGATCCGTCCGATGCGACGGCGGCGAAGGGCGCCGCGTTCTTCCGCGCGGCGACCGACCGCATCGCCGGATTCCTCGTCGAGCTCGCGGCGACCGACCCGGACGATCTCTACACGGACTGAAAGCGCGCCGTCAGATCGACATCAACCCGAGCGTGACGAGGATCGGGATGGCGACCGCGACGAGCGCCTCTCCCGCGATGAGCCCCGACGCGGTCGGGATCGAGTAGCGCTCGTTGTTCTCCGGCGCGACGCGGCGCCACACGACGTCGATCATCGCGCCGAGAAAGATCCCCGTCACCGCATTGAACGGGATCAGCATCGCGATGCCGATCCCCGTCGGTGACGGCACGAACTTCCGCCACTCGCGGCGCTGCTCGAGGACGGTCAGCACGATGCCGATCCCGGCGCCCCAGAGGAACGACGTCTTCATCCACCAGAGTCGCATCGCCGCCGCGGCCGAGAGCGGCCCCGCGCCCGACAGCTCGTTCGTCACCACCTTGGCGAACCCGACCCAGCGCTGCGACGTCGGGCTCAGGAGCTGCGCGCTCTCTCCGACGATGCCGTACGTGTCGCGGATGAGCGGATACATGACCGCCAGCGCGAGCGCCCCGACGGGCACGGCGATGAGCTGCATGTAGGTGAGGATCCTCGGCGTCGAGCCGATCATCCATCCCGCCTTGAAGTCCTGCATGAGCCCTTCGGACTCCGCGGCGACGGCGCCGGTGATTCCGCTCGATACCATGCTCGCGCGCAGGTTGCCCGGCGCGATCCCGCCGAAGATCGCCTGCACGAGGTTCACCATCGTGCTGATCGGGCCCCAGTTCGTCTCGCCGAGCACGCGCAGTGCGACGAGGCCGAGCGGGACGGAGAGCGCGATGGCGATGATCGAATGCCACACCGGCGTGCGGAAGAACAGGTACTGCACGAACACGAGCGCCGCCGCGGCGACGAGGCTTCCCGACACGACCCAGCGCATCGGCAGGTCGTGCGAGTCGGTGGCCGAGCTGAGCCCGTGGAAGCTGCGCACGAGCACGCGCCAGCGGAGCGCGAGCCCCGCGAGCCCCGCCGCGACGAGCATGCCGACGGCGGACCACATCACCGTGAGCAGGATGTCCACGCGCGACGCGTCGGGGGCGAGCAACCCGTGCGCGACGAGCCAGGGCGGGAAGAGCACCCAGCCGACGAGCGCGCCGATCATCATGCTGCTGCTCACGCGCGGGCCGATGATGATCCCCGAGCCGAGGTTCAGGAACGAGACGGCGAGCCCGACGCCCGCGCGCCCCGAGAAGGCGTTGAGCACGAAGGGGATCGACTCGATCAGCCACTTGAGCTGCGTCGCGAGGAAGGTGAGCCCCGACACGACGAGCGACCCGACCATCGCGATCGCCGAGCGGCGCGCCTGCGGGCCGCGCGAGTCGAGCATGATCAGCGTCGCCCCCGCCGCCATCCCGTCCGCGTATGGAAGCTGCTCGTCCTCGATGAAGTGCCGGCGCAGCGGCACGGCGAGCAGTACGCCGAGCAGTCCGGACACCGAGAGCCACACCCACGTCTGCACGCGCGAGAGCCGGACGTCGAAGTGGCTCGTCGGATCGGCGGCGAGGATGTCGAACGCGGCGAGCAGCCAGCAGAGGAAGGCGATCTGCCCCGCCGTGGTCCCCGCCGTCTGCACGACGTTGTTCTCCCAGCGATTGTAGCTCTTGGAGAACAGCCCGAGCGCGAGGAAGCCGAAGAACGCCGAGACGACGGAGATGTTCGGGCCGAATCCGAACTTGAGGACGATGTACGGATACGACGCACCGATCACGAGCGCGACGAGCAGTCCGACGACGATGGAGCGCGGCGAGAACTCGCGGATGTGCGCCGGCTTCTGCGGTCCGGGATCGCTCGGGTCGCGCTTCGCGTCGGCGCCCTCGCCGCCCCTCGTCACTGCCAGATCCAGCGATACGCGAGCGCGCCGAGCACGCCGCCGGCGAGCGGGCCAGCGATCGGCACCCACGCGTACGCCCAGTCGGAGCCGCCCTTGCCCGCGATCGGCAGCGCGGCGTGCGCGAGCCGCGGTCCGAGGTCGCGCGCGGGATTGATCGCGTAGCCCGTCGGTCCGCCGAGGGAGATGCCGATCGACCACACGATCGCCCCGACGAGCGCCGGCCCGAAGCCGCGCGCCCAGTCCGAGCCCTGCGTCAGGTTCGCCGGCGAGAGCACGGCGAGGATCCCGAGCACGAGCACGAACGTTCCCACCAGCTCGGTGAAGGCGTTGCTGCTCGGGCGGCGCAGCGCGGGCACCGTGGAGAACACCGCGAGCTTCGCCACGGGATCCTCCGTCTCGGCGAAGTGCGGCAGGTAGGTGAGCCAGACGATCACGCCCCCGAGGAAGGCGCCCGCCACCTGCGCCGCGATGTAGCCCGGCACGTTCGCCCATGGGAAGGTGCCGATCGTCGCGAGGCCGAGCGTCACGGCGGGATTGAGATGCGCCCCGCTGATGCTCCCGACGCTGTACACGGCGATGGTGACGGCGAGCGCCCAGCCGGTGGTGATGACGATCCAGCCGGAGTCGTGCCCTTTCGTGCGCTTGAGCACGACGTTGGCGACGACGCCGTCGCCGAGCAGGACGAGGATCATCGTGCCGAGCATCTCCGCGAGCAGTGGGGACATGAGGCGGAAGGGAGGAAGGGTTGCGAGCGCGGGCGCGGCGGGAGATGGTAGTCCCGCGCCATGGGCGCCGCCAGACGTCGCGGCGCGACACGCGATCTCGAACGCCTCTCGCCACCATGCCAAGCACGGCGGAGAGCCGGCGAACACACGGCTGCCGCTCCGCTACGAGATCGACTGGGTGCGCGTGTATCAGACGCCGGCGCAGGAGTCCGCGACACGCCGCGCGCGCGCGAGCGCCCAGCCCTGAGCCGCATCACTCGCGCAACGGAGCCCGTGGAGCGACGCTCCTCGCGCAACGTGATTCCACGCGAAGTACGCTCCTACCGCAACGTGGTTCCACGCGGAGACGCGGAGGATGCGCGGAGGCGCGGGGACTGCCATCGAGTCGTGAGTCGTGAGCCGTCAGGTGAGCCCAGCGGCGAGCGGTCGGCGGCGAGCGGGCAGCCGTCAGCAACGCGATCAGACTTTGTCATTCCGAGCGAGCGCAGCGAGTCGAGGAATCGCGCTCATCCCGGCAGAGTGGCCCTCTGACAGTCTGCGCATGATTCCTCATCCGCCCACTTCGTGGGCACCCGGCACTGCGTGGACACCCGCGGGCCTTCGGCCCTTCGCTCGGATGCCACCTCCTCGCGTTCTCGGCAGTTCTCCGCGCCTCCGCGCATCCTCCGCGCCTCCGCGTGGAACCACGTTGCGGTAGGAGCGTACTTCGCGTGGAATCACGTTGCGCGAGGAGCGTACCGCTGCGGCAGTGACCCTCCCTCCCTTCACGCCTTCGGCCCAGCGCCGTGCTCACCTCCCCTTCGGCGCGAGCCTCAACAGCTCCCCATTCTGCTCGTCCGTCACCACGTACAGCAGTCCATCCGGCCCCTGTCTCACGTCGCGCACGCGCTTGCCGCGGTCGACGAGCAGATGCTCCTCGCCCGTCACGCGCGTGCCGTCGAGCACGAGCCGCACGAGCCGCTTTCCACCGAGCCCACCGATGAACGCGCTCCCGCGCCACGCCGGGAACGCGCTTCCCGTATAGAACTGCAGCCCACTCGGCGCGATCACCGGATCCCAGAAGTACACGGGCTGCTCCATCCCGGCGACGCTCGGCGCCGATTCGCCGAGCGGGCTCGAGATCGGCTGCACGCCGGAATATTCGATCCCGTACGCCTGCAGCGGCCAGCCGTAGTTCTTTCCCTTCTGCAGGAGATTCAATTCGTCGCCGCCGCGCGTGCCGTGCTCCACCTGCCAGAGCCGACCCTCCGCATCGAACGCGAGCCCCTGCGGATTGCGGTGGCCGAGCGTCCAGATCTCCGGCTTCGCGCCGCTCCGGCCGACGAAGGGGTTGTCCGGCGGCACGCTGCCATCCGGACGGATGCGGATCGACTTGCCGAGATGGCTCCCGAGATCCTGCGCGTAGCGCCGCATCGGCGTGTCCGAGCGCTCGCCGAACGACGCGTAGAGCATCCCGTCGGGCCCGAACGCGATGCGCGACCCGAAGTGCTGCCGGCCGTTGTACGTCGGCTCGACGTGGAAGATCACGCGCACGTCGTCCACGCGCCGGCGGTCCGGCGAGAGCACGCCGCGTGCGATCGCCGTACCGTTGCCGCCCTCGCGCGGCTCGGAGAAGGTCCAGAAGATCGTGCGATCGGTCGCGAACGCCGGGCTGAGTGCGACGTCGAGCAATCCCCCCTGGCCCCCGCTCGCGACGGCGGGGATCCCCTCGATCGGGTCGCCGATCTCTCCGGACGCCGACACGAGCCGCAACCGGCCCGGGCGCTCGGTCACGAGGAACTGTCCGTCCGGGAGCGGCTCGACCGACCACGGATGCTCGAGGCCGTGCGCGAGCACGACGACGTCGAACGCGACGTTCGACGTCACGCCGCAGATGCGCGTCTGGCCGGCGAACGCGGGCTGCTGCCCCTTCGCGTTCGGCGCGCGCGTCTCGACCGGCGTGCAGTTCGCCGCGCTCGGCGCCGCGCTCGGCGCCGCGCTCGGCGCCGCGCTCGTCGTCGACGTGCCGTTCGCCGTCTGTCCGCCTGGGCTCGCGCAGGCCACGAGCATGAGCACGGCCGCCGCGCGGAGCGGGACGGTCCGGGGGCGGAGGAATCGTGTGTCGATCATCGTCGGTTCCGGTTCGGGTCGTGACACGAGCTACAATACGCGTTGCAGCAGCGATGCGCCGCGCTCGAGCAGCTTCCGTCGCAGACCGCGCGTCGCGTGCAGCTCGCGCGTGATCTCGGTGGAGTACTCCAGGTCGCTCTCGAACAGGCGTTCCATCCGCGCCCCGAGCTCGTCGTCCACCGCGAGCAGCGTCGTCTCGTCGTTGAACGACATCGAGCGGTTGTCGAAGTTCACCGTCCCGACCGAGACGAACCGCCCGTCGGCGACGATGGCCTTTGCGTGCATCATCGCCGGCTGGTACTCCCAGATGCGCACGCCGCGCGCCAGCAGCGCGTCGTACGTCGCGCGGCCGGCGTAGTACGTCGACTTGACGTCGCCATCTTCGTTGCAGGTGAGGATGCGCACGTCGACGCCGCGCTTCGCCGCGGCGGCGAGCAGCTCGCGGAAGTTCTCGCTCGGCACGAAGTACGAGTTCGAGAGCCACAGCCGCCGCCGCGCGCTCCCGATCGCGAACGCATAGTACCGCTCCGCGCTCGTGCTCCCCACGGAGGGCGACGCGTGCATCAGCCCCGCGATCACCTGCCCGCCCTGCGACACGGCGTCTTCCGGCGGGAAGAAGAGGTCGCCCGCGAGCAGCGTTCCCGTCGCCTCGGCCCACCCGGCCGCGAACGTCGCCTGGAGCTGCAGCACCGCGGCCCCGGTGAACCGCGTCGTCGTGTCGCGCCACTGGTCCTCGTGGCGCCCGTCGCCGTACCACTTGTCGTCGATGCCGTAGCCGCCGGTGTACCCGATCGTACCGTCGATCACCGCCACGCGGATGTGCGAGCGATGGTACACCTTGAACAGCTGGTACCATCGCGTCGGGCGGAAGCTCGCCACGTGGACGCCGCCCCGCTCGAGCGCCTCGATGTACTCCTTCTTCAGCGGGCCGGAGCCGAAGGCATCGCGCAGGAACAGCACGCGCACCCCCGCCGCGGCGCGCTCGAGCAGGATGCCCTTGAACTCGTCGGCCATGCGGCCCGGCTGGCAGTAGTACATCTGCAGGGTGATCGAGCGCCGCGCGGAGCGCAGATCCGCCCACAGGCGCGGGTAGGTCTCGTCGCCGCACGCGAAGACCTCGACCTCGTGGTCGCCGGCGAGCGTCGTCTTCGTGATCAGCGACAGCGTCTCGCAGAAGAGCGCATCCCGCGGGCCGGGCGGGCCGTCGGCGTCTCCCGGCGTGCGCAGCCGCGCGATCGTCGTGCCGCGCGTGAACGACTGCCATCCGACGACGGCGAGGAACGCGGCGACGAGCAGCACCGCGGCGATCAGGCCTTTGGCGACGATCTCCATCGATGGGCTGGGCGTCCGGGACGTCCCGCGAGGGCCGACGGGCCACCGGCGGCCCGTCCCGACGACCAACGCAGCTTCAGGGCCAGCGGACTCAGGGTCCGTCCGGCCGCTCGTACGCCACCCGGCCGCCGACGATGGTGTAGTCGGCGCGCGCCGTCGGAATCTCCTCCTCCGGCACGCGCATGATGTCCGCCGACAGCACGGTGACGTCGGCGAGCTTGCCCGGCGCCAACGATCCCACGTCGCGCTCCACGAACGACGCGTAGGCGTTGTTCAGCGTGTACGCACGCAGCGCTTCGGCGCGCGTCAGCCGCTGCGCGGGCACGAACACCGTGCCGTCCTTCGTGCGCCGCGCCGTCATCCCGTAGAACGAGGGAATCGGGTTCACGTCCTCCACCGGCGTGTCGGTGCCGTTCGTGACGATCGCCCCGCTGTCCCAGAGCGATCGGAAGAGGTACGACTCCGCCGCCGCGCGCGCGGCGCCGAGCTTGATCGCGAGCCAGGGCGCGTCGGAGATCGTGTGGATCCCCTGCATCGACGCGATCACGCCGAGCTGCGCGAAGCGCGGCACGTCGGCCGCCGCGAGGTGCTGCGCGTGCTCGATCCGCCAGCGAAGATCGCGCCTGCCGGGATTCGCGCGAAAGGTGCGCTCGTAGATGTCCAGCACCTCGCGGTTGGCGCGGTCGCCGATCGCGTGCACGGCGAGCTGGAAGCCGTGCCGCATCGCCACGTCGGCCACGCGCTGGATGCTCGCCGGCGGCTCGATCGCGAGGCCGGTGCTTCGCGGAAGATCGGCATACGGCGCGAGCAGCCACGCGCCGTTCGAGCCGAGCGCGCCGTCGATCTGGCGCTTGATCGCCCGGACCGTGAGGAAGCCGCCGCCGTAGCCGATCATGCGGTAGCGATCGAGCAGGCTGTCCATCCGCTCGGGCGTCTCGAAGCGCACCATCACGTACAGCCGCAGCGGCAGCGCCCGCTCGTCCGCCATCCGCTTGAGCACGTCGATCGTCGCGAACGATTCCCCCGCGTCGTGGAACGACGTGATCCCCTTCGACAGCGCGTCCTCGGCGGCGAGTCTCACGATCTCGCGCGCGTCCGCCTCGCGCTCGGCGGGAGTGCGCGCCGAGTCGGCGCGCGCCTGCGCGGCTTCGGTGAGGTCCTGCGCCGACTCGCGCAGCAGGCCAGTGGGCTCGCCGTGCGTGTCGTGCACGATCTCGCCGCCGGCCGGATTCGGCGTCGACCGGTCGATGCCGGCGAGCGCCATCGCGCGCGCGTTCACGAAGCTCGCGTGGCCGCTCGCGTGCTCGAGAACGACCGGGTTGTCGGGTGACGCCGCGCTCAGCGACGCGTGGACCGGATTCCCCTCGACCTCCGGCTCCGGCGGACGATCCCATTTCTCCTGATGCCATCCGCGGCCGAGGATCCACGCGCCCTTCGGCGCCGTGCGTGCCGCGGCCGCGACGCGCGCGACGATCTCGTCCCACGTGCGCGCGGTGGTGAGGTCGAGCTCCCGCTTCGACTCGCCGAGCCCCATGAGATGT
This sequence comes from Gemmatimonadaceae bacterium, assembly GCA_035494615.1. Classification (GTDB taxonomy): domain Bacteria; phylum Gemmatimonadota; class Gemmatimonadetes; order Gemmatimonadales; family Gemmatimonadaceae; genus AG11. Next base: position 32,085 of record DATJGU010000109.1, read on the forward strand.
CCGTGCCCCTCGATGAGTCCCGGGATCGCGAGTCGTCCGTGCAGGTCGATCACCCGCGTGGACGGTCCGACGAGCGCGCGGATCTCGGCGTCGGTCCCGACGGCGAGGATCTTCTCACCCGAGATGGCGATGGCCTGGGCCTCGGGCTTCGCCGAGTCGACCGTGACGACGTGGCCGTCGAGGAGGGCGAGGGTGGCGGTCTGGGCCGCGCTGCGTCGCGACCCGGCGACCACGAGCGCGAACGCGCAATAGAGCAACAGGCGGAGGCGCGCCGCCGTCGGGCGACGGTCGAGGAGGTGCCCGGGGAAGAGGCTCGTCATGCCGGGAAGGTGCGCGGGGCGCGCGCGGAGCGCCACGTCAGCCGGGCAGCCTGGACGCTCGCGGGCCGTGCCGTGGCGCGGTAACGTGGATGAGATGCCAATGATTCCGAACCCGCCTCCGCCGGAGGGCCGCGAAGTTTCGCCGCCCGAGGGGAACGGCGGCACTCCCGATCCGGTCGCGCGGGGGCAGCGCATCGCGCTGGAACAGCTCGTCCCGTACGTCTACGAGGAGCTCCGGCGAATGTCGCATCGCGCGCTGCGGGCCGAGCGCGAGGGGCACACGCTCGGCACGACGGGCCTCGTCCACGAGGCGTATCTCAGGCTCGTGGAGCAGCGCGTCGCCACGGTCGAGGACCGCCGGCACTTCTTCGCCCTCGCCGCACGTGCGATGCGGCAGGTGCTCGTCGACCACGCGCGCCGGCACCGCGCCGGAAAGCGCGGCGGCGGCGCGCTCCCACTCACGCTCGACGACTCCATCGTCGCCCTCGACGACCGCGCCGACGTGATGCTCGCGCTGGACGAGGCGCTCTCGCGGCTGGAGGTGCTCGAGCAACGGCTCGCGCAGGTGGTGGAGTGCCGCTTCTTCGCCGGCTACACCGAGGAGGAGACGGCCGAGACCCTCGGTGTGACCGCGCGCACGGTGCGCCGCGACTGGATCAAGGCGAAGGGCTGGCTCTACGGCGAGCTGCGCGCCTGACCTCGGCGCGCCGCTCGCCGCGGCGCGGGTTACGAACGCGTCGCCATCGTCACGTCGATCACGCAGGACGGATCGACCTCGTTCACCTCCTGGAACCCGGCGATCGCGCCTGGGTCGCCCGGTCCGCTCGAGGGCGGCCCGAACGTCCCGCGGATCTCACCGCCGGGACGCTCGTTCACTTCCTGGAACTCGAACAGCGCCGCGATGTCGCCCGGATGATCGGAGAGCGCCGCGGGGAGATTGGCGTCCACCGCCAGTGCGCCCTCGACGACGTAGCTCCGGCATGGGCCGGGCGGGTAGAGATTGGGCGTGCCGAACGGGACGATGATCCCGCCGCGCTGATTCGGGTCGTTGTTGAGCGCGAGCCCACCGCCCACGAGCACGCCGCCGCCGGGGTTGGCGATGAAGGCGCAGACGTGGACCTGCACGGCGCCCTCCTGCACGGCGGGAAGCAGCGACGTGGTGCGGCACGGGCCGGGCGGCACGATCTGCTGCTCCACGGCCGTCGGTACGTCCCAGCCGAAGGTCAGGCGCAGCATCCCGCCCCCTTCGTACGCGATCCCGGTCTCCGGATCCCTCACCGGCCGAAGGAAAGTGTCGAATACCACGGGCGTGACGAGATGTGGCTGCGCGCCGTGCTGCGCCTTCTCGGACGGCGCGATCAGGCGGTCGGGCGAGGCGCCCTCCGCGCAGCCCGCCGCCAGCACGGCCACACCGATCGCGAAGAATCCTGGTGAACGTCGCATCGTGTCTCTCCCCGCGTTGCCGCGGATCTCTCCTGAAGTAGTCGTCGCGGCCCGCATCGGCGCCGGCGCGTGCGGCCGCGAAGTCGGCCGTACGAGGAGAGGCGAAATGGCGGGCCGAAAGCGGACACGCCCCGGCGTTTGCCCAGCTTGCCGGCGTGTCCTATGTTGGCGCGTCGCCCCCCGAGGCTACGTCGTTTGTCGACATCGCCACGATCGGCCGGCCGCTGGGCCGAGCTCTCGCGCGTTCTGGATGAAGCGCTCGACGCACCCCTTTCCGAGCGCGGCGCGCTGCTCGATCGCCTCTGCGCCGGCGACGCCGCCTTCCGTGCCGAAGCCGAGCGCCTGCTCGCCGACGGCGAGGCGAGCGCACACTTTCTCGAGACGCCCGCCGCAGCGTACGCGGCTGCACTGATGGGGACTGGCGAACCGGCGGTGCAGGCGCAAGGCACGCGCGTTGGACCGTACCGGATCCTTCGCGAGCTCGGACACGGCGGCATGGGCACCGTGTACCTCGCCGAACGCGACGACGAGCAGTACCGCAAACGCGTCGCGCTCAAGCTCGTGCGCGGCGCGCTCGCCGTGGACGACCATCTCGTGCGCCGATTCATCGAAGAGCGCCAGATCCTCGCCTCGCTCGATCATCCCGCCATCGCCCGCATGCTCGACGGCGGCGTCACCGCCGGCGAATTCCCGTGGTTCGCGATGGAGTACGTGGAGGGAGAGCCGATCGACCGCTGGGTGACCGCCCATCGCTCGACCGCGTCCGAGCGACTCGCGCTCTTTCTCACGGTGTGCGACGGCGTGCAGTACGCGCATCGCCATCTCGTCGTCCATCGCGATCTCAAGCCGTCGAACATCCTCGTCGATGCCGATGGCCAGGTGAAGCTGCTCGACTTCGGCATCGCACGGCTGCTCGCGGGTCCCGAGGGGAGCACCCGGGTCGACACGCTCACGGCGGGTGGGGCGATGACACCGGAGTACGCGAGTCCGGAGCAGCTGCGCGGTGCGCCTGCCGGTGTGGCGAGCGATGTCTACTCGCTCGGCGTGCTCCTCTTCGAGCTGCTGAGCGAGCATCGCCCCCACCGGCTCGCGGGCGCGGATCGGGCACAGCTCGCGCGCGCCATTCTCGAGGAGGAGCCGCGTCCGCCGTCGGAGCTGGCGCCCTCCACGATGCGGCGGGAGATCCGAGGCGATCTCGATACGATCGTGCTCATGGCGCTGCGCAAGGAGCCCGACCGGCGCTACCAGAGCGTCGAGCAACTCGCTGCCGACATTCGTCGCTTCCTCCGGCGGCTCCCGGTCAGCGCCCGCCCGGACACCTGGCGGTATCGCGCCGACCGATTCGTGCGGCGGCACGGCTGGGCGGTGGCCGGCGCCGCGGCGCTGGTCGTCTCCCTCGTCGGCGGGCTCGCCGGCACGATGTGGCAGGCGCGCCGCGCCGAGCGCGAAGCGGCGACGGAGCGCGAGGTGCGCCGATTCGTGCTCAGTCTCTTCGAGGTGTCGGACCCTGCGGAGTCGCGCGGGCGCGCCGTGTCGGCACGTGAGCTGCTCGATCGCGGCACCGCGCGAATCGCGGGCGAGCTCCGCGACGAGCCGGCGGTTCGCGCCGAAATGCTCTCCGTGCTGGGTAACGTGTATCGGGAGCTCGGCAGTTACGATCGCGCCGGTCCGCTGCTGGAGGAGGCGCTTCGGCTCCGCCGCGATCTCGGCGCCGAGGACGAGGATGCCACCGCCGCGGCCCTCGGTGATCTCGGAGCGCTGCTCACCGACCGGAGCCGGTTCGCCGAGGCGGATACCGTTCTGCGCCAGTCGCTCGCCATCCGACGCGCACGCTTCGACGACGGCGATCCACGTGTTCTCGAGTCGGTCTCGGCCCTCTCGACGTTACGACTGCAGCAGGGCCGGATCCCCGAGGCCGATTCGCTCCTCGAGCAGGTACTGCGCGCGCAACGGCATACGCTCGACCCCCGTGACCCCGCGATCGCGGTGACGCTCAACGATCTCGGCGTGCTCGCCCGCCGCCGCGGAGATGTCCGCGCCGCTGAGGCGGACCATCGTGAAGCGCTCGCGATCCGTCGCGCGCGGCTCGGCGCGGACCACCCCGCCGTGGGCGAGAGCATGAAGAATCTCGCGCTCGTCCTGCACGGCGCGGGACGGTTCGCCGAGGCCGATACGTTCTATCGCGGTGCGCTCGCCGTGCAGCACGCGGTCTTCGGGCCGGCCCACCCGCAAATCGCGTCGACGCTGAACAGCTACGCTTCGATGCTGTCCCAGCAAGGCCGGTACGACTCCGCCGCTACGCTTTTTCGCGAGGCGCTGGCGATGCAGCGTATGCTCCTGGGACCCGAGCACGCGAGCATCGCCGCGACCCTCGGCAACTACGCGGTGCTCGAGTACGAGCGAGGCGACGCCGTCGCGGCCGTGCCACTGATCCGCGAGAGCGTGGCCATGCGCCGTCACGTGTTCGGGGCCGATCACCCGTCGCTCGCCACGGGTCTGAACCAGGCCGGCACCGTGCTGGGCGAGGCGGGTCGAGCCGACGAGGCGGAACGCGATCTCCGCGAGTCCCTCGAGATATTCGAGCGGCGGCTCGGACCGCGACACGAGTTCGTGGCCATCGTGCTCACCAACCTGGGGTCGCTGCTGAGCCGACACGGTGACCGGGTCGTCGCGGACTCGCTGCTTCGCCGTGCGCTCGCGATCCTCGACGCGATGCCCGTCGCGAACCCGGACGAGCGCGCCGCCGTGCTCACCGCGCTCGGGACGTCGCTCCTGAACGGTCACGCCGCGGACGCCGAGCCGCTCCTCCGTGAGGGCTTCGCCGTCCGATCGCACGCGCTCCGTCCCGGCCACTGGCGCACGACCCAGTCCGCGCTCGCGCTCGCGGATTGCCTCTTCACTCTACGGCGCGACGACGAAGCGGAGCGCGTGTTGCTCACGGTCGCTCCCTCGACGGCCGGGCCGGCGAGCCCGCGGGAGGTGGATGCGCGACGAACCCTGCTGCGGCGGCTGGTTCACCTCTACGACGCGCGCCACCAGACCGCGGAGGCGGCCCGATGGCGCGCGATGCTCGCAGGAAACAGCGCCCGCTGACGCGCCCGCCGGCCCGATCGGCTACTTGCTCCAGGGCGGCTTCACGCCGTTCATCCGCGCATACGCGATGAGCTGGCCGAGGTGCTCGTGCAGGTCGCCGGCCATGAGGAACCACCGCTGCGTTCCCGTGAATTCCTGCCCGAACATCTTGCGCGTGCCGCCGAGTGAATCGGCGGGCACCCCCTGCAGCGCCTGCGTGGTGTACGCGTGCCCGTCCTTCAGCGCCTGGAGCACGTGCTCCTTCGTCGCGTCCTTCTCCAGCTTGTGGTACGACTCGCTGCCCGGCGGCAGCGCGGGCGACGGTGTCGCGCTGAACGCCATCGGCGGCATGAGGTAGTACTCGGTGGCCACGTGCATGAATGCCTCGCCGACCGAGCGCACGCCCGGCGCCGGCCGCCACGAGTACTTGTCGGCGGGGATCGCCTCGGCGAGCTGCACGAACTTCTCGTGCATCTCCTCGAGCTGGCCGAGGTAGGCCGTTCGCGCTTCGGCGGACGCGGCGTCCTGGGCAACGGCGAGACCGGAGAGCGAAGTCAGCGCGAGCGCGACGAATGCGGCCGTGCGCGCGGTCCGCTGCAGGGTGGACACGAGGGGTGCTCGCATGGTGAGCTCCTGGTGGAAGTGGGGACGGCTCGAAGCGAAGCGGAACATCCGGGAAAGGTGCGCCGCCGGGAGTCCGAGCGCCACGCGACGTGCGCCCACCGGCTCCCGTGCACACCTGTCGAGGCGGGCCGCATTAGGTTCCAGCCATGCCTACCATCGATCCCCGCGTCGAGGCCTTCCGCCGCCTCCACGAATCCGGCTGCTTCGTCGTCCCGAACCCGTGGGACGTGGGCAGCGCGAAGCTCCTCGAGCAGCTCGGCTTTCCCGCCATCGCGACGTCGAGCGCCGGCTTCGCCTGGACGCTCGGCCGCGCCGACAATGGCGTCACGGTCGACGAGGCACTCGCGCACCTCGCCGCGATCAGCGGCGCGGTACGCATTCCCGTCAACGCGGACTTCGAGCGCGGCTTCGCGACGGAACCCGAAGAGGTGGCGCTCAACGTCACGCGCGCCTGCGAGACCGGGATCGCCGGCCTCTCGATCGAGGACTCCACGCGCGACGCCGAGCATCCGCTGTTCGATCTCGACGTCGCGGTCGCGCGCATGCGCGCGGCGCGCCGCGCGATCGACGAGACCGGCACCGGCGTCATCCTCGTCGGCCGCTCGGAAGGGTTCATTTCCGGCCGTCCCGATCTGCGCGAGACGATCCGCCGGCTGCTCGCCTACGCGGAGGCGGGCGCAGACTGTCTGTTCGCGCCCGGGCTGCCGAGCATCGGCGACGTCGCCGAGGTGGTGCGCGCGGTCGCGCCGAAGCCGGTGAACGTGGTCGCGACGTCCGGTCTCTTCACCGTCTCGCAGCTCGCCGACGTCGGCGTGCGGCGAATCAGCACCGGCGGCTCGCTCACGCGCGTCGCCCTCACGGCGTTCCTCGGCGCGGCGCGCGAGATCGCGGAGCGAGGGACCTTCTCCGCCTTCGCCGGCGCGATGTCGACGGCCGAGACGAACAAGTTGTTCGGCGCGTAGCCGGCAGGCGCGGGGTCGGGCCGGCCTAGCGCACCACCAGTGGCAGCGAGGCCAGCGGGACACCCGCCGCCGAGCTCACGACGAGCCGAAGCTCGCCCGGCTCGGTGGCGATGAGCTCGTAGTCGTAGGTCTCGCCATTCCCCATCTGCTGGATCGCCGGTCGCATCGTCGCGCGAGCGTCCGGGAGATCCATGCCGTCCTTCGCCACCGCGCGCCAGCGCACGGGCGTCGTGTCGCGGAGCAGCCGCACGACCATGCTCGGCCGGTAGACGTGGATGTCGATGATACGGAGCCGATAGCGCTCGCCGGTGTGCAGCTCGAACGGCGCGGGGTCGAGGCTCCCGTTGATCAGCACGTGGCTTCGGTCGGTGTCGCGCCGCGGCACGCTGAGCAGCACGACGCGATCGTGCTCCGCGTCGAACCGAGCGGGATCGTCGACGACGACGATCGCGCCGGCGAGACCGGCCTGCTGCTGGCGTACCTCGTCGGCGTGCGGGTGGTACATGAACGTCCCCGAGCGCGGCGGCGTGAACCGCGCCTCGAACGAATCGCCGGACGCGATGGCCGGTGTGATGTGCTGGCCGACGCCCGAGAAGTTGGCCACGCCGTCGTAGTAGCTCTGGAGCTCGATCCCGTGCCAGTGCACGGCGGTCGGCTCGGGGAGCTCGTTGCGGACGGTGATGCTCACCGGCTCCCCGCGCTTCAGCAGGATCGTCGGGCCGGGCAGCAGCGGGCCGCGCGACGGCGACACGCGCGCGCCGTCGTGCAGCTCGTAGCCGTAGAACGGCTCCGCGGCGCTGCCTCCCGAATCGGTGCGCGCCACGAGCAGCAGGTGGCGCGCCGGCACCGGCTCCGCCGCCGGCGCGTCGCCGGCGCGTGGCCGAACCTCGATCCCCATCACGAGCCCGCCCATCATCTCGAGGGCGTGATTCTTCGCGTGCACCGTTTCTTCGGCGGGGAGCGCCGTGCCGTCGAGGGGCGCGTTGCGCAGCACGTGGAAGTTGTCGTGGCAGTGAAAGAGCCAGTTGCCGGGCCGCTCCGGAACCCACGTCATCGTGAACGTCCGGCCCGGCGCGACACGCTCGGTCACGACGCGCGGCGCCGCATCGGGCGCGTAGGCCGAGTCGGTGGTGCCTTCCCCACGGCTCCCGACGTCGAAGTAGAAGCCGTGCAGGTGCATCGGGTGCACGGCGTCGCTCACGTTCACGACGCGGAAGCGCACCGTGTCGCCCACCGTGTACGCCAGCCGCTCCGTGTTGGGCCAGGAGCGACCGTTGATCGTGAAGCGAAGCACGTCGGTGCGCCGCACGATCGCGAGCGGCGCGGCCACCTTGCGCCACAACCCGATGACGAGGATGCGATCGCGCGCCGGTGCGCCCTCGCGCGGGTCGACGACGAACGCGCCGCTCAACTCCGCGTCCACGCTCTCACGCGTCGGCGCGCCGCCCGCCACCTCGCCGCGATAGTAGTACGTGCCCGGTGTGCCGGCCTGGAAGCGCACCGTACGCGTCTCGCCCGCGGGAACGACGAGCGAGTCGGCGGCGCCGCTGGCTGCACCGCGCGCGGAGAGCCCGTGCACGACCAACGTTCCGCTCGACAGCGTATTCGTGACGGAGGCGTCGATCTCCGTCCCTTCCCGTACGCGAAGCAGCGGACCGGGCACGCTGGCGGCGCGTCCCGCCTCGCCGAACGCGTGCACGACGATCCCCCGGGCATCGTCGCCGTCGGGACGCCACTCGCCTTCGCGCGCTTCGAGCCGCACGGCGAGCACGCGGCCGTGAAGCGCGCCCGCCGGCACGCGGTTGTCGTTCGGCACGACGCGCGCGCCGGCCGCGTTCCCATGGCGTGCCGCGTGCGTCGTCGCGTGATGCGGCAGCAGCGACGCGGCGAGAAGGAGCGGAACGAATCGCATGATCCCTCGGATCGAGGCCTGGTCGTCCGCCGCCGCCGGCTCCGGCTGCACGCGCATACGAGTATACGCCAGCCGGCCGCCGCACGCGAGCGGACGGGCGTTCAGCCGTTCGCCGGCGCGCCGAGCTCGGCGATCCGCCGCTCGAGAAAGCGCCGCTCCAGCTCCTGGGTCGCCAGCGCGCGCGCGCGCTCGTACGCCGCGCGCGACTCCGCGGTGCGGCCGAGCCGCGCCAGCAAGTCCGCCCGGGCCGCGTGCGCGAGGTGGTACGACGCGAGCTCCCCGCGCGCGAGGATCGCGTCCACGAGCGCGAGCCCCGCCGCGGCGCCGTCACACATCGCGATCGCCACGGCACGGTTCAGCTCCACGACGGGCGACGGATCCGCCGTGAGCAGCACGTCGTACAGCCCCGCGATCTGCGCCCAGTCGGTCTCCGCCGCGCTCCGCGCTTCGGCGTGCACCGCCGCGATCGCCGCCTGCACGGCGTACGTTCCCCGGCCGTGCGACCGGAGCGCGCGCTCGGCGAGCGCGATCCCTTCGGCGATCTCCGCCGCGTCCCACCGCGCGCGGTCCTGATCCCCGAGCAGCACGAGCGCTCCGTCCGCGGAGACGCGGGCGTCGCGCCGCGAGTCGTGCAGGAGCATCAACGCGAGCAGCCCGCACACCTCTCCCTCGCCCGGCAGCAACTCGAGCAGGAGGTGCCCGAGCCGGATCGCCTCGCGCGTGAGCTCGACGCGCACCATCGCCTCCCCCGACGTCGCCGCGTAGCCTTCGTTGAACACGAGGTAGACGACGTGCAGCACGGCGTCGAGCCGCTCGGGCATGTCGGCGCGTGTGGGAATCGCGTACGGGATCTTCGCGTCACGGATCTTCGTCTTCGCCCGCACGATCCGCTGAGCGATCGTCGGCGGCGTGGAGAGGAAGGCGCGCGCCACCTGCTCGGTGGTGAGATCGCACACCTCGCGCAGCGTCAACGCGATCCGTGCGTCCCGGCTCAACGCGGGATGGCAGCAGGTGAAGATGAGCCGCAGCCAGTCGTCGTCGAGCGACTCGTCGTCCAGCTCGGGAGGTGGCGTATGCCGCATCTCGAGTTCATCAGCGATCGC
>DATJGU010000110.1:0-67823 GCA_035494615.1 Gemmatimonadaceae bacterium
TCAGGACCCGACGCTCTCCGAAGTGAAGCTGATCGCCGAGCCGTGGGACGTGGGACCGGGCGGCTACCAGGTGGGAAACTTTCCCGTCCGCTGGACCGAGTGGAACGGGAAGTACCGTGACGCGGTGCGTCACTTCTGGCGTGGCGATCCGGGGCAGGTGCCGGAGATGGCGAGCCGCATCTCCGGCTCGAGCGACATCTTCTCGGCGAGCGACCGCGGCGTGTACGCGAGCGTCAACTTCGTCACGGCGCACGACGGCTACACGCTGCGCGACCTCGTGAGCTACGAGCAGAAGCACAACGAGGCGAACGGCGAGGAGAACCGCGACGGGCACAACGACAACATCAGCCGCAACTGGGGGGCCGAGGGTGAGACGGACGATCCCGCCGTCGTCGAGATGCGGTATCGGCTCATGCGCACCTTCCTCGCGACGCTGGCGTTCTCGCAGGGCGTGCCGATGCTCGCGCACGGCGACGAGACGGGGCGCACGCAGCACGGAAACAACAACGCGTACGCGCAGGACAATGAGCTCACCTGGATGAACTGGGATCTGACCCCGGGCCAGCAGCACCTGCTCGCGTTCACGCGCAAGCTGCTCGCTTTGCGCCAGGCGCATCCCGTGCTGCGGCGGCGGCATTTCTTCCGCGGCACCGCGGTGCCCGGCTCGCGGCAGAAGGACGTCACCTGGATCGGACCCGACGGGCGGGAGCTCACCGACGCGGACTGGCGGAACGCGGACGCGCACTGCTTCGGCATGCTGATCGACGGCATGGCGACGGACGAGGTGGACGACCGCGGCCGCGTCGTCGGCGGCGACACGCTGCTGCTGCTCCTCAACGGCGGCGACACGCCGGTCCGGTTCACGCTGCCGTCGCTGGGTGACGCGAAGATCTGGGTGGTGATGGTGGACACGGCGAAGCACGATCTCCCCGTGGTGCGGCGGGCGCGCGTGACGGTGGAGTCGCACACGCTGATGCTGCTGCGCTACGGCTCCGACCGCCGGCTCGCCACGAGCCACGACGTGCGTCACGACGTGCTGACGCCGAAGGAGCAACACACACCATGAGCGACCGATGAGCGAGCCGACGCGCGCCGCGCGCCGCACGACGCCGAGCGGCACCCGCGCCGCCTCCGCGCCGGCGCTGCCACCGATGGACGCGGGGGAGCGCGCCGCGCTGCTCGAGGGGCGCCACGCGAACCCGCATCAGGTGCTCGGTCCGCACGCCGTCGCGCTCGGCGGCACCGCGGGGGTGCTGGTGCGCGTGCTGCAGCCCGCCGCCGCGGACTGCACGGTCGTCGTGCACGGCGTGGCGACGCCGCTCCGGGCCGAGGGCGATGGACTGTTCGCCGGCTTCCTGCCCGGCGCGACGCTGCCGCTGCGCTACCACCTGCGGTTCATCGCCGAGGACGGCTCGACGTGGGAGCGGGGCGACCCGTATCGCCACGCGCCGTCGGTAGGGGAGATGGACGTCTATCTCTTCCGCGAGGGGACGCATCGCCGGCTCTGGACGATGCTCGGCGCGCACCTGCGCGAGCTGGACGGCGACGACGGGACCGCGTTCGCCGTGTGGGCGCCGAACGCGGAGCGGGTGAGCGTGGTCGGCGACTGGTGCGGCTGGGACGGACGGCAGTTCCCGATGCGGCGCGTGGGCGACAGCGGACTGTGGGAGCTGTTCATCCCCGGCGTGCGCGAGAACGCGCTGTACAAGTACGAGCTGCGCACGAAGGAGGGGACGCTGCGGGTGAAGACCGACCCGATGGCGCGCAAGATGGAGCAGGCGCCGCAGACGGCGTCGATCGTCGTGGCGGAGGGGAGGTACCGCTGGCGCGACGGCGGCTGGATGACGGAGCGCCCGCGGCGGGACGCGGTGCACGAGCCGATGCTGATCTACGAGGTGCATCTCGGCTCGTGGGCGCGCGTGCCCGAGGACGGCGATCGGGCGTTGACGTATCGGGAGATCGCGCCGCGGCTCGCCGAGCACGTGAAGGCCCTCGGCTTCACGCACGTGGAGCTGCTGCCGGTGATGGAGCATCCGTTCTATGGATCATGGGGGTACCAGGTCACCGGGTACTTCGCGCCGACGTCGCGGTACGGCTCCCCGGACGACTTCCGCTTCTTCGTCGACACGCTGCACGAGGCGGGGATCGGCGTGCTGCTGGACTGGGTGCCGGCGCACTTCCCGAAGGACGACTACGCGCTGCGCCGGTTCGACGGCACGGCGCTCTACGAGCACGAGGACCCGCGGCTCGGCGAGCACCCCGATTGGGGGACGCTGATCTTCAACTACGGCCGGCGCGAGGTGCGCAACTTCCTCGTCGCCAACGCGCTGTACTGGCTGCACGAATTCCACGTGGACGGGTTGCGCGTGGACGCCGTGGCCTCGATGCTGTATCTCGACTACAGCCGCAATCACGGCGAGTGGGTGCCCAATCGCTTCGGCGGCCGGGAGAACCTCGAGGCGATCGACTTCCTGCGCGAGATGAACGCCGTGGTAGGCGAGGACGCACCGGGCTGCGTGACGGTGGCCGAGGATTCGACGGCGTGGCCGGGCGTGACGCGGCCGATCGGCGAGGGTGGGCTCGGGTTCACCTTCAAGTGGAACATGGGGTGGATGCACGACACGCTCGCCTACTTCGAGCGCGACCCCATCTACCGGCGGTACCACCAGGGCGAGCTCACCTTCGCGATGGTGTACGAGAACAGCGAGCATTTCATCATGCCGCTCTCGCACGACGAGATGGTGCACATGAAGGGCTCGCTCTACGCCAAGATGCCGGGCGACCACTGGCAGAAGATGGCGAACCTGCGCGCGCTGTTCGGCTACCAGTTCACTCGGCCGGGCAAGGCGCTCCTGTTCATGGGGAGCGAGCTCGCACCGCCGGAGGAATGGGCCCACGACCATTCGCTGCCCTGGCACCTGCTCGACGATCCGTCGCGCGCCGCGCTGCGGGACTATCTCGCGTATCTCGCGCATCTCTATCGGGCGCTGCCGCCGCTCTGGCGTCGCGACGGCGATCATCGCGGCTTCGAGTGGATCGACACGCGCGACGAGGCGCACTCGGTGCTCTCGTACGTGCGGTGGGCCGACGACAGCCCCGTGGTGGTGCTGCTGAACCTCACCCCGACGCCGCACCCGGGCTATCGGATCGGCGTACCGGAGGCGGGGACGTACGTTCGCGTGCTCGGCTCCGACGACGCGCGCTGGGGCGGCAGCGGGTATCCGGTGCAGGAGCGCACCGCGACCGACGACGTGCCGTATCACGGCCGGCGGTATTCGGTGTCCGTCGCCCTGCCCCCGCTCGCGGTGCTGGTGCTCGTGCCGGAGCGCACGCTGCCCGCGTCGCTGCGGAGGTGAGCATGGAGTGCCGATGACCGAGCCCGCCACCGGAACCGCGCGGCCCGCGCTGCAGCGCCTCGCCCAGCACCTCGGGATCGCCGCCTCGTACCTCGACCAGTCGGGCGGCGAGGAGCGCGTCACGACCGACGAGACGCGGGAGAGGCTGCTCGCGGCGATGGGAATCGACGCGAGCACGGAGGAGCGTGCGAGCTCGGCGCTGCGTGCGCTGCGCCGGCGCCGGCGCCACGAGTGGATCGCGCCGGTGCGCGTCGTGCGGCAGCGGAGCCGCTCGCTGCGCACGGTCGCCGTGCGGTTGCCCTCGTGGCACGTGCACGAGATCCGCTGGACCCTCCGGCTGCGCACGGAGGACGGGCTCGAGAGCGAGTGGCACGGCGCGATGTTCGGCGGGCCGGCGCGCCGCGTGTCGCTCGCGCTTCCGGTGGTGCCGCCGCTCGGCTATCACGACCTCTCGATCGAGCTCGAGTCGGAGGGGCGGCGGCTCGCCGCCACGCAGCGGCTGATCGTCGTGCCGTCGCGATGTACGCCGCCGGAAGCTCGGCTGCACGGCCACCGTGCGTTCGGCATCACGGCGAACCTCTACACGGTGCGCAGCGAGCGGAACTGGGGCGCGGGCGACCTGAAGGACCTCTCGCGGCTCGCGGAGTGGACGGCGCAGGCAGGCGGCGCGTTCGTCGGCGTCAACCCGCTGCACGCGTTGCGGAACGAAGGCTACGACGTGAGCCCGTACTCGCCGATCACGCGGCTCTTCCGCAACCCGCTGTACATCGCGGTGGAAGACGTCCCCGAGCTCGCGCACGACGAGCCGGCCCGCGCGCGGATCGCGACCCCCGGGTTCCAGGGGGAGCTCGCCGAGCTGCGTGCGGCGCACATGCTCGACTACGGGCGGATCAAGGCGCTGCGCGAGCCGGTGCTCACCTCGCTCCATCGCACGTTCGTCGCGCGGGAGCGGGAGTGCGCCACGCCGCGCGGGCGCGCCTACGCCGCGTTCGTGGCGCGCGAGGATCCGCAGCTCACGCAGTTCGCCACGTTCATGGCGATCTCGGAGCGCGAGGGGCCGGACGCGCGGCAGTGGCCCGAGCCGTTGCGCGACGCGAACGGCGTCGCGGTGGCCGCGCTGCGCGCGGAGCTCGCCGAGCGCGTGGACTACCATCGGTGGCTGCAGTTCGAGCTCGACCGGCAGCTCGGCTGCGCGGCGTCGGACGCGGCGCGCGCGGGGCTGGGGCTCGGCATCTACCAGGATCTCGCCGTCGGCTCGGCGCCGTCGGGGAGCGACGTGTGGGCGAACCCCGGCCTGTTCGTGCCGGGTGCGACGGTCGGCGCGCCGCCGGACATGTACTCCGACGAGGGCCAGAACTGGGGCCTGCCGGCGATCGATCCGCACGTGCTGCGCGACACGCGCTACGACTACTGGATCCGGCTGCTCCGCGCCGGCTTCCGGCACGCGGGGGCGCTGCGGCTCGATCACGCGCTCGGGCTGTTCCGGATGTTCTGGGTGCCCCTCGGCGCATCGGCGCGCGAGGGGACGTTCGTGCGGTCGTTCGCGCACGACCTGTTCGGCATCCTCGCCCTCGAGAGCGTGCGCCACGGCTCGCTCGTCGTCGGCGAGGATCTCGGCACGGTCCCCGCCGAGGTGCCGCGCGTGCTCGCGCAGTGGGGCGTGCTCGGTTCGAAGGTCGTGGTGTTCGAGCGCGACTTCCACACGGGGCGGTTCCGCGCGGCGCGCGACTACCCGCGGCTCGCCCTCGCCACGGTGAACACGCACGACCTGCCACCGCTCGTCGGTTGGCTGGAGCAGCGCGACCTCATGCTGCGCAGCGAGGTGGGCGATCTCACCGACCCGGAGCAGCAGCGCGGGATGCGCGACGCGCGCACGAACGACCGGTACGCGCTGGTCGAGATGCTGATCGAGGCGGGACTCCTCCCCGCGTCGGCGCGGGACAACGTGCGCTCGGAGCCGCTCATCGCGGCGCTGCACGCGTTCGTGCGGCGCACGCCGTCGGCGCTCGTCGGGCTCGCGCTCGACGATCTCGCGCGTGAGGCGGAACCGGTGAACATCCCGGGGATCTGGCAGGATCGCTATCCGAGCTGGTCGCGCCGGATGCGCGACACGCTCGAGGAGCTGCTCGCCGATCCCGCGACGACGCGGATGCTCGGCGAGGGCGCCGAGGCCGCGGCGGGGGCGGCGACGTCGTGACGGGGCCGCGTCGGAACGGCACCTGCGAGTAGGTGGTAGCGGGTAGTGGGTCCTCGGTAGCGGGTAGCGAACGCGCACGGATTCGTGCGCCGGGGCCGAACTGCTTCATGCGGATCTGGCGGATGACTGCACGGATCGAGCGGATCTCCACCACGGGCCTGGATGCTGCTCGCGCCGGCCCGAACGAGCACTTTCGTCGGCGCGAGGATCCCCGCGCCGAGCCAGAAAAAGCAAAGACTTTGGGATGTGGATGGAGAGGACCGCCGGACCGCTGCAGCGATCTCGACCCCACGGCCAAGAGAGATTCCGAATCGTGCGTGGAAAGGAGGAATGCGCAGGTGCATGGAGCGCGACCCCGAGAGGAACGATCCCCTTGATCCGTGCAGTCATCCGCCCGATCCGCATACAGGCAGTCGAGCCCTTCCACGAGGGGGAGGCCATCGAGCTCCGCCACGATGGAGGCTGATCCGCGTGAAGGTGTCGTGAGCCGATGAGCGAAGGCGTTCGGGAATCGAGGCCGCTGACGGCGACGTACCGGTTGCAGCTCAACGGCGGGTTCACGCTGTACGATGCGCGGGCGAGGGTGCCGTATCTCGCGGCGCTCGGCGTGTCGCATCTGTATCTGTCGCCCGTGCTCGCGGCGAGGGCGGGGAGCACGCACGGCTACGACGTCGCCGATCCGACGCAGGTGAACCCCGAGCTCGGTGGCGAGGAGGCGTTCGTCGCGCTCGCCGAGGCGGCGCACGCGCACGGGATGGGGCTCGTGCTCGACGTCGTGCCGAATCACATGGGGATCGGCGCGGACAATCCGTTCTGGGACGACCTGCTCATGCACGGGCCGGCGTCGAAGTACGCGAGCTGGTTCGACGTCGAATGGCGCGCGCCGACGCGCCGGCTGGCGAACCGCGTCCTCGTTCCAGTGCTCGGCGACACCCTCGAGGCGGTGCTCGCGCGCGGGGAGGTCGCGCTCGAGGTGACGGGGAGCGGCGTGCGCGTACGCTACTTCGACCATCACTTCCCGATCGATCCGGCGACGCTCCCACCGGAGCTCGAGCGCGCGCAGCGCGAGCCGTCCGCGCCGGCGGCGGCGCGCGCATGGAGTCAGGGACCGGAGGGACGCGCGCGGCTCCGTGCGCTGCTCGATCGCCAGCACTACGTGCTCGACCACTGGCGGAGCGCGAGCCGCGACGTGAACTACCGCCGCTTCTTCGACGTCAACGAGTTGATCTGCCTCCGCGTCGAGAACGCCGACGTCTTCGCGGCGACGCACGCGACGGTGCTCCGCTTCGTCGCCGGCGGGTTGGTGGACGGGCTCAGGATCGATCACGTCGACGGACTCCTCGAGCCGAGGCGCTATCTCGAGCGGCTGCGCGCCGCGGTCGACGCGCGGCGGCCACCGGCCCCGGCGTCGCGATTCCCGATCGTCGTCGAGAAGATCCTCGCGCCGGCCGAAACGCTTCCGGCCGACTGGCCGGTGGACGGCACCACCGGCTACGAGTTGATGACGACGCTGGAGGACGTGTTCATCGACCCGGAGGGCTACGCGCTGCTCGAGGCGCGCTACCGCGCGGGCCGGAGCATCTCGGGCTTTCACGACGTCGCGCTCGACGCGAAGCGCGCCGTGCTGCGCTCGACGCTCAACGCCGACGTGCGGCGCATCGCGCCGATGCTCGCCGCGCTGGCGAAGCGCGCACGGTGGCCGCAGCGACCGATCGCCGCGTACGCCGGCGCGATCGTCGAGACGGTGGCGGCGCTCCCGGTGTATCGCACCTACATCGACGCCGAGCGGCCCGAGGCGACGGACTCCGACCGCCGGATGCTGGAGCGGGCGTTCGCCGAGGTGCGCGCGCGCGACGTCGCCGACACCGAGGGCACGAACGCGCTCGAGCGTGCGCTGCTCGGCGCGTGGCGCGACGCCGACCCGGTGCTCGCGCGTGCACGGCTCACCTTCGTCCTGCGGTGGCAGCAGCTCACGGGACCGGCGGCGGCGAAGGGTGTGGAGGACACCGCGCTGTACGTCTACGCCCCGCTGGCATCGCGCAACGAAGTCGGCGGTGATCCGGGGGTGCCGGTGGCGGGCGCGGTCGAGCGGCTGCACGCGCTGCTCGCGTCGCGGGCGCACACGCCGCGTGCGCTCAACGCGACGAACACCCACGACACGAAGCGGAGCGCCGACGTGCGCGCGCGGCTCGATGCGCTGAGCGAGCACGCGCCGGCCTGGATGCGCCGGCTCCGGCTCTGGCGGCGCCGGCATCGCCCGCTTCGCCGGATGGTGCGCGGACGGCTCGCGCCGCTGCGCACGACGGACAACTTCATCTACCAGGCGCTCGTCGGCGTGTGGCCGATCGGCGCGGGCGCGGTCGTCGACGATGCGCCGCTCCTCGCCGATCTCGCCGAGCGACTCACGCGCTACATCGAGAAGGCAGTGCGCGAGGCGAAGCTCCGCACGAGCTGGACGGACCCCGACGCGGAGTACGAGCGTGCGATCGAAGCGTTCGTCGCCGGACTGCTCGATCCCGCGTCGCCGGCGAGGTATCTGCGCGACGTCGCGCCGCTCGTGGCCGAGCTCGCGCCCACGGGGATGTGGAACGCGCTCGCCCGCGTCGTCGTGCATCTCACGGCGCCGGGAGTGCCCGACCTCTATCAGGGCGACGAGCTGTGGTTCCAGGCGTTGGTCGATCCGGACAACCGGCGCCCGGTCGATTGGACGGCGCGCGAATCGCGGCTCGACGTCGTGCGCCGCGCGTGCGAGGCGGGGGAAGCGGGCGTGCCGCCACTCGACCTGCTTCGCCGGTGGCGCGACACCCCGGAGGACGGCACGCTCAAGCTGTATCTCACGACGCGGCTGCTGCATCTGCGCGCCGAGGATCGTGCCGCCTTCGCCGGCAGCTACGCGCCGCTCGGCGCGGCCGGCGCGCACGCCGAGCGCGTCGTGGCATACCGGCGCGGCGAGGGGGAGGGGGCGCGCATCGTCCTCGTGCCGCGGCTGACGGCGGCGCTCGGCGGCGATGCGCCCGTCGGCGTGCGATGGGGAGACACGCGGATCACCGGCGTCGAAGGAATGGAGTGGCGCTGCCGGTTGAGCGGCGTCGCCGTACCCGCCTGGGAGGGAGCGATCGAAGCGAGCGCGGCGTTCGCCGAGCTTCCCGTGGCCGTGCTGGCGCCCGTGCATCCGGGCTGAGCGGGGAATCGGGAGGTGCGGCTGAATCGTCTACTGCGCATGAGCCGGTTGCCGGCCGGGACGGAGTCCTCTACGATTCAGCGTTCCTGCCGAGCCGGCGTCGAGCGCACTCCCTTCCAGCACCGCGCGCCGGCAGCCCCGTCCATTGAACGGACGAGGCGGCCTCGTAGAATTCTGCACCACGCACTTCGGCGACAGCAGGCCGTGACCGACGCGCGACGAGGCGGCCGCGCCGCGCTCCGCGCGCGAGGTCGCGTGCCGACGTGATACCAGCATGAGGGCTCGATGACGTTGACCCCGACGCGACCGATCGTCGCGTATTTCTCGATGGAGATCTGCCTCGAGCAGTCGATCCCCACCTACAGCGGAGGGCTCGGCGTCCTCGCGGGCGACACGCTGCGGTCGGCGGCGGATCTCGGCGTCCCGCTGCTGGCGGTGACGCTGCTTCATCGGCAGGGCTACTTCGAGCAGCACCTCGACGCCTCGGGGCAGCAGACCGAGGCGCCGGTGCACTGGTCCCCGGAGGAGGTGCTCGAGGCGGTGGACGCGCGGGGCACGGTGACCATCGAGGGCCGCGAGGTGCACGTGCGCGCCTGGAAGTACACGGTGAAGGGGGTGCGCGGCCACGAGGTGCCCGTCTACCTGCTCGACACCAGGCTGGACGAGAACTCGGAGTGGGACCGCACGCTCACCGACACGCTGTACGGCGGGGACGAGCACTACCGGCTGTGCCAGGAGATCGTGCTCGGCATGGGCGGCGCGGCATTGCTCCAGTCGATGGGGTACGACGGCGAGACGATCTACCACCTGAACGAAGGGCACTCGGCGCTGCTCACGCTGCAGCTCCTCGAGCGCCAGCTCGACGGACGGCAGCACTTCGAGCTCGACGACGCCGATCTCGAGGCGGTGCGGCAGCGGTGCATCTTCACGACGCACACGCCGGTGCCGGCGGGGCACGACAAGTTCCCGCTCGACATGGTGCGCCACGTGCTCGGCGACGAGCGCGTCGCGCTGCTCGAGGGTTGTGGCGGGGTGCACGAGGGGATGTTGAACATGACGTACCTCGCGCTGCACCTCACGCGGTTCGTGAACGGCGTGGCGATGCGCCATCGCGACGTGTCGCGCGCGATGTTCCCGGGCTATCCGGTGAGCTCGATCACGAACGGCGTGCACGCCGGCACGTGGACGGGTCCGGAGTTCGCCGCGCTCTTCGACCGGCGGATCCCGGAGTGGCGGCGCGACAACCTGTACCTGCGCTACGCGGTGGGGATCCCGCTCCAGGAGATCCGCGACGCGCACGCGGCGAGCAAGCGAATCCTGCTCGACGAGATCGCGCGGCGCACGGGGCAGCAGCTCGATCCGGCGGTGATGACGATCGGATTCGCGCGCCGCGCGACGCCGTACAAGCGGGCGGACCTCATCTTCTCCGACATCGACCGGCTGATCCAGATCGCGCACACGGTGGGGAAGATCCAGATCGTGTACGGTGGGAAGGCGCATCCGCACGACGGGGGCGGCAAGGATCTCATCCGCCGGATCTTCGCCGCGCGCGATCGGCTCGGCGATCTCGTGAAGGTCGTCTACATCGAGAACTACGAGATGGCGGTGGCGGGGCAGATGGTGGCCGGCGTCGACCTCTGGCTCAACAACCCGATGAAGCCACTCGAGGCATCGGGGACGAGCGGCATGAAGGCAGCGCTGAACGGCGTGCCCTCGTTCTCCGTGCTCGACGGCTGGTGGGTGGAAGGTTGCGTCGAGGGGGTGACCGGCTGGTCGATCGGCGGCCCGGACGCGGAGGGCGATCCGGCGCGCGACGCGGTGGACCTGTACATCAAGCTCGAGCGCGTGATCCTGCCGCTGTTCTACGGCCTGCCGTTCGCGTACGCGGAAGTGATGCGCTCGGCGATCGCGCTGAACGGCAGCTTCTTCAACACGCAGCGGATGGTTCGCCAGTACGTGCACAACGCGTACTTTCCCGGCGGACTTCCGGTCGAGATCGCGAGCGAGGCGACGGCGGCACTGTGAGATCTAGAACTGCAACGGCGAGTAGGGGGTAACGGGTACGTGGTAGCGGGACTGGCATAGCCGCCACTGGGAGACGTGGACGGGGCTCGAGCGGGATGGCACGGCCGTACTCGGTAGTCAGTACAGGTACTCGGTACGGCCGGCTCGTTCGGGGGATGCTCACGCCGAGTCGCGGAGCCCGCGGAAGACACGCCGTCAGCCGACGCCCTTCTCGGACGCGCTGATCAGCGCAGGTGAAGTAGAGCGCTCTCCACGGCTCCCTGTAGCGAGCATGCCAGTCCCGCGACCAGGTACTCGCTACTCGCTACTCGCAGTTGCAGTTCTTTTCATGGCTTCGCGCGCCGCCCCCAGTGCCCCGCCCACCCACTCCGCCGTGCGCTCGATCTCGGTCTGCGGTGGCCAGTGTCCCCCGTCGTACCAGCGGAGCTCCTTCGGCTCCTCGGCGTACGCGAACAGGCGTTCCGCCTGCGCCGGACGCGTGGTCGTGTCGCGGCGACCGTTCACCAGGAGCAAAGGCCGGCCGGCGAGCCTGCGCGCGGCGCGCAGCGGATCGACCGCCTTGCGCACGAGCGCGGCGTAGGGCGTGGCGTCGGGGAGGTCGCCGGCGGCGGCGAGCGCGATCGCGCGGATGTCCGGCTCCTCCGCCGCCGTCATCAACGCGAGGAATCCGCCGAGCGAGTAGCCGACGATGCCGACGTGTGTGGCGTCGATCTCCGCTTGCGCCGCGAGCCACTCGATCGCTCCCCGCGCCTCGCGCACCGCGTCGCGCCAGGCGGCGACGAGCGCCAGCGGGTTGCGGTACGGGATCGCTTCGCGGCCGCCGTCCCGCTCGCCGTGGAAGGGAAGATCGAGCGCGAGCGACGCGATGCCGCGCCGCTGCAGCGCGCGTCCGACGGACTGCGCCATGCGCTCCTTGCTCGACGAGAAGCCGTGGAGGAGCAGCGCCGCGGGCGCGGGGTGATCAGTGGCGGGGAGGCAATACGCCGCGGGCACGCGTTCGGACCCGCGCGCGAGGGCAACGGTCCGCTCCTCGCCGCGAGAACCGCGCGCGGCGCGCCGGACCGAAGCGGCGAAATACGGACGGCTCATGTCGCTCGATTGGCGCAAGTTCTTCGCCGTCGCCGTCGTCGCGCGGCCCGGGTGGCGGCGCTAGCTTGGGCCGATGGAGACGTCCACGGGATGACCCGCACGCGCTGGCTGCTGACGATCGTCTCGTTCGCCGCGACGATCGCCGTCTCCTGGTACATGATCCGCGGGTGGTCCGACTCCGGCGGGTCGCTCGGGCTTCCGCTGCGGGCGCACCTGCTCGCGCTCACCGCGGTGGCCGTCGAGGTGCTCGCGCGCGCGCTCAAGATCCGTTGGAGCGCCCGCGCCGCGGGCATCCATCTCTCGCTCGGCACCGCCGTTCGCACCTGTCTCGGCGGCGACTTCGGCGCCGCGATCACGCCAGCGCGCTCCGGCGCCGAGCCCGCGCGCTTCCTCGTGCTTCGCGAATCGGGGCTTCGCGCGTCGAGCGTGCTCGTGATCCTCTACGCCGAGCTCTTTCTCGAGGTGTTCTCGCTCGGCGCCGTGGTGCTCGTCGTGGCGCTCGTCTTCCGCGACGCCGGTGTGGTCCTGGCGACGCTCGTGAGCATGGTGGGCGGGTACGCCGCGGTGATCCTCGGCATCGGCGCGACCGCGCTGTATCTCTCGCGGCGCGATCCGGCGGGGCCGCCGCCCCCGTGGGCGCGCCGGCTCCGGCTCACGGGTGGACGGTGGCGCACGATCCAGATCGCGCTCGTGAAGCTGCGCGCGACGATCGATTCGGTGGAGCACGTCGACGTGCGGCCGGCGGTGTACGCGTTCCTCGCGTCGGTGGTGCACGTCGGCATCCGGCTCACCGTGCTCCCCGCGCTCGTGCTGACGAGCGTGTCGACCGCGCCGCTCGCGCCGCTCGCGCTCTGGCCGCTCGGGTTCCTCTACGGCGCCGCCGTCGTGCCGGCGCCGGGCGGCGGCGGCGCGGTGGAGGTGGCGTTCCGCGCCGCGCTCGGCGGCACGATCCCGCGCGAGCTCTTCGCCGCCGCGCTCATCTGGTGGCGCTTCTACACGTTCTATCTGTACATCCTGCTCGGCGCGCTCGCCGCCGGGAACACCGTCCTGCGGGCGATCAGGAAGACCGAGGACTACGAGGCGGAGATCGAGCTGCAGGAACAGTGATCGCGCGCCGGCGACCTGCCGGCGCGCGCCGATCGTCACTCCGAGCCCGGTGCTCCCGTCTCGAACGGCCGCATCTCGCACTCGCCCTCGAACTCGGGCCAGTGGACGCGGTGCAGCTCCATGAACTTCGTCGCGATGTCGAGCGCTTCGGCGTCGGACTCCGCGTCGATGATCGAGTAGCCGCCCACCAGCTCCTTCGTCTCGGTGAACGGCCCGTCCACGACCTTCAGCCGTCCCTTGCGGAGCTGGATCTTCTTTCCGGCGTGGCTGGACTTGAGGCCAGCGCCGTCGACGAACTTCCCCTGCTTCGCGTACTCGCCGATGAACTCGTCCATGGCTGCGATCAGCCCGGACGGGATCTCCTTGCCGCGATAGTCCTCGGTGTGCTTGATGAACATCATGTAGCGCATTGGTCGGGTCTCTGGTTCGAGTTGGTGAGGATGCGTGATCAGGCGGCGCGAAGCACCCGGCGCCGCGCGCTGGCGAGCGGGACGACCCGCGCGCGACCGTAGGCGATGGCCGCGGTGACGAGGCCGACGACGGCGGGGAACATCCCCGCGACGACGCCCATGGCAAGGATGCTGACGGTGGTCGCGCCGATCATGATGATCGTGAGGCCGGCGGCGGCGAGCGGGGTGAGCTCCGCGCGGATGCGGGTGAGCGCGGGAACCACGAGCCCGACGGCGCCGAGGCACTCGCAGACGCCGATGAAGTACATGAAGGCGAGCGAGAAGACGATCGGTCCCTGCTGCAGCTTCTCGGCGGGGAGGATGAACTTCATCGCGCCGGCGAAGAGGAAGAGGAGAGCGGCGAGGGTCTGGGCGGTCCAGAGGAGCCGGTTGGCGGTGCGGGCGGTCGAGGTCGACATGGTCGGGTCTCCGGTGGCGTGTCGGCGGCGGGAAGCCCGAGGAGTTCGGGGGTCCAGCGCCTCTCACCCCAGGCGTCGAACGACCATCGGCGAAATCGACAATCCGTCGACAGGCGATCTCCACGGAGGGACAGCTCCCGTCACGCGGAGGAGCGGAGTCGGGCGCGAGCGCGAGCCGCCGACACCGGACCCGCGGCGCGCGCGGAGGCAGGCCAGCGTGATTCTCCGGGCCTCCGCTTTCTCCGCGCGATGCTCTCCTGGTCAGTCGGACCGCCACGCGTGCGCGGCGAGCGCCGAACCCGATCGTGCCGCGCCGTCAGCCGACCCTTCCATAGAGCTCGATCCACGGCGCCAGCGGCTTGTCGGCCGGCGAGATCGCCGCGCCCAGGCCGATCACGCGCTTGATCAGCCGCTCCTCGAGCGCGGCCCAGCGCTTCGTCCACCGGTCGGCGATCGGGACGAGGACGTCGCCGACGACGCGCTCGACGTGCATGCCGTTGCGCTCGAGGAGGCGCGCGAGCGAGGCCGGCGTGAAGCCGAACCGATAGGGGAAGCCGAGCAGATTGTTCTGCGCGAGCCACTCGCGGGCGATCGCCGCGAGCGGACCGTGAAGCAACGAATGAAAGGCGGCGTAGCAGGCACCGTTCGGGACGCGCACGGCGAGCATGCCCCCCGTGGCGAGGTGCGAGCGTGCCGCGCGCACCGCGCTCGCCGGATCGGCGAGCTGGTCGAGGCAGTTCCAGATCGCCACGACGTCCACGCGGCGTGCGGGATCGAGCGATTCGATCGTGCCGTCGTCGACCTGGAAGCCGAGCGAACGCGTGAAGGCGTTCGTCTCCGTGTTGACGTCGACGCCGGCGAACTGCCAGCCGGCGTCGCGCGCCGCGGCGAGGAACCCGCCGACGTAGCTCCCGACCTCGATCCCCGTGCCGCGCCGGCCGAACACGTCGGTGAGCCTCGCGGCCTGCGCCCGGTACGCGGGACGCTGCGTCGCGTGCAGCGCGCGCAGCACGTCATCGGCCGGACGCTCCTCCTCGTATATCGCCGCGAGCTCCGCGGGCCGCTCGACCGGATTGCGATACACGAGCCCGCACTCGCGGCAGCGTACGAGCCGGAGGGGCGCGCGCTGCGAGAAGGCGACGCGGTCCATGAGATGTTCGGTCGGCACTCCCTCACGGAGCCGGCGCGAGTGATGTGCCCACACCATCTCGATCTCGGCCTTCGCGTCGTCCGGGGAGAGCAGCTCGCCGGCTTCCGCGCTCCCGCACACGGCGCAGCGCGCGAGCTCGTAGGCGACGTCGGTCATGCGGCGCGCGAGAATCGACGCGCGCGCCGGCCGCCCTCAGGCCGCGTCGTCCGCGCCGAGGCGCCCCAGCTTCCGCTGCTCGATCGACACGGCCAGCACGGCGCGGAAGCGCGCCTCGAACCGCTGCTCGGAGAACGACTCGGCGTGCAGGCGCAGCGTGGCGCGCTCCCAGCGCCGCGCCTGCACCGTCCGCAACGCGTCCTCGAGCGCTTCACTCGTCGGTTCATGAAACAGGACTCCCGTCTCGCCGTCGCGCACCGTGTCGAGCGCGCCGCCGCGCGCGAACGCCACCACCGGTTTCCCCGCCGCGTTCGCTTCGAGCGGCGTGAGGCCGAAGTCCTCCTCCCCTGGCAAGATGAATGCGCGGCACCGCTCGAACATCGACGTCGTTTCGCGGTCGGTGAGCCGGCCGGCGAAGCGGACCGTCGGACCGGCGACGCTCTCCAGCAGCTCCCGCTCCGGGCCGGCGCCGACGACGACGAGCGGCAGCCCGAGCGCGGTGCACGCGCGCACGGCGAGATCGATCCGCTTGTACGCGTTGAGTCGCGAGACGACGAGGAAGAAGTCGTCCGACGCGCGATCGAAGCGAAACCGGTCGACGTCGACCGGGGGGAACACGATGTCGCTCGCGCGGCCGTACGTGTCGCGAATGCGCCCCGCGACCTCGGTCGAGATGGCGACGAACCGGTCGACGGTGCGCGCCGTCGCCGTATCCCACCGCCTCAGCGCGGGGAGGGTGAGCCGCGCCGCCATGCGCGCCGACGAGCTCAGCGCCGAGCGATCGACGTACCGATCGAAGCTCCACGCGAAGCGCATCGGGGTGTAACAGTAGCAGAGGTGCAGCGCCTCCGGCGGAACGCGCACGCCCTTGGCGAAGGCCGAGCTGCTGGTGATCACGACGTCGTAGCCGCCGAGGTCGAACGAGCGCACCGCGAGCGGATAGAGCGGCATGTAGCTGCGGAAGTTCCGCTTCCAGTTCGGCAGGCGCCGCATCCACGACACGCGCACGTCCGCCTTCGCCAGCGGCAGGCCCACGGCGCGCGGATCGAACAGCGTGGTGAAGATCGGCGCCTCGGGAAACATGCGATGCAGCACGGCGACGACGCGCTCGGCGCCGCCTGCCTGATTCAGGTAGTCGTGCACGATCGCGACCTTCACGACGCCACCTCGCCGATCACCCGATCGACGCCGGCGAGCATCGCCGTGCGCGAGAAGCGCCGGCGCGCCCGCTCGCTCCCGTGCCGCGCGAGCGCCGCCCCCCATGCGGGATCGCGGCGCAGGGCGTCGAGCGCCTCGCCGAGCTTGCGGGCATCGCCAGGAGGAACGAGCACGCCCGTCTCGCCGTCGGTCACGACTTCCGGCACGCCGCCGGCGCGGGTCGCCACGACGGGCCGCTTCGCGAGCATCGCCTCCACGAGCACGCGCCCGAACGGCTCGGCGAGCACGGACGGATGCACGACCACGTCGCACGCGGCGAGCAGCCGCGGCACGTCGTCGCGCGCGCCGAGCACGTGCACGCGGCCCGCGAGCGCCGGCTCGGCGGCGCGCGCGCGCAGCTCGGCCTCGTAGGGCGCCTCGCCGCTGAACAGCGCGCCGCCGACGAGGAGCGCGTGCACGCCCGGCATCCGTGCGACGGCGTCGAGCAGCACGGCCTGGCCCTTCCACGGATGCAGCCGGCTGAAGCAGCCGGCGACGAACGCGTCGGCGGCAATTCCGAGCTCGGCGCGCACGGCGGCGCGCGTGTCCGCGGGGAGCGCGTCGAACGGCGCGGCGTCGATGCCGTTGTGCACGACGGTCACGAGCTCCGGCTCGCCGCCCGCCGCGACGAACGCGTCGGCGGTCGCAGCGGAGTTCGCGACGACGCGCACCGCGCACCAGTTGGCGACGGCGACGACGACGCGCACGTTGGTGGCGCTGAAGTGTCCCTCGCCGAGGATGTCGCGCAGATGCCAGACCACGGGGCGCCGCGCCAGCCGCCCCGCGAGCGCGGCGACGAGAAACGACTTCGGCGAGTTGGCGTAGAGCAGCTCGTAGGGCCGCGCGACTCGCGCGAGGGCCCGCGCCATCCGCGCCACGGCCACGATCGCGCCGGCGCGCGGGAGCACGCTCCACTTCTTCACCGCGCGCAGCGCCGTACCGCCGTCGAGCCGCAGCACGCGCACGCCGCGCGCCTCGAGCGCGGCGGCGAACGGCCCGTCCTCGAGCAGCGCCACCGCGCCGCGCTCGCGATTCGCTTCGGCGATGTCGAGCAGCGAGTGCTGGGCGCCGCCCATGACGCCGGTGTGATCGACGAAGAGCACGGTGACGCCGCTCATGCGCGCGCGAGCTCGTAGACGCGCCGCACCCGCGCGGCGACGACGGGCCAGTCGAAGCCGGCCCGCGCGTACGCCGCGCACTCGGCCGGCGTCGGCACGGGGGTGGCGCCGAGCAGCGCGTCGGCCAGCGTGGCGCCGACGTCGGCGGCACGCGCCGACGCGGTGACCAGCTGCGGCGCGAGCGGTCCGACGACGTCGGTGAGGCCGCCCACCGGCGTCACGACGCACGGCGTACCCGCCGCGAGCGACTCCACCGTGATGAGGCCGAACCCCTCGAGCGCGGCGGTGGGCACGACGGTGAGGTCGGCGGCGCGGTACGCGCTCGGCAGCCGCTCGTCGGGCACGAAGCCGAGCAGCCGCACGTGGTTCGCGAGCCCGCGCTCCACGATCCGCGCCTCGAGCTCGGCGCGCAGCGGGCCCGTCCCTGCGATGAGCACGAGCGCCTCGGGCACGCGCGCGCGGAGCAGGGCGGCGGCGTCGACGAGCGTGTCCACGCCGACGCGTCGCACGAGACGACGCACGCACAGCACGATCGGGCGGTCCGGCGGCCAGCCGAGCGCGCGCCGGCATTCGGCGCGCGACCGTGAGATCGCGAAGCGATCCACCTCGACGCCGCCCGGGACGACATGGATGCGGGAGCGCCGCACGCCGAAGCGGTCGGCGAGGATGTCGCGGAACGCCGTCGAGAGCACGATCGCGTGCGCCGCGCGGCGGTAGACCATGCGCTCGACGAGCGAGCGCAGGACAGCGCTCGCCGCGCCGGCGCCCTCGACCCGCGACTCGGCGCCCCACGGCCCCTGGAAGTGCACGACGAGCGGATGGGTTCGGACCGCCGGCAGCACGGGGAGGCCGTGCAGGGCGAAGTGCGAGACGATCACGGCGTCGGGATGCTCGCGCAGCCACGACCTCGATGCGGCGCGCAGCGCGCGGAGCCGCGCGCCGATCGGGGCGTCCGCGCTCGCGAAGGCATGCACGAGCCCACCCGACGCGCGCGCCACGTCCGCACTCCCGGCGACGAGCCCGTGCACGTCGACGCCGGCGCGCGCGAGCTCGTGGACGAGATGCGCGTACACGCGATTGAGCCCGCCCGCGCGCTCGCCGAACCACTCCATGCCGAGCTGCAGCGTCGACAATGGCGACGCGGCGAGCGGACGGCGCGCCGAGCTCGGCGCGACGGCGACGGCGGTCATCGTGCGCTCGCGGCGAGAAGGCCGACGTCGAGCGGATCGCCGGGCGCGAGATCGCGATCCAGCGCGAGTCGCGCCCAGATCTCGAGCACGAGCAGCGTCCAGAGCTGCTGGCCCCAGTCGCGCCGCCGCGACGTGTGCTCGGCGAGCAGCCGGCGCACCGACTCGGGACGGATCCAGCCGCGCTCGTGGAAGCGCGCGGTGTCGAGCGTCGCGCGCGCGAAGGGCGCGAGGTCGCCGCGCAGCCAGTCGGACGCGGGCATCACGAAGCCCTGCTTGCGCCGGTGCAGCGCCTCGCGCGGTACGTACCGCTCGGCGACGCGCTTGAGCAGATATTTCGTCGTCCAGCCCTTCAACCGCAGCGACGTCGGCAGCGTCGCCGCGAACTCGAGCATCTCGCGCCCGAGGAAGGGCGCGCGCGTCTCGAGCCCGTGCGCCATGCTCGACACGTCGGCTTTGGCGAGAAGCTGATCGGGGAGGTAGGTCGAGATGTCGCCGTAGAGCGCGCGGTCCACGTCGTCGCCGGCGACCGCGCGCGCCCACGCGTCGCGGTAGAGCGCGTCGGGATGCCACTCGCCGAGCGCGCCGAGCAGCGACGGGGTGTAGGCCTGGGCCCGCAACCGGCGAAAGGCACGGTCGTAGACGAACGCCTCGGCCGCCGGCCGCGCGCCCGCGGCGGCGAGCAGTGCGAGCCGGCGACGCAGCGCGCCCTCGGCGCGGACGCCGGGCCGTTCGCGAAGCGCCGCGCCGAGCGCGCGACGGAGCGGCGAGGGAAGGATCGCGCGGTAGATGCCGGCCGCGCGCTCGACCATCGGCCGCGCGTAGCCGCCGAACGCTTCGTCCGCGCCGTCGCCGACGAGCGCGACGGTCATGTGCCGGCGCGCCGCTCGCGCCATGTAGTAGTTCGGCACGATCGAGACGTCGGCGAGCGGCTGGCCGTACTGCCACACGATCGCCGGCAGGTCGGCGGCGGCGTGCGGCGCGAGCGTCTCCTCGTGGAGCGTGACGCCATGCCGCGCCGCGACGAGCCGCGCGAACGGACGCTCGTCGAACGCGGGATCGTCGAACCCCATCGTCACCGCGTCGAGGGGGCGGCCCGATTCCTGGCTCGCGAGCGCGGTGACGAGGCTCGAGTCGACGCCGCCGGAGAGGAGCGTGCCCGTGGGGACGTCGCTGCGCAGCCGCTGCGCGACGGCTCGGCGCGCGATGTCGTCGAGCGCGTCGAGCGCTTCGGGCTCGGCGATGCGGCGCTTCGGCGCGAAGCGGAGATCCCAGTAGCGCTCGATGCGCAGCTCGCCCGTGTCCGGGAAGAAGCGCATCTCGTGCGCAGGAGGGAGCTGCGCCGTCCCCTCGAAGATCGCGAGCGGCGCAGGGACCGCCTCGTAGGTGAGATACGCGTCGAGCGCGCGGTGGCTCACTCTCGGCGCGCCGCCGCGCAGCTCGACGAGTGCGCCCAGTGTGGACGCAAAGGAGAGCCCGTCGTCGTGCCGCGCGTGGAAGAAGGGCTTTTCCCCCATGCGGTCGCGCGCCGCGTAGAGCGTGCGCTCGCGCGCGTCCCAGAGCGCGAAGGCGAACATCCCGTCGAGCCGGTCGAGCAGGCGGTCCCACCCCCACGCGCGGAACCCCTCGAGGATCACCTCGGTGTCCCCCGTCGAGCGGAAGGCGACGTCGCGCGCCAGCTCGGCGCGGAGCTCGACGTAGTTGTAGATCGCGCCGTTGAACACGAGCACGTGCGCGCCGTCGGCGCTCGCCATCGGCATGTGGCCGCTCGGCGAGAGGTCGAGGACGGCGAGGCGCCGCGAGCCGAGCACGGCGCGCTCGTCGACCCAGAGGCCGGCGTCGTCCGGACCGCGATGCGTCATCGCCTCGCGCGCGGATTCCGCACGCGCCGCGAGGGCGCGGGCGCGCGGACCGCAGTGGCCGACGATGCCGCACATGATCAGCGCTCCTCGGCGGCTCGAGGCTCGGCCGGCGGGGCGGGCGGCTGGCGCAGTGCCGCGACGGCGCGCGCGAGCGCGAACCGCTCGGCGTGCACGAGACGCGCGTTGGCGGCGATCCGCTCGCGGAGCGCGGCGTCGGCGAGGAGCTTCGTCACGGCGCCGGCGAGCGCGTGCGGCGCGGGCGAGTCGGTGAGGTGCACCGGCTTTTCCGTGCTCCAGAGCGTTTCCGTGTGGCGGCCGCGGTTGGTGACCGTCGGCCGGCCGAGCGCGACGCCGGCCATCAGCGAGCCGCGGCGCGTGCTCGCGCCGTCCTCGTACGGCTGCACGAGCACGTCGCACGCGGCGAGGTGCGCGCTCGCCTCGTCCGGCGAGAGCGCGCCCGTGGCGACGATGCGCGCGGCGAGCTCGGGGCGCTCGCCGACGACGTAGTCGCGCAGCGCCTCGCCTCCGCGTCCGACGAGAAGCATGGTGCGGTCGCCCGCTTCGTCGAGCAGCCGCGTGACGACGTGCGGCATGAGCGCCATGTGCCAGCGTCCGTACGTGCCGAAGTGCCCGACGAGGATGCGCTGGCGCGTGCCCGCGAGCATCGCGCGCCGCAGCTCCCTGGCGCGCGCCGCATCGGCGTCGATGGGCAGGTTCGACGGCACGGGCACCCACTCCGGCTCGAGCTCCGGCGGAAGTCCACGCATGCCGAGCAACGAGAGCCGGTTGCTCCACGCGGGAATCGTGACGAACACGCGGTGCGCCGAGCGGGCGGCGAGCCAGGTCATGACGCGATGGACCATGCCGGCGAGTGCGCGGCGCCACGGCTCGCGCGACGGCTCCCAGCCCGTCTCGTGCACGTAGAGCTCGAGGCGGCGGCGCGGGAGCCCGAACAGCATGAGCGCGAACGGGAGGTTCATCATGCGCCACCCGAACGCCGTCGGCACCCACTGCACGAGCACGCGCACGTCGGGGGGCAGTGCGCGGATCGCGCGGCGGAGCGCGCCGATCGCGCCGGGCCCGAAACGCGAGGGGAGCACGTGCACCGTGACGCCCTCGACGACCGGCACGTCGCCCGCGTCCTCCGGAGCGGGAGGACACCAGACGTCGACGGAGTCGCCCGCCTCGGCGAGCGCGGTGGCGAGAAGGCGCGTGTGATCGCTCACGCCGCCTTCGATCGGCGGGTACTCGCAGGTGACGATGCACCAGCGCTGCGGCGCGGTGCTCGCGCGCGACGGGGGCAGCGGCGCGCTCGGCGCCGTCTCGCTCGACTCGGCCTCGCCTGGGGCCGTCTCGATCGCCGTATCCGGCACATTCGTCGTCACGACTGCTCCGTCAGCGTGCGCGCCCGGCCACGCCACTCGCGCCAGTGGAGCGCGATCGATCCGAGCTCCACGGGGAGCGACACGAGCGCGGAGATCGTGTCGAGCGACTTGCTCTCGCGCACGATGCGCGAGAGGCGCGCGCGGGTCTGGTTCTGGAGATACCACGCGAGGCCGCGCCGCGGGCCGTGCAGCGTCATGTGCAGCACGCTCGACTCGTGCACGCGCGCGAGCGTCGCGCCCCACGGGAGGGGGCGCGGCGGATGGTCCACCTCCGCCTCGCCGACGAAGCGGATCATGAAGCCCGCCTTGAGGAGGCGCGATTGAAGGTCGGCGTCCTCCATGTGTGCGTACGGATACCGCTCGTCGAATCCGCCGACCTGCGCGAGGTGCGCGCGGCGGATGGCGAAGTTGCACGACCAGAGCTTCCCGCCCGTGAGGTTCACCGGCGCCGTCTGGCGCGGCGAGTCGAGCCCCGCCTTGCAGGTGGTGCGTCCCTCGAGCACGTCGAGGGCGCGCTCGTCGTCGCTGAACCGGCAGGCGAACGCGGCGAGCCAGCCAGGCTCGGGGAGACAGTCGTCGTCGGTGAAGGCGAGCCATTCGCCGCGCGCGGCGAGCGCGCCGGCGTTGCGATTGGCCGCGGGACCGCGGCGCGCGCCGGCGTTCCAGCGCACCCACGGATAGCGGTCGAAGATCAGCTCGCGCGCTGCCTGATGCGCGCTGTCGTCCGAGACGACCACCTCGTACCGGTCGTGCTCGAGCGTCTGCGCGCACGGCGCGAGCCGGTCGAGGCAGCGCGCGAGCGCCTCGTTGCGGTCGCGCGTCGGGATGACGACGCTGATCAGCGGCGCGGTCGCGGTCCCGCTCATGCCGGAAGCTCCGCGACGCGCAGCAGGAGGCGCGCGTAGTCGTCGCGCAGCGCGTCCCAGCCGAAGCGGTCGCGCGCCGACGCGTGGCGCGCGGCGCGCTCCGCCTCGCTCGGCGGTGCGCCGAGCGCGCGTGAGAGTGCCTGCGTGAGCGCGGCGGGCCGCGAGAGATCGGCGAGCGTCGCGTGCGCGCCGAGCAGGTGTCGCGTCACCGCGGAGTCGTGCGCGACGATCGGCAGCCCGTGGGCGAGCGCCTCGACGTACGCGAGCCCGAACCCTTCGCGCAGCGACGCGAGCGCGAAGACGTCGGCCGCGCGGTACCAGTGGCCGATCTCGTCGTGCGGCACGGCGCGCGCGAGGAAGCCGTCGTCGCCGAGCCGCTCGCGCGCCAGGGCGCGGACGTCGTCCGCATCGGGGCCGTCGGCGCCGAGGAGGCAGAGGAAGGGGCGAGGCGCGGGGAGCGCGGCGAGCTCGCGGATCAGGTAGTCGGCGCGCTTGATCGCGCAGTCGAGCATCCCGACGGCGAGCACGATCGGACGATCGGGGGGAAGGCGGAGCGCGCGGCGCGCGTCGCCGGTGAGGCGCGAGGGCAAGGCCGAGGGAATACGGACGCCGTGTGGGAGTACCGCCTGGCGCTGGGGCGATTCGCCCCGCGCGACCGCCTCGTCGAAGCCGGCGGGGGTGAGCTGCTGGACGAAGTCGGCGCGCGTGAAGGGGCGTGTCGTGAGGCCGCCGTTGTAGTAGAGCAGCTTGAAGCGCTGCCCGGTGAGCCGCCGCCAGTGCCAGCAGAGGTTCCCGAGATTGAGATCGGCGAAGTAGACGACGTCGGGGCGGCCGAGCACGAGGGCGGGCAGGAAGGCGAGGAAGAAGGAGGCTTGCTCGACGAAGTAGCCGTCGCGCCGGACGAGCGCGCCGGCGAGCGCGGCGAGCGCGCCGTCGCGAGGGAGGTTCCAGCGCACGCGCGCCGGCACGCCGGCCGTCGCGCCGCCGGCGAAGACGGTGAGGTCGATCCGTGGATCGTTCCGGAGGGCGTCGGCGCACTCCGTGGTGAACGTCTCGAACCCGCGACGCTGCCGTCCGAGGCCGGTGCAGGGGAGGAAGACGCGCACCGGCCGCTGAGGGAGGGCGGGAGGGTGGGAAGGGAGAGACGGCACGGCGGGACGATCGTCTCCCATTTGACGCGTGGCGCACCGCCCGCGTCACCCTTCAGGCCGCTTGGATTTCGCCCTCTCTTCGCCCGGCGAGGAGCCTGCGTGAAGCTCGCTTTCGTTTCGCTGAACGACTCGACCGACGTGCTCCAGTGGTCGGGGCTGAACTACCACATCGCGCGGTCGCTGGAGCGGGCGGGCGCGACGCTCGTGCGCGTAGGTCCGCTGACGCATCCGTGGACGACGGCGATGAAGCTGCGCCGCCGCTGGTACGGCCTGATGGGCCACGCGTACCACGCGAACATGGAGGCGTCGGCGCTCGACGCGTTCGGCGTGCAGGCGCGCGAGGCGATCCCGTGCGACGTGGACGCGGTGGTGGCGGTGACGTCGATGATCGCCGCCGCGTTGGACGGCCTGCGCGTCCCCGTGATCAGCTGGGACGACGCGACCCCGTCGGCGCTCACCGACTACTACGCGGAGTTCGTGCGACTCTCGGCGCGCAGTGCGCGCGATGCGGAGGCGATGGGCCATCGCGCGGCGGCGAACGTCGCGCTCGCGCTGTACGCGAGCGAGTGGGCGGCCGCGTCGGCGCGCACGACGTACGGATTGCCGGCGGAGCGGGTCGCGGTCGTGCCTTTCGGCGCGAATCTCGAGACGCTTCCCTCGCTCGGCGACGTCGAGCGCGCGATCGCCGAGCGGTCGCGGACGTCGTGCCGGCTGCTGTGGGTGGGTGTCGACTGGGAGCGGAAGCGCGGCGACCTCGCGGTGGAGATCGCGAAGCGGATCGAAGCGCACGGCATTCCCGTCGAGCTCACGGTGGCGGGCTGTCGTCCGCCGGGCGACCGCGAGCTGCCGGCGTGGGTGAAGGTCGAAGGGTTCGTGAGCAAGCGCACGGCGGCGGGCGCGGCGCGGCTGGCGGAGCTGTTCGCGCGCTCGCACTTCCTCGTCATGCCGTCGCTGGCGGAGGCGTACGGGCTGGTGTACGCCGAAGCGGCGGCGTTCGGCGTGCCGTCGGTGGCGGCGCGGACCGGTGGCGTACCGACCGTGGTGATCGACGGCGAGACGGGCGTGCTCGACGATCCGACGGCGGGGGCGGAGTCGTACGCGGGGCGCGTGCTGGCGCTGCTGCGAGACCGGCCGCGGTACGAGCAGATGGCGCGCGCGGCGTCGGCGCGGTCGGCGGCGGTGTTGAACTGGGACGTCGCCGGCAGGGATGCGCTGGCGCGGATCGGGGACGTGGTGGGCGGCCGGGTGACTCGGCGGGAGAGACGGCGGGATCTGGCGCTGACGCCCATCTGAGGCGCAGCAGCACCTCGTCGTGCGCATCGCACCGAGGCGATCACCGCTCGTCCTCGCCGCGATATCTTCAGGTCATGAAGAAGATCGGCTTCCTCTCCTTCGGTCATTGGAGCACATCGCACCAATCGGCCGTACGCTCGGCGCGCGACGCCCTGCAGCAATCGATCGAGCTCGCCGTGGCGGCGGAGCAGCTCGGCGCGGACGGCGCGTATTTTCGCGTGCACCACTTCGCCCGGCAACTCGCGTCGCCCTTCCCGCTGCTCGCGGCGGTCGGTGCACGAACGAGCCGGATCGAGATCGGGACCGCCGTCATCGACATGCGGTACGAGAATCCCTTCTACATGGCCGAGGACGCGGGGGCGGCTGACCTGATCAGCAATGGCCGGCTGCAGCTCGGAATCAGCCGCGGGTCCCCGGAACAGGTCATCGAAGGGTGGCGTCACTTCGGCTACGCGCCGCCCGAAGGCGGGACCGATGCCGACATGGGACGTCGCCACGCCGAAGTGTTCCTCGAGCTGCTGAAGGGCGAGGGATTCGCCCGTCCGAATCCGCGGCCGATGTTTCCCAATCCACCAGGCCTGCTCCGGCTCGAGCCGCACTCCGCCGGGCTGCGCGATCGGATCTGGTGGGGCTCGGCGTCGAACGCGACGGCAATCTGGGCGGCGCAGCACGGCATGAACCTGCAGAGCTCCACGCTCAAAGCGGACGAGACGGGAGAGCCGTTTCACGTCCAGCAGGCACGCCAGATTCGCGTCTTCCGGAAAGCCTGGAGCGACGCAGGCCACGCCCGTGAACCGCGGGTCTCGGTCTCGCGATCGATCTTCGCCCTGATGAACGACCGAGACCGCGCGTACTTCGGTCGCGACGAGAGCAGCGATCAGATCGGCGTCATCGACAACATGCGGGCCGTGTTCGGGCGCTCCTATGCCGCCGAGCCGGACGTGCTGATCGAGATGCTGAAGGAGGACGAGGCGATCGCCGAGGCCGACACGCTGCTGCTCACGGTGCCGAACACGCTCGGCGTCGAGTACAACGCGCACGTGATCGAGTCGATCCTCACGCACGTCGCGCCGCCGCTGGCGTGGCGATAGCGCCGGCGCCGGAAGCGGATGCCGTTGAGACGCGTAGGGCGTGGGGCGTGATGCGTGGTGCGTGGAGGTGACCGACACCGACGACGCGGCCGGGGAGTCAACGGATTTCGCCGTCGACGTGTCGCTGGAATAGACGGCCCGTGCAGGCCGTGCATCCAGGAACCCTGACCGACCATTCCGATGTTCGCCAAGCTGGCTTCTCTCGTCGTGAGCCTCGGGCTCCTCGCTTCAGGCGTCCCCGCCCATCAGGCGGACGCCCCGCAGGTCATCAAGCTGGAGCGGTTCCGGAAGGCGCTGTGGACGGTGCACCTCACGGTGAACGGCGTGCCCGGCGACTTTCTGCTCGACACGGGCGGCGGGAACACCTTCGTCACGGATTCCTTCTCCTCTCGGCTCACCTGCACGTTCTGGGGGAGGACCACCGGTTACAACATGTTCGGCAAGCGAGGCGACGGCCCGCATTGCGACGGCGTCCGGATCGTGGTGGGCGACGCGTCGCTCACGCCGGTCGACATCGGCAAGATCGATTTCACGGGCCAGTTCCCCGGCGACGAGGCGCCCGACGGGCTCTTGTCACTCGACGCGTTCGACGGCAAGGCGATCACCCTCGACCAGACTGCCGCGACGCTGACGCTCGAGACGCCCGCGAGCCTCGCGCGGCGCATCGAGGGGATGCGGGAGCTTCCCTTGCGGCTCGTACACGGTCCGTCCGCGCGCGGCCTCGACGCGTTCGTCGGCGTGACCACACCGCGCGGCCTCACCTGGCTGACGCTCGATTCCGGCGCCGGCGGCGTGTCGCTGATCGCCCGCGAGTACGCCGAGGCCTTCGGTCTCGATCCAAAGATCAAGGAGCAGCGGCTTCGCTTCGAGATCGCGCCCGGCATCAGGGTCGACAGTCCGGTGATCGTCACGGACATGATCATGGACGGCAACCTCGGCCAGCCATTCATGAGCCAGTACGTGCTGACGTTCGATCTGCGGAACGGCCGGCTGTGGATCGGTGAGCGCTCGTCCACCTGAGCTCGAGTGACCGCACCGCACTGAAAAGTGCGCGCGCGGACGTGATCGCCGCGAAGCGCCCGATCGGCCAGCGCGGCCAGGTCTGGTGGACGGACGGTTCCCGGGTCTACAATCGACATCTCGCGAAGAGCAGTGGCGCATGCCGGCTGGTGGTCCGAGCTACAGCACCGCTTGCCCGGCGCGCATCGACCGGGACGCCTCCAATGACCTCGGATTCGACCCTCCGACATCTCGACCGTCTCGTCGGCACGTGGACCACCGAGGCCACGCACCCTGCGGTGCCGGGCGTCGTCGTGCACGGAAGCGCCGACGTCGAATGGCTCGAGGGCGAGCGCTTCCTCATCCTTCGCACCCGCACCGATCATCCCGACTTTCCCGATGCGATCTCGATCATCGGGAATACGGAGCACGGCCGCGCCGATCCCTCCACCGGGACCGCCCCCGCCGCGGCGGGCGCGACGCGACTGGAGATGCACTACTACGACTCGCGCGGAGTCTTCCGTCTCTATCAGACGAGCATCGACGCGACGGCGTGGCGCTTCTGGCGCGACGAACCCGGCTTTTCCCAGCGGTTCGTCGGTACCTTCGTCGACGGAGGCGATACCATCTCCGGACAGGCGCAGCTCAATCAGGACGATCTCCATTGGGTCGACGATCTGGCGATCACCTACCGCCGCCGATCGTGAGACGCTGACGACGTCCATCTTTTCCCACCGACATGACCTCGTCCTTCTTCCAGCCCGGCGCTGCCTGCACGCGCTCGCGGCTTCCCGGCTGGCTGCGCCTCGTCATCACCTTCGCCGTGCTCCTCGCGCTCAGGTACGCGCTGCCGCTCGTCGGGGTCGCACCGGTGCTGCAGGTGCTGGTGCTGCTCGTGGTCGCGACTGGCTTCGCCTGGCAGTTCTGGTGGAACTGCAGCCCGGATCGCCGTGGCGTCGCGTTCCTCGTCGCGGTGCTCTGGGCCGCCGGCCTGTTCAAGATGTTCCGCCTCTAGAACCCAGGTCGCACACGCCGCCGTGAGGATCGTCGCACCCCCGATGATCCTCATCGCCGGACCGTACCGCTCGGGCACGGGCGACGATCCGGCGACGATGGCCGCGAACGTGCGCGCGGACGACGTCGCGCGCTCGCGCGGCCTCGCCGTGTTCCACGCGCTGCGCGAGGTGCCGGGGTGCGACGACACGGATGATGCGGCCGGCCGGATCGCGCTAGCTTTCCGGCGACTCCAGACGAGCGCCCTCCCATGCAGACGCTGACCCCCGACATGCGCGCGGTGATCGAGACCGCGCAGCTCTGCTTCGCGGCCACGGTGACCCCGGACGGACGTCCCAGCCTCTCGCCCAAGGGGAGCATCCGCGTCTGGGACGACGCGCATCTCTACTTCGTCGACGTCGCCTCGCCGGGCACTCGTGCGAACCTCGCGCACACGCCGTGGCTCGAGCTCAACGTCGTCGATCAGGTCTCGCGCCGCGGCTATCGCTTCGCCGGACCGGCGGCGCTGCACCTCGCCGGAAGTCCCACCTACCTCGAGGCGCTGCAGCGCGCGTACGGTGGTGCACCGCCGGGTCCGGCGCCCGCCGCGGTCGTCGTGGTCACCGTCGAGCGCGCGGCGGCACTCTTCTCGCCCGCCTACGCGCGCGGCGACGACGAGGCCTCGCTGCGCGCGCTCTGGCGCGAGCGCCGCGCGGCGCTCGACCGGGAGTTCGAGGCCCATCTCGCGCGGATGAGCGCGGCGCGCGGCGAGAGCAGGGCGTGACGGCCCGCCATCACCTCCACTCGCCACGCGTCCGATGACCGACTTCGCCTCCATCCGAGACCTCGTCCTCGCCACCGACCGGATCGCCACCGCCGGGCAGCCCACGGCGGGGCAGTTCGCGAGCATCCGCGAGGCGGGCTTCCCCATCGTCGTGAACCTCGCGCTCCCCACCTCGACGGGCGCGCTGCCGAACGAGCGCGAGCTCGTCGAAGCCGAAGGACTCGAGTACGTCCACATCCCCGTCGACTGGCAGCGCCCGTCGTCCGACGACGTCGACGCCTTCTTCGCGCTCATGGACGCGAACAGGGAGCGCCCGGTGTTCGTGCACTGCGCGCTCAACAACCGCGCCTCGGCGTTCGTGTATCTGTACCGCCGGATCCGTGACGGCGTCCCCGATCGCGACGCGTCGGAGGCGATGTACCGGGTGTGGATGCCGTTCGATCAGTGGGCCGATCTCGTCGACTCGACGCTCGCGCGATTCGGTCTCACGAGCTGAGCCCCGCCCCACCACGCGGCGCCCGTGGCCGAGGAAGGATGGATGATGCATTATCGGCGGTGCCGGATGTGACACGCCACGCACGACCGAGGAGAGATCATGGCGACGACAGGCAAGAACGCCGCGGCGACGAGAACCGGTCGCGCGGCGGTGATCACCCCGGCCATCGGGCCGACCCAGTGCGTCGCGCGGCGCGTCCTCCTGTGCGCACTGCTCGCAGGCGCGACGACGGGAGTCGCCAATCCGCTTTCCGCGCAGGAGACCGTCGTCTCGCCGAGTCACCGCGCGGCCGCGACGGAGCTCCTCGCGCTGACGCATGTGCGCGAGATGATCGCCGAGAGCGCCGACAAGATGCTCGAGGCACAGCTCGCGCAGATCCCGCAACGCGAGCTGTTCGAGCCGATTATCCGCGACTTCTACCACGAGCAGATGAACTGGGACGTGCTGGAGCCGGAGTTCACGCGGCTCTACGTCGAGGTGTTCACCGAGCCCGAGCTCCGCGACATCGCGGTGTTCTACAGAACGCCGCTCGGCAAGACGATGCTCGCCAAGATGCCGCTGCTCATGGCGAAGTCGAACGAGCTGACGCAGCGGCGACTACAGGCGGCGCTGCCGACGCTCATGCAACGATTGCAGGAGGCGGCCCAGAAGGCGCAGGCGGGAGCTCGGCAGGCCGCGCCCGCGGACTCGGCGCACGCCCGAAAGCCCTGATCGTGGCTTCCATTGCCGCCGGCTCGCTCGCGTCGCTCGTGCTCGTCGCCGGCGCGCTCGGCTGCGCGTCCGCTCCCACCCCGCCTCCGGTGACTCCGCACCGCATGGAGATCTTCCTCCTCGCCGGCCAGTCGAACATGGCGGGGCGCGGTCACGTCGAGGCCGAGGATCGTACGACCGATCCGCGCGTGCTCACGTTCGACCGCGCCGAGCGCTGGGTGCCCGCCGCGGATCCGATGCACTTCGACAAGCCGATCGCCGGCGTCGGGCCGGGGCGCAGCTTCGGACTCGCGGTCGCCGCCGCCGAGCCGGCGTCGACGATCGGGCTCGTCCCCGCCGCGGTGGGCGGCTCGGCCATCACGTCGTGGGTGCCGGGCGGCGTCCACGCCGAGACGGGCGCGCATCCATACGACGACGCGATCCGCCGCGCGCGCGCCGCGATGCGCGACGGCGAGCTGAAGGCGATCCTCTGGCACCAGGGGGAGTCCGACGCGAACCCGCAGTCCGCGCCGCTCTACGCGAAACGGCTGCGCGAGCTGATCGGCCGGTTCCGGCGCGACCTCGGCGCGCCGAACGTCCCCGTGCTCGTCGGCGAGCTCGGTCGGTTCGCCGGCAAGCCGTGGGACGCGCCGCACGTGCAGGTCGATTCTGCGCTCCGCCTGGTCGCGGCCGAGCTGCCGAACGTCGCGTACGTATCCTCCGATGGGCTCGGGGATCGCGGCGACACGCTCCACTTCAGCGCCGCCGCGGCGCGCGCGTTCGGAAAGCGCTACGCGGAAGCGTATCTGCGGCTCCGCACTGCCGCGAATGCGCGATAGGGCGCTGCCGACGTGCGCATGATCGCGCGTGCGCGCCGGTGGACGGCGCACGACCCGCTGCGAGACCTTCCGTCACCCTCGACCGCTCGTCACCTGGAGCCGGCATGCTGATCGTCCACGTCCACGTCCACGTGAACCCCGACGCCGTGGACGCATTCATCGCGGCCACGCGCGAGAACGCGCGCAACTCCGCGCGCGAGGCCGGTGTCGTGCGGTTCGACGTCGTGCAGCAGGACGACGACCCGACACGCTTCGCGCTGATCGAGATCTATCGCACCGCCGCCGACCCGGCGCGGCACAAGGAGACGGCGCACTACGCGACGTGGCGCGACACGGTGGCGCCGATGATGGCCGAGCCGCGCACGAGCGTGAAGTACCACGCGATCGCGCCCGAGCCCTCGGCGTGGGAGTATCCACGCTGAGCTTCGAGTTCGCGACCGCGGCGCGCATCGTCTTCGGCGCCGGCAGGCTGCGCGACGCGGCGGCGATCGCCGCCGAGCTCGGCGCGCGAGCCATGGTGGTGCAGGGCGCGAGCGATCGCGCCGCGCCGCTGATCGCGTCGTTGCACGAGCAGGGGGTGGCCACGGTCGCGCTGCACGTCGCGCACGAGCCGACGGTCACCCTGATCGCCGAGGCGGCCGGGCAGGCGCGCGCGCAGGAGTGCGACCTCGTCGTCGCGATCGGCGGCGGAAGCGTGATCGACGCGGGCAAGGCGATCGCCGCGCTGATCACGAACCGCGCGCCGCTGCGCGACTACCTCGAGGTCGTCGGCGCCAGCCAGCCGCTCACCGAGCGGCCGGCACCGTGCATCGCGATCCCGACCACGGCTGGAACGGGCGCCGAGGTGACACGGAACGCCGTGCTGATGGCGGAAGCGGAGCAGGTGAAGGTGAGCCTGCGCAGTCCGCTCATGCTCCCGGCGGTGGCCCTCGTCGATCCCGAGCTCACGTACGGGCTGCCGCCCGCGCTCACGGCGAGCACGGGGCTCGACGCCCTCACCCAGTGCATCGAGCCGTTCGTGTCGCCGAAGGGGAACCCGCTCACCGACGGCATCGCGCGCGAAGGGATGCGCCGCGCCGCGGGCGCGCTCCGGCGCGCGTATCGCGACGGCACCGACGTCGAC
Source organism: Gemmatimonadaceae bacterium (assembly GCA_035494615.1). Taxonomy (GTDB): domain Bacteria; phylum Gemmatimonadota; class Gemmatimonadetes; order Gemmatimonadales; family Gemmatimonadaceae; genus AG11. Next base: position 32,204 of record DATJGU010000110.1, read on the forward strand.
GCGCGCACCGACATGTGCGTCGCGAGCCTGTGCGGCGGCCTCGCGCTCGCCAACGCGAAGCTCGGCGCGGTGCACGGCTTCGCCGCGCCGCTCGGCGGCATGTTCCCGATCCCGCACGGCGTGGCGTGCGCGCGGCTGCTCGCGCCCGTCGTCCGCGCGAACGTGGCCGCGCTCCGCGCGCGCGCGGACTCGTCGCCCGCGCTCGCGCGCTACGACGAAACGGCGCGCGCCCTCACCGGTCGCCCCGGTGCCCGCGCCGAGGACGCCGCGGAATGGCTCGGCACGCTCGTCGACGAGCTCGGCGTTCCGCGGCTCGGGGCGTACGGGCTCGGCGAGGGAGACGTCGAGCGCGTCGTCGCTCAGGCGCGGCGCGCGAGCAGCATGCAGGGGAACCCGGTGACGCTCACCGACGCGGAGCTCGAGGAGACGCTGGCCGCCGCGATCTGAGCGTCGGCAGCATTGCCGCCGCCAGCGGCGGGTGGCATGTTCGGGCGTCTCTCCAGCGCGGTCCTCCATGACCGACGTGCTCGCGCGTCTCTCCGCGGTGCTCGCCGACCGCTACCGTCTCGAGCGCACGCTCGGCACTGGCGGGATGGCGACGGTGTACCTCGCGCACGACCTGCGGCACGACCGCGACGTCGCGATCAAGGTGCTCCACCCGGACGTCGGCGCCGCACTCGGCGCCGAGCGGTTCCTCGCCGAGATCCGCACGACGGCGCGGCTGCAGCATCCGCACATTCTTCCGCTGCTCGACAGCGGCGAGGCGGACGGGCTGCTCTACTACGTGATGCCGTTCGTCGTCGGCGAGTCGCTGCGCGAGCGGCTCGCACGCGAGTGCCAGCTTCCGATCGACGACGCGGTGCGCATCGCGCGCGAGGTGGCCGACGCGCTCGGCGAGGCCCACGCGCACGGGATCGTGCATCGCGACATCAAGCCGGAGAACATCCTGCTGCACCGCGGCCACGCGCTCGTCGCCGACTTCGGGATCGCGCTCGCGGTGCAGTCGGCGGGCGGGCAGCGGATGACGCAGACGGGGCTCTCGCTCGGCACGCCGCAGTACATGTCGCCGGAGCAGGCGACGGGCGACCGCGCGATCGATGCGCGGAGCGACGTGTATGCGCTCGGCGCCGTGACGTACGAGATGCTCGTCGGCGACCAGCCCTTCGGCGGTTCGACCGTGCAGGCGATCGTCGCGAAGGTGCTCACCGAGCGGCCCACCGCGCCGACGGCGGTGCGCGACACCGTGCCGAAGCGCGTCGAGCGCGCCGTGCTCCGCGCGCTGGAGAAGCTCCCCGCCGACCGGTTCGCGTCGGCGGAGAAGTTCGCCGAAGCGCTCGCGCCGAGCGACGACGCGAGGCGTTCGTCGCGCCCGAGCGTGGCGACCACGCCGCCGCCGGCTCCGCGGGCGCGCCGGCGCGACGTCGCCGTGCTCGCCGGTGCCGTGCTCGTCACGGCCGCGCTGGCGTGGTGGCTGCGTACACGGTCGGCGCGCGCCGAGCCGGCGTGGTCGGCGTTCACGCAGCTCACCGACGCGGCGGGGGTGGAGACGGCGCCGAGCGTGTCGCCGGACGGCGAGTACTTCGCGTACTCGAGCGACGCACGCGGTACGTTCGACATCTACGTGCAGCGCGTCGGCGGCCGGGCACCCGTGCTCGTCGCCGGCGATTCGACGGTGGACGAGGACTATCCCGCCTATTCGCCCGACGGGACGCGGATCGCGTACAACGTGCGCGGCGGCGGCATCTTCATCGTCGGAGCGACGGGCGAGTCGACGCGCCGGCTGACGTCGTTCGGCGCGAACGCGGCGTGGTCGCCGGACGGACGGCGGATCGCGTTCGGCTCCGAGGAGGCGCGCTCGGCCTACAGCGTCGTCGCGGCGGGGACGCTGTGGACCGTCGATGCCGCGGGGGGTGACCCGAAGCGGCTCGACAGCGGCGCGACCGACGGGCTGTACCAGCCCGCGTGGTCGCCGTCGGGAGAGCGCATCGCCTTCTGGTCGTCGAAGGGCGGGCAGCGCGACATCGAGACGATGCGTCGCGACGGCACCGATCGCGTGCGCGTGACCGACGACGTCGCCGTGGACTGGGCGCCCGTGTGGTCGGCCGACGGGACGTATCTCTACTTCGCGAGCGATCGCGGCGGCACGATGGGGATCTGGCGCATCGCGATGCACGAGGCGCGCGGCCGCGCGACGGGCGTGCCGGAGCCGATCGCGTCGGGCTCCGACGTCACGATGGACCTGCCGCATCTCTCGCGCGACGGCGGCGCGCTGATCTTCCGCTCGAAGCTCGAGTCGGTGAACCCCGCGGCGATCGAGTTCGATCCCGCGACCGTCTCGCTGCGCAACGTGCGTCTGCTCCAGCATCGGACGGGGATGCTGTCGCCGTACGACGCATCGGCCGACGGGAAGTGGATCGCGCTGGCGAGCGTCGCCGACCGGCAGCAGGATCTCTTCCTCATGCATCCCGACGGCACGGGGCTCACGCGACTCACCGACGACGAGGCGCGCGACTGGGGTCCGCGGTTCACGCCGGACGGCGCGGCGGTGACGTTCTACTCGAACCAGCTCGGCAAGTACGACGCATGGTCGATCCGCCTCGACGGCAGTGGCCGCACGCGGCTCACCGACATCGCGCCCGGCGTCTCGTACGCCGCGTTCGCGCCGGACGGCAAGTCGCTGCTCGTCGGCGTGATCCCGACCGGCGGCGTGATCGGGACCGCGCCGTGGCCGCTCACGCTGCGATCGGGACGCGCGATCCCTCGCTCCACGATCCCCGGCGTCGCCGGCTTCAATCCGACTCGGTGGTCGCACGACGGCCGGTGGATCTCGGGCTACGTCGTGGGCCGCTCCGGCGAGGCGGTCGGCTTCGCCGTGCTCGACGTCGCCACCGGTCGCATGACGCGGCTCAACGACGATTCGGACAGCTACGACCTCGCCTGGCTTTCCGACGGGCGGCACGTGCTCTATTTCACGATGAGTGGCCAGCTCGTGATGCAGGACGTCGAGACCCTCGCGCGGCGGCCGGTGGCCGGCACGCTGCCGTACGCGCCGGACATCGTCGGCGGCGTGGTCGTCTCGCCCGATTCGCGCACGCTCTACTACTCGGCTCGCCAGACCGAGGCCAACATCTGGCTCGTTCGCCAGGGCGCCGGTGAGTCGACGGATGTGCCGCCGAGAAACCCCGGCCGAGCCGCTCCGTAGGGAAGATCACCCCGGATAGGACGTTCCCCATGACTCGACGCAGCAAGATCTGGCTCTCCGTCGCCACGGTGTTCACCGTCGTCAACGTCGCCGGCGCCGGCTACGCCGCCGCGATGGCGGAAGGGCCGCACGCCGGCATTCACGTCGTGCTCGGCGTGCTCGGCCTCTGGTGGATGTGGCGCGTCGTCGCGCCGTACATCCCGGCGAACGACGCCCTCGCGCTCGGCGAAGCGGAGCGGGTGGAACAGCTCCAGCAGTCGGTCGACGCGATCGCCGTCGAGATCGAGCGGATCGGCGAGGCGCAGCGGTTCACGGCGAAGCTCGAGCAGGAGCGCGCGACGACGCGCAACCCGGGCACGTGATCGCGCGCGGCCGACGCCGCGCCGTCAGCGCGCGCCGCGGCCGAGCCAGAGCAGCGCGTCGAGGATCAGCCGGTCCTGCACCGGATCGCCGAACGTCGACGAGAGCACGCGGTTGGTCGTGTCGTACCGGTGCTCGTAGTCGATGTCGTCGTGGCCCATGTTGAAGTAGACCATCCGGTACTTCCGGTTCGTCCACGCGACCGGATAGTAGCCCGCGTGCCAGATCTCCTGCGGCTTCGGGCCCGTGCCGAGCGGAAAGCTCGCCGAGTCGATCGCGAGCAGGATGTCGACGTCGGGATTCGCGCGCAGGTCGTGCTCCCACCGGTACCACTCGTTCGGGCGCGAGCGGAAGGTGCGGGGGAGACCCCGCGTCACGGGATGCGCCGCGTCCTCGACGCGCAGCACCGCCGACGTCGGCCGCCAGGTGTTGCTCACGTACTGGCCGGAGCCGAGGAAGACGTCGTGGTACCACGGCCAGTTCGCCGGGTAGTCGGAGGGCGTGAGCGCGAACGCGGCGAAGTGGAAGCCCAGCCACGCGCCCCCGTGCTCCACGTACGCCTGGAACGCCGCGCGCTGCGCCGGATCGTCGGGGCGCGTGTCGAGGAAGACGACGACCTGGTATCGCGCGAGGAAGTCCGCGTTCAGGTTGCGCCAGTCCGACGTCGTGTCGAAGGCGAAGTCGTGGCGCGCCGCCATCTCGGGGAACCAGCGCACCGCCTCGTGCACGAACGCCATGTGCGCCGGATCGTTCCTGCCGGTGAAGAACGCCACGGCGCGAAAGCCGGGCTCACCACCGCGCGCGACGGCGTGCGAGCAGCCGAGGGTGACGAGCGAGGCGGCGCACGCGATCGCGGTGGCGAGCGTGCGCCGAGCGACGCGCATCAGATCTGCGGCAGATCGTCGCCGCCGGCGCCGCGGCTCACGTGGTAGAACCCTTCCGCCCAGGCGACCCCCGTCTCGCGGCCGCGCCAGCTCGCCATCGGCTCGTGATGCTCACGCCAGATGCCGACGCCGTCCTGGCTCACGTGCGCGAACAGCGCCTTCTTCTTCTGCTCCACCACCGACGTGATGTCGACGTACGCGTTCGGGTGGAAGCCTTCCGTCTGGCTCCCGGCGTTGACCTCGAAGTAGTAGAGGCGCGGCGTGCGCAACGCCATCCACGCGCGAGTGGCGAGCATGCTCGCCACCTGGTGGTCCGGGTGCGTGTCGACCGGCCAGTGCGTGAGCAGCACGTCGGGCTTCCGCGCGCGAAGGAGCGTCGTCATGGCGTCGATGTGGGCGCGCGTCACCTCGGTGGCGCCGTCGACCTGCCCGAAGAACACCGGCGTCGCGCCGAGGATGCGGCACGCCGCTTCGGACTCCGCGGTGCGGATGCGTGCGGACTCGTCGAGTCCTTTGCCGTCGATGCCGCGTTCGCCGCGGGTGAGGTAGACGATCGTCACCGTATGGCCCGCGGCCGCGTAGCGCGCGAGCGTGCCGGCGCAGCCGGATTCGGGATCGTCGGGATGCGCGCCGACGCAGACGACGGCGAGCGGCGCGGCGGCGCTCTCCGCATGGAGCCCGGGAATCGGGAGCGTGCCGGCGACGGCCGCCGCGGCGACGCTGTTCGTCGAGTCGTGCAGGAAGCGACGACGCGAGATCATGATCGAGCTCCTGGCCACCGAAGCGCCCAGTGGCTGTTGAATTTGCCGACGAGAGCGCCCATGAGCGCGCCCGTGCCGCCGAAGACGGCGGCTGCCACGACGAATCCCGACTGCCCCGTGCACGGGTCGTCCGTTCCCGCCTTGCAGCGCGCGCGGTACAGTCCGAGCAGGGCACCGGCGACCGCGAGTCCCGCGATGCCACCGACGGTCGCGCCACGACGCGCCGAATTCACGAGCACCCACAGGGAATCATTCGGCGCCAGTCGGAGCGAGTGGTCGATACCGCCGGCCCGGATGACGAGGTCGAGTCCGGAGGCGCTGACCAGTGTCGCTTCCTGTTGGCCGACGCTCGGCGCCACGACGTGCACGACGTTGCCGGATCTCAGACCGAGATCGGGCTCGGTCACGCCGGCGACAACCGAGGTATCCTGCGCCCGAGCGGCATGGGATGGCGGCGCGAGGAACGCGAGCACCCAGGTCAACGGAACGATCCGTGTGAAGATTCGTCGACGGCGCGCGCGATGGTGCAGGATCGGCTCTCCGAAGGGGAAGTCGCGGGGAGTGTACCGCCCGCGAGCGACGTCGTGCAAGCCGAGCGAGTCTGCGCTCGCCGCGCGTCCGGCCGAGCGACGGCACATGGCGCGCGGCACCGGAAGCGCGCATCGTCATGGCGAACCGACGACGGAGGGAAGCCATGGTGACGGTGCTCGAGGCTCGCGTCCCTGCGGGGCGCGAGAACGATCTGCGCGACGCGTTCGTCGCCGCAGGGAAGACGGCGCTTCCGGCGGGACTCGTGCGCAGCGCACTCCTGCACGACGCGCGGGAGCCGACGCGCTGGCGCATCGAGACGGTGTGGGCGAGCCGCGAAGCGCTCGACGCGATGCGGGGCGCGGGGACGCCTGCGGGCGTGCTGATGTTCCGCGCCGCGGGCGCGGAGCCGGAGCTGTCGGTGTTCGAGGTGGCGAGCACGATTCCGGCGCAAGGCGGCTGACCGCCCGCAGCGCCTTATCGCCGTCCCGTCATCGGCCGCAGTTCCGGAACCGGCGGAAAGGCCACCGGCAGCACCGACGTCACCTCCGGCATCGGCTGCGTTCCCGAGCGCGCCTTGACCACGAGCTCGAGCGCGAGGCCGGCGAGCGGCGGCGAGATGATCGTGGCGGTCAGCTGCCCCTGCTTGACCCACGCCTGTCCGGTCGACGGGACGCCGTCCACGCCGGTGTAGGGGATCGCGAGCCACCGGTCGCGCGCCGGACCTGGCGGCAGCGCCTCCACCGCTCTGCGTGCTCCCATCGCCATCGCGTCGTTCTGGCTTCCCACCAGATCGGGCACCCGCGTGCTCGCGAGCGCGAGCCGCTGCGACACGGCCTGGGCGCCGCTCTCCTCGGTCCACCGCCCGCGCGCCGACTGCAATTCGATGTTCGCCGGCAGCGTCTCGACCACGCCGGCGCGACGCTGCCGGCTGAGCTCCGTCGCCGGCCCCTCGAGGTACAGCACCTTCCCGCCCTCGGGAAGGAGCGCGGCGAACTGCGCGCCCTGCAACCGGCCCACCTCCACGTTGTCCAGGACGACCGCGCCGACGGGCGCCGTCCCGCGCCCTCGCAGATCGTCGTACGCATCGACCGCGCGATTCACCACGACCCAGCCGACGTCGTGCTGCACGGCGCGCCGAGCGATCTGCGTCATCGACGCGCCCGCCGGCTCCAGCACCACCGCGCACGGCCGCTCCTCGACGGGCGCCTGCAGCGCCTCGAGGATCTGCGTCGCCTGGAGGACCGAGTCGCCCTCCGCATAGATCACGCGCAGGTCGATCCCGAGCCGTCCCGCCATCTGCTGCGCGACGGCGGCCTGCTCGCGCTGGTAATCGTTGTGCGTCGTGATGAGCGAAAGGAGGATCGCGAGTCTCGCCATGACCAACCTCGATCGTGAGGGTGCTGATGCAGCGATGACGCTGCGCCGACGCGCCGGTCTACCCGATCCGTACCTCGTACCTCGGCGCGTACGACGCCTGCGGCCAGCCGGGCCACCGCTCGTACGGCGCGTCCGGCCGCGGCGCGACCTCGAACCGCACGACGGCATCCACCTCGTCGAGCACTTCGGCCATGGTCCGCAGCGTGAGGCCGAGCGTGTACGCGCCGGCGCGGAGCTGCACGTCGTGCAGGCGCAGGGTGATGCGGCGCGTGGCGCCGGCGTCGACGTCGAACCAGACGTCGGTGGAATCGGTGGAGGCGCCGGCGGCGGGGCGGCCGCGCTCGTCCATCACGTCGACTCCCACCACGGCACGCGAGAGGCGCTCGTCCGCGCCGACGGTGAGCACGATCTCGAGCGATCCACCCGGATGGATCCTGTCGATCGGCTCGCCGGCGCGGTCGAGGCCCCCCACGCGGACCGCGGTGAAGCGCGCGGCCGAGTGCTTCATGCGCGGCACCGCGGCGAGATCCACTTCCTCGCTCGTCGTCGACGCCACGCCGGCCGCGTACATCCGCGTGATCTCCGGCGCGCTCGCGTCGGCGACCACACGTCCGTTCTGCAAGAGCAGCGCCCGCGTGCACAGACTCGCGACGGCAGCGAGGTTGTGGCTCACGAACAGCACGGTGCGTCCCTCGCGCTGGCGCACCTCGCGCATCTTGCCGAGACACTTGTCCTGGAACGCCTGGTCGCCGACGGCGAGCACTTCGTCGACGAGCAGGATGTCGGCGTCGAGATGCGCCGCGACGGCGAACGCCAACCGCACCGCCATCCCGCTCGAGTACCGCTTGATCGGCAGATCGAGAAAGTCCTCGACCCCCGAGAACGCGACGATCTCGTCGAACCGCTGCCGGATCTCCGCTCGGCGCATGCCGATGAACGCGCCGTTGAGAAAGACGTTCTCGCGGCCGGTGAGCTCGGGATGGAACCCCGTGCCCACCTCGAGCAGCGAGCCGATGCGGCCGTAGACGTCGATCTCACCGGTCGACGGCGCGGTGACGCCGCTGATCACCTTGAGCAGCGTGCTCTTTCCCGCGCCGTTGCGGCCGACGAGGCCGAGGATCTCGCCGCGCGCGACCTCGCACGAGACGTCGCGCAGCGCCCAGAACCTGTTCGCCTCGGACGACGTTCGCGCGCGCCCCACCCAATCCGCCACCTGCTCGGCGAGGGTGGTGCTCTGCCGGCCGGCGACGTTGTAGCTCTTCCCGACGCCGCGGATCGACAGCGCGGGCTCGCGCGGCGCGACGGAATCCGCGGGCGCAACCGCAGCGGGCACGACGCGCGGCGGCGGCACCGGCGTCGGCGCGCGGGGCGCCAGCACGCTAGATGACGTCGGCATACTGGCGGTCCTGATACAGGAAGAAGAGCGTGCCGAGCGCGAAGGTCGCCGCACTCACCGCGGCCGCCCCGCCGATGGCGAGCCAGTGCAGCTCGCCGCGGCCGAGGAGCGCGGTGCGCAGCCCGTCGAGCAGCGGCGCGACGGGGTTGAGGAGGTACAGCCGGCGCACGGCGGGCGGCACGGCGGTGATCCCGTACGCCACGGGGCTCGCGTACAGCAGGAGCTGGATCAGGAAGGGGAGCACGTACTGCACGTCGCGGAAGCGCACGGTGAGCGCCGCCGAGAAGAATCCCACGCCGAGTCCGAGGAGCTGGAGCAGCAGCATGAACAGCGGCACGAGCGCGAGCGACCCGACGCTCGGCGCCTCGCCGCGCACCAGAAGCACGACGAGGAGCATCACGACGCCCACGGCGAAGTCGAGCAGCGACGCGAGCACCGACGCCGCGGGGAGGATGATCCGCGGGAAGTACACCTTGGTGACGAGCGCGGTGTTCCCGATGAGCGAGATGCCGCAGCGCTGCAGCGTGTTCTGGAAGGCGTTCCAGCCGAGGTAGCCGGCGAACACGAAGAGGAAGTACGGCGAGCCGTCGGTCGGCAGCTTCGCCACGACGCCGAACACGAGGGTGAAGATCCCGCTCGCGAGCAGGGGAAGGAGCACGACCCAGGCGACGCCGAGCGCGGTCTGGCGGTAGCGCAGCTTGACGTCGCGCAGCGCGAGGGTGAGCCAGAGGTCGCGATAGCGCCACAGCTCGCCGAGGTCGAGGGGCGTGCGGCGCGCGGTGGAGCGGATGCGGCGGAGGGGCGCCGCCGGATCGGCGGACGCGGGGTGCAGCGAGAGCGGCAGGGTCATGCGGCGGGGACGTGGCGGGCGAGCGGGGGCGGCATCGGCTGCCCCTGCACCACGGAGTATCGGCGCGTCTGCTCCAGCGCGAGCGCGTAGGTGCGCCCCGCCGTCGCCAGCCCGACCGCCGACCAGAACATCACCCCCGACACGCCGTTGAACACGTTGCCGAACAGCGATGCCGTGAGCAGCGCGACGACCGCCGCCGCGGCGCCGTTCACCACCGGATCGCGCCGCGTGCGGCGCTCGGCGACGATCGGGAAGAGCATGCCGAGCACGGCGAGCGAGAAGAGCGCGCCCCCCATCCAGCCCATGACGCTGAACACCTCGAGCGGCCCGCTGTCGAGCGCCGTCACCGACACTTTGCCGGCGTTCGCCGTACTGAGCTTTCCGGCGCTGCCGATCTGTCCCAGTCCCTCGCCGGTGACGTTCCGCTTGATGTGCTGCACGACGTAGTTCGTGATCTGCATCCGCTCGCGGTAGCTGCGGTCCTCGTCGAGCTTCGAGAGCGACGCCGCTCGGCCGGAGACGGCCTTGAGCACGCGAGGATGCGTGATCGCCGGCGCGGCGAGCAGGAGGACGACGGCGAGCGCGATCCACTGGCGCGGCAGCGCGCGGAGCGGCTGCCGGAACTGGAGCACGAGCGCGCCGACGAGAAAGGCGCCCCACGCCGAGCGCGTCTTCGTGAGGAGGAGCGCGGTGAGGCCGAGCGCGAGGGCGAGGAACTTCCAGCGCTGTGGCGCGGGGAGGCCGATCAGCACCGCGAAGATGAGGAACGCGGCGAACGGGCCAGGCGCGTTCATCGTGCTGAACACACGGATGAGGAAGGGCACGGGCACGCCGACGCTGAACATCTCGGCGTTGATCACCCATGCGCGGTCCCACGTCGGCGGATGGACGAACTGGTAGAGCGCGTAGCCGGCGGTGACGACGATCCCCCAGAGGGCGACCTGCGTGAGCACGCCGCGGAGCCGCGGGAAACGGCGCCACTCGAGCGCGAGGTGCAGGCCGAAGAGCAGGGGTCCGCCCCAGTTGAGGAGGTCCCACGTCGCCGCGACCATCGGCTGCTGGATCAGGCCGACGGTGTACGCATAGAGCAGCGCGAACAGCGCGAGCAGGAAGGGGACGTACGTCGTCCCGCGCAGGCTCTGCGCGCGGCGGAGCAGCGTGATGCCGGCGACCGCGGTGGCGAGCACGGGACCGACGAGCAGCAGGCTCGCGGGGTGATAGCCGAAGCGGAGATCGAACACGCGCCGGAGAAAGGGCGTGAGGAGCCAGCTCCAGAACACGAAGCCGACGTACGTCGCCGGGCTGCGCACGTAGGCGAACAGGGCGACGGCGAGGCACCCCATGGGGTAGGTCAGGGTCAGCGTCTTTCCGCCGCCGCCCGCGAGCGCGATGGTGACGTAGAGCGTCAGCGTCGCGACGGCCGACCACGCGGCGAGATCGTCGTTGCCGACCGTCGCACGCCACTGGCGCAGCCGCTGCCCACGCCGCCGGCGCGGCGGCTCGACGGTGCCGCGCGACGTCGCCGCTCCGGGTGGCCGGAGCGGCAGCACGGCCGTCGCGTCAGCGGACGGAGCTGGCTTCACCATCGACGAACAGGCCGACGTGCGCATCGTAGCGCAGCCGCTCGCGGCGCTTGTGCGCGCCGTGCAGCACGCGCATCCGCCGGCGCGCCACGACGAGCCCGTAGAGGATCAGGTTCACCGTGACCGCGGCGAGAATGCCGTGCAGGAAGACGTCGAACCAGGTGGAGGGCGACGCGGCCGGCGCGGCGGCGCGCAGCGCCGCGGTCTGCTTGAGGTGGACGACGGCGGCGAAGTCGCGGGCCGTGGCCATGTCGAGCAGCTCTGGGAGCCGCTGGCCGACGTTCGTCGTCATCGAGGGATCCGCCGCGCTGAACGAGAACATCACGGCGAGCCAGAACCCCGCGAGGATCAGCGTGTTCAGGTAGAGGATCCGCACCGACACGAACCGCGGCCGCTGCTGCTCGCGCACCTTCGTCCACGGCGTGTCGAGCAGCGCGTACGTCAGGACGCCGATCACCGCCGTCGCCGCGAGCACGAGCGGGGCGAACGCGAGCTCGCCGCCGAATCCGAGCACGCCGAACGCCCACGCGGGGCCGGTGCGCCGGATCAGCGGACGGCTCGCCGTCGCCGATTCGATCGCGCGCCGCGCCCGCCAGGCGAGGGAGTGCCGTGACCGCCGCATCGCTCGCGCTCGGCTAGTTGTAGTACGCGCCGTAGCGCCCGAAGTCGTAGCCGCCGCGGTAGCGCGAGTTCCGGCGCAGGTCGACGCCGTTGAGGATCGCGCCGGCGAGGTTCGCCTGCACGTGCTGGAGCTGGAGCACGGCGAACTTGAGCGCCTGGCGCTCGGTCCGGTCGGCGCGCGCCACGAGGAGCGTCGCGTCGGCGTGGGCGCCGATCAGCGCAGCGTCGGTGAACAGGTTGAGCGGCGGCGTGTCGATCAGCACGTAGTCGTACTGCATGCGAAGCCGCTCGAAGAAGGGCGCGAGCCGGCTCGCCACGAGCAGGTCGGCCGCGTTGCTGCTCGGCATCCCCCCGCTCGGCAGCACGTCGAGATGGCCGCTCCCCTCGAGCGTGACGCGGCGGATGCACTCGCCCGGCGTCGCCTGACCGTAGAGCAGATCGAAGAAGCCGGGAGTGGCCTCGATGCCGAACAGGGTGTGCATGTTCCCGCGGCGCGTCTCGGCGTCGATGAGGAGCACGCGCTTGTTCTGCTGCGCGAGGGTGACGGCGAGGTTCGACGCGCTCGTCGTCTTGCCGTCGCCGGAGAGGGCGCTCGTCACGACGATCACGCGCGGTGGACGCGCCGGGCTCACGTAGCTCAGGTTGGTGCGGAGCGCGCGGTACGCCTCGGCGGCCATCGTCTGCGTCTCGCCGGCGCCTTCGCGCGCCGCCTTGCCCGTCCCGATCGCACGGGCGGGCGCGTCGCCCGACATGAGCGACCGGGCGCGCGAGGCGAGGGCGTCGACGCGCAGGTTGGGGATGATCCCGATGACCGGCGCGCGCACGAGCGCGGACACGTCCTGCTCGTTGTGCACCGTCGTGTCGAGCCAGTCGCGGAGGAAGGCGACGAGCACGCCCATGAGCAGGCCGGCGAACAGGGCGACCGCGAAGATCACCGGCTTCGACGTCCCGAGCGAGCCGCCGGGCAGCTCGGCGCGGTCGAGCACCTGCGCGGTGGAGTCCTGCACCGCGGCGGTGATCTCCGCCTCCTTGAGCCGCCCCTGCACCTGGTTCATCACGTCCTCGACCCCCTTCTGCTCGCGCAGCAGACGCTGGTACTGCACCTGCTGGTCGGGGAGGAGCTGGACGTCGGCGCGCAGCGCGGCGATGCGCGTGTCGAGCGCACGCACCTGCTCGCCGAGCCCGTCGGCGTAGGTGCGCGTCGTCGCTTCGATGTCGCGCTTCGAGGTGGCGATCTGGCGCTCCACCGACTGCACGTCGGGATCGTTCGGCCCGAGCCGGCGGAGCAGCGCGGCCCGCTGGTCTTCCTGCACGCGCAGCCGCTCGATGGCGATCGAGCTCGGGCTCGACGTGTTGAGCTGGCGGGCGAACGCCGGCACGGAGAGGAGCCGCTCGTAGGCGAGCCGGCCGTCGGCCGTGTCGCGGACCTTCAGAAGATTGTCGAGCGACGCGAGGAGCGCCGCGCGGTCGGTGGACGCGGTGACGCGCGCCTCCTGCAGCCGCTGGATCTCGGCCGTGCGCTGCGCGGCCTCGTTCTCGACGCTGATGATCTTGTTCGCCTTGAGGAAGCGGCTCACGGCGAGCTCGCGCGAGATCATCTCGTGGCCGAGCGTGTCGAGCTGCCGGCGAAGCAGCACGACCGTGCTGCGTGCGCCCGCCTTCTCCGCCTCGAGGCGCTTCTTCACGAACCGCGAAGCGAGGACGTTGGCGACGTCGCGCACCATCGAGGGATCGTTCCCCTCGAAGGTGACGGTGACGATGTTCGCGTTGAGGTTGGGCTGCGCGACCTGCATGCGCGACCGCACGAGCGCCGACGCTTCCTCGATCGGCGCGACGCGGAGCACGACCTCTTCCTTGGCGAGCGCGGTCGGCGCGAGCCGGAAGGCGGCCCCGGGCACGGTGATCGTGCCGGCGAGCGGGAACCTGCCGAGCGTGCGGCCGCCGAGCTCCTGGACGGCGACCTGCTTGCCGGGGAAGGGCGTGAGGCGGTAGCTGCGAAGGGGCGCCGCGGAGTCGACGTGCGCCCAGGCGAGCACCGCGCTGCGCGGCGTGCGCGTCGGCGCGGCGACGGCGAGCCGGAGGCCGAGCGAGTCGGCGACGTCGTTCGACAGCGAGCGGCTCGTCAGCTCCTCCATCGCCGTGGCGACGAGGGTCATGTTGTCGGTCGGCAGGCCGTAGAGCGCGGCCGCGCTCGCGGCGCCGCTCTTCGCGTCGATGCGGATCGACGCGGTGGACTGGTAGACGGGCTCCATGCGCCGCACGGCGAGGGCGCCCGCCGCGAGCGCGAGCAGCACACACCCGAGGATGAGCCACGCGCTGCGGGCGATCGTCGCCCACACGCGGCGCGGATCGATCTCCGGCGCCGGGTCCGCGAGGACGGGAAGGGGAAGAGCTTCCATGGCAGTGAGTGGCTGGAGTCCGGCCGCCGCGTCAGTCGCGGCGAATCAGGTAGTAGATGGTCAGCAGGCCGAGCCCGAACTGCACGAGCTCGTAGGCCGAGCGGATCGCGAGCTCGTTGCGCACGACGAAGGGCGGATCCTGCACGTACAGCTGGTCGCTGGCGCGGATGCCGAGGTCGGCGACGTGGTCGGCGACCGACACTTCGCGCGTCGGCTCGTTCGTGCGGACGATGAACACGCGGCTGTCGCCGCCGGGGCGAACGGTGCCGCCGGCTTTGGCGATGAGGGAGAGCACGGACGCCGAGCCGTCCACGAGCTGCACGCTCGGGAGCTTCACGCCGCCGGTGACGGTGATCGGACGGATGAGCTGCACGTCGACGCGCGACGGGTCGATGCGGCCGGCGAAGGCCCGGACGATGCGCTGCTCGAGCGAATCGGGGGTGAGCCCCTGCACCGCGAGGTGCCCGACGGTGGGGACGAGGACGATGCCCCGGTCGTTGACGAGCAGGTCGCCCGACTGCTCGGGCGCGCTCCAGTTCTTGAGGCGCACCACGTCGCCCGGCTCGACCATCCACGTGTACGTGCCGCGCGGCACGGGCGCGATGCCGGCGGAGCGGGGGACGGCGGGCGTGCACGCCACGACGCCGGCGAACGCGAAGCACGCTCCCGCGCGCACCGCGCGGGCGGTACGGGAGCGCGACGTCCGCCCCGCGTCGTCGCGGAGCCGAGTGCGAAGGGGCATTGTCACCAGCGGTGAAGGGACTGCGTGCGAAGCGCGGCGCAGGGAGGCGGGAGAAGCGAGCTAGAGCGCGCCGCGCATGCTGAGGACGGCTGGGATGGTGCGGAGCAACAGCGCCAGGTCACGCCACACCGTCCAGCCGGCGATGTAGCGCTGCTCGAGATCGACGACCGTCTCGAAGCTCGTGATCTCGTTGCGGCCGCTCACCTGCCACGGCCCGGTGATCCCCGGGGCGACTTCGAAGCGCACGTAGTGGCGCGTCTTGTACTGCGCGACTTCGCGCGGCAGCGGGGGCCGCGGGCCGACGAGCGACATCTCGCCGCGCAGCACGTTCCAGAGCTGCGGCAGCTCGTCGAGACTGCTGCGGCGGAGGAAGCGGCCGATCGGCGTGATGCGCGGGTCGCCCGCCGCCTTGAACAGCCGGGGGTCGCCGTAGACGTTCGCCGTGAGCACGTCGGCGGCGCGCGCGTCGGCGTCGCGCACCATCGTGCGGAGCTTCAGCATCTCGAACGTCTCGCCGCCGAGGCCGACGCGGCGCTGCCGGAAGAGGATCGGCCCGGGCGACGTGATCTTCACCGCGAGCGCGGCGACGGCGAGCACCGGCGCGCCGATCACGAGCCCGAGCACCGCGCCGGTGACGTCGAGCGAGCGCTTCGCGACGAGCTGCCAGCCGAGCAGCGCGGGGCTCGAGAGCAGCGAGATCGGCCCCTCGCCGCGCCGGATCAGCGTCGGGTTGTTCATCTCGCGCAGCGGGCGGCGGCGCAGCCCGAACACGCGGCAGCCCGCGGCCGAGCCGGCGATCAGCACGTTCTGCAGCGCTTCGTCCGTGAACGGCCCGACGAGGATGATCGCGTCGGAGCGCGAGCGGTGCACTTCCTCGTAGAGCGTGTGCCACCCTTCCTGCTGATCGCCGGGCCATTCCGGCTCGAGCACGTAGACCGCCGGCGGATCGAGCGAGGGATCGACGTGCTCGGCGAGGAAGGTCTGGATCTGCTTCTCGACGCCGACGAGAAGCGTGCGCTCCTGGTCGAGCCGGCGCGGGTCCTGGAGTGCCACGGCCATCCGGTTCCGCTGCGCGACGAGCGCGAGGAAGAGCGTGACGACCACGCCGCCGAGCAGGAGCCCGCGCGCGACGATCTCGGCGGTCCACAGCTCCGGCCAGCGCGGGAGCACGAGGCCGAGCACGATGGCGAGCCCGATGCGCCCCGACTGGCTCCCCATGCCCGACGTCGAGTACGAGCGCGTGGCGGCGAGGCAGAACACGAGGGACGTGACGCGGCGGAGGAGCGCGGGGGGTGTCGAGGGGAGGAGCCCCGTGACGTAGTCGAGCTGCGCGAGACGAACGGGGATCGGCAGCCGCGCGAGCACGACGAAGACGACGGCGACGGTGAGCGCATCGGCGGCGAGCATCGCCGCGGCGAATCCGAGCTCGCGCCAGAAGCGCCGCCGCTGGAGCGCGAGCACGCGCTGCCGTCCGCCGAGCCGCACGAGCATCGACGGCGAGGAGGGCGTCTGGCGCGGCGGCTCGGCCGGCGGGGCGTGGAGCGCGGTCGTCACGGTGGCAAGACCGGCGCAGGGCGGGGAAGGCAACGAGGAGCGGTAGAGGGGGAAGGGGGAGCGGTGATCCGTTCTTCGCTGGCGGTTTCTCGGTTGGCGGCCGTCCCCGGGACGCTTCTTACGCTTCACACACGCCGCCGTCGCAGTTCCTGCCTGCTGACGTGAACCGTCAACCGTCAACCGCTCATCGCTCTTCGTCGCTCCTGCCCGCTGACGTGAACCGTCAACGACCGATCGCCGACCATCTTCCGTGACCCGCCTCACCAGCGTTCGTCCTGCGAGAGAAGGAAGGCCTCCCCGCAGGCCGCCGCGCGCCCGCCGATGGACGCGCGGTGCATCGCGATCTCCCGCCCTCGCATGCCCATCAACACGCTCAACGGCCCGGATTCGATCGCAGCTCCGCCGTCGCCCGCACCGGGGCGTGGCGGGGACGCGCCCGCGCGCCCGCGCACCGTCTTCGAGCCGGGCGCGTTCGAGCAGCAGTTCAACGGGCTGCTCGAGAGCGCGGTGAAGCGGGGCGCCACCGACATTCACGTCCGCGCGGGCGACGTCGTGCAGGCGCGCCTCGACGGCGTGCTCGTCCCGCTCGACACGCCGACCCTCTCGCCGACGGATACGCGCGCGCTCGCCGTGCGCGTGCTCGAGGCGAACGGCTCGGCCGACCGGATCGAGGACGTCAAGGAGTACGAGGGCTCGTGGAGCGTGCGCGGGATCGGCCGCTTCCGCGTCAACATCCTCCGCCAGCGCTCGAGCTTCATGATCGTGATGCGCGTCATCTCCGACGTGCTCCCGACCTTCGAGCAGCTCGGCCTCCCGCACGCGATCGTGCACACGACGCGGGTGGACGCGGGGCTCGTCCTCGTCTGCGGCGCCCCCGAGTCGGGGCGCTCGACGACGATCGCCGCGATCGTGAACTACCTGAACACCCACGCCGCCACGCGCCGCCACTGCGTGCTCATCGAGCAGCCGATCGAGTACCTGCACAAGAGCAACCGGTGGAGCATGACGCAGCGCGAGGTCGGGAGCGACACCGACTCGTTCGAGGCGGGCGTGCGCGCGGCGATCCTCCAGGACGCGGACGCGATCGTGATCGGAGGACTCGAGCAGTCCGCCGTGATCGAGGCGGCGTTCCGCGCGGTGGAGGCGGGCCGCCTCGTGATCGGCCGCATGGCCGCCGCCGACGCGAGCACCGCGATCCGCAACCTGCTCCAGCGGATGGAGAGTGACGACCAGCAGTCGGCGCGGCTGCGCGTCGCCGAAGCACTGCACGCGGTGGTCGCGCAGAAGCTCATCCCCCGCCAGAGTGGCGGCCGCCGCGTGCTCGCCACGCAGCTTCTCTACATGACGCCGTACGTGCGCGAGACGATCCTCGACGCCGGCACCCCCGACAACCTCGCCGACGCGCTCGTGAAAGGCCGCGACCAGTACGGCACCCAGACCTTCGACCAGTCCCTCGCCGACCTCGTGCTCGCGGGCGAGGTCGCCTTCGACATGGCGGTCAAGCTCGCGGCGAACCCGCTCGATCTGGAGTTGCAGCTGAGGGGGAGACGGTAGTGGGTTGAACGGCAACCGCGAGTCGGGGGTAGCGGGTACGCGGTAGCGGGACTGGCATCGGCGCCACGGGGAGCCGTGGAGGGCGCTCTCCCTCACTCTTCGCGGCTCGGCGTGAGTTCCTCCGAACGAGCCGGCCGTACCGGATACCTGTGCTGGGTACCAAGTACGGCCGTCTCCCTCCCTCTCGAGCGCTGTCCACGGCTCCCAGTAGCGAGTATGCCATTCCCGCTACCAGCTACCCGCTACCCCCTACTCGCCGTTGCCGTTCACACGACGCCCATCACCATCGCGTGGTACCCCTTGTCCACGTACAGCGTCGCGCCGGTGATCCCGCTCGCGAGCGGGGAACAGAGGAACGCCGTCGCCGTGCCGACTTCCTCGGCGGTGAGGTGATCGGTGAGCGGCGCGTTCCGGCCCACGTAGTCGACCATCTTCTCGATGATCCCGATCGCGCTCGCCGCGCGTGACGCGTACGGGCCGGCCGACACGGTGTTCACGCGGATTCCCCACTTCCGTCCCGCCTCGAACGCGAGCAGGCGCGTGTCGCTCTCGAGCGCGGCCTTCGCGCTCGACATCCCGCCGCCGTAGCCGGGAATCGCGCGCTCGCTCGCCATGTACGTCAGCGACGACACCGCGCCCCCCTGGCGCATCAACGGGCCGAGTCGCGCGATCATCGCGACGAGCGAGTACGCGCTCGCGCTCACCGCGGCCAGATAGCCGCCGCGCGACGTCTCGAGCAGCGGCTTCTTCACCTCGGGGCCGTTCGCCAGCGAGTGGACGAGGATGTCGAGCGGGCGCTCGCCGAAATCCGCCACGAGCCGTTGCGCCAGGCCGTCGATCGAGCAGTCGCCGACCTCCTTGTACCGCTTGCTCGTGCGCAGCTCCTCCGGCATCGCGTCGTACGTGTCGAACACGGCGTCGAGCGGATAGATCCGCTCGAACGCCAGCATCGAGCCGTCGGACATCCGGCGCGACTCGTCCATCTTCCCGCGCTCGAGCAGGTTGAGGAAGATGTTCAGCGCGGGGGGCCACGTCCCCACGCAGACGCTCGCCCCCGCCTCGGCCAGCGCCTTCGCGATCGCGAAGCCGAACCCGCCGTCGTCCGCCACGCCGGCGACGAGCGCGCGGCGTCCCCTCAGGTCGATGTTGAGCATGCCCTAGTATGTCCGGCCGCGGCACGCGGGCCAATCCCCGTGGCACGACCGTTCAGCACGTTCCATGCATCGTGCGTAAGTCCGGCCAGGGATCGTGGTACCAGCCCCGTGGCCGGAAGGGCGCCATGCCTTCGCTGCTGTACGTCGACGACGAGGAGACGATCGGCCGGGCGGTGATCCGGTGGTTCGAGCGCCGCGGCTACGTCGCGCACGTCGCCCGGTCGATCGACGAGGCCAAGACGGTGCTCCTCGCCCACGAACCCGACACGATCTTCGTCGACGTCTGGCTCGGCACGGAGAGCGGGTTCGAGCTCATGGGATGGATCGAGGACGTGCTGCCGCACCTCGCCGACCGGGTCACCTTCGTCACGGGCGAGCTGGCCGACTCGCTCGGCGGCGCGCATCGCGTCTGGCAGACGCTCGGCCGCCCCGTGCTCCAGAAGCCGTTCGATCTCGCGCAGCTCGAGGCGCACGCCGGCGGCGTCGCCGATGCGCAGCGGAGGTCCGGCACGTAACGTGTAGGCGTGTCGCGCCCCACCCACCGTCCGGCGCCCGCCGGCGCCCGCGTCGCCGTGCGCGACGGCTCCGGTGCACCTCCCGTCGCCGGCGAGCCGGCGGCGCTCGAGACGCAGCGTGCGGAGACGCCGGCCGGCCCCGCGTTCGCGCGCGGACTCTGGCGGATCGCCGCCGCGGACGTGTCGAGCGGCAATCGCGTCGAGCTGCTCCACGACGGACCGCGCACGTACGAGGTGATGCTCGCCGAGATCGCCGCCGCGCGCGAGACGGTCGTGCTCGAGAGCTACATCCTGCGCTCCGACGAGACGGGCCAGCGCTTCGCCGCCGCGCTCGGCGACGCGGTGACGCGCGGCGTCGCGGTGCGGCTCCTCACCGACTGGATCGGCATGCGCGGCATCCGCTCGGCGTTCGTCACCGCGCTCCGGCGCGCCGGCATCGACGTGCGCGTGTTCAATACGCCCGGCTTTCGCCCCTGGCTCGGGCTCGTGCCCCGCGACCACCGCAAGCTGCTCGTCGCCGACGCGCGCGTCGGGATCACCGGCGGCGTCGGCATCGGCGACGAGTGGATGGGGAAGACGTCGCGCCACCGCGGACACTGGCGCGACACGGCGGTGCGCATCGAGGGGCCCGCCGCGCGCGACATGCAGACGGCGTTCGACACCATGTGGGAGCGCGCGAAGCTGCGCGAGCGGCGCGGGTCGCACCGGATCACGCGGCGGATCGCGCGCGGCGCGCACCTCGATCCGTCGACCGCGGAGCCGGCGCTCGTCGGGATCGTCGAGGGCGAGCCACTCCGCCTCCGCATCGCCCGCGCGCTCCAGATGCAGGCCATCTCCGCCGAGCGCTCGATCTGGATCGCCAACGCGTACTTCGTCCCGAGCTGGTCGGAGATCGAGGCGCTGATGGGCGCCGCGCGCGACGGGGTCGACGTCCGCATCCTCGTGCCACAGCGCAACGACCATCCGTGGGTGACCCTGCTGACGCGCCGCTACTACCGGCGGCTGCTCATGAACGGGGTGCGCATCTGGGAGTTCAAGGGGGCGATGATGCACGCCAAGACGAGCGTGGTCGACGGGCGCTGGGTCCGCGTCGGCTCGACCGACTTCAATCCGCTGGGCGTCGCGATCAACTACGAGCTCGACGCGGTGATCGAGGACGCGCGGCTCGGCGCGCAGGCGGAGGCGATGTTCCTGAACGATCTCGAACGGTCGACCGAGATCACGATGCGGAGCCGGCGATTCCGGAAGCCGCGAACCCAGACGGAGGGAGGATCGTGACGACGATCGCGCAGACGCCCCGCGCACCGGAACAGCTCTCGCCGAGCGCCGCGCCCGCGCCGCTCCCGACGTTCGCGACGCGCGTCATGTCGATCGACGCGTTCCGCGGCTTCGTCATGTTCCTCATGCTCGCCGAAGCGATGCGGCTGTGGACCGTGCACGAGGCGTATCCGGGAAGCACCTTCTGGTCGATCGTCGCGTTCAATACGGAGCACGTGCCGTGGCAGGGCTGCTCGCTGCACGATCTCATCCAGCCCGCGTTCTCCTTCCTCGCCGGCGCATCGCTTCCCTTCTCCGTCGCGAGCCGCACGCGGCGCGGCGAGTCGTTCGGCCGCATGCTCGGCCACGCCGCGTGGCGGAGCGTCGTGCTGATCTTCCTCGGCATCTTCCTCCGCTCGCTCGACCGCGGGCAGACGTACTGGACGTTCGAGGACACGCTGACCCAGATCGGGCTCGGCTACACGGTGCTGTTCCTGCTCATGTTCACGTCGCTGCGCGTGCAGGCCGCCGCGTTCGTGGCGATCCTCGCCGGCTTCTGGGCGGCGTTCGTGCTCTATCCCCTGCCGCCGGCCGGCTTCGACTACGCGAGCGTCGGCGTGCCGCCCGACTGGCCGCACCTGTACACCGGGTTCCTCGCGCACTTCAACAAGAACTCGAACGTCTCGTGGGCGTTCGACGTCTGGTTCCTCAACCGCTTTCCGCGCGAGTCGCCCTTCCGGTTCAACGAGGGCGGCTGGTCGACGCTGAGCTTCATCCCGACGATCGCGACGATGCTGCTCGGGACGTGGGCGGGCCGGTGGCTGATGACGTCGCGCGACGCGCGGGCGAAGACGGTGGGGCTCGTGATCGCCGGCGTCGCGCTCGCGCTCGCGGGCCTCGTGCTCCAGTGGCTGCACGTCGTGCCGATCGTGAAGCGGATCTGGACGTCGTCGTACACGCTGTACAGCGGCGGCCTCGTGCTGCTGCTGCTCGCGCTCTTCCACGCGACGATCGAATGGCGCGGCTGGCGGCGATGGAGCTTCCCGCTGTTGGTGATCGGGATGAACTCGATCGCGGTGTACGTGATGAGCTGGACGCTCGAGGAGTTCACCTCGGCCGCCCTGGTGCGGCATCTCGGGCGCGGGACCTTTCTCGTGGCGGGTGCGCCCTTCGAGCCCGTGCTGCGCGGCGCGGCGGTGCTGCTCGTCTTCTGGCTCGTGCTCTACTGGATGTACCGCCGGCGGATCTTCCTGCGGATCTGAAGCGCGACCAGCCCGTCATTCCGGGCGGAGCGCCCCCCGTCATTCCGGGCGGAGCGCCCCCGTCATTCCGAGCGGAGGGCCCCGTCATTCCGAGCGGAGGGCCGAAGGCCCGCAGTCGAGGAATCTCGATCCTCTGGGGAGAGGGACCCTCTGTCGGGACGATCGCGATGCCTCGACTCGCTCCGCTCGCGCGGAATGACGTTGACCGGCGCTCGCTCGGGATGACAGCGGCCTAGCGTCCCGCGACGAGCCGCGCCAGCGCCTCGGGCCTGAGATGATCCTCGTCGAAGAAGTCGCGCGTCTCCACGCCGGCCGCGCGAGGATCCCAGCTGCCCGAGACGCGGACGTTCGTGCGCGCGGCCATGGCGCGCACCGCGCGCTCGGCGGCCGCGAGCGAGTCCCCAGACGTGCGCCGTGACGCGTCGTACACCTCGGCGGGGAAGGGAACCAGCACGAGCGTCACCGAGACGCCTTCGTCGCCGAGGTAGCGCACGAACCGCTCGAGCGCATCGCGCCGGCCCGGCGCGCGGTGCGCGAGATCGTGAAACCGCGCATCGTGCTCGAGCCCGTGCTCGGCGAACGCGCGCGACGCCGCGATCGCGTTGTCCGCCGGCAGCGCGGACCAGACCACCGAGCCGTCCGGAAGCTTCGTCTTCTCGGCGTTCTGGGCCTGGTCCGTCACGCGCCAGGCGATCCCGCCCGGACCGTGCTGGCGGAACGAATGCACGGCGAGCCGGAAGTAGTCCGGCGACGCCACGGTGCGCACGGCGTGCAGCGCGAGCGCGAGCCGGTCGCGGAGCGGCGACACGGGGACGTCGACGCGCCGGAGCATCATCGCGCGCTCGTCCGCGAGCGAGCCCCAGCCCGCGTCGCCGGCGTAGCTCTCCGTCCACGGATCGATCCCGAGCACGACCCGGTTTGGCCGGCGGCCGGGCGCGTCGTGCAGCGCGTACACGCCGAGCATGTCGTCGAGCACACCCCCCTGCATCGCGCCGTTCACGAATCCGGCGTGCCCGAACGCCGACGCGCGGAGCGGCTGCATCCGGCTCGAGCCGAGCACGAGCACCTCGGCGCGCGCGAGCCGCATGGGAGCGAGGTTCTTCTCGATCGCACGGTCGTCGTAGTTGGCGACGTCGGTGACGTTGCGCCCCGACGCGAGGACGCGGGCGATCTCCCGTTCCGCGCTGCGCGACGTCACGAGCCGCGCGGGATCGACCCATACGCTGAACGCCACCGGCAGCGCGGCGACGGCGACCAGCGCCGCCACACGCACCGCGAATGCGCCGGCCCCGCGCGGCCGGTCGGCGCGAGAGCGGTCGGCGGCGGTCGCGCCGGTTGCCGGACGCGGGATGGCAGCGAGATCGGCGGCGGGAGTGTAGGCCGTCATGGTCGGCGAGCCCTCAGAACTGGAAGTAGATGAACCGGGCGTTGTGGAACACGCCGAGCGTCATGATCGTGAGTACCGCGCCCGCGTACGCCGCCCAGCGGAACGGCGTGTGAAGTGCAGCGAGGCGAGCGCGGAGCGGCGTCGTGCTCGCGCCCTGCCACCGCTCCACGGCGAGCAGCGCGGCCACGGCGGTCGCCGCGATGACGACGCGGGTCGGCTCGAAGCCGAGGAACACGATCTCGCGCACCGCCGCGGCGTCGTGCGCCGCGAGCGCCGTCAATTGCGCCGGCACGCCGGTGCCGAGATGGGAGAGCACGTACCACGCGTCGGCGAGCGAGCCGGCGCGGAAGAACACCCAGCCGAGCGTGACGAGCGCGAACGTCGCCGACGTCTGCCACGCGGCGAGGATCGCGGGGCTCCGCGCGAGGCCGATCGCGTCGCGCACCCGCGCGCGCACTCCCGCGGAGGCGAGCCCGGCGACGAGGTACGCGCCATGCAACGCTCCCCACACCACGAATGTCCAGCGCGCGCCGTGCCAGAGCCCGCTCACGAGGAAGGTGACGAGCAGGTTCGCGTACCATCGTGAGCGCGCCACCCGGTTGCCGCCGAGCGGCACGTACACGTAGTCCCTGAACCAGGTCGAGAGCGAGACGTGCCAGCGACGCCAGAACTCCGAGATGCTCCGCGCCGCGTACGGCCGGTCGAAGTTCCGCATCAGCGAGAACCCCATGACCTGCGCCGAGCCGATGGCGATGTCGGAGTAGCCGGAGAAGTCGCAGTAGATCTGGAAGGCGAAGGCGATCGTCGCGGTCCAGAGCGGGATGCCGGTGTAGGCGCGCGGCGCGTCGTACACGCGGTTCACGAGATCGGCGAGCCGGTCGGCGACGACGACCTTCTTCACGAACCCCCACGCCATGAGCTGCAGGCCGGCGACGACGCGGTCGTAGTCGAAGCGGTGCTCCTCGCGGAACTGGTGCAGCAGGTTCTGCGGCCGCTCGATCGGGCCGGCGACGAGCTGCGGATAGAACATCACGTACAGCGCGTAGCGCCCGAAGTCGCGCTCCGCCTCCTGGCGTCCCGCGTACACCTCGATGACGTAGCTCAGGCTCTGGAAGGTGTGGAACGAGAGCCCGACGGGGAGCAGGAGCCCGAGCGCGGGGATCGCGTACGCCATTCCCATCGCGCGCGCGGCGACGGCGATGCTCGCGTTGAAGAAGTCGAAGTACTTGAAGACGAACAGCACCGCGCACGTCGACACGATGCTGAGCACGAGCCAGCGCGTGCGCCGTCGCCCCGTGCTGCGCGCGATGCCGATCCCCGCCGCGTAGTCGATGAGGATCGTGACGGCGAGGATGAGGATGTACGCCGGCACGAACGCCATGTAGAACACGCAGCTCGCCGCCAACAGCAGTGCGCCGCGCCACCGGTGCGGCAGCGCGAAGTAGAGCAGCGTGACGATGGGGAAGAACAGCGCGAACTGCAGGGAGTTGAACAGCATCGGCTCGGCGGGAGGGCTACCCGGGAACGACGAGCCCGCCAGCGGGGGCGCAACCGCCGATTGGTGCTGGCGGCGCTCCTCGCGCTCCCGGTGGGCGCACGGGGCGCGGCGGCCCAGGCGGACACCATCGGCCCGCCGCGCGCGCTGTTCACCTATCGTGACCTGGTGCTCGCGGGGGGTGTGGCCGCGGCCACCCTGATCGCGCGTCCGTTCGACGAGCGCTTCGCCGCGCGGTTGCAGGATTCGTCGACGCAGGCGAACCGGAAGCTCCAGAACCTGGCCACCTTCGTGCGCGAGGTGGCGACGCCCGGCTCGTACGTCATCGGCGCGTCGATGTACGCCGCCGGCCGGTTGTCGCACGACGACCACCTGGCCGACCTCGGGCTGCACGGCACGGAGGCGCTCGTCGTCGGAGAGCTCGTCGGTGGCGTGATCAAGGGGACCACGGGGCGGCAGCGCCCGTCGGTGAACCCGCCCGACCCGTACAGCTACGGTCTCTTTCGCGGCTTCCTGCGCGGCGACCGGTACCGCTCGTTCCCGTCGGGGCACACGACGTCGGCGTTCGCCGCGGCGGCGGCGGTATCGAGCGAGACGTCGCGCTGGTGGCCGTCGTCGCGCTGGCTCATCGGGCCCATGCTGTTCACCGGCGCGGCGCTCACCGGCGTCTCGCGCATGTACAACAACCGACACTGGGCGAGCGACGTGCTCGTGGGCGCCGGCATCGGTACCTTCGCCGGCCTGAAGGTCGTACGTTATCAGCACTCGCATCCGGGGAACCGGGTCGACCGCTGGCTGCTCGCCGGCTCGCTCGTGCCCGGTCCGGACGGAGGGCACGTGCTGCGCTGGTCGATCACGCCGGCACCCGCCGCACTCACGCCCACCACGCGCCGCCGCTGACCGCTTCCGCTTCGCGCCGCGCCGCACGACCGATGCTCCGGTGAGCCGGCCCCGGAGCGGCATCTTCGTCATCGCCCCGATCGGTGGCGACGTCGGCGAGCGGATCGCCGCGCTGCAGCGTCGCTACGATCCGCGGCTCGCCCGGCTCGAACAGACGCCGCACGTCACTCTCGCTGGTTCGTCCGGAATGGGGCCGATCGCCCCCGACACGCCGCTCGAGGAGCTCGACGCGACGCTCGGCGCGATCGCCGAGGAGACGGCGCCGATCACCCTCCGCTTCGGGCGCCCCACGCGCTTCATGCAGACGCAGATCGTCGTGCTGCCGCTCGATCCGCACGGTCCCCTGCGCGCGCTGCACGAGCGGATCAAGACGAGCGGCCTCCGCGCCGCGCGGCCGCGATTCTACTTCACGCCGCACGTCACGCTGAACCTGTACCGCGAGCTCCCCGCCGACCTCCTCGCCACCCTCCTCGCCGAGCGGTTCGACGTCCCGATCACGCTCGACACGCTGGAAGCGCACCTGACGCGGGACACGGGGGAGTCGAAGGAGCTCGGGAAGTGGGGGATGGGGGGCGTCGAACGACGACTGCCGGTAGGGGGCAGCGAGTAGCGGGGACTCGGTAGCGGTAGCTCGCGAGGTCGGGGTAGGAGCGTCGGCGCCGGTGGATACCCTCGCTCGGCCTGCGCTCCGCTCCTAGATTTCCTCTCCCACCGCAGCCGAGGTTCCCGATGTACTTCCGTCTCCGTACCGCCATCTCCGTCGCCGCGCTGGCCGTCGTCGCCGGCGCGTGCGGCTCCGATTCGCCGACCCAGCCGGCCACCAGGCAGATCACCCTGAACCAGGCGCTCGCCGAGCTCGATCTTCCCGCGCTCAACGCCGCCGCCACGACCGCCGGTGGCGGGGTGTCCGCCCTGGCACCCACCTTCACCGCGGCCCGCTGTCCGTATAGTGCCTCCGCCGGCAAGTTCGTCTGCACGACCGTCAACAGCGGCACCCTCACGATCGATCAGAGCTTCGCGCTGCTCACGGCGCAGGGAGCGTCGCAGGCGGCGTTCGACGCCGCGTCGACCGATGCGGTCGAGGCGACCACCACGTTCTCCGGAAGCGATACCGACGCGAACGGCACCTACACGGTGGACGGCAGCCAGGAGCTCACGCTCAGCGGGCTGCAGAGCGACACGCACACGCTCGACGGCACCGGCACGCTGCATCTCGTCGGCGACAACGGCGCAGGAACCGTCGGTTCCATCACCGTCACCGAAACGATCACCGGCCTGAAGATCCCCGCGGGAACGTCCAGTGCCACCGCGTGGCCCCAGTCCGGCACCGTTTCATTCGAATCGAGTTCCGACGATGGGCAGGGTACGACCGTCGAGGGCACGATCACGATCACCTTCAACGGGACCAGCACCGCGCACGTGACGACCGTCTTCGGCGGCGTGACGCAGAGCTGCGACGTCGATCTCTCGAACCCGAACCCGAGCTGCAGCTGAGCCACCGCGTCGCCGGCAAAGGTGAGTTAGAGGCCCCGGGCAATCCCGGGGCCTTTCTCTTGTCCCCCCTCACGGTTCACGGTTCATCGTTCACCGGTCACCCCTCGCCTGCCACCGGCGTTCCCCCACCCCCTCGTACCCTCCGCACGACTCGATCGTTATAGAGGTGCCCCTTCCGGCCGAGACTGCTCCGGAAGGATCCCTCCCGGGGGGCACGCCGGCCATCGAGGCCGGCGTCGTCCCCCCTCTGCGCCTCCGCCAGCCCCAGCGCCATGTCGGCATTCGGCACCTTCACCGAACCGGCTCGCCTCGTCAGGCGTGCCGCCCTCGCGGCCCTGCTCGCGTGTACGATCGGTCTCCCGACTCCCGCGGCGGCGCAGCGTCTCCAGTTCACCAAGATCACTGCCGACGACGGGCTCGCCGGCCCCTGGGTCGCCAGCATCTACCAGGACGTGCGCGGCTACATGTGGTTCGGCACGCGCCGAGGGCTCGACCGGTACGACGGCTACACGATCCGGAACTTCCGCCACGTGCGCGGCGACATCACGTCGCTCCCGAGCAACTACGTCAACTTCGTCGCCGAGGATCGCGACAGCACGCTCTGGGTGGGAACGCGCGCCGGCGTCGCCCGCTACGACCGCGCGCGCGAGACCTTCCACTCGTATCCGCTCGAGGGCGACCGTCAGGTCCTGAGCATGCTCCAGACGCGGAACGGCGCGGTCTGGTTCGGCACCGACAAGGGCCTGTTCCAGTTCGACCGGGCGAGCGGCAAGGCGACGCGCTTCACCGGCGGAGGCGCCGCGCTCGTCCCCGTGACGATCAACAGCCTCGCGGAAGACCGGCGTGGCCACGTCTGGGTCGCTACGAGCGGGGCGGGCGCGTACGACCTCGATCCGGCGACCGGGAATCTCCGCGCCTACCCGGGCAGCCTCGGCGCCACCACCGGACTTCCCGACGCCGACGTCCGCTCGATCGTCGAGGATGACGCGGGGACGATCTGGATCGGCACCTACCACGGCGGGCTGGTGAAGCTCGATCCCGGCACCGGCGCGACGACGCGGTTCCGGCACGAGCCCGGCAACCCGAAGAGCCTCAACCTCGACGCGATCCAGACGATGACGCGGGCCGGCAACGACGGCCTCTGGGTCGCGCTGGAGAATGGCGGCCTCGATCGGCTCGACATCGCGAGCGGCACCTTCCAGCACAACGTCTACGACCCGAACAACCCGACGGGGCTGAACAACAACTCCATCTGGGCGGTGTTCGAGGATCGCGGCGGCACGCTGTGGACCGGCACCTTCGCCGGCGGCGTGAACGTCGCCAAGCGCAACAACGACGCGATCCGCACCTATCGCTCCGTTCCCGGCGACGCCGCGAGCCTGAGCGTCAACTCGGTGCTCGGCTTCGCGCAGGACAGCGCGGGCAACGTCTGGGTCGCGACCGACGGCGGCGGCGTGAACCGGTTCGACGTCGCGTCGGGGAAGTTCGCGCGCTTCACGTCGAAGACGAGCGCGCTCAACGTCGACGCGGTGCTCGCCGTCGCGGCGGAGCCCGACGGCGCGATCTGGCTCGGAACCTGGGCGGGAGGCATCAGCCGCTTCGACCCGCGGTCGAACAGCTTCACGACCTACACGACGAAGAACTCGAACATTCCGGACGACAACATCTTCGGGATGCACGTCGACCGGCGCGGCCGCGTCTGGGTCGGCACGTGGCGCGAGGGCCTCCTGCTGTTCGACAAGGCGACGCGTTCGTTCACGAAATTTCCGATCACGCTTCCCGGCGTGACCGGCTCGGAGATCTGGGCGATCGAGGAGCTGCACGACGGGCGGCTCGCGCTCGGCTCGCGCGAGTCCGGGCTGATCATCTTCGACCCCGAGACGCGGCGCATGACGCCGTACGAGCCCGATCCGAAGGGCGGCAACTCGATCAGCTCGAACGAAGTGCGCGCCATCGCCGAGACGGAGCCGGGGATCCTCTGGATCGGAACGGCCGAAGGGCTCGACCGGCTCGAGCTCGCGACGCGCACCTTCACGCACTACTCCGCCGCCGACGGCATCGTCGGCACCGCGGTGTCGGGGATCGCGACGGACGGCGAAGGCAATCTCTGGTTGAGCACCGACCAGGGAGTGACGCGCTACAACCCGGCGGCGCGGAAGGGCTCGCAGTTCACGAAGGCCGACGGACTCCAGGGCCGCGACTTCAACCCGCGCGCGTACTTCCGCACGCGGACCGGCGCGCTCCTGTTCGGCGGCAACGAAGGGTTCAGCGTGATCCAGCCGCGCCAGCTCGCCGAGAACACGCGCGTGCCCCCCGTGATGCTCACCGGCTTCCAGCTCATGAGCAAGCCGGTGGCGATCGGCGCCGAGGGGTCGCCGTTGACGTCGGCGATCGGCGAGACGAAGCAGCTCACGCTCAGCTACAAGCAGTCGGTGTTCACCTTCGAGTTCGCCGCGCTCGACTTCACCGCGCCGGCGAAGAACCAGTACGCGTACAAGCTCGACGGGTTCGACAAGGAATGGCGCGAGGTGGGGAACCAGCGCACCGCGGTGTACACGAACCTCGCGCCGGGCCACTACACCTTCCACGTGAAGGGGTCGAACAACGACGGCGTGTGGAACGAGAAGGGTGCCACGCTCGACCTCGTGATCACGCCGCCCTTCTGGAAGACGTGGTGGTTCCGGCTGTTCCTGGTCGCCGCGATCGCGGGGGCGATCTGGTTCGTCGTGCGGGCCGCCACCGAGCGCCGGCGCGGCCTCGAGCGGATGAACGCGCAGCTGGCCGAAGCGGCGGAGCGCGATCGAAAGGCGCAGCAGTATCTCGCCGGCAACGTGCGCGAGATGCTCGGCGCGATGAGCCGCTTCTCCGAGGGCGATCTGTCGGTGACGCTCGACGCGCGCACGGACGACGAGATCGGCCAGCTCCGCCGCGGCTTCAACACCGCGGTGACGAACATCCGCAGCATGGTGATGCAGGTGCACGAGATCGTGACGGCGACCGTGCGGGCGAGCCGGCACATCCGCGCCAGCACGGAGGCGATGGCGAACGCGGCGCAGCAGCAGATCGAGCAGGCGGCGCTCGTCGCGAGCGCGGCGGAGCAGATGACGAACGCGGTGGCCGACAACGCGCGGCACATCGGGCTCGTGGCCGAGATGGCGCAGCGCTCCGGCCAGGACGCGCAGGAGGGCGGCCGCGTCGTGCGCGACACCTTCGCGAGCATGGACACGATCGTCTCCAGCGTCGGCAGCTCGGCGCAGACGGTGGCCGCGCTCGGGCAGAGCAGCCTCGAGATCACGAAGATCACCCGCGTGATCGACCAGCTCGCCGATCAGACCAACCTGCTCGCGCTGAACGCGGCGATCGAGGCGGCACGGGCCGGCAAGCACGGCCGCACCTTCGCCATCGTCGCCGAGGAGATCCGCGATCTGGCGGACCGCACGTCGACGTCGACCAAGGCGATCGCCGAGGTGATCCGCGAGAACGAGCAGGCGGTGCGCGACGCGGTGGAGCGGATGGGCCAGGTGTCGGGCCACCTCGCGAACGGACGCCAGCTCGTCGATCGCGCCGGGGTCGCGCTCGACTCGATCATCGAGAACTCGGGCAAGGTGCTCGACAGCGTGAAGCAGGTGACGCAGTCGAGCGAGGAGCAGGCGGAGACGACGCTCCACATCGGCCGGAACATCGAGACCATCTCGTCGGTCACGCACGAGGCCGCGTCGGGCAACCAGGCGATCGCCTCGGCGGTGCAGGAGATGAGCGCCCTGATCGAAGACCTCCAGACCCGCGTCGCCCGCTTCCGCCTCGGCGAAGGCTTCGACGAGACGCGCGAGCACGAGGTGCCGGAGGGGATGGAGATCAGGGTGGGACGGGACGTGGTGGGAGTGGGGTGATGGGCTAGCTGGTGGGTTGGTGTGTGGGTGTGTTGGTGTGTTGGTTCCGGCCTCGGGAAGCATCTGCCTCCCGAGGCCGTTGCCGTTGCCAACACACGGACGCACCAACACACCAACACACTATCTTTCCGCCATGTCCGACCCCCTGATCGACCTCCTCGAGCACGACGCCACGCTGCAGGCGGCGACGGCGTTCACCGGGCTCGCCGCGGGGTATCTCGCGGGGACGCGCGAGGGGGACGGGCCGGTGAGCACGGCGCTGACGCCGGACGAGATCGCGGAGCGGTTCGACGAGCCCCCGCCGCTCGAGGGAATCTCCCTCGACGCCGTGGTCGCGCGGCTGCGCGACGAGATCCTTCCCGACTGCAACCGGCTGTACCATCCGCGCTACGTGGGGCATCAGGTCTCGGCGCCGCTGCCGGCGGCGATCTGGACGGAGTCGCTGATCGCCGCGCTGAACCAGTCGCTCGCCGTGGCGGAGATGTCGCCCGTGGCGACGGTGCTGGAGCATCGCGTGATCCAGTGGATGTGCGAGCTCGCCGGCTTCGGCCCGAACGCGGGCGGGACGCTCACGAGCGGCGGCACGGAGGCGACGTTCACTGCGCTGCTCGCCGCGCGCGCCGCCGCGCTTCCCGATGCGTGGTCGGACGGCGTCGGCGCGCATCCGCCGGTCGTCGTCTGCGGCGAGCACGCGCACTACGCGGTGACGCGCGCGGTCGGCGAGCTGGGGCTCGGCATGAAGAGCGCCGTCGTCGTGCCGTCGCGCGACTGGCGGATGGACACCGAGGCGCTCGCGGTCACGCTCGACCGGCTCGCGGGGGAGCGGCGGCGCGTGATGGCCGTCGTCGCCACGGCGGGGTCCACGGCCACCGGATCGTTCGACGAGCTCGAGGCGATCGGTCCGCTCTGTCACGAGCGCGGGCTCTGGCTGCACGTCGACGGGGCGCACGGCGCGTCGGCGCTGCTTAGCGAGACGCACCGGCACCGGCTGCGCGGCATCGGCTTCGCGCGCTCGATCGCCTGGGACCCGCACAAGCTGATGCTGCTCCCCCTGTCGTGCGGCGCGCTCCTCGTGCGCGACGAGCGCGACCTCGGCGCCGCGTTCGCCCAGCGCGCGCCATACCTGTTCACCGGCGACGAGCAGGCGAGGGAGTGGGACCAGGGCCCGCGCAGCTTCCAGTGCTCGCGTCGCGCGGACGTCCTCAAGCTGTGGGTCGCATTCCAGCGCTATGGCGTGCGGACACTCGCCGCGCTGCACGACCGGCTGTGCGCGGTGGCGCGCGCGATGTACGAGCAGCTCGAGGCGCATCCCGAGTTCGAGCCGCTGCACGAGCCGGAGTCGAATATCCTCTGCTTCCGCTGGACGGGCGACGGCAACCACGGCGAGGAGGCGCTCGACGCGTTCAACCGCGAGCTGCGCGAGTCGTTCAACCGGTCGGGCGAGGGGTGGATCACCGCAACGGTCCTCGCCGGCCGCCGCGTCCTCCGCGCGACGATCATGAACCCGCGCACGACCGAGCACGACGTCGCCGAGATCATCGCCGGCCTGGCGAGGCAAGCGGACCGGATGCGGGCGGCGAACTGACCGCGGCTTGCTGCTCGCGCAACGTGGTTCCACGCGGAGGCGCGGGGCCGCGGAGTACTTTCGGGTAGCTCCTACCGCAACGCGATTCCACGCGGAGGCGCGGAGGATGCGCGGAGGCGCGGGGAACTGCCGAGAAGGAGGGGGTGTCGTTCCGAGCGGAGGGCCGCAGGCCCGCAGTCGAGGAATCGCGATCGTCCCGACGGAGTGGCCCCTCTTACGGGATCCGCGCGATTCCTCGACTCGCTGCGCTCGCTCGGAATGACAGGGCGTCATTCCGAGCGAAGTCGAGGAATCTCCGCCGTTTCTCCAACGCCGTTCCGAGGAACGACAACGGCGCGATTCCTCGACTTCGCGCTGCGCGCTGCGCTCGGAATGACAACTGCTGACCGCGCTGCTGACGGCTCACCTCTCGCCGCCGACCGCTCGCCGCTGGGCTCACCTGACGGCGCGCGCCGTCTGACGCGTGGCAGCCCCCGCATTCCGCATGATCGACCCGTGTCGGTCGAGGCTGCGGGTGAACCAACTCGCCCCGGGCCGGATACCAACGTCTTGACCCCCCGTGGCCGCGCGGCGCAGCTTCAGACGCTCGGCAGCGTCCTTCTCACCCGAACATCCGCTCCCAATGCGCGTCAACAACATCCTCGAGACGATCGGCAACACGCCGCACGTGCGCCTCAACCGCCTGTATGCCAACGTGCCCGGCGCGGAGGTGTGGCTCAAGCTCGAGCGCGCGAACCCGGGCGCGAGCATCAAGGACCGCATCGGCATCGCCATGATCGAGGACGCCGAGCGCCGCGGCATCCTGAAGAAGGGCGGGGTGATCGTCGAGCCGACGTCGGGCAACACGGGGATCGCGATCGCGATGGCCGCCGCGGTGAAGGGCTATCGCTGCATCCTCGTCCTGCCGGAGTCGATGTCAATCGAGCGGCGGCGCGTCATGCTCGCCTACGGGGCCGAGCTCGTGCTCACGCCGAAGGAGGCGGGCACCAAGGGGGCGATCGACAAGGCGAACGAGATCGCCAAGGCGACGCCCGGTGGCTGGGTCGCCAACCAGTTCGACAATCCGGCGAACGTCGACATCCACCGCCGCACCACGGCGCAGGAGATCCTCCGCGACTTCCCGGAGGGGATCGACTTCCTGATCACCGGCGTCGGCACGGGAGGCCACATCAGCGGCGTCGCCGAAGTGCTGAAGAAGACGATGCCGAACCTCAAGGCGTTCGCCGTCGAGCCGGTGAAGTCGCAGCCGATCGCCGGGGGCACGCACAGCCCGCACAAGATCCAGGGGATCGGCACCGGGTTCGTGCCCGGCAACGTGAACCGTGCCGTGATCGACGGCACGGTCGCCGTCACCGAGGAAGACGCCTTCGCCTACGCGCAGCGCGCCGCGCGCGAGGAAGGGATCTTCATCGGCATCTCGTCGGGCGCGTCGCTCGCCGCCGTCGCCCAGAAGCTCCCCGAGATCCCGAAGGGGGCGCGCGTGCTCACCTTCTGCTACGACACGGGCGAGCGGTACCTCTCGGTCGACGGCCTGTTCCCGACAATGGCGACCTGACGCACGCCATGGGGCCGCGCGCGCGCGACGCGATTCCACCGGCGGAGGGTGCGTATGCCGAATACGCGCCCTCCGCCGATCTGCGCCGACTGGTTGCGTGCACCTGGGTCGCGCACACCGCGCGGGAGGCCTCCCACCCGCGGCCGGTCCTCGCCGACGCCTGCTCGGACGTCGTCGTCATCGGCGACGCGGCGCCGCACGTCGCCGGTCCCGCGACGCGCACCCACATGGTGGCGACGCCGCCCGGCACGATCGTCGTCGGCATCCGCTTCCGGCCGGGCGCCGCGCGCGCCGCGTTCGGCTGCGACGCCGGTGAGCTCTGCGACGCGAATCCCGAGTTGCGCGCGGTCTGCGGCCGCTCCGAGTCGGCGCTCGGCGCCGAGCTCTCGGCGGCGGCGACGACCGACGCGATGCGCGCCGCGCTCGAGCGGTGGGCGCGGCGCCGGCTCGCGCCGCGCGCGGATCGCGACGCAGGCGCGCTGCGCGCCGCCGCGGCCCTCCTCGTCGATCCCACGCTCACGGTGGGCGCGCTCGGCCACTCCCTCGGCTGGAGCGCGCGCCGGCTGCACCGCGAGATCACCGCGACCTGCGGGTACGGGCCGAAGATGCTGCAGCGCATCGTCCGCATGCAGCGCACGCTCCGGCTCGCACGGCGACGCGCGCGCACATTGCGGGCAAACCCACTTCCCCTCGCCTCGCTCGCGCTCGACGCCGGCTACGCCGACCAGGCGCACATGACGCGCGAGCTGCGCGACCTCACCGGGTTCACGCCGAGGGAGCTCCTCACGCGACAGCGGGCCGACGTCGGCCGCTGGATGGACGAGCTGGACTGACGCGCGGGCGCCGCCCTCGGTCTGTCCGATTTCTTCAAGACGAGCGCCGCCGCGTCCAGTAGTCTTCACGCGCGGCGCCGTGCTTCGCGCGCGTCACGGCGCTCGCACACTCCGGAGAATGCCAATGAGACAACGACTCAGCATGCTCACCCTCGGCGTGCGCGACATCGCCCGCGCGCGCCGCTTCTACGAGGAAGGACTCGGCTGGCACCGCGACGCCGGTCAGGACGACATCGCGATGTACCAGGCGGGCGGGATGGTGTTCGCGCTGTTCGAGTGGCCGAAGCTCGCCGAGGACGCGGGCGTGAGCGCGGAGGGAAGCGGCTTCCGCGGGTTCACCCTCGCGTGCAACTGCCGCTCGAAGGACGAGGTGCGTGCCGTGCTCGACGAGGCACGGGGCGCGGGCGCGGAGATCACGGTCGAGGCGCGCGACACCTTCTGGGGCGGGTACGACGGCTACTTCGCCGATCCGGACGGGC
>DATJGU010000111.1:0-33237 GCA_035494615.1 Gemmatimonadaceae bacterium
GAGGGCCCTCGGACCCTCACCGCCGACGCCATTGCGGCGGCGGTGGGCGGGGAGCTGCGGGGCGACGGCGGCACCGTCGTGGACGCGGTGGCCCCGCTCGATCGCGCGGAGCTGCGGCACCTCTCCTTCCTCGCGAACGCGAAGTACGCGACGCTCTCCGAAGCGCGGCAGGTCGGCGTGCTGCTCGTCACGCCGGAGCTCGCGGAGTCGAGCCGCGCGCGGGCCACGGTCGTCGTGGCGAACCCGCACGAGGCGATGCTGCCGCTCCTCCCGCTGCTGTACCCGATGCCGACTGTCGCGCCCGGGATCCATCCGTCGGCGACGCTCGGCCGCGGCGTCGTGCTCGGGGACGACGTCTCGATCGGCGCGGGCGTCGTGCTCGGCGACGGCGCGACGATCGGAGCGCGGACGCGGCTCGATCCGCACGTCGTCGTCGGCGCGGGCGTCACGGTGGGCGACGAGTGCCATCTGTATCCCGGCGTGACGCTGTACTCGGGAACGCAGCTCGGCGACCGGGTGCGGGTGCACGCCGGCGCGCGGCTCGGCTGCGACGGCTTCGGCTACGTGTTCCGCGACGGGGCGCACGAGAAGATCCCGCACGTCGGACGCTGCATCGTGGAGTCCGACGTCGAGATCGGCGCGAACACCACCGTCGATCGCGGGAGCATCGACGATACCGTCATCGGCGCGGGCACGAAGATCGACAACCTGGTCATGGTCGCGCACAACGTCCGCATCGGACGTCTCTGCCTGCTCATGTCGCAGGTCGGGATCGCCGGATCGGTGCACGTCGAGGACGGCTGCATCCTCGCCGGCCAGGTGGGCATCGCGGGACACCTCACGATCGGCCGCGGCGCGCGGCTGGCGGCGCAGGCGGGCGTCTTCGGCTCGATCCCGGCGGGCGAGACCTGGTCGGGCTATCCGGCGCGTCCGCACCGCGAGGCGCTCCGCGCCCAGGCGGCGCTGTTCAAGCTGCCGTCGCTGATCCGGGAGCTCGAGCGGCTCGTGGAGCAGCAGAAGGACCGCGAGCGCTGATGCGCCGCACGATCGAGCACACCTCGGAGGTGGTCGGAACGGGCCTGCATCTCGGCGTCGACTGCAGGCTCGAGTTCCGCCCCGCGCCGAGCGGGAGCGGGATTGTGTTCGAGCGGCGCGACCTGATCGGTACGCGCCCGATCGCCGCGCTGGCGGCGAACGCGGTGCTCACGGAGCGGCGCACGCAGCTCGGCGAGGATCCGAACGCGGTGCACACGGTGGAGCACGTGCTCGCGGCGGTCGCGGCGCTGGGGATCGACGATCTCGTGATCTCCCTCGACGGCCCGGAGCCGCCGGTGATGGACGGGAGCGCGCAGCCGTTCGTCGCCGCGCTTCGCGAGGCGGGGGTACGGCAGCATCCCGGCCTTCCCCGGACCGTGCGGCTCGCGCGGCCGGTGCGTCTCACCGACGGCGAGTCGACGTACGAGGCGACGCCGGCCGACGCGCTCGAGCTCGACGTCACGATCGACTTCCCGCACCCGCTGATCGGGCGCCAGCGGATGGACGTCCGGCTCGAGGAGAACGCGTTCGAGCGCGAGCTGGCGTGGGCGCGTACCTTCGGGTTCGTGCACGAGGTCGACGCGCTGCGCGGCCGAGGGTTGATCCGGGGCGCGTCGACCCGGAACGCCGTGGTGCTCGACGACGGCGGGGTGGTGGAGAACGCGCTCCGCTCGCCGGACGAGTTCGTCCGGCATAAGATGTTGGATTGTGTGGGCGACCTCGCGCTCGTCGGCGCGCGTCTCAAGGCGCGCATCGTGGCGCACAAACCCAGCCATCGCGGCACCGTGCTGCTCGTGCGCGCGATGCAGGCGTCGTTGTCCCAGGAGAGTCAGGTGCTCGGAATCGAAGAGATCATGAAGGTGCTCCCGCACCGGTACCCGTTCCTGCTCGTCGACCGCGTCCTCGAGATCGACCCGGGCAAGCGGATCGTCGGGATCAAGAACGTCACGATCAACGAGCCGTTCTTCCAGGGGCACTTCCCGGGGCATCCGATCATGCCCGGCGTGCTGATCATCGAGGCGATGGCGCAGGTGGGCGGCATGCTGCTGATGGGCGCGATCTCCGATCCGGAGAAGAAGGTCGTGTACTTCACGTCGCTCAACAACGTGAAGTGGCGGCGGCCGGTGAAGCCGGGCGATCAGCTGCGCTTCGAGCTGGAGCTGCTGCAGGTTCGCGGGATGATGTGCAAGATGCAGGGGGTCTCGAAGGTCGACGGCGAGGTGGTGGCGGAGGCGGAGATGGGCGCGATGGTCCGCGACAAATGACCGCGCGCATCCATCCGACCGCGCTCGTCCACGACGGCGCGGAGCTCGGCGCCGACGTCGAGATCGGGCCGTTCGCGATCGTCGGGGAGAACTGCCGGATCGGCGACGGCTGCGTGATCGCCGCGCGCGCGACGCTCGAGCGGAACGTCGTGCTCGGCGCGGAGGTGAAGGTGGGGATCGGCACCGTGCTCGGTGGCGATCCGCAGGACCTGAAGTTCAAGGGCGAGCTGACCACCGTCGAGATCGGCGACGGCACGACGATCCGCGAGTACACGACGATCAACCGCGGCACGACGCAGTCCTACCGCACGACGGTGGGAAAGGGCTGCTTCATCATGTCGTACGTGCATCTCGCGCACGACTGCCACGTCGGCGACGGCGTGATCCTCGTGAACAGCGTGCAGCTCGCGGGGCACGTGACGGTCGGCGACCGCGCGATCATCGCCGGGCAGAGCGCGGCGCACCAGTTCGTGAAGATCGGCCAGTACGCGTTCGTCGGCGGATGCTCGCGCATCTCGCAGGACGTGCCGCCGTACATCAAGGCGGTCGGCAATCCGATCAAGCTGTATGGCCTCAACAGCGTGGGCCTCCAGCGCAACAACTTCCCCGACGAGGTGGTGCGCGAGCTGAAGCGCGCGTACCGGCTGTTCTTCCGGTCGGAGCTGAACGTGACGCAGGCGCGCGAGCGTGCCGCCGCGGAGCTGAAGCCGTTCCCCGAAGTGCAGGAGCTGCTGCGCTTCGTCGAGGAGAGCGGGCGCGGGGTGGTCGTCTGACCGCGCCGCTCCGGACCGGCGTGATCGGCGCGGGCGCGCTCGGCTTTCATCACGCGCGCCTGCTGCGTGACCTGGAGGGACCGGCGTTCGCCGGATTCCACGATGCGCGGCCGGAGCGCGCCGAGCAGGTGGCGCGCGAGCTTGGCGTGCGTGCGTTCCCCTCGCTCGAGGCGCTGCTCGACGAGGTGGACGCCGTGACGATCGTCGTGCCGACGCCCGCGCACTTCGACGTCGCCCGCGACGTGCTCGGCCGCGGGATCCACGCACTGATCGAGAAGCCGATCGCCACGACGCTCGAGGAGGCCGACGCGATGCTCGCGCTCGCGCGGGCGCACGGCGCGATCGTGCAGACGGGTCACGTCGAGCGGTTCAACCGCGCCATCCGCGCCGCGCTGCCGTACGTCGACGCGCCGCGGTTCATCGAGAGCGACCGGCTCGCGCCGTTCAACCCGCGCGGCGCGGACGTGGCGGTCGTGCTCGACCTGATGATCCACGACATCGATCTCGTGCACACGCTCGTGGACGGACACGCGGCGGCCGTCAGCGCGGTGGGCGTGCCGGTGCTGACGCCCTTCGTCGACATCGCCAACGCGCGGCTCACCTTCGACTCGGGCGCGGTGGCGAACATCACCGCGAGCCGCGTCTCCCGCGAGCGGATGCGGAAGCTCCGCATCTTCCAGCGCAGCGGCTACCTCTCGCTCGACCTCGGCCGCGGGGAAGGGGAGTTCTTCCGGCTGCGCGGCGACGTCGACGTCGCCGTGCTCGCCGCCGCGCCCGCCGCGCTCGAGCAGTTCGTCGAGCGCATCCCGCTCCGCGCCGAGGAGGGGGAGCCGCTCCGGCTCGAGCTCGAGAGCTTCCTCGCCGCCGTGCGCGGCGAGGCGCCCGTGGCGGTGACGGGGGAAGCGGGGCGCGAGGCGCTCGCCGTCGCGCTGCAGATCGTCGCCGACATCGACCGTTCGCTGCCGGCGCTCGCCGGCGGACGCCCCGCCGCTGCCCGTGCGTGACATCCTCGTCGTCGCCGGAGAAGCCTCCGGCGACCTGCACGGCTCCGCCGTGGCGCGCGCGCTCGCCGAGCGAGGGGCGCCGTATCGGCTGACGGGGATCGGCGGCGACGAGATGCGCGCCGCCGGGGTCGAGCTCGTCGAGCACACCGAGCGGCTCGCCGTGATGGGGTTTCTCGAGGTGCTCAAGCACGTGCCGCTGCACTACCGGCTCGCGCGCGCGCTGCGCCGCCGCATCGCGAGCGGGCGCGTGGCGCTCGTGGTGCTCATCGACTATCCCGGCTTCAACATGAAGATCGCCGCGGCGGCGCGCGCGGCCGGGGTGCCGGTGCTCTACTACATCACGCCGCAGGTGTGGGCGTGGGGCGCGAAGCGGCTGCGCGAGCTCGCGCGCACCGTCACGAAGGCGGCGGTGATCCTCCCGTTCGAGGAGGACCTGCTGCGGCGCCACGGCATCGACGCGACGTTCGTCGGCCACCCGCTGCTCGATCGCGCGCGCGAGCTGCCCGGCCGCGAGGCCGCGCGCGCGACGCTCGGCATCGGCGCGGACGAGCGGCTCCTCGCGCTCTTTCCCGGCAGCCGCGCGCAGGAGATCGCGCGGCACCTCGATCCGTTCGTCGCCACCGCGCGCGAGCTGCAGCGGCGCGATCCGGCGCTCCGCGTCGTCGTGAGCGCCGCGCCGCACGTGCGGATCCCCGCCGAGCGCTGTCCGTATCCGTTGGTGCATTCGGCGTCGTTCGCCGTCCTGCGGGCCGCCGACGCCGCGATGTGCAAGAGCGGCACGACGACGCTCGAGGCCGCGGTCGCGCTCTGTCCGCTCGTCGTGGCGTACCGCACGAGCGGCGTCACCTACGCCGCCGCGAAGCGGCTCGTGCGCATCCCGCACATCGGCCTCGTCAACGTCGTCGCGGGCCGCGAGGTCGCGCCCGAGTTCGTCCAGGACGCCCTGCAGCCGGCGCGCGTCGCCGACGTGCTCGCCGACCTGCTCGATCGCAGCAGTCCGCGCCGCGCGGCGATGGTCGAGGCGCTGGCGCGCGTGCGCGCGTCGCTCGGCGAGCCGGGCGCGGCGACGCGCGTCGCGGCGATGGCGCTCGAGCTGGCCGAACGCGGCGCCGAACGCGCGGAGATCCCGGTGTGAGCGAGGCGCGCGTCCGGTGGATCGTGCGCGCCGGCGCGGCGATCATCCGCCTCCTCGGCGCGACCTGGCGCGTGCGCGAGGTGAACGGCGCGGCGTACCGCACCGCGCTCGCGAACGACCAGCGTGTGATCTACGCCTTCTGGCACGGCGAGCTGCTCGCGCTGCTCTGGCACCACCGCCGCGAGCCGGTCGCCGTGATGATCAGCGAGCATCGCGACGGCGAGATCATCGCGCGGATCTGCGAGCGGCTCGGCTACGCCACCGTGCGCGGGTCGAGCTCGCGCGGCGCGAGTCGCGCGCTGATCGGGCTCGTGCGGGCCATCGAGTCCGGGCTCAACGGCGCCGTCAGTCCGGACGGCCCGCGCGGGCCGGCACACGTCTTCGCACCGGGCGCCGCGATCGCCGCGCAGCGTACCGGCGTGCCGATCGTCCCGGTGCGGGTGCGCGCGTCGCGCGCGTGGCGGCTGCGGAGCTGGGACCGATTCCTCATTCCCAAGCCCTTCGCGCGCGTCGACATCTACTACGGCGAGCCGACGCCGGTGCGCGCCGACACCCCGCGCGCCGCCGCGGAGCAGGCGCCCGCGCTCGGCGCGCTGCTCGCCGGCCTCTCCGGCGACGGCGCGTGAGCGCGCTCGACGAGCTCTGGTTCGGCGATTCCTTGGCGGCGCGTGCGGGCCGCGCGGCGCTGTGGCCCGCGAGCGCGCTGTTCGGCGCGGCGGTGCGCGCGAGAAGCGCGCTGTACGACCGCGGATTGCTTCGCGCGCACACCGCGGCGCTCCCCGTCCTCTCGATCGGCAACGTCTCGGTCGGCGGAACGGGGAAGACGCCGGTGGCGGCGTGGGCGGCCGCGCAGCTCCGGGCCGCCGGCGCGCGCCCCGCGCTGCTCCTCCGCGGATACGGCGGCGACGAGCCGCTCGTGCACGCGACGTTGAATCCCGACGTGCCCGTGCTCGCGAACGCGGACCGTGTGGCCGGCGTGCGCGAGGCGCTCGCGCGAGGCGCGGACTGCGTCGTGCTCGACGACGCCTTCCAGCATCGCCGGCTGGCGCGCACCGCCGACTGGGTGCTCGTCGCCGCGGAGCGCGGTGAACGCCAGGGGCGGCTGCTGCCCGCCGGCCCGGCGCGCGAGCCGGCGAGCGCGCTGCGTCGCGCCGGCGTCGTGCTCGTCACGCGCAAGAGCGCGAGCCGCGACGCGGCGGAGGCGCTCGCCGCGCGCATCGCGCGTGACGCGCGCGCGGAGACGGCGATCTGCCACCTCGCGCTCGACGCGGTCGTCGATGCGTCGAACGGAGAGTCCCATCCGCTCGAGCGGCTGCGCGGTGCGCGGCTGCTCGCCGTCGCCGCGATCGGTGCGCCGGCGCCCTTCTTCGCGCAGCTGCGCGCGGCGGACCCGGCCGAGCTTCGCCCCGTCGCCTTTCGCGATCACCACGCGTTCGACGCGACCGACGCCGCGCGACTCGTCGCGGAGGCGGCTCGTGTCGATGCCGTCGTGTGCACGCTCAAGGATGCGGTGAAGCTGGCTCCGCTCTGGCCACACGGCGCGACGCCCCTGTGGTATGTTTCGCTGCACGCCCGGATCGAGCGCGGCGAGCACGCGCTCGCCGCGTCGCTCGCACGGATCCTGTCGGCCCGGGCGAACGCATCCTCAACCGCCGGCGACGCCGGCTGACCGCGCATGGCGACCGATCTTCGACTTCCCAGCACCAGGATCGTCCGGCCCGAGAAGGACACCTTCCTCGACGAAGCGAACCCGTTCGAGGCGATGATGAGCCGGTTCGACCGGGCGGCGCAGCTGCTCGATCTCGAGCCCGGGATCTACAAGGTCCTTCGACACCCCGAGAAGCAGATCACGGTGTCGGTCCCCGTGACGATGGACAACGGCGAGCTCGAGGTCTTCACCGGCTTCCGCGTGCTGTACAACACGGTGCGCGGGCCGGCGAAGGGCGGCATCCGGTTCGACCTGCAGGTCACGCTCGAGGAGGTCAAGGCGCTCGCGGCATGGATGACGTGGAAGTGCGCCGTGGTGAACATCCCGTTCGGCGGATCGAAGGGGGGCGTGATCTGCGATCCGGCGAAGATGAGCATCGGAGAGCTCGAGCGGCTCACGCGCCGCTACACCGCCGGCATCATCCACACGCTCGGGCCCGACTCCGACGTCCCCGCGCCGGACGTCAACACGAACGAGCGCGTGATGGCCTGGGTGATGGACACGTACTCGATGCACCACCGGCACACCGTCACCGCCGTCGTCACGGGGAAGCCGGTCGAGATGGGCGGCTCGCTCGGACGCCGTGAAGCCACCGGCCGCGGGTGCATGATCGTCACGAAGGAGGCGCTGCGGCACCTCGGCATGAAGGTCGCCGGCACCACCGTCGCCGTGCAGGGGTTCGGGAACGTCGGCTCGGTCGCGGCGCAGCTCCTCGCGCGCGAGGGATGCAGGATCCGTGCGATCGGCGACCGCACGGGCGCGTTCTACGACAAGGACGGGATCGACGTCGACGCGGCGATCGCGCACGTGCAGCAGCACAAGTCGCTCGAGGGCTTCGCCGGCGGCGACCCGATGACGAACGACGAGCTGCTCACCTGCGACGTCGACGTCCTCGTGCCGGCCGCGCTCGAGAACGTGATCACGAGCAAGAACGCGGCAAGCATCCAGGCGAAGATCGTCTGCGAGGGGGCCAACGGACCGACGACCGCCGGCGCCGACTCGATCCTCGACGAGAAGGAAGTCTTCGTGATCCCGGACATCCTCGCCAATGCCGGCGGCGTGACGGTCTCCTACTTCGAGTGGGTGCAGGATCGCGGCGGCTACTTCTGGTCGGAGGACACGGTGAACGAGCGGCTCACCGACATCATGCGCCGCAGCTTCGCCGACGTGCTCCGCCATTCGACGCAGCACAAGGTCAACATGCGCACGGCGGCGTACATGACCGCGATCAGCCGCGTCGCCACGGTGCATCGCCTGCGCGGCATCTACGCCTGACCGCGCGTGCGCGTCGTCGTCGCCGCGGTGGGCCGGCCGCGCGACCGCAACCTCGCGGCGGCGATCGAGGAGTACGAGACGCGCGCCGCGCGCTACTGGCCGCTCGTCGTGGCCGAGGTCCGTGAGGCGAGCGCACGCAGCACCAGTCCCGGCGAGACGCGCCGCCGCGAGGGCGAGCGGCTCCTCGAGCGCATCCCCGCCGGCGCGCTGCTCGTCGCCTGCGACGAGCGTGGAGAGGCGCTGACCTCGCCCGCCTTCACGTCGCTCCTCGCCGGTGCGCGCGACGCGGCACGCGACGTGGCCTTCGTCGTCGGGGGCGCGTACGGGCTCGACGACGCCGTCCTGCGCGCCGCGGGACGATCGCTCCAGCTCGCGCCGTGGACGCTGCCCCACGAGCTTGCGCGGCTCGTCCTCGCCGAGCAACTGTACCGGGCCGGCACGATCGCC
Organism: Gemmatimonadaceae bacterium; assembly: GCA_035494615.1. Classification (GTDB taxonomy): domain Bacteria; phylum Gemmatimonadota; class Gemmatimonadetes; order Gemmatimonadales; family Gemmatimonadaceae; genus AG11. The sequence continues at coordinate 8,643 of DATJGU010000111.1, forward strand.
CGCGGAGAGCCCTATCACAAATGAGCCGACGATCGGCGGCGACGTCGCCACGGCGCGCCCCCGGGCGAACCTTTGTCCGGCGTGCGAGATTGTTCGAGGCAGCGGAGCCGGCCGGCTCCGGGACGTCGACGCATCCCTTCGCGCGAGGGCAATGACCGCGGTCCGCATCATCTCGGAGCCGCTCGGCGGATCGCCGCTGTCGCTGCTGGTGCAGCGCGGCGGCGCCCCGGGCGAATGGCATCCGGTCGCGCCCTCCGGCGCCGAGGAGTGGCGACGCCGTGCCGCCGCGCGCGCCGCCGAGGCGCCCTGGAGCGAGCGGTGGGACGCGCTCGCACCGGCGCTCGCCGCGACCGGTCGCGCCGCCGAGCGTCTCGAGCGCGTGCGCCGCGAGGGCGGCGTCGTCGTCACCGCCGGCCAACAGCCCGGACTGTTCGGCGGCCCGACGTACACGTGGACCAAGGCGCTCGGCGCGCTCGCCTTCGCCGACGCGATCGAGGAGGCCACCGGCGTCCCCACCGCCGCCGTCTTCTGGGCGGCGACCGACGACGCCGATTTCGCCGAGGCGAGCTACACGGTGCTCTCGCGGATCGGCGGCGCCGAGCGGCTGCAGCAGCCCGACGCGCCGGAGCCGGGGACGCCGATGGCGCTCGCCCCCCTCGGCGACGTCGCGCCGCTGCTCGCCGCGCTGCGCTCCGCATGCGGCAGCGCGGCGGACGCGCGGCCGATCGACGCGGCGACGTCCGCGTACGGACGCGACGCGACGGTCGGGAGCGCCTACGTCGCGCTCCTTCGCGCACTGCTCGCGCCGCTCGGCATGCCGGTGCTCGACGCGTCGCATCCCGCCGTCACCGCCGCGGGCGACGACGTCGCCCGCCGTGCGCTGCATGGCGCCGCCGACGTCGAGCAGGCGCTCGTGCGTCGCGCCGAGGCGCTGCGCGCCGCCGGCTACGTGCCGCAGGTGGACGTCGTGCGCGGACTGTCGCTCGTCTTCGCGCGCGACGACGGACGCAAGCGCCGGCTCACCGTCGGCGAGCGCGCGGGCGACTCCGCGGTGCTCACGCCGAACGTCCTGCTGCGGCCGATCGTCGAGCACGAGCTCCTGCCGACGATCGCGTACTGGGCGGGCCCGGGGGAGCTCGGCTACTTCGCGCAGTCGAGCGCCGTGGCCGCGGTGCTCGGCCTCGACGCGCCATTGGGCGTGCCGCGGTGGTCGTGTACGCTGCTGGAGCCCCACGTGGAAGCCGTGCTGCAACGGCTGGGGCTCCGGCGTGAAGAGCTGAGCGCGCCGCACGCCGCCGAGCGGCGGTTGGCGCGCGAGGCGATGGATCCGCGCACCGCCGCGGGTCTCGCGGCGATGCGCGAGCAGATCGCGCGCCTGGGGGACTCGCTCGGACCCGAGCCCGCCGCGCTGGGCCTCGCGCCGGCGGTGCAGGGGACGATGGCGTCGCTGCAGCATCGCGTCGACCGCCTCGAGCGGCGCGTGCTCGCGCGCATCGCGCGCCGCGAGCAGGGCACCATGCGCGACCTCGGCACCGTGCGCGGCGCGCTCTACCCATTCGGCGTGCGCCAGGAGCGCGCGCTCAATCTCCTGCCCACGCTCTCGCGGCACGGGCTCGAGCTGCTCGACGAGCTGCGCGCCGCCGCCGGGGGACACGCGGCCGCGATCGTCGCCGGTGCCGCGGCGCGCGCGGCGGCACCCGTCGCGTGAGCGACGCGGCCGCCTCCGCAGCTCCCGCAACGCGCTCGTCGTCACGAAGCTCCGGGCGCAGCTCGGCGCTCGTCGCCGCGGGGATCCTGCTCTCGCGCATCCTCGGTTTGCTGCGCCAGACGCTCATCGCGCGCTACCTCGGCGCCGCGTCCGCCGCCGACGTGTTCAACGGCGCGTTCCGGCTCACGAACTTCCTCCAGAACCTGTTCGGCGAGGGCGCGCTCTCGGCCTCGTTCATCCCGGTGTACGCGCACGCGCTCGAGCGCGGCGACGAGCGGGAGGCCGACCGGATCGCCGGCGCGGTCGGCGCGATCCTCGCGCTCGTCACGGCGGTGATCGTCCTCCTCGGCATCGTCGCCGCGCCGCTCGTGACCGAGATGGTCGTCGGCGGATTCACCGGGGAGAAGTTCGATCTCACCGTCCGGCTCACGCGCATCTTCTTCCCCGGGGCGGGGATCTTCGTGATGAGCGCGTGGTGTCTGGGGATCCTCAACAGCCACCGCAAGTTCTTCCTGTCGTACGCCGCGCCCGTCTTCTGGAACCTCACGATGATCGCGGCGCTGCTGTTCTTCGGGCCGCGGTACGGGCAGATCGATCTCGCCGTCGCGCTCGCGTGGGCGTCGGTTGCCGGCGCGGCGCTGCAGATGGGCGTGCAGCTCCCCTCCGTGTTCCGGCTCGTGCGCCATCCGCGATTCGTGCCGGATCTCGGGCTCGCGCCGGTGCGCGAGGTGGTGCACAACTTCGTCCCCGCGTTCGTGAGCCGCGGCGTGGTGCAGCTCAGCGCGTTCGTCGACCTTCGCCTCGCGAGCGGGATCGCGTTCGACGGCGCGGTCGGGCTCCTGAGCTACGCGCAGACGATCTACGTGCTGCCGATCAGCCTCTTCGGCATGGCGATCTCCGCGGCCGAGCTGCCGGAGATGTCCCGCGAGAGCGGGTCCGACGAGGCGTCGTTCGAGCGGCTGCGCGCGCGGCTCGACGCGGCCATCCCCCGCGTGGCGTTCTTCTGCGTGCCGTCGGCGGTCGCGTTCCTCGCGATCGGCGACGCGATCGCCGGCGTGCTCCTCCAGCACGGGCGCTTCACGCGGACCGACAGCCTGCACACGTGGGCGATCCTCGGTGGCTCCGCCGTCGGCCTCGTGGCCAGCGCGCTCGCGCGGCTCTACTCGTCGACGTACTACGCGTTGCGCGACACGCGTACGCCGCTGCGGTTCGCGGTGGTGCGCGTCGTCCTCACCGGCGTGCTGGGCTACCTCTTCGCCTACCCGGTTCCCGCGTGGCTCGCCTTGCCCGCCTGGACGGGGGTGGCCGGGCTCACGGTGTCGGCGGGGATCGCGGGCTGGGTCGAGTTCCTGCTGTTGCGCCGCGCCATGGGCGCGCGCATCGGCCGCACCGGCATGCCGCGCGCCCGCCTCGTCACGCTGTGGGTCGCCGCGCTCGCCGCCGGCCTCGTCGGCTTCGCGCTCGCGCGGCTCGATCTCGGCCACGGCCATCTGCTCAGCGGGTCGCTCGCCATGCTCGCGTTCGCGGCGGTCTACGGCGCGCTCACCCTCGCGCTCGGCGTGCCGGAAGCGCGTGCACTCGTCTCGAGAGTCCGGCGCCGCTGACCGAACGTGCGGTGGACCGGCCGGGTATAATTCGACATGGCCGTCACCGCCGCGATCCTCGACAAGATCCCGCACCTGCCGGAGTCGCCCGGGGTGTACCTGTGGCGCGACGCGCAGGGGAAGGTGCTCTACGTCGGCAAGGCGAAGCGCCTCCGCTCGCGCGTGCGGAGCTACGTCGCGTCGGACCACCTCGAGAGCGTGAAGACGCGCGCCCTCATGGCCCAGGCGGAGGCGCTCGACACGATCGTCGTGCCGAGTGAAGCGCACGCGCTGATCCTCGAGGCCAACCTCATCAAGGAGTACCACCCGCGGTTCAACATCGCGCTCCGCGACGACAAGTCGTATCCGTACATCAAGGTGACGGTGCAGGAGCCCTTCCCCCGCGTGTGGGTCACGCGCCGGCTCCAGAACGACGGCGCGCGCTACTTCGGGCCCTACACCGACGTCGGCGCCATGCGGCGCTCGCTCGACGTCGTGAAGCGCCTCTTCACGGTGCGCTCCTGCAACTTCGACATGCCGAAGCAGATGCCGGATCGCCCGTGCCTCGACTATCACATCGGCCGATGCAAGGCGCCGTGCATCTTCGCCCAGACGCAGGGCGAGTACGCCGCGATGATCGACGAGGTGCTCGACTTCCTCGACGGCAAGCCCGACGAGGTGGAGCGCACGATCCGCGATCGCATGGCGCTCGCCGCGGAGTCGCTGGACTTCGAGCGCGCGGCGCAGCTGCGCGACGTGCTCTCGCACCTCGAGCGCATGGAGGAGCCGACGGTGGTCATGGAGGTGGAAGGAGGCGATCGCGACGTGATCGGCTACGCGCGCGACGGCGACGAGGCGGTGATCGCGCTGCTGCGCATCCGCGCCGGCAAGCTGCTCGCCCGCGATCACCAGTTCGTCGAGAACGTCGAGGACGCGAAGGACGCCGACGTGCTGGAGACCTACCTCGCCGGACCGTACCGCCTGCTCGAGGAGCGCGCGCACGAGCTGATGCTCCCGTTCGAGCTGGAGGACCGTGCCGTCGTCGAGGAATCGCTCGAGCGCACGCGCATCTTCGTGCCGCAGCGCGGGCCGCGCCGCGAGCTGATCGAGCTCGCGCAGCAGAACGCCCGGCACCTGCTCGAGGAGGCACGCCTCACCGGCGACGTCACCGAGGAGCGCGCCGGCGACCCGGTGTACGAGCTCCAGCGCCAGCTCGGGTTGCACAAGGTGCCGCGCGCCTTCGTCTGCTTCGACATCTCCCACGCGCAGGGCACCGACACGGTCGCATCGTGCGTGTGGTTCCAGAACGGCCGGCCGTACCGCGCCGAGTACCGGAAGTTCAAGGTGAAGAGCGTGGAAGGGATCGACGACTTCGCCTCGATGCGCGAAGTGGTCGGCCGCTACTTCCAGCGCCGCCTCGACGAAGATCGTGCGCTTCCGGACCTCGTGCTCATCGACGGGGGCAAGGGGCAGCTCAACGCCGCGGCGGAGGCGTTGCACGCGCTCGGCCTCGGCGCGCTCCCGATCGTGAGCCTCGCCAAGCGCGAGGAGGAGGTCTTCCTCCTCGGCCGCGCCGAGCCGTTGCGGCTCTCGCGCCGCTCGCCGGCGCTGCGCGTGCTCCAGCAGGCGCGCGACGAGGCGCACCGCTTCGCCATCACCTTCCAGCGCAAGCGCCGCACCGTCCGCACGATCACCTCCGAGCTCCTCCGCATCCCGGGCGTGGGCGAGTCGAAGCGCCGGCAGCTCCTCACCGCGTTCGGCAGCCTCGACGGGATCCGCGCCGCGACTCCCGAGCAGATCGGTGCGCTCCCTGGATTCTCCGCGAAGACCGGCCAGCGCATCCTCGACGCGCTGCGTCAGTCCGACGCGACCGCGCCGTCGACCCCGTTGACGATCGAATCGCCGAGCGAGGCGGCGAGCGAACCGCCGAGCGAACCGCCGAGCGAACCGCTCGACGCGCCGGCGAGCGAACCGCAGCCGTCGTGAGCGTCTGGCACCTCGAGTGCTCCGCGTGCGGCCACACGGAGCCGGGCACCGCCCTCGCGACCGTGTGTCCCGAGTGCGGCCAGCCTTTCCTCGTGCGCTACGACTCCGCGCCGCCGTCGCGCGACGCGATCGTACCGCGCTGGGACATGTGGCGCTACCGCGCCGTGCTCCCCATCCGCGACGACGAGGAGCCGGTCACCCTCGGCGAGGGCGCCACCCCGCTCGTCGACGCGCCCCATCTCGCGCGCGAGCTCGGCGTCGCGCGGCTCTGGGTGAAGGACGAAGGCGGCAATCCTACGGCGTCGTTCAAGGCGCGCGGGATGAGCGCCGCGGTCACGCGCGCCGCGGCGCTCGGCGTGGCCGGCCTCGTCGTGCCCACCGCGGGCAACGCGGGCGCGGCGCTCGCCGCGTACGGCGCCGCCGCGCGGCTGCCCGTCCGCGTCTACGCGCCCGCGTCCACCCCCGCGCCGATCCTCGACACGATCCGCGCGTTCGGCGCGGAGCTCGAGCTCGTCGAGGGCCACATCGGCGACGCCGGACGGCTCGCGCGCGCCTTCGCGCGATCGTCCGGCTACTTCGACGTCTCCACGCTGCGCGAGCCGTATCGCATCGAGGGGAAGAAGACGATGGGGATCGAGATCGCCGAGCAGCTCGGGTGGCGGCTGCCCACGCACGTCGTCTATCCCACCGGCGGCGGCACGGGGCTGATCGGCATGTGGAAGGTGTTCGGCGAGATGCGCGACGGCAGATGGCTCGCACGCGACGCCGCGCTGCCGCACATGATCGCCGCGCAGGCGGCGGGCTGCGCGCCGATCGTCCGCGCCTTCGCCGCTGGCGCGTCGAGCGCGGAGCCGTGGGAAGACCCCGGCACCCACGCGAGCGGACTTCGCGTGCCGGCGCCCCTCGGCGACCGGCTGATCCTGCGTGCGCTGCGCGAGAGCGCCGGCCAGGCCGCGGCCGCGTCGGAGGAGGAGATCCGCCGCGACACGGCGCGCCTCGCGCACCTCACCGGCGTCGATGCCGCACCCGAGGGCGGCTGCGCGCTCGCCGTCCTCGCGCGGCTCGTCGATCACGGCTGGGTGCCGCGCGACGCCGAGGTCGTGCTGTTCAACACGGGAAGCGGCGCCTCGTACCGCGTCTGAGGGCGCGGTCCCGCGCACGCGGCGAGCCGCGCGTATCTTGCTCGCATGCGCACCGCGATCCTCGATCCCTTCAGCGGCATCTCCGGCGACATGACCCTCGGCGCGCTGCTCGGCGTCGGGCTCGATCCGGAGTGGCTCCGCGCGCTGCCGGAGCGGCTCGGCCTCGCCGACGTCGGCGTCGAGATTCGCGAGGTGCTGCGCGGCGAGATCGTGTGCTGGAAGGTCGACTTCGACATCCCGCCGCAGCCGCACGGCCGGCACATCGCCGAGATCCGCGCGCTCGTCGCCTCCTCGGGGGCTCCCGAGGAGGTCCGCGCGCGCGCCGATCGCGCCTTCCGGTGCATCGCGACGTCCGAAGGGGAGATCCACGGGCTGCCGCCCGAGCAGGTGCACCTGCACGAAGTCGGCGCGGTGGACGCGATCCTCGACGTCGTCGGCGCGATCTGGGGATTCGCCGAGCTCGGAGTGGAAGATGTCCGCTGCGGTGTGATCCGTACCGGCGACGGCACCGTGCGCGCCGCGCACGGGCTGCTCCCCGTGCCGGCGCCGGCCACGCTCAAGCTCCTCGAGGGCCATCGCGTGAGCCCGGGCCCCGACGGCGCGGGCGAGCTCGTGACCCCGACGGGGGCGGCGCTCGTGCACGTGCTCTCCACGGGCGCGCCTCCCGTGGAGTACGTCCCTCGACGCAGCGGGTTCGGCGCGGGCACGAAGGACTTCGCCGGACGCGCGAACGCGCTGCGCATCGTGCTCGCCGACGTCGAGGCGCGGCACGACGGCACGCGCGAGCGCGCCGCGTCGATCGTCTGCGACGTCGACGACATGAGCCCCGAATACGTCGCCGCCGTCGCCGACCGCGCGCGCGCCGACGGTGCGCTCGACGTCGTGCTGCTTCCCGTGACGATGAAGAAGGGCCGTCAGGGCACGCGCATCGAGGTGCTCTGCCGGCCCGAGGACGCCGAGCGCTTCGAGTCGCTGCTGCTGCGCGAGACGACGACCATCGGCGTGCGTCGCGGCGACGTCTCGCGCGCGGTGCTCGCGCGCGACGAGATCGCCGTGGACGTGCTCGGTCACGCCGTGCGGCTCAAGGTCGTGGCGCTCGCCGGCGGCGAGCGGCGCGCGAAGCCGGAGTTCGAGGACGTCCAGCGCGTCGCACTGGCGACGGGCCGCATGGCCTCCGATATTTACCAGCTTGCCCTGGCGGCGGAACGCCGCTGAGCGGCGCGGGGTACCGGCTGCACGCCGATATCCGGCGCGACCCGTTCTCCTGGAGATAACTCAGATGGCTGTGTTCGTCAGGATTCTGCCGGCCGCTGCCGCCCTGCTCGTGGCGTCTGCCGCGTCGCTCGGCGCGCAGCAGACGGCTGCATCGCAGGCCGCTGCGTCGCCGCCGGCGTGCGACGCCGCGTCGCCGAGCAACGGCGACCTGCTCAAGGCCAACATCACCTTGCAGCAAGCGCTCAAGAACCAGAAGACCGACGCGGCCGGGGCCGCCAAGGCACTCACGTCGTCGGTCAAGGCGCTCGAGGGCATCAAGAAGCCCGACGCCGCCAGCTCCTTCATGCTCGGCAGCGCGCTCGCGCTCTGGCTCAATCAGCCCGGAATCGGGCTCACGCCGAAGCGGAGCGCGCTCGGCTTCACGACGAACCCGGACGCGACGATCGATCTCCCCGTCGCGATCGATTCGCTGTTCAAGATCGCCGAAGCGAGCGCGCCCGGCTGCTCGTACTACACCGCGTTCTGGCGGGGCGGCCAGCAGGCCTACCTCGACCTCGTGAACGCCGCGATCAACCAGCTCAACGCCGACAAGCTCGACTCGGCGGAGTTCTACGCGAACCAGGCGAACCGCCTGTACTCGGAGTCGCCCTACGGCCACATGGTGCTGGGCAACATCGCGAGCAAGCGGAACAAGAACGACGACGCCATCAAGAGCTGGCAGCTCGCCGCCGACGCGGCGGCGAAGGACACCGCCTACCGCGACGTCGAGCGCCAGGTGGTCGCCAACATCGCCAGCGTCTACCTGAACCAGGCGCGCGACGAGAGCGCCCCGAAGGAGACGCGCGCCGCCGCCGCGAAGAAGGCGGCCGAGCTGTATCAGAAGCTCGTCGCGATTCCGGGCACGACCGGCGCGACGCTCGCCCAGGGCCGCCAGAACCTCGCGCAGGCGCTGCTCATCTCCGGCGATTCCGCCGGCGCCGCGAAGAGCTACAGCGAGGTGCTCACCGATCCGGCCTCGCACGACTACCAGGATCTGCTCAACGCCGCGGTGACCGCCGCCCGCACGGGCAAGAACGCCGATGCGGCGAAGCTGTTCGAGGCGGCCCTCGAGAAGAATCCCTACAGCCGCGATGCGCTGTTCAACCTCGCCGTCACCGACCTGAACCTGCAGCAGTACGAGAAGGTCGGCCCGCTCGTGGCGCGGCTCGTCGCGGTCGATCCGGGCAACCCGGAGAACTATCTACTCGCGGCGCGGGCCTACGTCGAAGTCGGCAAGACGCGGAAGGGCGCCGCGGCGGTCGCGGTGGCCGACAGCACGGTCATGTGGTACAGCAAGGGCTCGCAGCTTCCGGTGGAGGTGACCATGGCCGAGTACACGCCGGGCGAGCAGCAGATCGAGATCGCCGGCACGGTGCTCGACCGGCGCGACAAGGCGGCCGCGGCGGAGGATGCCGGGACCACCATGACGCGCTCCGAGCTGGCCAAGGCCCAGAAGGCCCGCGCCGCGCGCGTCGCCGCGATGGCGGCCAAGCCCGTGACGCTGAAGTTCGAGGCGCTCGACAAGAGCGGGGCGGTGCTCGGCAGCCAGACCGTCACGACGGAGGCGCTGAAGCCGGGAGCGAGCGCGAAGTTCCGCGTCACGATCCCCGCGGCGAACGCGATCGCCTATCGCTACACCGTGGCCGACTGACGCCGCGCCGAACCGCCGTACGTGAAGGGCCCCGCCACGAGCGGGGCCCTTCACGTATCAGCGCAGCAGACGCGAGCGAAGTGCTGGATTCTGCTTGTCTTCGGCCCTCCGGTCTCTTACCTTGGATGAGATCGGGGCGGGGCGTTTCGCGCACGGCCGCGCCGCCATTCGCCACCTCGGAAGCGCTTCGCCGGACGCATCGCGGAGCAGCGGGCCTCGGCCGGGAGATCCATGGTTCGCGTCAGTCGAGTTCTGCCGGGCAGCATCTGCGACGAGATGGGCGTCGTCGCCGGGACGGAGCTCCTGAGCGTGAACGGCCGCCCCCTCGCCGACTTCCTCGACTGGGAGTTCCTCACCGCCGACGACGAGCTGGTGATCGAGGCGCGCCTTCCGGGCGGCGAGGAGATCGTCTACGAGCTCGAGCGTCCCGAGGGCGAGCCGCTCGGCGTCGAGCTCGAGCCGCCGAACGTCCGGCGCTGCGCCAACAAGTGCGAGTTCTGCTTCATCGAGGGCCTCCCCGAAGGGCTCCGGAAGCCGCTCTACATGCGCGACGACGACTACCGGCTCTCCTTCGCGTACGGGAACTTCGCCACGCTCTCCAACCTCAAGGAGCGCGACTTCGCGCGCATCCTCGAGTACCGCCTCTCGCCGCTGTACGTCTCCGTCCACGCCACGCCGCACGAGGCGCGGCAGGTCCTGCTCAACAACCCGCGCGTCCCCGACATCGTCGCCCAGCTCCGCCGCCTCGCCGAGGGCGGAATCCAGTTCCACTGCCAGATGGTCGTCGTGCCGGGGATGAACGACGGCGAGGTGCTCGAGCAGTCGCTCGCCGACCTCTGGGCGTTCGGCGACTCCGTGCTCAGCGTCGCCCTCGTGCCGGTCGGCGTGACGCAGTTCTCGCATCTCTACGACGGCCGGCCGATGGACGTCGAGAACGCGACGCGCATCCTCGACGCCGTCGAGCGCTGGGAGGCGCGCGCGCTCGCCTCGCGCGACGACCGCTGGGTGTTCGGCTCCGACGAGCTCTATCTGCTCTCCGGACGTCCGCTCCCCGGCGCGGCGCACTACGGCGACTTCGCCCAGATCGAGAACGGCGTGGGCGCCGTCGCCTCGCTCCGCGAGCGCGTTCGTGAAGGGCTCGACACGCTGCCGCGGCTCGACGGCCGCCGCATCGGAGTCGTGACCGGCGTGTCGATGGCCGCGCTCATGCCCGAGCTGCTCGAGCAGCTTCGCGAGCGCACCGGCGCCCTGTTCGAGATGCTCCCGATGGAGAACTCCCTGTTCGGCCCGACGACCACCACCGCCGGCCTTCTCGTCGGCGCGGACATCCGGCGCGCGCTCGAGGGCCGCCACGATCTCGATCTCGCGCTCATCCCCGCCGAGACGATCAACGACGACGGCCTCTTTCTCGACGACGAGCGCTTCGTCGCCGTCCGCGAGTCGCTGCCGATGCCGGTCCATCCGTCGTACGACTTCGTCGACGTGCTGGCGCTCGAGGGCGAGCCGCACGTCTCGGGGCACGCCGCGTGACCGTCCCCGTCGTCGCCCTCGTCGGCCGGCCGAACGTCGGCAAGTCCGCGCTGTTCAACCGCATCGTCGGCGAGGAGACCGCCATCGTCTCCGACGAAGCCGGCACGACGCGCGACCGCCACTTCGCGCGCACGGAGTGGAACGGGCGCGCCTTCTGGCTCGTCGACACCGGCGGCATCTCCGACGATCCGCAGGCGCCGATGGACCGCGAGATCCGGCGCCAGGTCGCCACCGCGATCGACGAGGCCGACCTCACGCTCTTCGTCGTCGACGCGAAGACCGGGGTGCATCCGAGCGACTCGAAGGTCGCCGAGATGCTGCGCACCACCGGGAAGCCGTGGCTCCTCGTCGCCAACAAGGTCGACGATCCGGCCAACACCGACTATTACGACTTCTATCAGCTCGGCGCGGGCGATCCGCTGCCGGTGAGCGCGCAGAACGGCAAGAGCTCCGGCGACCTGCTCGACGTCCTCGTCGAGCAGCTTCCCGAAAGCACTCCCGAGGACGAGGCGGCGCTGCGCGTCGCCGTGGTCGGCCGCCCGAACGTCGGCAAGTCGTCGCTCGTGAACCGCCTGCTCGGCGAGGAGCGGCTCGTCGTGAGCGAGATCGCCGGCACGACGCGCGACGCGATCGACACGCCGATGACGTACCATGGCCGCCAGCTCGTCTTCGTCGACACGGCGGGGCTCCGCCGCCAGACGAAGATCGACGACGGCGTCGAGTTCTACTCGTCGCTCCGCTCGCGCCGCGCGATCGAGCGCGCGAGCCTCTGCGTGCTCGTCGTCGACGCGACGGAGGGCGAGCTGCACCAGCAGGATCTCAAGATCGCCAACATGGCGTGGGAGGCCGGCCGCGGGCTCATCGTCGTCGTCAACAAGTGGGACGTCGTCGAGAAGGACGACAAGGCGACGCACCGCTTCGAGAAGGCGGCGCGCGAGAAGGCGCCCTTCCTCAACTGGGTCCCCTTCCTCTTCACCTCGGCGCGCACCGGCCAGCGCGTGACGAAGCTGCTCGATCTCATCGGGCTCGTCGACGAGCAGGGCCGCACGCGCATCGGCACGTCGCAGGTGAACGACCGGCTCGCCGAGCTGCTGGCGCGGCGGCAGCCGTCGCAGGCGGCGGGGCGCGAGGTCAAGCTGAACTACGCCACGCAGGTGAGCGTGCTCCCGCCGACGATCGCCGTGTTCGGCAATCATCCCGAGCTCGTCGAGGAGCATTACGTGCGCTTCCTGCACAACGGCTTCCGCGAGACGTGGCCGTTCACCGGCAACCCGTTGCGCATCGTGCTGCGGCGCAAGAGCGGCGGGGCCGCGGCCGCGTAGCCATGGAGCCCTGGCTCGCGCTCGCGCTCTCGTATCTCGCCGGCTCCATTCCGTTCGCCGCGATCGCGGGCCGGCTGCGCGGCGTCGATCTGCGCACGCAGGGCTCGGGAAACCTCGGCGCGACGAACGTGTTCCGCGTCCTCGGCTGGAAGATCGGCATCGTCGTCTTTCTCGCCGATGCGCTGAAGGGCGCGCTCCCCGCGCTCCTCCTTCCGCCGCGCATCGTCAGCCCGCGGGATCCGCTGCTCTGGGCGATCGGCTGCGGCATCGCCGCGATCGCCGGCCACGTGCGGCCGATCTGGCTCGGCCTGCGCCGCGGCGGAAAGGGGGTCGCCACGGCCGCCGGCGTCTTCTTCGCCCTCGCGCCGATCCCGATGGCGATCACCTTCGCCGTGTTCGTCGGCATCGTGCTCGTCACCGGCTACGTCTCGCTCGGGAGCCTCGTCTGCGCGGTGCTGCTTCCCGCGCTGCTCCTGCTCTCGGTCGGCGTGCGCTCGCCCCTCTTCCTCGTCAGCCTCGCCGTCGCGGTGTTCGTGTTCTGGACCCACCGTTCGAACATCGGCCGGCTGCGCCGCGGCGAGGAGCACCGCTTCGGGAGGCAGGATCGTGCCTGACGACGCGCTCGTCCGCGAGACCGCCGTGATCGGCGCGGGCGCATGGGGCACCGCGCTCGCCGATCTGCTCGCGCGGAACGGCCATCGCGTCGCGCTGTGGGCGTACGAGGCCGACGTCGCCGCATCGATCGGGTCGGCGCACGTGAACCACCGCTTCCTTCCGGGGGTCGAGCTCGCGCCGGCCGTGCGCGCCACGAACGACCTCCACGCCGCCGTGGATGGAGCGACGCTCGTCTGCCTCGCGACGCCGTCCCATCTGCTTCGCCGCATCCTGCGCGAGGCGGCGCCGCACGTCGCGCGCGACGCCACGCTGTGCGTCGCGTCGAAGGGGATCGAGCCGGAGACCCTCGCGCTCATGGGCGACGTCGCCGCCGCGGAAGTGCCCGGCCGCCCGGTCGTCGCGCTCTCCGGGCCGAGCTTCGCCGCCGAGGTCGCGGCGCACCAGCCGACGGCCGTCGTCGCCGCATCGGACGACGACGTCGCGTCGAGCGTCGTGCAGGAGGCGCTCAGCAACGCGCACTTCCGCGTCTACACGCACGACGACGTCGTCGGCGTCGAGCTCGGGGGCTCGCTGAAGAACGTCATGGCCGTCGCGGCGGGGATCGTCGACGGCGTGGGGCTCGGCTTCAACTCGCGCGCCGCGCTGATCACGCGCGGCCTCGCCGAGATGACGCGGCTCGGCGTCGCGCTCGGCGCACGCCCCGCCACCTTCGCCGGCCTCGCCGGCATCGGCGATCTGGTGATGACGTGCACCGGATCGCTCAGTCGCAATCGCGCCGTGGGCGTCGACGTCGGACGCGGGGCCTCGCTCGCCGAGGCGCTCGCCGGCAAGGAGACGGTCGCGGAGGGAGTGACCACGACACGCAGCGCGCACGTGCTCGCCGCGCGGGAGGGAGTCGAGATGCCGATCGTCGCGATGGTGCACCGCATCCTGTTCGACGGACATCCGGCGCGCAGCGCCGTCCACGAGCTGATGTCGCGCGAGCTGCGCGCGGAGCAGGACGCATGACCGCCGAACCCGTCCAGGAGTTCTTCAGCATCGGCGAGGTGTGTGAGCTCACCGACCTCAAGCCGCACGTGCTCCGCTACTGGGAGAGCCAGTTCCGCTTCCTCAACCCGGCGAAGAACCGCTCGGGCAACCGCGTGTACCAGCGCCGCGAGGTGGAGCTCATCCAGCTCGTGAAGCACCTCCTCTACACGGAGAAGTACACCATCGAGGGCGCGCGCCAGAAGGTGGACGAGCACCGCAAGGGGGGCGAGCTGCGCTCCGTGGCGCGCACCGCGCTCACCGTGCAGACCCTCGACGCCCTCGAGCACGAGCTGAAGGAGATCGTGCGGCTCCTCGCGCCCGACGAGCCGCTGTGAGCGCACACGCGCCACGCGGAGCGCGGAGCCGGCGCGGCGCCGCGGACGAGCACGAACCGATGGACCGATGCGATTCCTGATCACCAACGACGACGGCATCCTCGCGCACGGGATCGACTGCCTCGCCGAAGCGGCCGAGCCGCTCGGCGAGGTGTTCGTCGTCGCCCCCGACCGCGAGCAGAGCGCGACGAGCCACTCGCTCACGCTGCATCACCCGCTGCGTCCCGTGCGCCGCGCCGAGCGGCGATGGCAGGTGGACGGCACGCCCACCGACTGCGTCATGCTCGCCGTCGAGGCCCTGCTCGATGCGCGTCCCGACTTCCTGCTGAGCGGGATCAATCACGGCCAGAACCTCGGCGAGGACGTGCTCTACTCCGGCACCGTCGCCGCGGCGATGGAGGGACTCTCGCTCGGCATTCCGTCGATCGCCATCTCCTTCGCCGGCGGCGACCTGCGCGCCGACCTGTCGCATCTGCGCGACCAGATCCGCGTTCTCACGCCGCTCCTCGAGCGCATCACGTCGCTCCCCGCGTTCCCGACGCACACGCTGCTCAACGTCAACCTCCCGCCGGTGCCCGGGGACGAGGTGAAGGGAGTGAAGCTCACCCGGCTCGGCAGCCGGATGTACTCCGGATCGCTGCAGCCGATGAAGGATCCGTGGGGCCGCGAGATCTACTGGATCGGCGGCGGCCGCATCTCGTGGTCCGGCGAGGCGGATTCCGATTTCCGCGCGATCCAGGACGGCTACATCTCGGTCACGCCGCTGCATCTCGATCTCACGCACTTCGGCATGCTCGAATCCTCGGGGGCCTGGTGGCCGGATCCGTAGAGGGGCAGATGGCCGGCGCGCGGCGCCGGCTCGTCGAGACGCTTCGCGAGCGCGGCATCCGCGATCTCGCCGTGCTGCGCGCGTTCGATCTCACGCCACGCCACATGTTCGTTCCCACCGGCGTGCGCCATCGCGCGTACGAGGACGCGCCCCTGCCGATCGGGAGCGGACAGACCATCTCGCAGCCCTCGATCCATGCGCGCTACCTCGAGCTGCTCGAGCTCAAGGGGACCGAGCGCGCGCTCGAGGTGGGCACCGGGTCGGGCTACCAGACCGTGCTCCTCTCGCACCTCGTCGCGCAGGTGTTCACGATCGAGCGCATTCCCGCGCTGTACACGCAGGCGCGCGAGGCGATCGCGCGCGCGGGCGCGAAGAACGTGTCGATGCTCCTCGGCGACGGCACCGTGGGATGGCGCGAGTACTCGCCGTACGACGCGATCCTCGTCAGCGCGGGCGGACCGTCGATCCCGCAGCCGCTGATCGAGCAGCTCGCGGACGGCGGCCGCATGATCGTCCCCGTGGGCGGCATGGAGGAGCAGACGCTCAAGCTCGTCGTGAAGCGCGGCGGCGAGGCGCACGTCTCCGACGTGGCGCCCGTGCGGTTCGTCCCACTGCTCGGGACCCACGGCTGGGAGCAGGAGCCGTGACCGTGCTCCACGTCCGGATCACGGGTCGTGTGCAGGGCGTCGGTTTTCGCTGGTTCGTACGAGAGGAGGCTCGCCGGCTCGGCCTGAGCGGCTGGGTGACCAACCGGCCCGACGGCGAGGTGGAAGTCCGCGCGGCCGGGGAGAGCTCCTCGCTGGCGCGGCTCCGCCGCGCCCTCGAGGTTGGTCCGACCGGGGCGACCGTCGCCATCGTCGCCGATCTCCCCGAGGAGCCATCGGGGCCGCTGCCGTACCCCTTCACCATCCATCGCTGACCGCATGACGACGGGCGAACGCGGCGCGACGCTGGCGGACCGTCTCGCGGAACGGCTCCGCGTGGTGCCGGACTTCCCCGAGCCCGGCGTCCAGTTCCAGGACGTCACCCCCATCCTCGCCGACGCCGAGCTGCTGGCCGAGGCCGTGTCGGCGATGTCCGCACCGTGGCGCGGGGCAGGAGTGACCCACGTCGTCGGCATCGAGAGCCGCGGATTCATCTTCGGCGCGCCGGTCGCGCTCGCCCTCGGCGCCGGGTTCGTCCCCATCCGGAAGCCCGGGAAGCTTCCCTGGCGGCGCGCCGTGCGCGAGTACGCCCTCGAGTACGGCAGCGGGCAGCTCGAGGTGCACGAGGACGCCTGCCCGCCGCCGGCGCGTGTGCTCGTCGTGGACGACGTCCTCGCCACCGGCGGGACCGCGAGCGCCGCCTGCGCCCTGGTGGAGTCGATCGGCGGGACCGTGGTCGGGTGCTCCTTCTTCCTCGCCATCGCCGCGTTGAACGGCCTGCGCCTCCTCGAGGGCCGGCGAGTGGAGATTCTGCTCGCCCGTTGACCCGGCAACTCGCGCAGACCGTCGTGGCGCCGATCACCCGCATGTAGTGGTGCGGGTGCAACAGCACGGTCCCGTATCGGTCGGGACCGCAAGGAAAAGTGCGTTGGCCGTGCTCAGGGATCGCGAGGGGACGCGTGGTCCTTCGTGCCAGCACCGTTGCGGAGTCGCGCCCGTATGTCGTTGTCGCCAATCGGCTTGGCGATGTGATTCAGCGGTCGCTCCGCCGCGGGGCGGAGCGCGACGAGCGCGACGGCGGGGCAGTCGGAGAAAAACGGACGTGGCGGTCCGTCGGTTGCCAAAGCAGCCGCAGCCGACCCGTACCGACCGGTGGTTCGCACCGGTCCATCAGGCTGCGACACCTTCCCCAGTTGGATCAACCCCAGAGGACCGTACCATGTCGACGCTGACCCGCTCGCTCCGCACCTTCGCCCGCGCCGAGGACGGCGCCACGACGGCCGAATACGGCATCATCATCGTGGTCGTCGCCGGCATCGCCATCTTCGTGCTGGCCCAGCTGAACGGCGTGCTCCAGGGCCTGTACGCGAAGTTCGGCTCCAAGGTCAACGGCGTGAACTGAAACCGGCGTCGGTAGGCTGTCGGCAGAAGGGCTGCGGCGGCACGCGCAGCCCTTCTGCGTTTGCCTTCGGCTGATCGCATGCGATTCAGCTTCAGGCGGTGTGGTGGTCGTGCCACGGGTTGTTGCTACCTATGGACGAGTTCGCTCTACGATCCGTCGAGTCCGGTGTTCTGCGCGAATCGATACGTGCTCTCTCTGCGTCGTGAGCAGGGGGTAGTCATTTCGGCTCGGCTGACCGTGCTAGTGCTTCAAGGGCAGAGGCTTAGCCCGCTTGCAAAACGTTTGTGTACACAGTATCCCTTCCGGCTGCTGGGCTCCCACCGGTCCAGGCCGTGACGCAGACCTTCGCTCGAGATGTCGCTGGTCTGACCGTTGCGCAGAACAGGCACGCCGTTGCCGCGAAGCGCCACGAGAGACGTCGGCGCGAATCGCGGCACGTCTACAGCATCAGCAGGACGACGGGTCCGAGGCGCACTCGTCGTCGGATTTGTCACCGATGCGTGCGCCGCACGTCAGTGGTGATCGTGGATCGCGCCTGCCACTACCCGCCCGCGAAGTTCAGACCCCTCCCCAGCTCGATCAACCCCAGAGGACCCGTACCATGTCGACCTTGACTCGCTCGCTCCGCACCTTCGTCCGCGCCGAGGACGGCGCCACGACGGCCGAATACGGCATCATCATCGTGGTCGTCGCCGGCATCGCCATCTTCGTGCTGGCCCAGCTGAACGGCGTGCTCCAGGGCCTGTACGGAAAGTTCGGCTCCAAGGTCAACGGCGTGAACTGAGCCTCGGTGCGCGGGAAGCTGCACGGAAACATGCAGCTTCCCGCGCCCGGGACGTCACCACGACGGAGACGCTACGCGTGAACGGCTTCTCCGCGAGCGCGCTCTCGATTGCCGGCGGCGCGTGCTTCACGGTTGCGCTGGTGGCCGCGAGCGTATCGGACGTTCGAAGCCGGCGGATTCCCAATTCGCTCGTTCTGGCGCTCGCCGCGCTCGGTGTGGTGTACAGCGCCTTGTTACTCTCTCCCACCGTGGGAGTGCCTCGAGCGTTGCTCGGGCTCGCGATCGGGTTCGGGCTGTGGATCCCGTTCTACGCGCTCCGGATGCTCGGGGCGGGCGACGTGAAGATGTTCGCCGCGGCGAGCTGCTGGCTCGCCCCATCGCAGGTTTTCGGCGCGGCGCTGCTCTCGGCGCTCGCGGGTGGCGTGCTGTCGGTGATCGGGTTGGCGCTCGCGCACGGGATCGGTCTCACGACGTTCCGGATCGCGCATGGACTCCGCGATCCGAGAATGCTGGCCACACCGCTCGCGGTGCCGAAGGGGCGGAAAACGCTCCCGTACGGTCTGGCGATGGCGATAGGATTGCTGGTGGTTGCGTGGTTCCCACAATGGCTTCGGCTGAGCTGAACGCTCGAGGAGTCGGCTAGATGAGAATGAGACGGGTTGGTCGCAGGCTGCTTGGCATCCGCAGCGAGCGCGCGGCGGCGCTGGTCGAGTTCGCGCTCGTCGTCCCGCTCCTCATGATGATCATGTGCGCGACGATCGATTTCGGTCTCGCGGTGTACACGCTCAACAACCTGACCGCGGCGGTGCGTGAAGGCGGTCGGTACGCAGCAACGATTCCGCAACCCGGACCGACTACGAACGACGCGAACGTCCGTGACCGCGTCTACAAGTACATCGTCGGGATGAACAACGGTCTAACCCAGGCGCAGGTACTCAGCCTGATCTCGGTTTCGACTCCCGACGCCAACGGAAATATCACCATCCAGATCACCGGATATCCCTATAAGCCGGTGACTCCGCTGTCGAACATGTTCGGCCTCGGCACCATCTCACTGAACCGCCGTGCGATCTTCCGGTGGGAGATGGCGAACTCGCTGTGAGCATCGTGCTGGTCCGTCGACCAATCCATGCGCCTTCGGGCGCATCGTCGTTCTCCTCTTCGCTGGAAATCGGGTAACAACATGGCGGGCAGACGTTACACCTTCGTCTTCTATGTGGCGATCGGAGTTGCGGCCATCGCGACCTTCGGCGTCTACCGGGTGCTCGAGAACACCAAGGCCTCGAGCCGCATTGCGACTCGGCCACTCGTGGTGGCCGCCAAGAACATTCCGGAGGGCACCGCGATCGACCGCTCCGCGATCTCGGTGCGCGAGTGGCCGGTAGCCACCGTGCCGGCCGGCGCATTCGCCTCCGCCGACTCGCTGATCGGCCGTGTGACGCGGGTCGCCGTGTTCGAGGGTGAGCCCCTGGTGCCCGGCCGGCTCGCTCCGAGCGGAACGGGACCGGGAATCGAGGTCAAGATCACACCCGGCAAGCGCGCGATGGCGCTCCGTATCAACGACGTTGCCGGCGTGAGCGGGCTCATTCAGCCGAACAGCCGCGTCGACGTGCTCGTGAACATCCGCGACGTGCAGGATGGCGGCAAGCAGGTCGCCAAGCTGTTCATGGAGAACATGCGCGTCCTCTCCGTCGGCACCAGGGTGGAGCGCGACGCCGAGGGGAACGCCATCCAGGCGACCACCGCCGCACTCGAGGTGACGCCCGAGGAGGCGGAGCGGCTCGCCGTGGCAGTGAACCAGGGGAGCATCCAGCTCGTCCTCCGCGGCTACGGAGATCCGGACAGCGTCCGCACCAAGGGTGCGAGCTCCGCCGACGTGCTCACGCAGCTCGGCAGCGCGCCCGTGCGCGTTGCCGAGCCGGCCCCGCGTCCGGTCGCACGCCGTGCCGCGCCGCAACGCCCGGCGCCGGCGCCCGCCCCGGTCGTGCAGGCGCCTCCGAAGCCGGATTCGCTCACCGTGACCGTGTTCCGCGGCGCCGACAACGTGCAGCGCCAGAAATTCGAGAAGACGCCCTCTCCCGCTCCTGCGCCGACCCCACAGTGAAGCGTTGACACGTTTCGCGCTCGCGTGACGCCGATCCCCTCCATCGGAGCCCGATCCACTTGAACGGTTCAACCCGCGGTCTTCGTCTCCTCGCGTCGGCCCTCCTGCTCCTCACCGGATCCGTCGTGTTCCCGGTCGGACGCGCCGAGGCCCAGACCGCCGACCAGGACATCATTCGGGTCGCCCTCCCCGTCGGGCGCGCCTATCCGATTCACACGGCCGTACCGGTGACTCGCGTTTCGGTAGCCAACCCCGCGATCGCCGACGTCGTCGTCATCGGCGAGCGCGACGTGGTGGTCAATGCGCGGGCCGCCGGCGAGACCGACGTGATCTTCTGGACGGGCGAGGCGCGCCGCCACTACCGCATCCTCGTCAACCCTCCGACGGATCGCCGGCAGGTGTCGCTTGGGATCATCTTCGCCGAAGTGCGCCGCGACGCGCTGGTCAACCTCGGGATCTCGGCGGTTTATCGCGACAACAATGTCCGTGTCGGCTCCGGCCTGTTCAACAGCGACAATGCGATCGACCCTTCGGGGAAGGTGATCCTTCCGCCGCAGGAGAGGTTCGCGACGCTGCTCACCGACTTCGGATCCGACAAGTTCCTCGGCCTGATCGAGGCGGAGCAGAGCCGCGGCAATGCGCGGCTGCTCGCGCGGCCCAATCTCATGTCCGCCAACCGCCAGGAGGCAAACTTCCTTGCGGGAGGTGAGATCCCCATCCCCATTGCCACTCCGGGTCCGGGGGGCCAGTCATCCATTTCCATCACCTACCGCGAGTTCGGGATCCGGCTCCGCTTTACCCCCGAGATCCTGAGCGACAGTCTCATCACCCTCGCTGTCAAGCCCGAGGTCTCCACACTCGATTATACCAACGCCATCGTCATCTCCGGCTTTCGCATCCCGGCGCTCCAAACGCGCCGCGTCGAGACGACAGTCGATGTGAAGCCCAACCAGAGTCTCATCATCTCTGGACTCATGTCGGAGACCCGGGAGAAGGCGAAGACGGGCATCCCGATCCTGATGGACATTCCGATTCTCGGTAACCTCTTTTCCAGCACGCGCTGGCAGAACAACGAGACGGAGCTGCTCGTAGTGGTCACGCCTTCCATCATCGATCCGACCAGACCACGGCCCCGCGACGTGCTTCGCATCCTGCCCGACACCACGCTGCCCACGCGCGAGGTGTTGGAGAACTCGAAGCCCCCCGTGCTTCCGGCTCCGCCGAATCGGCGAGCGCCATAGTGAGCGATTCGTGACGCAGCGCAAGGCCATCATCGTCGCCGGCGCGGCCGGGCCCGAAGCGGAGGCAAACAACGTCCTCGCCCGCTTCGGGTTCGGGCGCGCTGCCGCCGTCGCGGATCTCGCCACGCTCCTTCGGGCGCTGCGCGAGGAGTCGTTCGATCTCGTCATCGTGCCGCTGCAGGAGCTCGGCCCCGTCGAGCTCGCGACGCTCGAACGCGAGGTGTCGCGGAGCGGGTCGACGACCGTGATCGGGACCGCGCCGCAGGCCGATCCGGTGCTGATTCTTCAGGCGATGCGCGCGGGGGTGCAGGAATTCCTCGTGCACCCGCCGAATCCGCAGGAGTTCTCCGCCGCCGTCGATCGACTGCTGCGGCGTGGCCGCGCCGAAGTGGAGCAGGGGACGACGTACGCCGTGTACAGCGCGAAGGGAGGACTCGGGACGACGAGCGTCGCGGTGAATCTCGCATTCTCGCTCGCCGATGCGAACCCGCACGCACGCGTTGCCCTGGCGGATTTCGTCGTGCACGGCGGCGATCTGCGCGTGCATCTCAACCTCGCACCGGCCTACGACGTCGGCGATCTCGTCGCCCGCGTCGAGCGGATCGACGCCGATCTGCTGTCATCGATCCTCACACCCGCCGAAGGTGGCGTGTGGGTGCTTCCGTCGTCCGATCGTCCGGAGATCGCCGAGATGGTCGACTCCGCGACGGCGTCGACGCTCATCGCGGAGCTGAAGAAGCACTTCGCGTACACGGTGCTCGACTGCGAGCACTATCTGACGGACCGCACGCTGGCGGCCCTCGATGCGGCCGACAAGATCGTGCTGGTCACGCAGCTCAACGTGGCGGCGCTCCGTGGCACGCAGCGCACGATCGCGCTCTGCGAGCGGCTGGGCTACGAGCGTGACAAGCTGCTCGTGGTCGTCAATCGCCACCAATCGAGCGAAGTGCTGACGCCCTCCGACGCGAGCACGCTGCTCAACATGCCGATCTTCCACCTGCTGCCGAACGACTTCAAGACGTCGGACGGCGCGGTGAGCAAGGGTGTGCCCGTCGGTCGGTACGATCGCAACGCACGCCTCACCCAGTCCTATGCGTCGCTGGTGTCGAAGCTGACGGGGACGGGCTCCGGCACGAACGGCAAGGGGCGCGACGCGAGCTCGCGGCTCAGCCGCATCTTCAGCATCGGGAAACGATAATGCCTCCTTCACTTCGGGACCGACTGCTCGGGCGCGGCACGACGCCGGCTCCGGCTGCGCCCAATGCCTCGACGAACGGGAACGGCACGCCGCCGGCTCCGGGGTCCAACACGCCTGCCCCGGTGGATCCCAAGACACGCGTGCAGCCGGCGGGGCCTGGCGGCCCTCTCGCGCACGCGACGCAGGCCGAGGTCAGCAAGATCGATCCGCGCTCCCTCCGGGCCGCCGAGGTGCGCCTCAGCGCCGTCGACCAGCTCAAGCTCGAGCTGCACCGGAAGCTCGTCGAGCGTCTCGACCTGGCCGCGCTCGAGCGAATCACCGACGAGGCGCTGCTCACGACGCAGATCCGCAACGCGGTGATCGAGTTCATCCGCGCCGAGCAGGCGCCGTTGAGCGCGACGGAGCGCGAGGAGATCGTCGAGCAGATCATCTACGAGGTCACCGGCCTCGGCCCGATCGAGCCGCTGTTCCGCGACGGCACCATCAGCGACATCCTCGTCAACGGGCCGAGGGACGTCTACATCGAGCGGAAGGGGAAGCTGTCGCGTACGAACATCGCGTTCCGCGACAATGCCCACCTGCTCACGGTCATCGACCGCATCGTCAGCCGCGTCGGCCGGCGCGTCGACGAGTCGTCGCCGATGGTCGATGCCCGCCTCGCCGACGGCTCTCGCGTCAACGCGATCATCCCGCCGCTCGCACTCGACGGGCCCGTGCTCTCGATCCGCCGGTTCGGCGCCGAGCTCACTGCAGCGGATCTGGTCGCGAAGGGTGCGATGACCGACGCGATGCTCACCCTGCTCGCCGGGTGCGTCCTCGCGCGGCTCAACATCCTCATCTCGGGCGGTACCGGATCGGGGAAGACGACGCTGCTCAATGCGCTGAGCTCCTTCATCCCCTCGGTCGAGCGGGTCGTGACGATCGAGGATGCAGCCGAACTTCGCCTGCAGCAGGACCACGTGGTGCGCCTCGAGACACGCCCGCCGAACTCCGAAGGGCGCGGCGAAGTGATGGCGCGCGACCTCGTGAAGAACGCCCTGCGAATGCGCCCCGACCGGATCATCCTCGGCGAGGTGCGCTCGGCGGAAGCGCTCGACATGCTCCAGGCGATGAACACCGGCCACGAAGGATCGCTGGCGACGATCCACGCGAACACGCCGCGCGACGCCATGGCGCGGCTCGAGACGATGATCCTCTTCGCGGGGACCAACCTGCCGAACCGCGCGACGCGCGAGCAGATCTCCTCGGCGATCGACGTGATCGTGCAGGTGTCGCGCATGGCGGACGGCTCGCGCCGCATCGTCAGCATCACGGAGCTGACGGGGATGGAGGGGGAGATCATCACGATGCAGGAGATCTTCCGCTACCACCGTCGCGGCATCGCGACCGATGGGACGGTGATCGGCGGCTTCGAGCCGACGGGCGTGCGACCGACGTTCATGGAGCGACTCCGCCTCGCCGGTGCAGAGCTTCCTGCTGACCTGTTCGGCCTGAGGTAACGATGCAGCTGTTGATCCTCGCCGCGGTCTTCTTCGGCATCGTTTTCCTGATCGTCGCCATCTACGGGTTGGTGAACCGCGAGGCGCTCGAGGCATCGGAGGCTGCGCGTGAGCAGCTTCGCATGGGAAGCGCGACTTCGGCGGCGGCGGTCAGTATCCTGCGGGACGACCGCTCGAGCGAGATTCCGTTCCTCAATCGACTGCTCACGGGTCGTGCGCTCACCACAGTCATCGCGGAGCGACTCGAGCGCGCGGGATCCTCGCAGAAGGCCGGTCAATTCCTGCTCACCTGCGTCGCCTTGGCGGTGGCGGGACTCGTGTTCGGACAGCGTTGGGGAATACTGGGATCGCTGGTGTTGGCGCCCATCGGCCTTCTGTTGCCGGTCATGTGGCTCAGTCGCAAGCAGGCCAAGCGAGAGGCTGCCTTCGAGTCCCAGCTTCCGGAATCGCTGGACATGCTGGTGAATGCGCTCCAGGCAGGATACTCGTTGCAAGCAGCGATGGAATTCGTTGGCCGCGAGACGCCGGCGCCGCTCGGCCCCGAGTTCGCGCGGTTCTACGACGAGCAGCGCCTCGGGATGGAAGTCCGCATGGCGCTCCTGCGGATGCAGGAGCGCATCGGGACGATCGACGCACGCATGTTCGTCACCTCCTTGCTCATCCAGCGCGAGACCGGCGGTAACCTCGGCGAAGTGTTGACCAACCTAGCGACGCTGATGCGTGAACGGGTAACCTTCCG
>DATJGU010000112.1:0-54596 GCA_035494615.1 Gemmatimonadaceae bacterium
CACGACATTGCCGTCTTGAAAGTGCCGATCGACCGTGCCCACACGTTGCCGCTCTCGTTCGACGATAGTGTCTCCATCGGCGCCCCCGTATACGTCCTCGGCAACCCCCTCGGGCAGATTGGAACCTTCAGCAACGGTCTGGTCAGCGCGCAGCGAGCCTACGACGGACTGTCTCTCGTCCAGATCACAGCTCCAGTATCGCCTGGCTCCTCCGGTGGTCCGGTGATGAATGATCGTGGAGAGGTGATAGGGGTCACCACGCTGATGCTCCCCGGCGGCCAGAATATCAACTACGCAGTTCCCGCGCGCTACGTGAGACCGCTGGCTGCATCGACCGACGAACCACATCGCTTTTCGCGGGAATTGCTTCGCGTTGCGGAGGATGATCGCAGCGATACTCCCAGCCGAACTCGACCAGCTCGTGACGGCGAGCCGTCGACGCCTGACGCAAGCGCGACCGACATCCTTTCGTCGCAGGTGCTCGCCTTCGATTCGGTCATCGTCGGGAACGGCGGGAACGTCGCAGGCGAAGCAGGAGGAAAGCTCTACCAGGGCTCCGTTGCGCGGCATTCGGCCACTCTCGACGACAACGGGAAGTACATCATCGTGGGAGTATGTGATACGAACTGTGGGCGGTTGGAGTTGTCCCTCGCGTCTCCGGACGGTGCTCCGGTCGCGAGGAGCAAAGGTGACACCGATAAGCCGTGGCTGGGAATTGCGGATGTAAACGGCGGTCGTTACAGGCTCGAGGTAACGATGCGTCAATGCGACGCCCCACGGTGCGCCTACGCAGTGCGACTCTACAGCATGGGCCCTGGAGTGCGCTGATATTGTCGCGTGCTGCGCCGGACTCGTCGCGGTCCGCGACACAAGGCCGAGTTGCAGGCGCGGCCGCACACTTGTCCTTCTCGCTCTGCAGTCGCTCGCGACTGCGGAGCGCTTGTCGTTCGGCAGGGGACCAGTCCAAAGGACCAGTTCCTCCCCGTTGCGGCGCAGGCGGCGCTCGCCCGGCTTGCTGCACGGATGCAGCGTCCAGAAGAGCGCTCGGTTGTCTCGCGGTGCCAGTGAGCGTCGTTTGCTCCTATGGAACTGCACCCAGAGCAGGCGCGAGTAGCCCAGCACGACGAGCAGCGCGACGCGCTTCCCCCAGGGGAAGCGGCACTCGGCGAAGTCGACCTGGGCTTGGTGGCCCGGCGGGGTCTCGAAGCGCACGATCGGCTCGACGGGCGGCCGAGGACGCACGCCGCGGACGTAGCACTTGAGCTGACTCAGCCCATCGAAGGCCATCGTCAGGCGTGCCGATACTCCGCGGGCAACGAGAGGACGAAGGTGCTGCCCTTGCCGGGTGTGCTCCGCGTGACGTTCAAGTCTCCACCGAGCAAAGTGGCGAGTTGGCGAGCAACGGATAACCCGAGACCACTGCCTCCCATTCCGTCCCTCGATACCGAATCCGCCCGCCAGAACGGATCGAAGGCGTGGGCTTGTTCGTCTGGCGTCATTCCGCGGCCGGGATCGGTCAGCTCGAAGATCACTCTGACTTCGGCGTCTCGTCCCTCGACGCGGAGCACGAGGACGATCTCTCCGGCGTCAGTGAACTTGACGGCGTTCGCGAGAAGATTGATCAGAATCTGCCGAAGCTTTCTCGGATCGGTATGCAACGTCAACGGCTCACTAGGCCCTTCGACGCGAATGCTCAACCCCTTCTTCTCGGCGATGGGGCGGACCAGAACGAGACTCGCCTCGACAACATCGATCAGGACGAGGGGCTCTGCGGCTACGAGCTCGTGCCCGGCCTCGACGCGCGCGTAGCCAAGTAGGTCTTCGATCAGACCGAGGAGATGATAGCCCGATGTACGGACGCGGCCGATGTGCTCCTGTTGGTGGGCACTGACAGGTCCATACATCTCATCGGCGAGCAAAGCGGTATAACCGAGTACGGCATTCATCGGCGTGCGCAGCTCGTGACTGATCGTGGAGACGAAACGTGCTTTCGATCTATTCGCTTCTTCGGCAGTTGCGCGCGCGGTCTCAGCTAAGGCGCGCGCACCCTCCGCCGACTCCCGCGCCGCGCGTTCAGCCGCGCGCAGATGGGCCCGCATGATCGCCTGCGCGCACATGATGCCAAGCGTCAGCACGAAGGCGCGTTCGTCCTCATCGAACAGGCGCGGCTCGGCCCACGTTAGTCCGAGCACCCCACGAAGCTCGCCATTCGCCCACACCGGCACGATCGCCGCCGCCCGGGCGCCAGCCTGAATCATGGCCGAGGCCCAGTCCGGGTAGCGCTGCATCTCCTGCTCGGACGGCAGGAACAATGGCTCGCCGACCCGAGCGACTTCGGCGAATGGCACAGGCGCATCGAGTGGCAATTCCTCGAGAGCCGCCTTGACCTCGGCAGGCAAACCAACCGCGTGCACGACGTGCAGCACGGCGTCATCGTTCACGCCAGCGTGCGCCTCAGGCCGCGCGTCTGTCGCGGGCGGAAATGCCCCGAGAGTGACCACGACGGCGCTCGTCGCGCCGAGAGCCGAGAGCGCCTTCTGCTCAACCAGGTCTGCTGCGTCCTTCGGGGCGAGCGCGTCCGTGAGCGATCCGCTCAGCGCCGCGAGCGCGCGAAGGCGTCGGCTCGCGCCGGAGATCCCTTCGCTCGTGAGCGAGGTGGGAAAGAGGAGTGCTGACGGGGCAGTGCGTTGGGACGCGGTCTGTGCCGCGTCGTCCGAGGGTGCCGGCATGGACTATCCTCACAGGGAGGCGTCGCCAGAAGCGCCACTCATTGAGGCACGGCGGAATGGAGCACGCCGGCCCTGCACTGGTGAACTACCTGCAGAACGTAAATATAGCCGCCGAGACCATCGCCCTCAAGCTTACGTCATGTCGTGAAGCTCTCAGGCCCCTCAGGAATGCTCTGCGGACAAAGGTCGGGATGGCCTGCACTGCGTCCCACTCGCAATCAAGTCGGCGGTGGTGTACGGTGACTGTCGTCATCGCCCGGGCACCCGCAGGCTCCCGCACGTTGCTCGAACTTCGGTTCCAGCTCTGCCATCTGCCGGGCCAGTGCCTGCAGAGATTCCAGGGACCACTCCGGAAGGACTGTCGCGATCCGGTCGTGAATGTCACGCGCCCGTTCCTCGAGGCGCCCGACCGACGGATTGTCGCTACGCAGCCCGCTGGCTCCGGGTTGAATCCGCATGCCAGGTGAAGCGTCGCGGTGCGGCGAAGGCGCTGCCCCGAGAGCGGTCCGGCGGCTACCTTTACGATGAGCGCGAGTCGCGCTCGCGTCGCAGCACGAAGCCCGATGCGGCCCGGCGAGGAACGCCGAAAGCGACGACAGGAGCCACCTGGTCCGGCACGCTTCGGACCATTTTTTGTTGGCCCCCGCGACCGATGTCTCACGTCCCCTTCAGGAGTGGTGATGGACTTCCTGCGATTCGAGAACGACGGCCGCACGCTCACCTGCCGGAGCGCGTCGTCGCCGGCCACCCCGGGCACCACGTGGTGGTGGCTGGAGGTCACCGGCGAGACCCAACGGTACGCGGCCTTCCGCACCGAGCCGACCGATACGCCGGAGAACCTCCGTCCGCGCATCCTCGCGCACTACGAGCATCTGCTCGCCGAGCGCGCGCGGCCTCAGACGTTCCGCCCGCGCTGGTCGCGGCCCGCGCCGGCGTCGACAGTGGCCGAGCCCGCGAGCTGATCTCCGTGCTCCACATCGGCGAACGAGGTCCGACGCGATCAGGCGTCGGACCTCGTTCGCATCGGGCGCCCGATCGATCGGGAAACCGTTCCATCGCCGCCGACGCGGGCGCGCCTCGGCCCCGCTACTTCAGGAACCACACGGCCGCATGGTCGGGATTCGCCGACGCATCCGCGAGCTGCGCGGTCCCGACGATCACCCCCGACGCGTTGATGGCATACGCGACGCTCAGCGTCCCGCCGAGGGTGCCGAGGTCGGTCATCACGCCGTTGGTCCACACGAAGGCGTGGCTCTCGCCCGACGCCGTCTGGCTGGAGCCGACGACCTGGCCGCGCGCGTTGATGCCGTACGCGAAGCTGTTGGCGCCGCCCAGCGTGCCGAGATCCGTCATCGTGCCGCGATACCAGACGAACGCGTGGAAGTCCCCGCCGCTCGTCTGGCTCTCGCCGACGACCTGACCCTGCTCGTTGATGGCATTGGCCTCGCTCTGCGCCCCGCCGAGCGTGCCGAGGTCGACGAGCCGTGCGCCCTCCCACAGCACCGCGTGCGAGATCCCCGACGGCAGCCGGCTCGCGCCGACGATCGTGCCAGCGTCGTTGACGTCGTTCGCCTGGCTCCCGAGCTCGCTCAGCACGGGCAGGACGGTGACGACGCCGCCACTCCAGCGCACGGGCTGCGACAGGTTGTCGCTCGCGCGCGCCGAGCTCCCGACGATCACGCCGCGAGCGTTGATGCCGCGGGCGACGCTGAACGAGCCGCCGAGCGACGGCAGGATCGACGGAGTTCCCCCTTCCCAGAGCACCGCGACCGTCGTATCGGGCAGCGTCCCCTCGTCGGCGTCGCCGACGATCTGGCCGCGCTCGTTGACGTCGTATGCGCGGGAGAACCGGCCGCCCGCGAGGATGCCGAGGTCGGTCATGGCGTCCTTGTACCAGACCGTCGCGTGATCGCTGCCCGTCGCCGTGGTGGCGCCGACGATGCGCCCGTTCGCGGCGACGGCGAGGCCGGCACCCGGTGCGCCCAGATCCCGCACTTCCGGCGCTCGCGCGCCGATCGCGGCGCGTGCGGCGGACGCCGGCGCCGCGGTCGGCGCGGTCGCACGATCCGAGCACCCCGCGAACACCGCCAGCACCGACACCGCCAGCGCGGATCGCGCGCAGCGCCGGTTCAAAGCACGATTCCAGCTCGACATGGCTACCTCCCGAGGTCTACTGCGAGCCGGCTCCGACGACGAGACGTCGTCGCGCGTCGAGCGCGGTCGGTCGACCCGAACCGTCTCGCACCGCGCAGTTTGGGACGCGCGGCCTCGGGGCGCCGTCGGGCAACGGCGGACATCACTGCATGAGCTCTCTACTTGTCGTCCCGTGCCTCAGCTCCGGCCGAGTCGCCGCTCCAGCGCCTCGCGCCGCGTGCGACCCACGCGCAGCCGGACGCCGCCCTTGAGCTGCACGTGGTATTCGCTCCCCTCGCTCCGGAGCAGCGCGTCGACGAGGTCGATCCGCACGATGGCGGAGCGGTGGATTCGCAGGAAGCGCTCGGGGTCGAGCGTCTCCGCGAGGTGCTGGATCGACTCCCGGATCACGTACCGGTGTGCGCCGACGTGCAGCTCCGCGTACGGGCCCTCGGCCGTGATGTACTCGATCTGCGCCACGGGCACGACGCGCATCTTCCCGCGCATCTGCACCGCGATGCGTTCGAGGTAGCGCGGTGGACCGTCCGGTGCCGGCGCGGCGGGAAGGGGCGTTGACGCGGTCCCTCCCTGCAGCAGGGTGAGCATCTGTTCGTGCAACCGCTCCCGGCTCTCCGACTCGATCTGGCGACGCGCCCGGCGGAGTGACTCCGCGAAGCGGTCGTCCTTGAACGGTTTCACGAGGTAGTCGACGGCGGCGCAGTCGAACGCGTTCAACGCGTACTGGTCGTACGCCGTGACGAACACGGTCGCGGGCATTGCCGCGGCGCCGATCGCCCGCACGACGTCGAGTCCCGACATCCGGGGCATCTGCACGTCGAGGAACACGAGATCGGGGCGCACCGTGCGAATGGCCTCGATGGCGGCGCCGCCGTCCGCGGCGGTCCCCACGACCTGCACGTCCGGCTCGGCGGCGAGCAGTTCGAGGAGTCGCTGACGCCCCAGCGGCTCGTCGTCCACGACGAGGACACGCACCACGCGCCGGTCTACCACGGGGAGTCGGTCACGTGTGGGCGACTGCCTCGGAGTAGCGCACCACCTCGCGCTCGTGATACGGCAGGACCACGCGCGCCGTCATCCCGCCGCCCGGTGTGGACGTCAGCTCGAGCCGCTGCTCGGTGCCGTAGAGCTCCGCGAGCCGCTCGCGGGTGATCCGGAGCCCGATGCCGGTCGAGGCGGGCGACGGCGCCGAGTCGTCGCGCGGCCCGGTGTCGCGCACGGTGAGAACGAGGTCGTCGCCGGCGCGACTCGCGCGCACCTCGATCGCGCCGTGGCCGCCCGCGCGGTCGATGCCGTGCTTCATCGCGTTCTCGACGAGCGGTTGCAGGATCATGTTGGGCACGAGCGCGTCGTGCACGCCGGCGTCCGCCGTCACCTCGGTGCGCAGCTGTCCCTGGTACCTGATCTCCAGGATCTCCAGATAGAGCCGCAGCAGCCGCACCTCCTCGCGCAGCGGAATCTCCTGCTCTCTGGATTCCGCGAGCGCGTGGCGCAGCAGCTCGCTGAGCAGCGCGATCATGTCGCGGCCGGCCTTGGGATCGCTCGCGACGAGCGCGGACACGGCGTTGAGCGTGTTGAACAGGAAGTGCGGGTTCAGCCGCGTTCGGAGCACCACGAGTCGTGCGTCGGCGAGCTGGGCGTGCAGCCCGGCGCTCTGCGCCTGCAGCTGGGCCGCGCGGGCGCGCAGCTCCGCCTGCTCGGCCTGGAGCTGGCTCGCCTGCGCTTGAAACCGGGCCGCCTCGCGCTCGCGCGCGCGGGAGCGTCGCGACAGATCGCTCACGAGTCCGGCGACGAACACGCCGAAGAAGGTGACGACCTCCTGGAAGTACCAGCGGCGCAGCGCGCCTGCGCCGCGCAGGCTGCGCAGCGCGCGCAGCGCCATGCGCCAGCGCGAACGAGGCACCATCCCCGGCGCGGGTCGCGGTGGGCTCGCGGGCGCACGCCGCACGTCGCTCGTCCGCGGCGGCGCTGCCTGGTTCCGGGCCAGGTCGGTCCTCGCCGGGAGAGAAGACCCGAGGTCGCCCCGGTCGCCGGAGCCCGGAGGGCCGGGCCGCGGAATGAGCAGCGCGTTTCCCGTCGCGGACACGGCCGAGGCGAGCGCGCCGACGACGAGGCCGATCAGGAGGACCTGCGCCACGCGCCAGAAGTGGATGCCCTGGTCGGGCGCGACGCGGGCGGCGAACCAGAAGATCGCCGGCGTGAGCAGCGCCCACATGTACGCACGCAGGAGCGCGCTCGCGATCACCGGCGCCGGGAACGGGAAGATGTCCCCGCTCGGCAACAGCAATCTGCTCGAGGCCTGCAGCGCACCGAACAGCGTCCAGAAGGCGACGTTGAACGCGAACGCACGCCAGCCGAGCTCCGAGAAAACCGTACGGCTGGACGTCCGCGTGCGCCGCTGGCCGTCGGGGACGTCCGTGCGGAAAGCAGGTCCCTCCGGCCGCGCGTTGTCGGGCATCCTCATGCTCCTTCGCTGTCACCCCGTGGCGCGTTGCGGGCCGAGCCGAACTCTCGCTCGGCGATGCGGAGGGCCGCAAGCCCGCGGCGGGTCGCTCGATCACGCCGGCGAGTCGTTCGTGACATCCACGAGCCGATCGCGCCGGCATCCCCGAAAGTCGGCATTTCCGTTCGTACATTCGACCGCATCGGCTCATCGAAGGGGATCCGGCGATGCACGTCACGACGCGACACGTGTCCAGAGGACTCGGCATCCTGCTGCTGATTGCCGCGGGGCGCGCGCCGGCGCTGGCGCAGGCGCCCGTGCACCGTGACGTCATCGAGGGGACCGTGACGAACGAGGGCGGCGCGGCCGTCGCCGGTGCGGACGTGATCGTGACGATGGCGCCGGATCGGAATTCGCACGCGACGAAGACCGACCCCGGCGGCCGCTACACGATCGCGTTCGAGCACGGGACGGGCGATTACCTCGTGCACGTGTCCGCGGTCGGCTACGCGAAGTTCCGCAAGCGCGTGACGCGGACCGGCGCGGATTCCGTGTTGACGGCAGACGCGACGCTCGCGCGGGGCGGAGCCGCGGAGCAGCTCGCGAACGTGGACGTGAAGGCGTCGCGCGAGAAGCCCGAACGTCGGGGGATCGGCTTTCGAGAGGACGAACCCGGCGCGGCCGATCGGGAGTCGCAGGGCGTGTCCGGCGCGCTGTCGCCGGACCAGGCGGGGAATCTGGCCGCGGCGGCCGCGCTCGTGCCGGGCGTTGCCGTCACGCCCGGCGGATTCTCCATCGGAGGGCTGGGCCCGGGGCAGAACTCGACGACGCTCAACGGCATGGCGTTCGGCGGCGCGGAGCTGCCGCGCGACACGCGGACGACGGTGCGAGTCGCGGCCTCCACGTACGATCCGTCGCGCGGGTGGTTTTCCGGTGCCAACGAAGACGTGACGCTGGCCCCGGGCGGTCTCATCTCGACCCGGCGGGCGCATCTCGCGATCGATGCGCCGTTCCTCCAGGCGAACGATCCGATCTCGACGGCGACGGGAGGCCGCTCGACCGGCGTGCGCGCGAGCATCGGCGGCGATGGCTCGCTGCTCGACGATCGCTTCGTCTACAACTACGGAGCGCAGGCGTCGCGGCAGGCGACCGACGTCGCATGGCTGCAGAGTGCGAGCCCCGACGTCCTCGCGCGCGCGGGGGTCGCCGCCGATTCCGTGGCGCGCCTCGCGGCCATTCTCGGCGGGGCGGGGTGGCCACTCGCCACGCGCGGCGTCCCGACGTCACGGATCGCGCAGAGCGTCAGCGTCGTCGGTCGCCTCGATCATGCACCGTTCGACTGGAGCTCCTTCGAGCCGGCGAGAACGATGTACGGCGTCCTCGGCTACGCGGCGCTGTCGGGCAACGCTCCCGTCGGGCTCGCGCCGACGGCGACCGCGACGCATTCGGGCCACGCCGTCGAGCAGCACGCGATGTTGCAGGGCCTCTTCTCCACGTACTTCCACGGCGACTGGCTCACCGACCTCCGCAGCTCGATCGCCATCGGCCGCGATCGCACCACGCCGTACCTCGCGCTGCCCGGTGGGAGCGTGCTGGTGACGTCCACGCTGGATGACGATCCCGGCGGCGTCACGGCGCTCGAGTTCGGCGGATACGGCGCACTGCAGTCGGAGCGCCGTCGCTGGACGTGGGAGACGATGAGCCAGACGCAGTTCTACGCCCGCGGTCGCGCGACGCACGAGCTCACGCTGTCGGCCGACGCGCGTCTGGACGGCGTTCGCAGTACGGGGGTGGGGGACCCGTTCGGAACCTTCGGCTTCCAATCACTCGCCGATCTCGCCGCCGACGTCCCGTCGAGCTTCACGCGCACGCTCCGGGCGCCCGACGAGCGAGGCCGCGCATGGAACGCCTACCTCGCGCTCGGCGACCTGTGGCGAGTCTCGCCGGGACTGCAGCTTCTCTACGGCGCGCGTCTCGAGGGAAACCGCTTCCTCGGCGTGCCCGCCAACAACCCCGCGGTGACGTCGGCCTTCGGGGTGCGCACGGACGTCGCGCCGAACACCGTGCACGTGAGCCCGCGACTCGGCTTCACGTGGGTGCGCCGGCCGTCGCGCGCGATGAGACTGAGTATGACCACGTTCGGGCCTCTGTCGCTCAACTCCGCGAGCTACCTTCGCGGCGGCATCGGCGAGTTTCGCAACCTGCTGTCGCCCTCGCTGCTCGCGGCGACGTCCTCGCAGACCGGGCTCCCGGGCGGAGCACGCACGCTCACCTGCATCGGGAGCGCGGTGCCGAGGCCGGACTGGGCCGCGTACGGCGCCGGGCTCGCCGCGCTGCCGAGCGCCTGCGTCACCTCGAGCTCGAGCGCGTCGTTCGCCGACGCGGCGCCGGCGGTGCAGCTCTTCGACCGCAGGTATGCCGCGCCGCGGAGCTGGCGCGCGAATCTGGGGTACTCGTCGAGCGCGCACGGGTGGACGTACGGCGTGGAGGGACTGGTCGCGTTGAATCTCGATCAGGCCGGGCGCGTCGATCTCAACTTCGATCCGACCCCCCGCTTCACGCTCGCGGGCGAGGAGCGCCCGGTGTTCGTGACGCCGTCGAGCATCGTGCCGCGCACCGGCGACGTCGCGAGCAGCGCGGCGCGCCGCGACGGCGCATTCGGCCACGTGATCGAGCACGTGTCGTCGCTGCGCTCGACGAGCGGGCAGGTCACGGTGTCGCTGTCGCCGAATCTGGCCGGCATCTCGAACTGGTTCTTCTCCGGTGCGTACACACTCGGCTCGAGCCGCGCGAGCGAGAGCGGCTTCGACGGCTCGACGTTCGGATCGCCGCTCGGGCGCGAATGGTCGCGCGGCGACCTGGACGTCCGGCATCAGGTGCTGCTGCAGGGCGGCTATGCGACGCAGGCGCTGAGGCTCACGTTCTTCGGCCGGCTGCAGTCCGGGCTCCCGTTCACGCCGATGGTCGCGGGTGACGTGAACGGCGACGGCTTCGCGAACGACCGTGCATTCATCGTCGATCCGGCGACGGCGACCGACTCCACCCTCGCGCGCGCGACGCGGGCGCTGCTCGCCGGATCGACGAGGAGCGTGCGTGACTGTCTCGCGCGCCGGATCGGGCGGCCGGCGGAGCGCAACGGCTGCGAAGGGCCGTGGACGGCCTCGCTCAACGCGCAGCTCTCGTACACCGGGCAGCTCGGGCCGCTCGGGCGACGTACGCAGATATCGCTCGCCTTCGTCAATCCACTCGGCGGGCTCGATCGGCTGCTGCATGGAGGCCAGGGCCTGCGCGGGTGGGGGTCGCCTGCCGCGCCGGATGCCGTCCTGTACACGCCACGGGGCTTCGATGCCGGGACGAAGCGCTTCACCTACGAGGTGAACCCGCGCTTCGGGAGCACGCGCGGTCTCGCGAATGCGCCACGCGTGCCGTTCCGCGTCACGCTCGACGTCTCCATCGACCTCACTCGCAACGTGGGCCTCCAGCGCATGGATCGCTGGCTCCGGCCGGGACGTGCGGGACGTCCGGGCAAACGGCTGGGCGTCACGGAGTTGAAGCAGCGGTACCTGCGCGTCATTCCCGATCCGTACCGGGAGATCGTCGCGGAGTCGGACTCGCTGCTGCTCGCGCGCGATCAGTCGGACGCGCTCGCGGCAATCGACGCCCGCTATCGCGCGCACATGGACACGGTGTGGACCTCGTTCGCGGAGTATCTCGCCGCGCTCCCGGACCGGTTCGACACGAAGTCGGTGCTCGAGCGGCAGGAGCGCGTCATCGGCGACGCGTGGGAGTACTCGCGCCAGGACGTGAAGCGCACGCTCCCCCTGGTGCTCTCCCCGGTGCAGCTCCGCATGCTCCCCTGGCTCCCCAAGATGCTGTACGAGTCCACGGGCACGCTGAATCTGCAGTTCCTCACCGGAGGCTAGAGCGTGTGAGGCTGCCCGGCGTGGGCGGGGCGGCGATGCCCCGTCCTCACGCACGCAGCTGAATGATCGTCTTTCCCGTGCGCCGCTCCGTCGGGTTGAGCGCCGCGACGGCGTCGTCGAGGCGCGCGACGCTGGCGATGTTCGTCTCCAGCCGGCCGTCGCGCACGCGCTGCACGATCTCGAGCAGTTGAAGGCGATCGGGCTCGACGACGAAGTCGACCGACAGCCCGTCGGCGGGCCGCGCCGCGCTCGGCCCCACGATGGATACGAGCGTGCCTCCCTCTCGGACCATCCGCGCGGATCGCGCTCCGATCTCGCCGCCGATGGCGTCGAACACCAGATCGACCGCGCCGACGTCTTCCAGCGCGTCATGCTCGAGGTCGACGAACTCTCGGGCGCCGAAGTCGAGCGCCTTCCGACGGTCGGGGGCGCGCCCGGTGCCGATCACCCACGCTCCGAACTCGCGCGCGAGCTGCGTCACCATCGTGCCGACCGCACCCGCGGCGCCGTGCACGAGGACGCTCTGTCCCGACGCGAGCCGACCGTGATCGAACAGTCCCTGCCACGCGGTCAGCCCGGAGATCGGCAGGCTCGCGGCTGCCGCGAAGTCGACGTCGCCCGGCAGCGGCGCGAGGTTGCGCGCCTCGACCGCCACGTACTCCGCCAGGCTGCCGTCGCGGTACCAGTCCCCGACGCCGAACACGCGCTGTCCCACCGACAACCCCCTCGTGCCGTAGCCGAGGGCGGTGATCACGCCGGCGAATTCGTGTCCCGGGATCGCCGGCGTCCGGTCACGACCGAGACGATCGGTCCACGTCGATGGCCAGGTCAGCTCGGTCGGGACGAAGCCGGACGCATGAACCCGGACGACGACTTCGTTGATCGCCGCCCGCGGCTCGGGGCGCTCCTCGAGCGTCATCCCGGCGATCCCCGCGGACTGCTCTCGCACCACTATCGCATTCATCGTGATCATCTCCCCGGTGAATCGGCGCCACGCGCCGCTCATCGCCTCGAGGTGGTGAAGAGTCGGCGGTACGTCGGATGAACCAATCTCGCCTCGCCGCGCCGGCTCGCGTCGTGCGAATCGTCCACGATTCGCGTCCGACCATCCTGCAGTGCGCGCACGGAGGTCAAAACCTCGCCGAGCGTTCGTAGCTTCTCGCCAGACGCCGCTCGGGTGCCGGCGGCGAGACCGACGACGTCCACGTGCACGACGCCAGGCGAGGGGAGGGGAACATGACGCGCAGCAGGAGTCCGCGGAGGCTATTCGCTCGGTGCGTGCGAGCGACGGTACGAGGTCGGATCGCAGCCGTGCGCCTTGCGGAAGGCGCGCACGAAGCTGCTGCGACTCGCGAAGCCAGCATGCCGCGCGATGTCGTCGACCGTCATCGTGGTCGACTCGAGCTGCGCCGCTGCCTGCCGCATGCGAAGGTCACGCAGGATGAGCATCGGCGGCCGGCCGACGACTCGGCTGAATCGCGCCTCGAACGCCGACCGGCTGAGGAAGGCGGCGCGTGCGAGGCTGCTGACGGAATGCCGCGCACCCGGGTGCGCCACCATCTCCGCCAGCGCTCGTGCGATCTGCGGATCGCTCAACAACGAGAAGCGCTCCACCCACAGATCCATCGACCGCAGCGAGCGGCGCAGGAGCGCCACGACGACCTGCTTCAGCAGTGCGGCACTCATCGCGCCGAACCCGACTTCCTGCGCGACGAGCTCCATGAGCGCGGCTCGGAGCGTCTCGTCGACCTGATCGCCCTCCTCGAACTGTTCGACGATCGGCGCTTTCAGCATGCCGAACAGATCGGTCGAGGCGCCGTACGAGGCGTGGAAGTATCCGCAGATGAGGACGACGACGGGCTCACCATCGTTCGCGACGTAGCGGCGCACCGCGCCGGGCGCGCTCGGCATCGATCGCCCGTCGACGGTCTTCCACGTGGTGCCCGATCCGCGCCGCGACGGCACCTCGATCCGGAAGAGCGTCCTCGCGGGAAGCACGACCAGCGTGTGCGGCTGCAGCGGGATCGGCTCGCCGCTGCCGACGACCATCCGGCCGGTGCCCGAGAGGTTGTAGTGAAGTCCGGGCGCGTCGATGCCGCCCAGCTCGAGGCGATAGCCCTCGCCGACGAGGCACTCGGACAGCCGGACGAACTCCACCATCAACGTATCGAGAAGGCGGTCGAGCTCCGCCGCGGCGATGGGTACGAGTGGCGGCTTCTCGCTCATGAACGCGGTGTCCTCACCAATGGAAGAGTACGACGCGTGGCAACAGTGCGGCCGGCCCCAGCCGGACGCAGGTAGCAAGATCGCGTCCCGATCGCCCGGCCAGTCTTCGAGCGGACCTGCGCCGGGTACCCTGTGTCGTCCGCTCGCACGGAGGAGACATCATGTCGTCGATCATCACCGATGCCGAGAATGCGGCCTTCACCGGAACCGACCGGGGCGTCCAGGAGGTGCTGGATTTCCTCGTCACGCAGGAGCAGTTGAGCACCACCTTCCTCACGGCGGCGATCGAGCGAGCCGAGGGCACGCCGTCCGCCGCGTTCCTCCCCGTGTTGCGCAACGCCGTGACCACCGAATTTCACCACGTCGAGGCGCTCGGGCGATTGGGCGGGCAGCCGCTCGCCACGCGGTTCTGGCTCCCCGATGCCGCGTTCGGCGACGGTGGTGTCGGACTGTTCTCGACGGCGGAGATCGTGGAGAGCGTCGAGATCAGCCTCTACCTCATCGGCGTGACGGCCTACGCCCGTGCGCGGCTGGACGAGGGCGCACGGCTGTGCGCCGAGGCGCTCGGAACCGAGGCCGTGCATCGCGCCCTCGTTCGCTTCGCGCAGGGCCAGCTCGGCAAGGACGTCGGCGTCCCCAACGACGTCGGCTTCGAGAACTTCGACTGGCGGACGGTGACGAGCGCGCGCGAGGCGCTCGAGGGGCTCGGCATCGGCTACGGCAAGAAGGGTCGTGGCGTGGGCCGCCATTACGAGTATCCGGGCGACCCGGTCGCGCGCGGAGTCGGCACGCCGGTCACGCGCGTCGCTCCGGAATGAAGGCCGATGTGTCGACGCGCCTCGTGAATCGCGCGAGCAGAGGGCACGGACGTGGATAGCGGAGGGCCGGCCGGATCGAGAGGGCAGGGTGCCTCCGCTGCCCCGGACGAGCCGCTCGCGCGCGAGCGGTGGACGCTGGATCGCATTCCGAGCGGTTGCCTCGTCGTCGACGAGGGTTGGACGATCACGCACGTCAACCCTCATGCCGAAGCGTTCCTTCGACGCCGGCGCGACGCGCTCGTCGGCACACGGCTCTGGGACATGTGTCCGGACATCGCCGGCGAGCCCTTTCACGATGCGTGTCGCCGCGCGATGTCCGAACGAGTCGACATCGTCGTGGAGGGGTACTATCCGCGTCAGGAGAGCTGGCTCGCGCTCCACGCACGTCCCTGGCGACAGGGGCTCGCGCTCTTCCTCCGCGACGTCGCCCGCGAGCACCGGATCGCCCAGCGAGTGGTCGAGAGCGAGGCGCAGCTGCGCGATTTCCTGGAATCGGCGACGGATTTCGTCCACATGCTCGCCGCGGACGGCCGGATCCTGTACGCCAATCGCGCGTGGCGGGAGGCGCTGGGATACACGGAACGGGAGCTCGCCCAGCTCACGCTGTTCGACGTGGTCGCTCCGGAATCGCACGGGGTCGCGCGCCGCGCGTTGCGCAGGATACTCAGAGGGGACGTGCCGGTGGAGTCGCAGCTCGTCGTGCGAGCCAAGGACGGGCGCCGGTTCGTCGTCCGCGGTTCGGCGAACCGGCGGGTGACGAAGGGTGTCGGCGTGAGCACGCGCGGGATCTATCGCGTCGTCACGGCCGAGCTGGAGGCCGCCGAGCTGCGCCGACAGGCGCAGCGCACCGAAGCATCCACCATGCGGGCGAAGTCGGCCTTCCTGCATCGTGTGAGTCACGAGCTGCGCACCCCGCTCTCGGCGGTGATCGGCTTCGCCGACATCCTGCGTCTGAACAGGGGCGGCCGCCTCACGCCGGCGGAGGTCGACTTCGCCGATCGCATCGCGAGGCAGGGGCGCCATCTCCTGACGCTCGTCGACGACGTGCTCGCCTATGCCGACATCGAGGCCCGCCGGATGGCCATCGAACCGTCGACGGTGAATCTGTCGGTGCTGCTGCACGGCGTCGTGGAGGCGCAACGCCAGCAGGTGCGCTTCTCGGGCATCCCGGTGCTCGTGGACGCGCCTCCGCACGTGATGCTGACGACCGACGAGGACGTGCT
Organism: Gemmatimonadaceae bacterium; assembly: GCA_035494615.1. Taxonomy (GTDB): domain Bacteria; phylum Gemmatimonadota; class Gemmatimonadetes; order Gemmatimonadales; family Gemmatimonadaceae; genus AG11. Next base: position 15,514 of record DATJGU010000112.1, read on the forward strand.
GCGGCGGATCCTCCGATACGTGCTGGACGATGCGATCAAGCGCGGTGCGGGGAGCTCGGTGACCGCGCGTCTCGTCACCGAGGCCGGGACCGCGCGAGCGATCGAGGTGCGTGACGAATACCTCGAGCAGCGGAGCGCCGCCCACGCCGGCACGGAGGATCCGTCCGTCGCCCTCGATCTGGGACTGACCGTCGCGCATTCGCTCTGCCAGCTCCTCGGCCATCAGCTCCTCGTCGAGACGGACGATCGGGGGATGACGGTTCGGCGGATCGAGTTCGGCGAGCCGCCGAGGCGCGGCGGTGGGGAACCCGTGGACGTCGCGACCACGTTGCACGCCTTCCTGGATGCGTCGCCACTGCCGATCATCGCCTTCTCTCCCGATTGGACCGTCCGCGTCTGGAACAGCGCAGCGGCCCGGCTGTTCGGGTGGTCCTCCGCCGAGATCGTCGGGAGTCGGCTTCCTCTCGTCCGGGAGGACGACGAGCCCGCGTATCGTGCGCTGCTCCGGCGGGCCCTCCAGGCACCGGACGAGGTCATCGACGTTCCCGCGAAGCACGCACGGAGCGATGGGGGCACGATCGACGTGCACGTCTCCATCGCCCCACTCCGTCTGCCCGACGGGCGCCTCCAGGGGTTCATCAGCATCGTCGCCGACGTGACGGAGCGCAATCGGCTCGAAGACGAGCTCCGGCAAGCGCAGAAGATGGAGGTCGTGGGCCGGCTCGCCGCGGGCGTCGCCCACGACTTCAACAACCTGCTCACCGTCATCGCGGCGAGCAGCCAGTTTCTCCTCGACGACGTGACCGAGGAGCAGGTGCGCCACGACGTCGTGGCGATTCAGGATGCGACGGCGCGCGCCGCCGATCTCACTCGTCAGCTCCTCCTCCTGGCGAGGAAGGCGGTCCCCCGTCCCCGAGTGATCGATCTGAATCAACAGCTCGCCAACGTCGTGCGCATGCTGCGGCGTACCCTGGGCAACGCCATCACGCTCGTCGCGGCGTTGTCGGACGAGCCGGCGTTCGTGGTAGCGGACCCGGCACAGCTCGAGCTGGCAGCGATGAACCTGGCACTCAATGCGCGCGACGCGATGCCGAACGGTGGGACGCTGACGCTCGCCACGTCCCGCGTTCCCGGAGAGGGGGCCGACCCCGGCCACGTCCTGCTCGAGGTGCGCGACACCGGCGTCGGCATGGATGCTGGAATTCGGGACCGCGCGTTCGAGCCCTTCTTCACCACGAAGGAGGAGGGCAAGGGTACCGGACTCGGACTCGCGACCGTGCGCGCGATCGTGACCGACGCGAACGGCAGCATCGCGATCGACACCGAGCCCGGACGCGGCACGACCGTGCGCGTGCAGCTGCCCCTGGCGGACGCCGCGCCCTGATGGCGAAGATGCCCCCAGCGGATCCGAGCTCGAACGGCCCGAGCCTGCGAACCATTCCGGGACTCCTGGACAGCGCGCTCATCGAGCGGGCTCACGTGCTCATCGTCGACGACGAGATCGGGTACGTCACACTGCTTCGTCGGATGCTCTCACGCGCCGGATTCACCGATGTCCGGTCCACCACGGATCCGCGAGGGGTGGGCGCGCTGGTCGCCGCGGAAGAACCTGACATCATCCTTCTCGACCTGCACATGCCCGAGCGCGACGGCTTCCAGGTGCTCGAAGCGCTGGCGTCGCGCACGGGAGGCGATCGACTCGCGAGTGGACGCATGCCCGTTCTCGTTCTGACGGGCGACGCAACGGCCGCGTCCAAACGGCGAGCGTTGGCGCTCGGCGCCACGGACTTCGTCGCCAAGCCGTTCGACGCTCCGGAAGTCGTGCTTCGCATTCGAAACCTGCTCGAGACACGGCTGCTGCATCGGGCCCTTCGGGAGCAGAATGTCGCGCTCGAAGCGATCGTGCAGGCACGCACGCACGAGCTGGAGAAGGCCCAGACCGAAGTGCTCGAACGTCTCGCCATCGCGGGAGAGTTTCGCGACGACGATACCGGCGAGCACACTCGGCGCGTGGGCGAGGGCGCGGCCCGGCTGGGCCGCATCCTGGGGCTCCCCCAGCCGATGGTCGAGTTGGTACGGCGAGCGGCACCCCTCCACGATGTGGGGAAGATCGGCATTCCGGACAGCGTGCTCCTCAAGCCCGGGCGGCTGACGCCCGACGAGCTCACGGTGATGCGGACCCACACGACCCTTGGCGCAGCCATGCTCGCCGGAGGTCGCACGCCGCTCGTGCAGATGGCCGAGCGCATCGCGCGAAGCCACCACGAGCGCTGGGATGGCGGCGGGTATCCGGACCAGCTGGCCGGCGGCGCAATCCCCGTGGAGGCCCGACTGGTAGCGGTGGCGGACGTCTACGACGCGTTGACGAGCGATCGCCCCTATCGAGCAGCATGGGAGCGAGACCGAGTGATCGCCCACATCCGGATGGGCGCCGGCAGTCACTTCGATCCGGACATCGTGGCGGCGTTCCTGAGCGCCGAGGGCGCGGAACACGAGCTCACGAACCGATCCATCCTCGACGTCGACGGCCCGACGACGAGCGACGGGACGTGCTAGGACGCTCGATGACCTGCCGCCAGATCGAAGCCCGTGCATGGCCTCGGCGTTTCCATGTCGTCGGGATCGGTACCGCACTGCTCGTGACCGCAAGCGGCGCGGCCGGTCAGACCACCGCGCTCGTCGGCGCGACCGTGATCGACGGCACCGGCAAGCCCGCCATCCCGAACGCCGTCGTCGTCGTCACCGGCGACCGCCTGTCCTGCGTCGGAACCGGGGCGGCGTGTCCCGTGCCGCCCGGAGCGACGCGAGTGAGCGTCGCCGGACGCTTCGTCACTCCGGGCCTCGTCGACGCGCACGTCCACCTCAGCGAGACGGGGTGGTTCGACGGACGTCCCGATCTCGTCGACGCCCCCGCGCTCCATCCGTATTCCGAAACGGTCCGAGCGCTGCGTGCGAGCCAGACGCGCTGGTTTCGCGCCGATCTGTGCAGCGGCGTCACCGCGGTCTACGACGTCGGCGGTCACCCGTGGACGACGACCCTCGCGGCGCGCGCCGAGCGCGACGCGATGGCGCCGCGCGTGCGCGCGGCCGGTCCCGCGCTCACTCCGAGGCCGCGCGCGGCGCTCCGCGTCGACGACTCGACGTACGCCGATCTGCCGATGTCCACGCCGGCCGACGTACGCGCCGGCGTCGCGGCGCTCGAGGCGATGGGCGCGTCGGCCGTCACCGTGCGCATCGGCGCGGACGCGTCGTCGGCGCAGGCCGATCTCGACGCGAGACTCTCCGACATCGGCGCCGCGGCGCGCATGGCGGGGCTCGACCTGATCGTCGAGACGAGCCAACTGCGCGTCGCGAAGGCGGCGCTCAGGGCAGGGGCGATCATGCTTGCGCACGGGGTCGAGGACGAGCCGGCGGACGACGAGTTCCTCACCCTCGTGCAGACGACGCGACCCTTCTACGCGCCCACGCTGCTCGCCGATCGCGACGGCGTGCGCGCGTTGGCCTCGATCGTCCTCGGCACGCGCTATCCGCTCGACGATCCCGGCCGCTGCGTCGATTCGGCCACCGTCGCGAAGACGTCCGCCGTGGCGCCGCTGCGGTTGCGCATCCCGGACTTCGCGGGCGCGCCGGCGCGGGTGCTACGCGATCTCGACGCCGCCGAGGACCGCGCCGCGATGCTCGCGGACAACCTGCGGCGCGTCGCCGCCGCGGGTGCGACGATCGTCGCCGGGACGGACGCGGGGAGCCCGCTCGTCTTCCACGGCGCGTCGATCGGCGCCGAGCTGGAGGCGATGCAGGCGGCGGGGATCCCGGCGGCCGACGTCGTCGTCATGGCGACGCGCAACGGGGCCCGCGCGATGCGGCGCGCGAAGGACTTCGGGACGCTCGAAGCGGGCAAGCTCGCGGATCTGCTCGTCCTCGCGGAGGATCCGCGCAACGACGTGCGCGCCTTTCGATCGCTCACGCACGTCATGCGCGGCGGGACGCTCCACGAGCGCGCGGCGCTCGCTCAGCGCAACTAGGGCGCCGAGCGGAGCAGCCGCGCCAGCGCCGCCCGTGCGGTCGCGTTCCTCGGATCGAGCGCGAGCGCCTTCTCGTAGTGCCGCCTCGCGAGTGCCGCGTCGCCCGCGGCGGCATGGGCAGCGGCCAGCGCGGCGTGCGCGTCCGAGGAGGCGGGAAAGAGCTCGGCGTTCAGCGCGAGCACCCTGATCGCGTCGCGGTGCTGCTTCGCGTCGGAGAGATCGCTCCCGATGCCGCCGAGTCGGGTCTCGACCGCGTGCGGCGAGGAGCCGAAGGTGCTTCCGACGAAGCTCCCCGCCGAGAGGATCCGCCACTCGCCGTTCCGCTTGACGAGCGTACGCTGCTGTCGCGCGTCGAGCGGGACGCCACCGTCCGGAAAGTCGGTGCGCTCGTCGTACTCCACCCACGCGAGCGCGCCGTCGATGCGGACGACGTAGTTGCTGCGTCCGATCCGGACCGCTTGTGGCGGCGCTTTCGTCATGGAGGCCACGGTGGCCGGCCCGAAGCGGTTCCAGCCGAGCGCGACGCTGTAGGAGCTGCCCGTGATGAAGGTGCGGATCGCGCTCGAGTCCTGGATCCACGTGCCCTTCCACCCCGCCGTGTCGCGCTGGTAGTACGTCTCCGTCTCGGCTCGGATGACGCGTGCGACGTCGTCGGCGTCGGCGCTCTGTGCAGGCAGGTGAGATCCGCGCAGCAGTGCGGCAAGGAGGGCGATGGCGATCGGGATCTGCCGTGCGGTGGGAACCATGGCGAAGTCCGCTGCCTTCGGAATGTGCTCGTTCGTCGTCGGAGGCGGCGAAGTTACGGTCGCGCGCTGGCCGGAGCCAGACGTGCGCCGCAGACTATCTTGAGGCTCGTTCACACACCGGAGGCATCACCATGGCGTCGCGCGTCGAATCGATGCATCCGCGCTTCGTGTCGTCCGGCACGCTGAGATTTGCTCGGCGCGCCGCGCTCGGCGCGCTGGTGCTCGCGTCGCTCGACGCCGGCCGCGCGTTCGCGCAGCAGGATGCCGGCGAATCGGCCGCGCGCCCCGGCGCCGGCTGTCCGGCCGGCACGACCGAAGTTCGTCCAGGCTCGTGCCGAGCGCCGCGGATCCCGCCGCCGAGCATCGTCGACTATCGGCCGCGATCGACGCTCGTCACCGCGCACCACGACGTGCGGCGCGCGAAATATCCGGTGATCGACTTTCACGGGCATCCCGAGGAGCGGCTGCGCTCCGCGGACGCGCTCGCCGCGATGGTCCGGTCGCTCGACAGCATCAACGTGCGGCTCATGCTCGCCGCCGACGACATGTCCGGCGAGGAGCTGCGGAGCGCGGTCGCGATGGTGAACGGATCGCCGTACGAGGACCGCGTGCGGATGCTCGCCGGGATCGACTTTCGCGGCGTCGGGCCGGGATGGGCGGAGAGGGCGGTGAGGCAGCTCGAGGCGGACGTCGCCGCCGGCGCGGTCGGCGTGGGCGAGATCTCGAAGAGTCTCGGTCTCTCGATCCGGAAGGCCGACGGCAGCCGGCTCCGCATCGACGACCCGGCGCTCGATCCGATCTGGGACGCCTGCGCGCGGCTCCGGCTTCCGGTGTTCATTCACACCGCGGATCCGGAGGAGTTCTTCCGGCCGATCGACTACGCGAACGAGCGGTGGCTGGAGCAGGCGCTCTTCCCGCAGCGGCACTACGACCCGGCGCGCTACCCGAGCTTCGAGGAGCTGCTCACGGAGCGCGACAATCTCTTTCGTCGCCACCCGAAGACGACCTTCGTCACCGCGCACCTGGGCTGGGAGGCGAACGACCTCGGGCGGCTCGGCACGCTGCTCGACGAGCTGCCGAACGTGTACACGGAGATCGGCGCCGTGCTGTACGACATCGGCCGCCAGCCGCGCGGCGCGCACGACTTCTTCGTGAAGTACCAGGACCGCGTGCTGTTCGGCAAGGACTCGTTCCAGCCGTCGGAGTATCCGTACTACTGGCGCGTGCTCGAGACGCGCGACGAGTACTTCGACTACTACCGTCCGTATCACGCGTTCTGGAAGCTGTACGGGATCGATCTGCCGGACGGCGTGCTGCAGAAGGTGTATTACCGGAACGCGCTGAAGATCACGCCGCGGCTGCCGCAGGCGGGGTGGCCGAGGTAGCCGTCATTCCGAGCGAAGCACGCGACTGATGGAACGTGAGGCCGCCTCCGGCGTCCGGCTCAAGACCGACGTCGTCGTCATCGGGGCGGGGCAGGCGGGGCTTTCCGCCGCGTATCATCTCAAGCGGCTCGGCTGCGTCCCCGTGCGAGGGTTCGTCGTGCTCGACCAGTCGCCGTCGCCCGGCGGCGCGTGGCAGTTTCGCTGGCCGTCGCTCACGCTCGGCACCGTCAACCGCATCCACGATCTGCCGGGGATGCGCTTCGCCGACGTCGTGCCCGCGGACGCGCGCGAGGCGCAGGCATCGGTCGCCGTGCCGCGCTACTTCGCGGAGTACGAGCGGCGGTTCGAGCTCCCCGTCTACCGGCCCGTGCACGTGACCGTCGTGTGCGAGCGCGACGGCCGGCTCGTCGTCGAGGCGGACCGCCTGACCCTCTCCGCGCGCGGCATCGTCAACGCGACGGGAACGTGGGAGACCCCGTACATCCCCGCGTATCCCGGCGCGGAGCGGTTCCGTGGCCGCCAGGTCCATACGAAGGACTACCGCACGCCCGGCGAGTTCGCGGGCCGCCACGTGGTGATCGTCGGCGGCGGCATCTCGGCGATCCAGCTCCTCGACGAGATCTCGCGCGTCACGAGCACGACGTGGGTGACGCGCCGGCCGCCGGAGTTCCGCACGGGGCCGTTCGACGAGGAGGCGGGGCGCGCCGCGGTGAAGCTCGTCGAGGAGCGCGTGCGACGCGGCCTGCCGCCGCAGTCGGTCGTCTCGGTCACGGGACTTCCCGTGACGCCGCGCATCGAGGCGATGCGCGAGCGCGGCGTGCTGAAGCGGCTCCCGATGTTCAGCGACATCGTCCCCGAGGGAGTGCGCTGGCCCGACGGCACCGTGCTCCGCGCCGACGTCATCCTCTGGTGCACCGGCTTCCGCAGTGCGCTCGACCACCTCGCGCCGCTCGGCCTGCGTGAGCCCGACGGCGGGATCGTCATGACGGGCAGACTGGCGACGCAGGTGGCGAAGGACCCGCGCGTCCACCTCGTCGGCTATGGTCCGTCCGCCTCGACGATCGGCGCGAACCGCGCCGGCAACGCGGCGGCCACGGAGCTGCTGGCGTTCCTCGAGTCGAGCGCGCCGATCGCTTGACAATGCCGGCTCCCGCTCGATCTTCGCACCCTTCCGCCATGAGAGCTCTCGAGCGATGAACCGTGTTTCCACCTGCGGCGGTGCGGCACCCGCCCTGATCGCGTCTGCCCTTCTGCTCGCCGCGCTCGCGCCGGCGACCGCGCGCGCCCAGCAGCCCGGCGGCCCACCCGAGAAGTTCGAGAACCTGAAGGTTCTCCCGAAGGACATCCCGCGCGATTCGCTGCTCGGCATCATGCGCGGGTTCACCGTGGCGCTCGGGGTGAACTGCACCTTCTGCCACGTGACCGAGCCGGCGCCCGCCGGCGCGCCCGGGCCGCGCGAGCGGCTCAAGCCCGCCGCCGACGACAAGCAGACGAAGAAGACCGCGCGGTTCATGCTCCGGATGGCGGACAGCCTGAATCGCGTCGTGCTCGCCGCGCTTCCCGAGCGCCACTCGCCACGCATCACGGTGTCGTGCGCGACCTGTCATCACGGGTCGCCGCTGCCGCAGACGACGCAGGCGATGATGGCGGAGGCGATCGACAAATCGGGGCTCGACTCGGCGATCGCGACGTATCGCACGCTGCGCGCCGACATGGTGAACGGTCGCTACGACTTCCGTGACGGACCGATCAACGACGTCGCCGCGACGCTCGCCGCGCGCGGTCGCACGGCGGACGCGCTCCGGTTGCTCGAGATGAACCAGGAGTTCTTCCCGAATGCTCCCGAGGTCGACGTCGCGATGGCCGACGTGTACCTGAAGGCCGGCAACCGCGACGAGGCGATCGCGCATTTGCGCGCCGCACTCGTCAAGCGACCCAACGACCAGCGCGTGATGCGGCGGCTGCGCGATCTCGGCGTCTCGACGGGCGGCAGCACCTGATCACGAGCGACGAGCCGCGCACACGCCGGCCGCGATTCAGGCGCGGACCGGCCTCGATCCGCCGCGCAACAGCCGTCGCAGCAGCGCCACGAGCGCCAATCCCAGGCTCGCTCCGATGACGTTCAGGATGACGTCGTTGACGTCCGCCATCCGATAGCTCCCCCACGCGCTCGAGACGTACTGAATCACCTCGATGCTCACGGACAGCGCGAGCGCGATCAGCATGCCGCGCACGACGCGGAGTCGTGGCCAGAGCAGCGCGAGCAGAACGCCGAGCGGGAAGAAGAGCAGCACGTTCCCCTTCGCGTTGTAGCCGCAGAAGAAGCGGTCGTTCGGGCGCGCGTCCGGCGTCGAGGAGGGACAGACCAGCGTCGACGCGTCGGGGCGAAGCACGAGGCCGCCGGTGGCGTCGTGGCGCGCGCGGGCCCGCGCCCCGCGCTCCGGGGCGAGCGTCGCGGCGGCGAGACCCGAGAGATACAGGACGAAGGCCACGAGCAGCATTTCGCGCAGGAACGTCGGGCGCTGTGCGGACGTGCGGCGGCGAGCCAGCCGGATCACCAGCCAGGCGGGCACGGCGACCGCGCTGACGAGGAGAAAGGGGACGATGACCGAGCGGTAGGCGAGAAACGGGTAAAGGAGGCGCGGCATGTCGGAAGTTCCACCCCTCGTTCGCTATGAGCGATTCCTCGACTGCGGGCCTTCGGCCCTCCGCTCGGAATGACGAGGCTGTCATTCCGAGCGAGCGAAGCCCACTGACTGTCATTCCGAGCGAGCGAAGCGAGTCGAGGAATCGCGCCCGTCCCGTTCGAGCGACCATTCGGTCCGGCGACACGACGCACCCGCGCCCGGGAAAGGTTTCAGCGCGCCCTAGGCGCCGGCCTTCGCGCGCGTCAGCTCGAGCTCGAGCCGCATGCGCACGTCCTCGTCGACGTACAGCGATCCGTGCTGCTGCCGCACGGGGTGGATCTCGGCGCCGGCGAGGATGGCGCTCTGCTGCGGGATCATGCCGTCGCCGCCGTCGGTGAAGCGATAGGTGGCCCTGTCGACCTCGCCGCTCGCCGAGCGTTCGACGCTCGCGCCGGCGATCGTCTTCACGCCATAGCCGAAGATGCAGACGGCGGGCACGCTGGAGTGCGCGCCGAGCTCCTGCCGGAATCGCTGCGCGCCGTGCAGCAGCGGACGGTGGCGCTCCGGGAGCCAGGAGTCGTCGGCGAGCACGTCGAGCGGCGCGTCCCCGTCGGACACGCATGGGTACGTCGGCAGGATCTGGTACCACGATGGGAAGCTCGCGAGCTGCTCGCGCAATCCCGCGCTCGGCTTCCCGACGGGCAGCAGCTTCGGTCCGGTCAGCAGCGTGGCGAACGAATACGGCGTGCCGGCGTGCGGCCCGCCGAGCAGCACGACGCGCTCGACGTTGCGCTTGCCGCCGAGTCGCTCGATGTAGTAGCGGGCGATCAGGCAGCCCATGCTGTGCGCGACGATCGTGATCGGCGCGGATTGGTTCCACCCGTCGATCGCCGCGGCGAGCTCCATCGCCGAGCGCCGGTTGTCCTGGCGGAAGTCGTACGCGAACTCGAGGAGGTCGCGCCCGACCTCGTAGCCGAGCGACCGGCACAGCCAGTCGGTGAGGACGCTGTACTGATCGAGCTTCAGCAGTCCCGGCACGACGACGACCTGCTTGAGGATGCCGCGCGGCTCGAGCGGGCGCTCGACGCGCAGCAGCTCGGGATGGCCGAGGAGCCGGAGCGACGGCCAGACCTGCTCGCCGCCGCGCCAGAGGTTCGATCCCGCGAAGCCCGGCACGACGACGACGGGCCGCCGCGCGCCGTGCATGCCGCGTACGTCGAACTCCGCCGTCGCGACGCCGCCGAGCTTGAGGACGAACGACGCCGATCCGATCCGGAAGCTCTCGCCGTCGTGCACCACGCTGCGTGCGACGCGCGCGCCGCCGACCCAGGTGCCGTTGCTGCTGTTCAGGTCCCGCACGGTGCAGACGGCGTCGCGCCGCTCGACGACGGCGTGGTAGCGCGAGACCCTGGGCTCGTCGAGCATCACGTCGTTGTCCGGCTCCCGGCCGATGGTGAGCCGGTCGTGGAGGGGGACTTCCCACGTTCGCTCGGGCGTGCTGACGGCGAGCCGGGGCCCCGTGGCGTCGTCGAGCGCCGGCATCGCCACGTCCAGGAGCGTGGCGCGCACGCGCCGCGTCGCGCGCGGGGCGTCCGCGTCGCCGCTCTCCTCGAAGCGAAGCACGCTGTCGCCGACGTGGATGACGTCGCCGGCGACGAGCACGCGCTCGGTGGTGCGCTCGCCGTTGACGCGGACGCCGTTCGAGGAGCCGAGGTCGGCGAGCACGAAGCCGCGGTCGGTGCGCTCGATCCGCGCGTGGGTGCGCGAGACCGTGTCGTCGTCGAGCACGACGTCGCAGGCCCCGTAGCGCCCGATCGTCGTGCTCGCCGCCGTGAGCAGGAACTCCTGCGTGAGCCCGTTCGGCAGGCTCACGACCAGCCGAGGCTTCGCGTCAGCCGGCGCGGTCATCGCGGCGGGCTGTCGTCATTCCGAGCGAGCGCAGCGTCTCACCTGTCATTCCGAGCGAGCGGAGCGAGTCGAGGAATCGCGATCCTCCCGAAAGAGTGGCCCCCCTATCGAGACGCTCGTGATTCCTCGACTGCGGGCCTTCGGCCCTTCGCTCGGAATGACGGAGGGTCACTTGTTGAGGTGCACCGCGAAGTGCGACGTCGACTCCCGCGCGCGGCTGATCCCGAGCTGCATCGCGATCGGGTTCGGGCGGCCGCACAGGGTGAGGAACGCGAAGAGCGCGTTGCTGCTGAACGCGCGCGTCACGTTCATCCACCAGAGGCTCACGGCGATCGACTGCGTCACGTTCATCACGCCGTGCCACACGAAGGGCGGGTTCCACAGGACGTCGCCCGGCTCGAGGACGGTCTCGTAGCGGTCGACGTAGCGGTACAGCGGACAGGCGGCGTAGTCGGGATCGCGGAAGTCGACGCGCGACTGCCAGTTCAGGCCGTTCGACAGGGCAGGGTACATGAACGGCGTGAACTCCGGCTGGATGAGCACCCACTTCTTCCGGCCGTACGCCTGCACGTACAGGTTGCTCACGCCCGCACAGTGGAGCGACGTCGACGTCCCCGGCCCACCGACGTACATCTTCGCGATGACGTTCCGGTGCCAGGGCAGGTGCTTGCTCGCCTGCCCGTAGCGCTGGATGAACGAGAAGTCGAGATCGGCCCGCAGGTCGGCGTACTTGTCGAGGATCTCGAGGAAGGCGCCGTACCATCCGCCGCCGGCCTTCATGTTCTCGAGCAGCGCCGAGATGCTCATGACCTGCTCGGAGGTCGAGACGGCCTCCGTGGCGCCGGTCGCGTTCACGCGCCAGCGGTGCGCGTCGAGCACGGCGATCTCGTCCTGACCGCACCGCTGGAGCAGATACTCGGGCGACCACTTCTTGATCGCGGGCCAATCGGCGGCGGCGCCCTCGAGGACGACGGGCTTTCCCGTGACGAAGTACTCGTCGCGGAACCGCTCGGGGGTCATGTCCCGGATGCGCGGCACGTCGAAGGTTCCGCCAGGCTCGTCGCGCGACGCGCGATCGAGGAGCCGCTCGTGGAAGGCCTCCCACCGTCGCGGCATGACCTTCTCCACCCGCGTCGGCCCGACGAACCAGTCGGTGGAGAACAGCGCACCGAACCTGACCTGCTGCATCGCGTCGATCGCGGCGGCGCGGGACATCGAGTGCTCCGGGTTCTGCCCGAGCCCTGCCCGCCGGCGGCAGGATGCGACGGCTGCCGGCGTTCTCGGTGCAGAAAGCTCCGGCGCCGCGGGTGGGCGCGCAAGGAGACGCCCGCCGCCCGGGCCGGCTCCTCGCGCAACGCGATCTTACGCGGAGGGAGCGGCCAGCCCGGCCCGGAGCCTCAGTTCTTCGCCGTGAACCTCGTGCGGAACTGCACCCACGCCGCCTGCGGCTTCGCGTCGAGCCCCGCGTGCGCCGGCTCGAAGCGGAACTTCGGCAGGATCCCCCGCACCGCTTCGGTGAACAGCTCGTGCGGCGACTGCAGCACCTGCATGCTCGCCAGGTCCACGCGACCCTTCTCGGTGACGCGGAACTGCACGATCACCTCGCCCTCGATCGGGTGCGCGCGGAGCTCGTCGGGGAACCGGGGGGTCGGTGCGGCGCCGATGAGCACGGGCGGCGTCACGCTCCCCGCGTCGCCGAGCCCGGACACGTCGAGCGCGCCGCCGGTAGCGACGAGCTGCGGCTCGCGCGTGCGCGCCAGCTTCGACGAGGTCGTGATCACCGAGTCGAGGTTCGACATCGCCGTCTTGGACAGCGACACCGCGCGGAGCGCCGGCGGCGCCGGCGGGGCAGGCGCCTCGGCCACCGGCTCGCTCTTCGGCTTCGGCGGCGTGACGTCCGTGCCCTCCGTGGACGCCGCGCTCGGGCTCGCGACCGACGTGGACTCGACGCGCGCCGTCGCGACGACCGACGGGGCACCGGCACTCCCTTCGAGTCTCCCAGACGGCGCCGATGCGACGAAATCGCCGCTCGCGTCCTCGTTCGTCACTCCTCCCTTTCCGCGGTCGCTCGCGACGCGCGTGCCGAAGCCGTAGCCGGCGATCGCCAGCACGACCAGCGCGGCGCCGACGGTCGCGTAGCGTGGCGCCCGTCTCCTCGACGGCGGGAGCGTCACGAACTGCTCGGCGCGGGCCGCGTCTTCCGGCGATCTCGTGGGCCAGGACAGCGGCGCATCGTCGGACGTCTCGATCGATTCGGTGCTCGACGGAGACGGCGTCGCATCGGTCTTCGGCGACGACGGCACGGACGCCAGCCACGACGGCGTGGGCAGCCGCGGCGGCCGAGGCGCGGCGGGCGTCGCGGTCGTGGTCGACGGCACGATCGCGGGCGCGGCGCGGCGCTCGAGATCGGCGATGCGCGTGCGCAGCGCGGTCACGCTCGCGTGGTCGGCGCCCAGCGCGGTCTCGCGCTTGCCGAGCGCACGGCGAAGGAGCTCGATCGCTTCCGCGACGTTCCCGCGGGCGGCGCAGGTCTCGGAGAGCTGCTCGAGGGTGACGACGATCGCCATGTGGTTCGGTGCGAGGGCTGCTTCGCGGATCCGGAGCGCGTGGCGGTACATGACCTCCGCCGCGATGTCGTTTCGAAGCCCATGCTTGGCGGCGGCGAGGCCGGCGAGCGCCGTCGCGACGTCGGGATGGTTGTCGCCCTTCTTGCGCGCGATCTGGAGCAGGCGCGCGAGGAGCGGCTCGGCGCCCGTGAAGTCCGAGCGCCTGATGTGCAGCCGGCTCAGTTGGCTCAGCGCGACGCCGAGCGAGGGGTCGTCGGCGCCGAGATGCTCCTCGGCGACGCCGATCGCCTCGGCGAGGAGCCGCTCGGCTTCGGCGGACCGGCCGCGCTCCTGCTCGACGGTGGCGAGGCGAATGAGCGCCGCGACGTGTTCACGATGGAGGCCGCCCCGCGCGGCCTCGCTCCGCTTCTCGTACTCCTCGTCCGGTTCAATCATGGCTCGCGCCCTCTCCACCGGGTCCTGTCTCGACGATCACGATCGACGTACCGGGACGAACCGTTGGGGCAGAGGATACGTCAGCGGGCACAGCCATTGCGGTGCCGCATCCAGCGGAGAGGCCGGTCCGCGGTCGCGGACGAGCTGCCGAGCGTGAGCTCGCCGAGCGTACCGAAGCGCACGAGCGTGGGACGGCTCAACAACAGCTCATACGGATCGAGCGGATCGGGCGGATCGGGCGGATGGTTCCTCCTGGCGCGAGAGACTGTCCGCCCAGACCACAAAAGCATTTGCTCATGGGTCTGCATCGACGCGCCCTCGCGCCACGCGGAGCGATCCGCATCATCCGCTCGATCCGCATAGAAGTCGTTGTGCCTCGATGCCTCCGGTACCGCGCCCGCTGCCCGCCCAGTCAGGAGAGCGCGAAGACGCTCCGAACCTCGCCGAGCACGTCGGCGGCCATCCATCTGGTCTGGGCGCTCCCGCCGTGGAGGAGGTCCTCGATCAGTGCCATGTCGAGCGCCAGCTCGGCGCGGCGCTCCCGGATCGGGGCGATCAGTGCCTGGAGCACCTCCTCGAGCCGCGCCTTGACGGAGGCGTCGCCCACACCGCCGCGGCGGTAGCGCGCCTCGAGGTCGGCGACGCCCTCCTGGTCGGGATCGAAGGCGCGGAGATGCGCGAAGGCGACGTTCCCCTCGACGCGCCCCGGATCCTCGGCGCGCAGGTGGCTGGGATCGGTGTACATCGCGCGGACCTTGGCGCGGATCTCGTCCGGCGTGGCGGAGAGCGGGATCGCATTGCCGAGCGACTTGCTCGCCTTGCGTCCGTCGACGCCGGGGAGTCGCGGCGTGTTCGAGAGCAGCGCGCGGCACTCCGGGAGCACGTCGCGGCCGGCGAGCTGCGCGAGGCGGCGGACGATCTCGTTGGTCTGCTCGATCATCGGCAGCTGGTCGTCGCCGACGGGCACGAGCGTCGCGCGCGCGCCCGTGATGTCCGCTGCCTGGCCCACGGGATAGGTGAGGAAGCCAGCGGGGATGTCGCGGACGAAGCCGCGCTGCTCGATCTCCGTCTTCACGGTCGGGTTCCGCTCGAGGCGCGCGACGGTGACGAGATTGAGATACAGCACCGTGAGCTCGGCCAGCTCGGGAATCTCCGACTGGAGGGCGATCACGGTGCGCTTCGGATCGATGCCGACGGCGAGATAGTCGAGCACGAGCTCGCGCACGTTGCGCCGGACGTCGGCCGCGCGGCCGGCGCCGTCGGTGAGCGCCTGGAGATCGGCGACGAGGATCGTCTGATCGTGCTCGTGCTGGAGCCGCACCCGATTGCGCAGCGAGCCGGCGTAGTGGCCGAGGTGGAGGGGGCCGGTCGGCCGGTCGCCGGTGAGGACGATCTCGCGTGGCGGAACAGCCGGCGCAGCGGCGGAGTCGGTGTCGTGCGACGCGAGCGCGAGCGAGGAGTCGATGGTGGACATGTCGGAACCGGATGGAGGGTGGAGGGCAGGGATGCGGCCGTGTCGAGAGCCGCTCCATCCGACCGCGGCGACCGGAACGTTGCCGGTCAGACGCGAAGACGGCGGGCTGCTCCGAGGGAGCGGCCCGCCGTTCGTTCACGATGTGCACGACGAAGCTGGTGGCCGCTCAGGTCGAGAGCCACCACCAGCGCTGGATGCGCGTCGCCGGGCGCAGCGTGATCGTCATGGTTCGCAATATAACGCCGGCCGGCGAGATGCGCACGCCGTGTGCGCTCACCAGTCGCACTCGGGCGCGTTGCACTCGGGGCACTGGATGTTGACGAAGACGAGCCAGTCGACGACGTCGCCGGCGCTCGCCGGCCACCCGTGCTCGCCGGGTCGGAGCGCCGCGTAGATCTCGCGGAAATGGTCGGTGACGAAGAGCGCCGGCGCGGGGCGGTCCGCGTCGTCGGTCGCGCCGACGCGCCGGTGCAGCGCGCCGCCGGCGTCGAGCAGGAGCGGGAAGGGCCCGCGCCAACCGGCCGGCGGTCGCTCCCCCGCGTACACGGCGAGCACCTTGCCGTCCTCGGCTTCCACGGCGGCACGGCCCTCGCCGAGCGCGTCGAGCACGTGCACGAGCTCGGGCGCGAGCGCGTCGTCCGCGCCGAGCATGAGCATGACGAGATCCCATTCGGGCTTGAAGTCGCCGAGGGCGATCCGGCCGCCGTCGGCCGTGGCGAGCGTGGCATCGGGGAAGAGCTGCCCCGTGCCGCCGGGACTGTTGCTGCTGGATCTCATCGTCACCTCCCTGCGCTGACCCCGGTCATTCTCAACATAGCCGGCGGGCGCCTTGACAGTTCCGTCGGGAGCGCGCATGATGGCGCCATGAATAGACCGATCGGTCTGGAAGCGGCGCCCGCCGCCGTCCACGCGACGAAGCAGCGGCTGCTCGAGGCGGGGCTGCGCCTCATGCTCGAGCGCGGCTACCACGCGATCGGCGTGCAGGAGCTGCTCAGCGAGACGCGGATCCCCAAGGGGTCGTTCTATCACCACTTCGAGTCCAAGGAGGAGTTCGGCCTCGCGGTGATCGACCTGTATCAGGCCGGCGCGCGGCAGCTGCTCCAGCACGCCATGGCGGACCAGACGACACCGCCGCTCGACCGCATCCGCAACTTCTTCGCCGAGGTGCGCCGCTCCTACGAGCAGGAGGGGTACCTCGGCTGCTTCCTCGGCGCGCTCGGCCAGGAGCTGTCCGGGGCCAACGAGTCGTTCCGGAAGAAGATCGAGGGATGCTTGCGGGAGATCGAGAACGGCGTCGCCCGCTGTCTGGTGGAAGCGCGCGCGCGCGGCGAGCTCCCGGCGTCGTGCGACACCCGGCTCACGGCCCAGATGATCGTGAACGCGTGGGAGGGAGCGGCGCTGCGGTCGCGGCTCCTGCGCGGCCGGCGCCCGCTCGACGCCGTGCTCGACTTCTGCTTTCTCGGCGCCAAGGCACAATGACCTCTTTTTTTCACCCTCGCTAGACCGACCGGTCTAGTCGGACCGTCGCCGGGCGCGTCGTGCGCGGCGAGCGGGCGGCGGCTCGGAGGCGGCCTCACACTCAATTTGGAGGTGTCGGATGCGAACGGTTCTTCTCTCCTCGAGTGCCTTCCTGCTCTCCTTCGCCACGTTCGCCGGCGCGCAGAGCGCTCACGCGGCCGGCGAGACGACCCGGCCGGCGACCTCGGGCGACGACGCCATGGTCGCCAACGCGCTCAGCGCCGCGCCGGCATCCCTCGCCGCCGGCGCGACCGTGGTCGCGCTCGACGGTCGAGTGCTCCGCGCGGGAACGAGCGACTGGGTGTGCATGCCCGACATGCCGGATCTGCCGTTCGACAGCCCGATGTGCCTCGACGCGCCGTGGCGCGAGACGATCGACGCGTGGATGCACCATCGCGCGCCGAAGGTGACGACGATCGGCATCGGCTACATGCTCCAGGGCGACTTCCCGGTGAGCAACGTCGACCCGTACGCGAAGGCGCCGACGCCGGCGAACGAATGGGTCGGCGAGGGGACGCCGCACATCATGATGGTGTTCCCCGATGCGCGCGATCTCGAGGGATTCTCCACGGATCCGAAGAGCGGCGGGCCGTACGTGATGTGGCGGGGCACGCCGTACGCGCACGTGATGATCCCGACGCTGCCGCCGGCGAACGCATCGCAATGACGCGCGAGCCGCGCGACGAAGCGAGCGGAGCGATCACGCAGGGTGAGCATCGCGATGCCTCAGTCGTCGCCGGAGTGATCGTCCGGCACGCGCGAGATCTCACGCGGAGCGGCCGAGGCGGGTTGCGAGCTGTCCGGGGTCGCCGCGTTGGTGTACGCACTCGCTGCGCCCTCGCGGTAGACCAGCGTGCCGCCGCTGTGACCGACCTGCACGCCCGCGACGATGAGCCCGAGCGCGCCGGCCGTCGTGACGAGGCGCGCCGCCTGGCCGACGGTGCGCGGCAGGAAGCCGGCGAGCGAGACGACGAGCAGGACGCCGGAGAGGACGACGAACCGCTCGGCGGCCTCTTCATGCGTCTCGATGGCGCGCTCGGTGACGACGCGCTCGACGCGCTCCTCCTCCGCTTCACCCGTGCGGCTGGCGACGAACGCGCTCACCGTGAGCGCGGCGGCGACGACGACGGGGACGGCCCATCCCTTACGCGGCGTGGTGCCTTTCCTGACAGCCCACAGGGCCCCGGCGATGGAGATTGGAAGCAGGAAGGTGAGGACGATCGGGAAGTGCACGATCAGGGGGTGCAGCGGCATGCCGAACATGGACGTCTCCGCGAATGGGTACGGGAGCACGATCGGCGCAGCGCGCGCGGCGCGGTATCCGACATTGGACGGAGCGTCCGGCGAATCCGACGACATCCGTCAAACGACGGATGGGCTGGACGGGCGGCTGCTGGCCCTCCTGACGGTCGCGCTGCTGTCGATCATCGTCGGCGGCACGGCGGACCTCGTCATGGACCATCCTGCGACGTGGCTCTCTTTCCATGTCGTGTTCGAGACGCTGATGATCGCGGGCGCGCTCGTGATGGCGACGACGCTCTGGCTCGGCTGGTGGCGCGCCGCGCACGCGGCGGCGGCGCTCAGGGTATCGCTCGAGAGCGAGTCGGCGGAGCGCGAACGCTGGCGCGCGAATGCCCAGCACGCGCTCGCGGGGCTCGGGCGCGCGATCGACGCGCAGTTCACCGAATGGCGGCTCACGCCGACCGAGCGCGAGGTCGCGCTGCTGGTCCTCAAGGGATACGGTCACAAGCAGATCGCCGCGTTCACGGATCGAAGCGAGCGCACGGTGCGCCAGCACGCCGGCGTGGTCTACGACAAGTCGGGGCTGGGCGGGCGCGCGGAGCTGTCGGCCTTCTTCCTGCGGGACCTCATGCTGCCGGAGGGCGAGCGGGCTCCCCTTCCGGCGGCCGCACTCGACGCACGACGAGTCGACTGACGTTCAACCGGAGGTGTGACGTGCGGGATTCCCACGATCTGCGAGACGCGGCGGTGCTCGCCGCGATGGCGATGCTCCTCCTCGGATCGAGACGAGCGCGCGCGCAGGAGCACGCGCACGCCGAGTCGCACCCGGCGCCGAGTGCGCCGCTCGCGATTCCGGCGTCGATCCGCGCCGAGCATCAGGAGATCCACGAGGAGCTCGTGGCGGCGACGAAGCTGCCGGGCGCCGTCGGTGCGGCCGCGAGCGAGCTCGCCGCCGTGCTGCACCCGCACTTCGTGCGCGAGGAGCAGATCGCGCTGCCGCCCCTCTCGCTGCTCGCGCCGCTGGCGCGCGGGGAGCGCACGCCCGGGATGCGCGCCGTGCTGCCGATGACCGATTCGCTCCGCGCCGAGTTGCCGCGCATGCTCCAGGAGCACGTCGCGATTCACGCCGCGACCGTGAAGCTGGGGGAGGTCGCGCGCGCCGCGGGCAACGCCTCCGTCGCGCACCTCGCCGAGAAGCTCGCGGTGCACGCGAAGAGCGAGGAAGAGGTGTTCTATCCCGCGGCGATCCTCGTGGGGGATCTCGTGCGGCACCCCATGCCGCACCATTGAGCCGATGCGCCGATCGCCGCTCCGCTGGTTGCGGAGCGGCGATCGGGGCACGCCGGCGCGAGGTGACTACTCCCCGCGCGGCGCGGGACGGGACGGCGCCGGCGTGTGCCGCAGCAGCATCACGGTGCCCGCCGCCACGAGTGCGCCGCCGATGGCGAACAGCACGATGCGATACGTCGCTGGCATGAGCATCGCACCGACGATCGGCACGAGCGCGAGGAGCTGCACGACGAGCCAGCGCTCGGTGCGGTACCACGGCTCGTCGCTCGACTCGGGTGCGACGTGCATGCGCGTGGGCTCGCGGGTATCGTGCAGCACGGTGCCGCGCGGCGGGGCGCCGGTGGTACGCTCGTGCGCCGCGGTCGTGTGATCCGCCGGCGTGTCGAGCTCGGCGCGCGACGTGGGATCGACGAGCGCGTCGAGCGTGGACTTCGCGTTGGTCGGAAGTGGTCTCGCGTGAAGAGGCATGAGAGTCTCCAGTGCGGATGCGAGCGTCCCCCGCGCGCTGCGCGCCGCGGGGATGGCTGCATCCGGAGGTGTCGTGGTGGACCGGCGCGGACGCGCCGGCGTGGACATCGGCAGGCTCTCGCGCCGCGAGCGACCAGGTCGCGCGGCGACGAGCGCTCAGCCCTGGAGGGGAGGCGCGGTCGGGTAGTAGGGCAGGAGCGCACCGCGCCCGCTGACCTCGTGCGAATCGTCGAGCGTGCGCACACGGACGCTCGCCGCGAACGCCGCCTCGGCGGAAAGCCGCGCGGCGCTCGCGTCGAGCGGCGGCAGCGTGGGCGGCGTGCTCGCCAGGCGCGACGGCGCTATCGGCGCGAGAGCGTTCGGCGCGCGCAGCCACACCGAGGCGTGACGCGGTTCCTGATCGCGCACGGAGCGCTCGGCGGTACGATCCGGCAGTGCGTCGCTCGTCGCAAGCGCCGCGCTCGCCACGACCACAGTCGCGCGCGAGCCCGTCGCGGCGACTGACGCCGCGGGCTGCGGAACGAGCGACTGGAGGACGAGGAGGAGCAGCGCGATGAGCATCGGCATCGTGGCGTGGGAACCGGCAGCTCAAAATCTAACCGCCGCCTCATCAATGAGTACACTTCGGGAGTGAAGCGTTCCGTGCCAGAGGCGAGCGCCGCCGAGACGACCGTGTGGACGATCGGCCACTCGACGCGCACCCTCGACGACTTCGTCGCGACCCTCGGGGATGCGAGCATCGAGCTCGTCGTCGACGTGCGGCGGCTGCCCGGCTCGCGTCGCTACCCGCAATTCGACTCGGCGCAGCTCGAGCGGGAGCTCGGCGAACGCGGCATCGCCTACCGCTGGATCGGCGCGCTGGGCGGACGCCGCCGGCCGAGCGCCGACTCGCTGAACGTCGGCTGGCGACACCCCGCCTTCCGCGCGTACGCCGACTACGTCGAGACCGAGGAATTCGCCGAGGGGCTGTTCGAGCTGCTCGTGCTCGCCGGCGGCCTTCGCACGGCGATCATGTGTGCCGAAGTCGTGTGGTGGCGCTGCCATCGGCGGCTCATCTCCGACGTCCTCGTGTCGCTCGGCATCGACGTCGTGCACCTGTTCGAGCCGGGGAAGAGCGAACGCCATCGGCTCGCGCCGCCGGCGCGGGTGGTGGGTGGGGGGTTGAGTTATGTGTGAGGGGCGGGCTCGATGAACGGCAACTGCGAGTAGGTGGTAGCGGGTAGGGGGTACTCGGGAGCGGGTAACGATCGACGACGGTGCTCTGCGCCAGGGCCGAACTGCAACTGCTTCATGCGGATCAGGCGGATGACTGCACGGATCAGGCGGATCTCCACTCCTGGCTTGGACGCTCGTACCACCGGCCCGAAAGAGCACTGTCGCTCGCGCACCGATCTCGGCGCCCCGGCAATAGAAACACAGATTCTTGGGGTGTGGATGGAGAGGAAAGCTGCCTCTCGCGCAGGGACCTCGACCTCGCACCCAACAAAGCAATGACTTCGGGGCCCCGGACGGCGAGGGATGGTGCGCCGACGCATTGAGCGCGACCCCGAGAGGAGCGATCCGCCCCATCCGTGCTGTCATCCGCTCGATCCGCGTCAGAGGCAGTTGAGCCCCGCCAAGAGAGGCGTGAGGGTGGGGAGTCGTGCGTGATGTGACACGACCTCGGAACGCAAAAGCATCCCGAGGCCGTCGCCCACACACCCACACACCCACACGCCCACACACCCACACACCCACCCACCCACCCACTCACACACTCACACACTCACACACTCACACACTCACACACTCACACACGCTCTCGTCCCCGACCGTCACTGCGGCAGCACGAAATGCAGCGTCGTCAGCCGGTCCATCACGATGCGGCTCTCGTTGACGCGGCGGTCGTCGCGCCAGACGTCGATCGCGACGCGCGTGTTGACCGGGAGCTGGCACCACTGGAACCAGCCGTCGTCGTCGACGCGGCCGTCGTCGACGAGGCTCACGCCCGCCTGATCGCGGATCGACCAGCGTGCTTCGCGCACGGGCCGCCCATCGGGCGTGACGACGCGGCCGAGCAGCCAGGCCTTGCCCGGCGCGGGAAGCTCCTGGCCGCAGCGGCGGCGCGCGATCTCGTCGGCGGTCTCCACCTGGAGGAGCGCTTCCTTCGTCGAGTCGCGCTCGGCGGTGAACCGGAAGGTGCTCGCGGACTGGAGACCCAGCACGGCGAGGCGCGCGTCGTACACCGACGCGGTGTACGGGCCGGGAAGCAGGTCGCTCAGCGTCACGGTCGCGCCGGAGTCGATGTCGGCGGCGTAGTCGGTCCCGACGAGACGCACCGCGCTCTCCGCCGCGGGACGACCCTGCCGATCCACCGCGTGCAGGCGGAGCGTGCCGAGTGGCGCGCTCCAGCTCGAGCCGTCGGGCCAGCTCGCGCGCGCGATCTCGCCGCCGATCTCGGGAACGGCCCCCTCCTCCCGCGCGTTTCCTCCGAGCAGCCGGAGCGACCATCGGTCGACGATCACGACGCCGTTCGGAAGCTCGCGAAAGGAGAGCCGCCCTTCGGGCACGAGCGCGCTCGTCGTCCGATCGAGTCCGACGTATCGGAAGGTGAGATCCTTCACGACGCGCGTGAGCGTGTCCACCCACAGCGTGCCGACGAGATCGAGACTGCCGTCCTCGTGATCCACCGGCTCGAAGCCGAGCGCGACCTGCTGCGGACGCGCGCGGTCGGGCGGGTTGATCTTGAAGCAGTTCTCGTGGATGAAGCTGTCGTCGAGCAGCGACTCGGCGTCGGGGCCGAGATAGGTGTGGTCGCCCGCGCTGTCGGTGACGAATCCGTCGCGGCCGAACGACGACGCGATGCGCGTCGCGCTGAACGGCTCGCTGCGTCCGGTCGTGACCTGCTTGCGCACGTGCTGGCTGAGCGTGCGCCCGCTGATCGGGTCGATGCGCCGGTCGTACAGCAGCCGCGTCATCGACGCGCTGCTCTGCGAGCGCGCCAGCACGGACGCATAGAGCGCGAGACGCGCCTCCTGCAGCACGGCGAGGGCGGTGGCGCGATCGGCGCGCTTGGGGCAGGTCACCGCCATGACCTGCACCTCCTCGAGCACGATGGGGAACGAGGTGAGCCCGACGTCGATCTCGCGGCCGGCGTCGGCGCGCGAGATGGGCACTTCCTTCGGCCGGAAGCCGATCCGGAGGACGCGCAGGCGCAGCGTGCCGGGCGTGGCGCGGCGGCCCGAGCGCACCCCCCACGGCGAGAGGCGGAAGCGACCCTGCTGGTCCGTGGCGCCCTGGGCGGCGGCGCGGCCCGCCGCGTCGAGCACGAGCACCTTCGTGCCGGCCAGCGGCAGTTGGCTGGCGCTGTCGCGCACGGTGCCGGACACCAGCTGCGCCGAAGCGGCTGGCGCGAGGGCGCACAGGCAGACGAGGAGCAGGGCGCCCGCAACCCGCGGGCGCCACGCTCCCTGATTCACATCCATCGACTCCTCCGTGGCGGCGGACGGGATGGCGCACCGATCGCGTCCGCGACGATCATCGTGAGCTGGGAATGTTCGGCGCGTGCAACGCCGGGAGCAACCGCGGCCGTGAGGGGCCTCGAGGCGTCCGGTCCGGACCTCTGCGCGCACGAGCTTCCTCTCTCCGACGACTCACGCGCCGTCTGGCACCGCGGTTGCCCCTCCGATCGGGCACGCCCGCGCGCCGGGCGCGACGTCCGGCGCGGAGCGCGGGCGCGCTGGACGTCTTCAGATCCTGCGAGGTCGGCATGACCGCTCGGCTCGCCGCGCGCCGCGGCGCCACTCTTCTCGCGCTCGCCGGAGCGCTCTCACTCGGCGCCTGTGCACGCACCATGGCCGCCGCCGGCCCGGAGTCCGTCTCGATCCAGTTCGAGAACCAGAGCCTCGAGCAGGCGGACGTCTTCGCCGTCTCGCGTGGCACCGGCGCGCGGAAGCTCGGCACGGTGTTCTCGGGACGAACGGAAACGTTGACGCTTCCCGGCGACCTCGCGCGCCGCGGCGACGTGGCGCTCGTGGCGCGGCTGCTCTCCGGCTACACGGTCGGCAGCGGCGTGCTCGGCGCCGCGCCGGGCGGGTCGGTGAAGGTCACGCTGCCGCTCGATCGGAAGACGCTGGTCGTCCTGCCGAATCCGTAGCGTCGCGCGCGTTGATCGCCGGCGCGGCGCGATCAGGGCGGCGTCGTGCTGCCCCCGCCCTCCGGCGCGCCGGCGAGCGAATCGCGGAGCTGCATCAGGTCGATGATGTCCAGCCGCTCGGAGCGCGCGCGGCGGTTCGACTGCGCCGCGGCGGGCCGCGCACGCGCGGAATCGCCCTGCGTCGCCGTGAGCGCGGCCTGCGCGCGGCGGATCGAATCACGCCGCACGCGGCGAACCGAGTCGAGCCGAGCGACGACGGCGAGCGACTCGGCGCGCGACGCGGAATCGGCGGCGACGCTGTCGGCCGACGCCTGCGCGCCGACGGTGCCGGTGGACGTCGTGTACGTCGGCGCGGGGCTCGGTGTCGCAGGCGTATTCGCCCCGGGCCTCGTCGCCGGCGCGGAGCGCGCGCTCGCGCCGCGCAGAGTATCGGACGCGCGGGCGAACACGCCGAGCGGATCGGCGAAGCCGCGAGATCCCGTGCCGACGGCGACGGCCGCCGCGGCGGCGAGGAGGATCGCCGCCGCGACACCGCCGCGCGTCGCCCACTTCGGCCACCGGCTCGGGCCACGGCGCGGCTTCCGAAGCTTGCGCACCACCTTGACGACGAGATGCGGCTCCTCCGGCACGACCGGCTCCTCGATCGCGCCTTCCTTGGCGAACGGATCGCCGCGCCGGAAGGAGATGGCGGGGAAGGGCGCGAGCTTCGGCGCGATGAACGCCGGAGTCGCGTAGCGGCCCGTGTCGAGCCGGATGTCCGAGTCGTCGAGCTCCTCGAGCGCGGCGGCGCGCTTGCGCTCGAGCTCCGCCTCGCCCGCCATGCGGATGCTGACGCGCAGCGCGTCGATGTTCGCGCGATCCGCCGCGACGGCGCGCTCCATCTGCGCGACCCGCTCGGCGAGCTCCCGCTCGAGCGCATCGCGCTTCGCCGCGAGCTCGGCGCGCTCGGCCGCGAGCGTGCGACGCATCTCGGCGCGCTCCTCGTCGATCTGACGCTGCGCGTCGGCGAACTCGCGCTCGAGCCGCTCCTTCTCCTTCGCGAACGCGACGCGCAGCTCCTCGCCCTCCTCCGCCAGCCGGCGCCGCTCCTC
This sequence comes from Gemmatimonadaceae bacterium, assembly GCA_035494615.1. Lineage (GTDB taxonomy): Bacteria > Gemmatimonadota > Gemmatimonadetes > Gemmatimonadales > Gemmatimonadaceae > AG11. Next base: position 40,422 of record DATJGU010000112.1, read on the forward strand.
TTCGGCGATGCGCCGGATGTCGGCCCGCTCTGCCTTCAGCTTCTCGTGCTCGACGCGCTGCTCCTCGAGGATCTCGGCGCGGATGCGATCGCGCTCCGTCTCGCCCTCGGCCACCGGATCGGCCATCCCGATGAGCGCCAGGTAGAGCGTGAGCTCCGAATCCGACGACGGCTCGGCGAGGAGGCGCTCCGTTTCCTCGTGCAGGCGATCGGGGAGATCGGGACGCAGCTCGGCGAACGTCTTCCCCTCGGTCTCCTCGGCGGGCCGCCGGCCGACGAGCATCGACATCGCGAGATGCACCACGGTGCGGACGTCGTCCGTGACGGGATCGATCGCGCGCACGCGCGAGAGGGCACCCGCCTCGAACGCGACGCGCACGCGATCGCTCATCGGCTCGAGGAAGACGCGATCCGTCGCGACGCAGCGGTGCACGACGTTCTGCTCGCGCGCCCACTGGAGCAGGCCGTGCACCTCGCGCAGGATCGCCGCGGTGCGCGTGTTCGTGAACGGCTCGCCACGCGCGAGCAGGTCGTCCACGGTGGGATCGTCCACGTACTCGCGAACGACGGCGAGCGCCTCCTCGCCGATCCACCGGCCCTCGAGCACCGGGATCAGCCGCCGGTGTCGCAGGGTGCTGAGCAGGTTGACGTCCGACGCGAGCTGCTCGAGCGCGTGCGCCTCGTCGCCCTCGGGGGGCCGCGCGATCTCGATCAGGACGCGCCGCTGGTCGTCGCGCCGCTTGCCCGACGCGGCACGCTGGATGGCGAGCAGGAACTTCGAATGGCTGCCGCGCGAAACCTCCCCGATGATCTCGAAATCATCGGCGAGCGCGGCGAGCTCGGAATCCAGCGTTCGGGTCGGTTCTGCCATCTCGGGCTCCAGGCGGCACGGGTCGTGGTGCCGAGCAGGACTGCGATGCGGAAATGATGCCGCGAGGTCGGACGCCTGGCGAGCTCTGGTGTGAATTCCAAGCCGTGCAGGACCCCGCCTCCGCGCGGAACCCCGTTTCGAAGCGAGCTGACCCGAGCGTCGCTGGCCAGGAGCTCCCTACGGTTTCACGAGGATCCCGACCGTGGCGTCGCTCGTGCGATTGCCGAGCTTCACGCGGTACGTCACTTCGTACGCGCCGACCACCGTCGGCCCCGCGATCGTGAGGGTGCCGCCGCCGTCGATCGTGAGGGTGCCGCCGGCGAGCGCGACGCTCGATCCCGCGGCGACGTCGGTCACCGAGCCGCCGAGCGAGCCGCCGCCGTAGCTGATCACCGGAGCGGGGGGATCGTCGAGCTGGTCGGCACCCGCGCCATTGTCGGCGGTCACGTTCCGTACTTCGGTCGTGCCGACGTGCACCGTGAGCGTGTCGGCGTGAGCGATGGGCAGATAGCCGAACGCCATCACGACGACGCGCGCGTTGCCGGTGAGCCGCTTCGTCGCCACCGCGACCTGACCCAGATCGAACGATTGCCCGGGGTGGATGCTGCTGAAGACCCCGATCGAGCTCCACGTCGGTTGGCCGCTTGCGTCGAGCCCTTGCAGCTCGTAGGTCAGCGTGGCGGGCTCGTTCACGAGGCTCGTCGCCGTCGCCGTCACGACGCCCACCGGCTGGAACGGCTGGCCGACGCACCCGACGGGCCCGTACGTCTTGTACAACTGGGAGACTTCGAAATGGGCGACCGCCGGGTTCTCCGGCGGAGTGGCGTCGGCCGCGGCGGTGTAGACCGTCTGCGTCTCGGAGCAGGTAGGGTCGGTGCACGCCGCGAGTGCGGCGAGTGAAGCGGCGGCGGCGAGGAAGGCTCTCACGCAGTGTTCCGAGGTCGAGGTCCGGCCCGGAATCGCCGGGCCCGCACGTTCAGGGAGAAGGCGCGTATTCGGTCACCACCACGCGCAGGTCGTTCAGCTTCGTCGACGTCGTGGCGACGTCCCCGAGATCAACCGACTGCCCCGCGCCGAACGGATCGATCGTGTAAACCGTGGGATCGGGATCTCCGAGTGCGCCGGTTCCCTTCGGGAACGCCCACGTCGTGTTTCCGTTCGCGTCGAGTCCCTGCACGACGAAGGTGAGGTGCATCGGCGTGGCGCTCGTGCTCGTGATCGTCGCCGAGACGACGCCCACGCTCTGCAGCGGCTCACCCGAGCACCCCGCCGGACCGTATTTCTTGAACGTCTGCGCGGCGTCGACGCGCGCCACCGCCGACCCGCCCGGGGGGACGGCGTCGGCCGACGCGGTGTAGACCTGCTCGGTCACCGTGCAGCTCGGATCAGAGCACGCGGCGCCGAACACGAGCCCCATCGCCGCCACCAGACCGACCGTCGCTCTCATCACCGGCGTCCTCCAGAAAGATGTTTGCCCTTCGACTTCCGCCGGCAAGCGTATCCGGCGGTCGGTAGCCGGGCAAGGATGGCATCGCCCGTCGCGCGGCGATCATGTTGCGGCGCTCGACGCCGTCGAGTTTCGTTGTCGTCGCGATCTTCGCCGACCTTCATCCGACGCCCATGCTCGACATCTTCACGCCGTTCCATCGCGCGAGCGCGCTGGCAGTCTGCCGCCTCGGCGCTCTCGTTTCCGTCGCCATGCTCGCCACGTCTCCGCTCGGCGCACAGGCGGCCACTACCCGGCCGGCGCCGAGCGGCTGGACCGCCGAAGACGACCATCGCGACATGATGCGCCAGCTCGGCATCACGGCGCTCCGGCCCGGGCCGAGCGGAAACGAACAGGCGCCCAACCACGCGAACTACGACGAGGCGAAGGCCAACCCGTTCCCGCGACTGCCGGACGTTCTCACCCTGCGAAGCGGCCGCCGCGTCACCACGCCGCGCCAGTGGGCGGCGCGGAGGGATGAGCTCGTCGAGGACTTCGAGCGGGAGGTGTACGGGCGCATCCCGAAGAACGTGCCGGCGGTGACGTGGGAGGTCGTCGGGCGGGACACCGGGACGATCGCCGGCCGGCGCGTCGAGGTGAGGCAGCTCCGCGGGCAGGTCGACAACTCGGCATATCCGGCGATCACCCTCGACATTCCGGCGACGCTCGTCGTGCCGGCGGACGCGAAGCGTCCCGTGCCGGCGATGATCATGTTCACCTTCTTCCCGAACGCGGTGGCGCGCGCGCTCGGCCGTCCCGTTGCCCCGCCGCCTGCCGGTCAACGCGTCTTCACGCCGCCGCCGCCCGCGCCCGGCAGCGACGCGCCGCCGATGGATCAGCTCATCGTGGACGGCTGGGGGGTGGTGGTGCTCGATCCCACCGACATACAGGCGGACAACGGCGCGGGACTGCGAAAGGGGATCATCGGACTCGCGAACCAGGGGCGGCCGAGGAAGCCGGACGACTGGGGGGCGCTGCGCGCGTGGGGCTGGGGCGCGTCACGGGTGCTGGACTATCTCGAGACGGATCGAGCGGTGAACGCGAGGCAGGTCGCGGTGGAGGGGGTGTCGCGGTACGGCAAGGCGGCGCTGGTGGCGATGGCGTTCGATCCCCGGTTTGCCGCGGTACTCATCGGATCATCGGGTGAGGGCGGCGCAAAGCTCCACCGGCGCAACTGGGGCGAGGCGGTCGAGAGCCTCACCGGCACCGGCGAGTACCACTGGATGGCCGGCAACTTCCTCGCGTACGGCGCCTCCGAGGCCACGTTCGGAAGCAGGAACGCGGGCGACCTTCCCGTCGACGCACACGAGCTGCTCGCGCTCTGCGCGCCGCGGCTCACCTTCGTGAGCTACGGCGTTCCCGAGAAGGGCGACGCGAAGTGGCTCGATCACCAGGGCAGCTTCATGGCCGCCGTCGCCGCGCAGCCGGTGTTCCGCCTGCTCGGCGCGAAAGGGCTCGGTGTCTCCGACGACTACATGCGCGAGCGGATGCCGCCGGTCGGCGTCGGGCTGCTCGACGGCGAGCTCGCGTGGCGCCAGCACGACGGCGGCCACACCGACGCGCCGAACTTCAAGTACTTCCTCTCGTGGGCGGACTTCCATTTCGGGCGACGGTACACGCCCGCGGCGCAGGTTCCCGTGCCGGCGAGTGCGGCGTCGATCGCGAGCGCGCCCGGGAGCCAGGCGCCCGCGCGCGTCGCCCCGGCTGGAGGGCCGCCGGCGGACGTCCCCGCGCCGCGCACCGACTCCAACTCGATGATCGCGCACCGCCAGCTCCTGGCGAAGCGCACGCAGGGGAAGATCGATCTGTACTTCGAGGGGAACTCGATCACGCGCCGCTGGGGCGCGACCGACTATCCACAGTTCCTCGCCAACTGGAAGGAGAACTTCTTCGGCTGGAACGCGGCGGACTTCGGCTGGGGGGGCGACCGCACGGAGAACATCCTCTGGCGGCTCGAGCAGGGTGAGCTCGACGGCGTGAACCCGAAGGTGATCGTGCTGCTCGCCGGAACGAACAACGTGGGCGGGCGCCCGGGTGGCGACGAGAAGGTCGCCGACATCACCCGAGGCGTGCGCGCGATCGTCGAGCTGATGCATCGCAAGGCCCCGAACGCGACGATCGTCCTCACGGGAATCTTCCCGCGCAACGGCACCGGCCCAGACTCGCTCGCCGTGATCCCCGAGATCCGGCGCATCAACGCGAACCTCGCACAGCTCGCCGACGGCAGGTCGGTGCGGTGGATCGACGTGAGCGACCGGCTCGCCGACGCGAACGGCAAGCTGCACGAGGGGATGATGATGGACGGGCTGCACCCCACGGTGCAGGGCTATCGGATCTGGGCCGACGCGCTGCGCCCGATCCTCACCGAGCTGCTCGGCCCGCGCGCGACGACCGACGCCGCGCCTCCGCCGACGGGCGACCCGAGCGCTCGGCCGCGCTGACGACGCGTGGCCGAGGTGCGCTCCGCGTGACCGGTCAGCCGCGTCGCGCGGAGCGGGCCGCGCGCTTGCGCGGCGCCGAGCTCTCGCCGTCCTCGAACAGCATCCCCGCCGCGTCGCCCGAGACGCCCATCGCCCCGACGAGCGCGGTGAGTCCGTCGGCCAGCGCGGCGACGCGACGCTCCGGCAGCGCCTGGAGCGCGCTGATGAGGAGCGCGCCAGGCGGCTCCGGAGCGCGCGCCAGCACCGCGCGGCCCGCGGCCGTGAGGGTGATCGCGGCGCGGCGGCGATCGGCGGCCGCGGTGCCGCGCACGACGAGCTTCGCGTCGAGCAGGCGGTCCACCACGGCCGCCACGGACGAGCGGTCGGTGAGCGTGCGCGCGGCGAGATCCGACAGCGACGCCTCGTCGCCGTCGGAGAGTGCGTGGAGCACGAAGAGCTGCGCGGCGCTCAGGCCGGCGGCGACCTGCGTCTCGCGGGCGGCGAGCCGCAGCGCGCGGAGGATCCGCCGGATCGCGTCGACCGATTGCGCGACCGCGGGTCGCGGCGAGCTCGCGGGCGACTTGCGGCGCTGACGTCGCGCACGAGGACGGCTGGTGGGGGCCATGGTCGGATGGTGGAGGTGAGCAGCGCACGAGGGGCCGTCGCTCCGGATTCGCGCGCCAAATCTAACGCGGAGTCCGCCCGCAAGGTTCGGGCGTGCGTCGCCGATCGGAAAGGGGGAAGGGGGTTCGCCGATTTCGCGGGGCGCGCCCTTCGCGCATCTTTGGGAAGCGCTCCGCTCGTCCACCGTCCCCTCATCGCGATCACCGTATGGCCGTCACGCTGAAGACCGTGCCACCCACCACGTTCGTCATGTCCTCGTACGAGGGAGTGACGATCCCGGAGATTTCCGCCGTGGCACGCGGCGTGGTGGACGAGATGATCGCCGACCTGACGTCGCACGGGATCACGCCGCTCGCGCCGATGCATTTTATCTACCACGGCGCCGACGGCACGCTGACGACGCCGTTCCGGCTCTCGATCGCCTTTCCGATCGCCGAGCGTCCGGCGCGCGGCATCGCGGACTACGAGATCGCCGACCTGCCCGCATTCCGGTGCATGGCGGCGGACTACGTGGGCCCGATGCCGGACATCCAGATCGCCTACAACGAGATCCTCGACGCGATCAGCGCCAGCGGACGGCCGCGCAGCCCGGAGTCGCGGGAGATCTACAAGAAGTGGATCGGGTTCGAATCGCCGGACAACGTGACGGAGCTGCAGGTCGGGGTGCTCTGAGCGGCGTGGCGTAGCCCGAACCTCCGCGAGCGGCGGGGGCCGGCGCGACCGGTACGGAGTCGCTCAGCGTGAGCGGGCGCCGACGCCGAACTGGTTCCCCGCGCGGACGACCGTGCCGTCGGCGATCTCCAGCTCGAGCATCTTCTCGCTCTGCACCGCGCGCCCCGACTCGTCGGTGAGCGTGGCGATCACCTTGCGCGTGGCGACGTCGATCATCTCGCCCGTGCTCGAGTACGCCGTGCGGCCGTCGAGGCTGAAGCTCACCCAGCCCACGCAGTCGCGCATCGGCAGGCTCGCCGACTGCTTCGGCGGCATGACGGTCGCGTCGAACACGTGGATCCGCTGGTTCGCGCAGTCGGCGAGCCAGAGCTCGCGCTCGTCGGGGGTGAGCGCGATGCCGTGGCTCGGGCAGCCGTGCCGCTTCACCGGACCCTTCTGCACGCCGGCCACCTCCACGCGGTGGAGCAGCTTGCCCGTGCGCAGATCGGCGACCTCGAAGCCGAGGAGGTCGTTCACGTTCGCGAAGACGAGCGTGCCGGCGGCGTTCACCGTGAAGGGACGGATCACGTTGTCGAACGGCCCGACGACCGACGTCACGCGCCGCTGGACCGGATCCACGACCGAGAGCGTCGCCGACTTGAGGCCGGCGAGGTAGACGTGCTTGCCGTCGGCGGCGTAGATGGTGTTGTGCGAGCCGGACCGCGTCTCGATCGTCGCGAGGACGCGGCCGTCGTCGGCGTCGACGACGTGCCACGACGTGCCCTCGAGCTGCGGCACGTAGAGCGTGCGGCCGTCCGGCGAGATCGCGAGCCGGTCGGCGCCTCCCTCGTAGGCCTCGTCCCACACCGTCGCACCGGTGATCGCGTCGATCGCGATCACGTGCGTGAGCGACGACACGTACACGCGGCCCGTGCGCGCGCTCGCCGCGATCCCCTTCACGTTTTCCGCCGGCTTCCCGTCGGCCACCGGCCACGTCGGGATGCGACGCACGAAGCGGTATCCGTCGTCGGCGTCGAACACCAGCACGCCCACGCCGCCGTATTCCGTGTAGTTGCGCGTGCCGGGGCTGGCGACGTAGAGCAGGTGCCGCGGCGCCGTCGACGGCGTGCGCGCCGACGTGCCGAGCACGACGAGCGCGAGCAGGGCGAGGGGACGAACGGCCCGCGCGCGTGCGCGAGAGAAACCCAGTCGAATCATGGACTCGCTCCGGAGGGACGGTGACGGCGACGCCGGCGCGGAACATGGCGTCCACCCGCGTCGCGCGCGAGCACCGCCCGGCTCAGAGCTCGATCTCCGCGCCCAGCTCGCAGACCCGCTCGGGCGGGATGCTGAAGTAGCGCGTCGCGCGGCGCGCGTTGCGCGAGAGACGCGAGAACAACCGCTCGCGCCAGATGGCCATCCCCGGCCGGTTCGTCGCCAGCAAGGTCTCGCGGCCGAGAAAGAACGTCGAGTCCTGCGGGGACACCTCGAGGCCGTGCCGGCGCAGCCAGTCGCACAGCGCGGGGATCGACGGGTCCTCGGCGAAGCCGTGCTGTGCGACGATGCGCACGAAGTCGGGAGCGAGCTGCTCGATCGTCGCGCGCTCGTCGTCGGGCACGCGCGCGCGGGCGTCGGTGAGCATCGCGAGCAGGATGATCCGCTCGTGGAGGACCTTGTTGTAGCGCAGGTTGTTGAGCAGGGCGTGCGGGAGGCCGGTCTCGGGGCGGCCGAGATAGATCGCCGTGCCCGGCACGCGGGCGAGCGGCTTGCCGCGAAGATGCTCGAGCAGCTCGTCGACGGTCATCGAGCGTTCGGCGAGCCGTTCGGCGAGCAGCGCTCGGCCGGAGTTCCACGTCGTCATCACGGTGAACACCGCGCCGGCCACGAGGAGCGGGAACCATCCGCCGCTCGGGATCTTGAGCAGGCTCGCGCCCCAGAAGCCGAGATCGACGAAGAGGAATGCCGCGGCGAGCGCGACGACCGCGGGGAGCCCCCAGCGCCAGCGGTCGCGCGCGACGACGGCGAAGAGGATCGAGGTGAACACCATGTCGGTGGTGACGGCGACGCCGTACGCTGACGCGAGCCGGCTCGACGAGCCGAAGCCGAGCACGAGCCCGATGCACGCGAGCATGAGGAGCCAGTTGAGCCCGGGGATGTAGATCTGCCCCGCCTCGGTCTCCGACGTCTGCGCGATGTCGACGCGCGGCAGGTAGCCGAGCTGCACCGCCTGGCGCGTCAGCGAGAACGCGCCCGAGATCACCGCCTGCGACGCGATGACCGTCGCTACGGTCGTCAGCCCGACGAGCGGCAGGATCGCCCAGTCGGGCGCGAGCCGGAAGAACGGATGCTCGGCGGCCCGGGCGTCGAGGAGGACGAGCGCGCCCTGGCCGAAATAGTTGAGGAGGAGGGCGGGGAGGACGAAGGAGAACCAGCCGAGGCGGATCGGGCGGGCGCCGAAGTGGCCCATGTCGGCGTAGAGGGCCTCCCCGCCGGTGACGACGAGGAAGACGGAGCCGAGCACGAGGAAGCCGTGCCCGCCGTTGCTCGCGAAGAAGCGGATCGCATGCAGCGGATTCACCGCCGCGAGTACGCCGGGATGCTGGACCACCTGCACGGCGCCGAGCAGCGCGAGCGTGGCGAACCAGAGGAACATGACGGGGCCGAACATCGAGCCGATCCGTGCCGTGCCGTGGCGCTGCACGGCGAAGAGCGCGATGAGGATCGTGATCGTGATCGGGACGACGAAGCGCGTGAACGCCGACGTCGCCATCTCGAGCCCTTCGATGGCGCTGAGCACGGAGATGGCCGGCGTGATCATGCTGTCGCCGTAGAGCAGCGACGCGCCGAACAGGCCGACGAGGACGAGCCAGCGCCGTCGCCGCCGGGCCGTGGGCGAGGTCGGCGTGACGAGCGCGGTGAGCGCGATGACGCCGCCCTCGCCGCAGTTGTCGGCCCGCATGACGAAGCCGAGGTACTTGACGCTGATGACGAGCACGAGCGCCCACAGGAAGAGCGAGAGCAGCCCGAGCACGTTGGCCGGGGTCGGCGGCACGCCGTGCGACCCATGCAGCGACTCGCGCAGCGCGTAGATCGGGCTCGTGCCGATGTCCCCGTACACGACCCCGAGCGCCGCGAGCGCCACCGTCCACACCTTCCCCCGTGCCGGCTCGCCCGCCCCGTGTGCCTCGTCGCTCATCGCTCCATGCCGATCGATCGCTCCGTGGGTCTGTTGGAAGTCCTCCTGACGCGCTGGCACAAGCTAGGCCAGAAGAGCGGTTCTTGGTGTGTTGGTGTGTTGGTGTGTTGGTGTGGGGTCGCGCTCCATGCACCGGCGCACCGTTCCTCTCCATCCACACGTCACAGGTTTTTTGTTGTGGGTCGAGCTCGTGGTGGCGGCGTACCGCTCCGCTCCATCCACATCCCCAAGAGTCCTTGCTTTCTTGGGCCGCAGCGCAGCGATCCGCGTGCGAACGAGCGTAGCGTGCCCGTGCCACCGCTGCGGTTCTCCGCGTCTCCGCCCCCGTTCCTCGGCTCCGCGTGCCGCTCTTGTCCTTGGACCGCCGCCTGTACCCGTTGCCTGTACCGCTGCGGGACGCCTCCAGGGCGGTCGTGGCGATCCGCCCGATCCATGCAGTCATCCGCCCGATCCGCATGGAGGCCGTTGAGCCCCGCCACGATCGGCTTGATACGTAATGCGAGACGGCCTCGGGATGCAGAAGCATCCCGAGGCCGTGACCCACACCCACACACTCACACACTCACACACTCACACACTCACACACCAACACACCAACACACCAACACACCAACACACTCACCTATTCAGCCAGTACGACATCTTGATCAGAAACGTATTCGCCGGGTGCAGCTTGAAGAGGTCTCCGACGTCGCCGGTGAAGCTGTTGTTCCCCTCCACGGACGTGTAGCCCTGGCGGCCGTGGTTCCACACGGCGAACAGCGTGGAGCCCGGCGCGTACTCCCAGCGGAACACGACGTTCGACTGGAGCGCCTTGAAGTTGAAGCCCCCCGGATTGCTCGTGACCGACGCGTCGCCGAATGTCGTGTAGCGATCCTCGTACCGGTCGGCGCGCGGCGTGTCCGAGAGCTGGCGCACGTCGGAGTAGGTCCCCTTGGAGACGAACGGCTGCGCGTACGCCTGCAGCGACACGCTCGGCGTGAACGTGTAGTTGAGCCGCAGCGTCGCCGAGGTCGTCGTCTGGTCGAGGTGCGCGAAGGTGTACGCCGGCGACCCGTCCGCGTTGTCGTACAGGCCGTACCACTGGTTGTCCCGCACGTCGTGCGAGAACCCCATGGAGACGGAGGAGCTGAACCGGCCGAGCACCTTGAGGTCGACACCGGGGTTGACGCTCGCCGAATGCGTACGGCCCTCGCCGGTGCGGAAGTAGTTGAAGTTGATGTTGGGCACCACGGCGCGCCGGTCGTCGCCGTTGATGAACAGCCACGGCGCGATGTACCGGTCCTGGCGCACCGCCGGCCCGCCGCGCGACGCACGGTCGTCGTACGTCGTGCCGAGCTGCCCGAGCGTGCTGCCCATGTGGATCCCCCAGTTGTTCCTGAGGTCGATGTGCACGTTCGTGTTCGTCGCCGCCTCGAGCGGGAGCGACGACGTGGTCCAGTACTGCCACCAGTTGAAGTTCCACTGGAACCGCTTGTAGAACGTGCGCGTCGTGCGGTCGAAGAAGCCCGCCCAGGTGTTCCACGACTGCTGGTCGGCGCGGCGCATGTACCCGAGATCGTTCACCTCGAAACCCGGGGAGCGCCGCTGGTACGACGTCTCGAACATGAGATGCTTGCCGCCGACCTTGCCGAGCCGGAACTCTTCCGCGTCGCCGGTGAGGAGCGTGCGCGCGGAATCGAGCGGCAGCGCCGCGTCGGGGCGCTGGTAGTAGTGCACCGCGTTGGTCTGGAGCCCGAGGATGGCGTCGGGGCTGCCCTGCACGCGGCTGTAGTCGAGTGAGCCGCCGACCTCGTAGTTGTTGCCGAGGAACTTGTGGCGGAAGTCGAGCGCGCCCACGTAGGCGTCCGACGAAAGGTACGGCGACGTCCACTGATCCATCCGCCGGTTCACGGCCGTGAGCATCGCGCCGACGCTGCTGTTCCCCTTGCGCATGTCCTGGGTGGCGCGGATGACGGTGAAGTTCGTCATCGGCTCGAACGTCGTGTCGCCCGGACTCTTCGCGCTCTTCGTGAGCGCGTCGAGCATGCCCACGGTGAGCCCGGTCGGGAACCGCCCGATCAGCTTGCCGGCGCCGAGGATGGTCGTGGGCTGCAGCGGCACGGTGTCGCCGTAGGTGCCCGCGAGCTCCGGCGTGCGGCCGATGCGCCGGCTGTAATACAGCCCCTCGCCGCCGCAGTTCACCGCGCTGCAGTTGACGCTGAAGTTGAACAGCCCCCGGCCGGCCACGAAGAAGGGACGCCGCTCGTCGAAGAACGACTCGTACGCCGTCAGGTTGAGCACCGACGGATCCGACTCCACCTGGCCGAAGTCCGGGTTCACCGTGGCGTCGAGCGTGACGTTGGGGGCGATGCGGTACTTGATGTCGCCGCCCACGGAGATGCGCGACTTGTCGATGAAGCGGTTGTCGGACACCTCGGTCGCATTCTTCGTGACGACGTACGGCATCGCCTCGAGACGGCGCGGCGTCTCGAGATCGTCCAGCCCCGCGAGCGCGCCGAACTGCGAGACGAACCCCGGCTTCGACTGCCGGAGCAGCGGCCAGCTCACCCGCTCGTTGTACCGGTAGATGTTGCGGTCGATCAGGAACCCGAACACGTGCGACTTGTCGGCGCTGTAGCGCATCTGCGAGAGTGGCAGCCGGTATTCGGCCGTCCACCCGAGCGAATCGATCGTCGTGGCGACGTCCCAGACGGCGTCCCAGGCGGCGTCCTCGTTGCCGTCGTCGTAGATCGCCATGTCCATCTTCACGCCGGCGGCGTTCACGCCGAACTCGTAGCCGGTGCGGCGGTCGCGATACGAGTCGACGAACAGCCAGATCATGTCGGACGCGGTGTACGTGTCGCGCCGCTCGAGCAGCGTGATGATGCTGTCCGGATGCGGATCGTACGCGCGCACGAAGACGTACAGGTTCGACGCGTCGTAGGCGATCTTCGCCTCGGTCTTGAAGCCGGCGCGGGGCTCCGTCCCCTCGGTCGGCCGCCACATGCGGAAGTTCGTGATCGGCGGCGCGACCCGCCACACGGCATCGTCGTCCTTGCCGTCGATCGACGGCGCGACCGCCGCGAGAGTGGCGGTGGCGCCGGTATCCGTCACCATGGGATGCCGCGGCGATTCCGCGGAATCCGTGCGTATCGGGTGTGACGTCCGCGCGCCGCTGGCGACGTCGGTGGCCTGGATCTGCAGCGCGAGCCCGAGGAGGGCGACGACACCGACCATTGCGAACCTCTCGGTGGGGAAGAAGGTGGCGCGACCGCTGGGTTACAGCGTTCGGACACCGTACGTCGCCGAAAGGTTGAAGAGTTTCGCGGGGCCGCGTCGTGGCCGGCGAGCCGGTCAGTGCGCGTGCGGCGTGGACATGTCCATCGGCGGCATCGCCGCGCTGTCCGCGGCGCTCGCGCCGCTGTCCGCGCCGGTCGCGCCGCCCATGTCCATCGCGCGGTCGGACAGGTGCTCCTGCACCACGACCCACCGGCCGTCGCGACGCGCGAACACCATGGTGAGCGCGCCGGCGATCACGTGCGGCTCGCCGCGCGGCGTGCGATGCGGCACGCGATAGGTCGCCGTGACCGCGGCCGCGTTGCGTCCCAGCACGTCGACGTGGAATTGCTCCCACGTCCATTTCGGATCGCGCATGTTCTGGCCGACGTACTGCCAGAAGGCGCGCACACCCTCGGCGAGCGAATCGCGCGAGAGCGACATCAGCCCGCCGCTCGCCGACGCGACCGGGCCGTTCGATGGATAGAGGCTGAGCATTCGCCCCACGCGATCGCCCGGCGCCGTGAGATCGTACGCCTTCACGATCATCGACTTCAGCGTGTCGGCGATCGCGGCGCGCTCGGCGGGGCTCGGCACCTCGTCGTGCGTCGTGCACGCCGACGTGGCGAGCGAGGCGGCGGCGAGCGCGAGCGCCAGCGGCGCGAGCGCGGCGCGGGATCGGAGCGGCATGGCGCGAGGTATCATGGCCGGAGCGGTGGGCGAACGTTGTCGGAGCGCTCGCATCGGGACAAGGCGCACTCCGTGCGCGAGGCCCGACGCCCGCGCCGTCGCGTGGAGCTGTCCCGGCGCGAGGACACCGGTTGTCCACGCGCGCGGACACGAACGCGCCGCAACCCCCGATTCAGGGGCTCGCGCGCTGGTCTCGCCCGTGCATTTCGCGCCCGCGCGTGCCACGCGCTGCCACGCGCTCGTGCACTTTCGCGTCACCCAGAGGTGGCTCACATGCGGACGGACCTGAAGGTCGCGACGTTCTCGCTCGCCCTGCTCCTCGCTGCCTGCGGCACCGAGAAGCAGCAGGCGTCGACGCTGTCCGACGATCTGCAGAAGGACCTCGCGGTCGCCGCGGCGCCCGCGCCCGGCCTGGCGACGGCGCCCACGTCGTACGAGAAGATGCAGGTGGTCTCGGCGGTGGAGCGCACGCGCGCCGCGGCGCCGGCGAAGCGGCACGTCGCGACGAAGAAGCGCACGCCGCCGGTGAAGCGGCCGGAGCCGGTGTCGGAGCCCGCGGCGGATGTGGTCGAGGAGCAGACCGCCTCGACGAGCGAGGTCGCGCCGGCGGCAGCGCCGGCGGCCGAGCCCGAGACCACGGCGCCGGCGCCGCAGCCCGACGTGATCGCGCAGCAGCCTGCGTCGGAGCCGTCTGCCGATCCGGCGCCAGCCCCGGTTGGTCGCGGCGGCAACGAGGGCGACACCGGCATCGGCGCCGGCCGCAGCGGCGGCGGGCTCGGCGGAATTCTCGGCGGCATCATCGGCGCGGTCGTGATCCGCGGCGGGATCGGTGGAGTCGACAAATGCGATCCGCGCACCGACGGACGGCGGCGGCGCGGCCGCGGCGGGATCATCGGCGGGTATCCGATCGCCGGCATGCCGCTCCCGACCGGAACGACGCCCTTCCCGCGCGCTCGCTGAGCTTGGCGTCGCGAGCGCCC
>DATJGU010000113.1:0-31483 GCA_035494615.1 Gemmatimonadaceae bacterium
CGCGTCGCGGTCGTCCTGCTGGTCTATTTGTAAAGCCAAACCCGCATCAGCGACAGCAGCTGATCGGTGTCGACCGGCTTGGTGATGTAGTCGGATGCGCCGGACGCGATGCTCTTCTCCCTGTCGCCCTTCATCGCCTTCGCGGTCAGCGCGATGATCGGCAGCGACTTCAGCGCCGGCATCTCGCGGATCGCCCGCGTCGTCTCGTAGCCGTCCATCTCCGGCATCATCACGTCCATCAGCACGAGATCGAAGTCCTGCCGCTCGCGCAGGAGCGCGATCGCATCCTTGCCGTTCTCGGCGAACGAGACCTGCATGCCGTGGTCCTCCAGCATGCTCGTGAGCGAGAAGATGTTCCGGACGTCGTCGTCCACCACCAGCACGCGCTTGCCGGCGAACACGGCGTCGGCGTTGTGCAGCCGCTCGAGCATCCGGCGCTTTTGCTCGGGCAGCTTCGCCTCCACCCGGTGGAGGAAGAGCGCCGTCTCGTCGAGCAGCCGCTCCGGCGACTTCACGTCCTTCACGATGATCGTCTCGGCGAACTTCCGGAGCTTCGTCTCCTCGGCCGGCGACAGGTCCTTGCCGGTGTAGATGATGATCGGCAGGTCGCGCATCTGCGGATTTGCCTTCACCGTCTCCAGCAGCTCGAACCCGTTCATGTCCTTGAGGCCGAGGTCGAGCACCATGCAGTCGAAGTGGCTCGTCGCGAGCTCGCGCAACGCATCCTCGGCGCTCCCCACGGCGGTGATCTCGACGTCCTCGTGCTGGATCAGCTCGATCATGCTCTGGCGCTGCGTCTCGTCGTCTTCCACCACGAGGAGCCGCTTCACCGAGCTGTCGATGAAGTCGGAGATCCGCGCGAACGACTCGTCGAGCGCCTCCTTCGTGACGGGCTTCTCGAGATAGGCGAGCGCGCCCGACTTGAGCCCCTGCTGCCGCTCTCGGATTCCGGTGATGATGTGCACCGGGATGTGCCGCGTCTGCGGGTGATGCTTCAGCCGGTCGAGCACGGCCCAGCCGTCCATGCCCGGCATGTCGATGTCGAGCGTGATCGCGTCGGGCTCGAAGGCGTGCGCCAGCTTGAGACCGGCCTCGCCGTCGAGCGCGCAGAGCCCCTTGAACCCCTTCTCGCGCGCCATCTCGAGCAGGACCTTCGCGAAACTCCCGTCGTTCTCGATGATGAGGAGCGTCCGGTCACCCGGCTCGATGTCGTCGCGGTCGTCGTCGAACCCGTCGGGACGCGGCAGCGAGTCCCGCGACATCATCACGTCCTCGTCGTCGTCCGCCGGCGCGCCGACGGGCACGGTGGCCACGGCGCTCCCCTCTCCCGGGTCGCGCCACCCGCCGCGCTCCGACTCCGGCATCGCCGACGCGCTCGTCAGCGATGCCCGCGCCGCGCCGCTCGGGCGCGCACCGCCGCCCGACTCGCCGCGCGAGGCCTCCGACCCGACGTACCGCGCCGGCAGGAACAGCGTGAACGTGCTGCCGCGCCCCGGCGTGCTTTCCACGCGGATCTCGCCCCCGAGCAGCTGCGCGATGTTGCGGCTGATCGTGAGTCCGAGCCCCGTGCCGCCGAACTTGCGACTGGTCGTGCCGTCCGCCTGCTGGAACGCCTCGAAGATCAGCTGCTGCTTGTCCTTCGGCACGCCGATTCCCGTGTCGCTCACCGCGAACGCGATCACCGTGTCGGCCTGGTCGAGCGTGCGGCTCGCGAAGCGCTTGCCCTTGTCCGCCTTCCGCACCGTCAGCGTCACGCCGCCCTGTTCGGTGAACTTGAACGCGTTCGAGAGCAGGTTCTTGAGCACCTGCTGCAGGCGCTGCGGGTCCGTGAAGATCGTCGACGGCACCTCGGGCTGTACCTCCACGGTCAACGTCAGCCCCTTCTGCTGCGCCACCTGCTCGAAGCTCCGCGTCGCGAACGCCTTCACGTCGACCAGCGGCATCTCGGCCGGGTTCACCTCCATCTTCCCGGCCTCCACCTTCGACAGGTCGAGGATCTCGTTGATCAGGTTCAGCAGGTCGGTGCCCGACGAGTGGATCGTCTGCGCGAACTCGACCTGCTTCGACGTGAGATTCTGCTCCTTGTTGTCGGCAAGCAGCCGCGCGAGGATGAGCAGGGAGTTGAGCGGGGTGCGCAGCTCGTGGCTCATGTTCGCCATGAACTCGCTCTTGTACTTCGAGCTCACCGCCAGCTGCTCCGCCTTCTCCTCCAGCGCGAGTCGTGCGCCCTCCACCTCGCGGTTCTTCTGCTCGACCTTCTGGTTCTGCTCGGCGAGGAGTGAGGCCTTCTCCTCGAGCTCCTCGTTGACCTGCTGCAGCTCTTCCTGCTGCTCCTTGAGCAGCTCCTCGGACTGGCGCAGCGTCTTCGCCTGCTGCTCCAGCTCCGTGTTGGAGCGCTTGAGCTCCTCCTGCTGCAGCTGGAGCTCCTTCGACTGGCTCTGCAGCTCCTGCGTCAGCTTCTGCGACTGCTCCAGCAGCTCCTCGGTCCGCATGTTCGCGCCGATCATGTTCAGCACGACGCCGATCGACTCGGCGAGCTGGTCGAGGAAGGTCTGGTGGATCTGGCTGAACGGGAGGAAGCTCGCCAGCTCGATCACCGCCTTCACCTCGCCCTCGAAGAGGATGGGCAGGACGATGATGTTGCGCGGCGGGGCCTCGCCCAGCCCCGACGTGATCTGGATGTAGTCGTCCGGCACGTTCTGGAGGAGGATCGGCTGCTTCTCCAGCGCCGCCTGGCCGACGAGCCCCTCGCCGATCGCGAACCGGTTGCCGACGTGCTTGCGCGCCCGGTACGCGTACGACGCGATGAGCCGCAGCATCGGCGCGCCGGCGTCGGTGTCCATGATGAAGAACGCGCCGTGGTGCGCCGACACGAGCGGCGTGAGCTCGCTCATGATCAGTCGCGACACCGACTCCAGGTCCTTCTGGCCCTGCATCATCCGGCTGAACTTCGCGAGGTTGGTCTTGAGCCAGTCCTGCTCCTCGTTGCGCTCGGTCGTCTCCTTCAGATTGCCGATCATCTGATTGATGTTCGACTTGAGCTCGTCCAGCTCGCCCTGCGCCTCGACGGTGATCTGCCGCGTCAGGTCGCCCTTCGTCACGGCCGTCGCCACGTCGGCGATGTTGCGCACCTGCGCCGTGAGCGAGTTGGCCATCGCGTTCACCGAGTCGGTCAGCCCCTTCCACGTGCCCGCCACGCCCGGCACGTCCGCCTGTCCGCCGAGCTTGCCCTCGGTGCCCACCTCCTTCGCCACGCGCGTCACCTCGTCGGCGAAGACGCGCAGCTTCTCCACCATCGTGTTCACCGTGTTCTTGAGCTCGAGGATCTCGCCGCGTGCCTCGACGGTGATCTTCTGCGACAGTTCGCCGTTGGCCACGGCGGTCGTGACGAGCGCGATGTTGCGCACCTGGCTCGTCAGGTTCGACGCCATCGAGTTCACGTTGTCGGTGAGATCCCTCCACACGCCGCCGGCGCCGGGCACGCGCGCCTGGCCGCCGAGGATGCCCTCCGACCCCACTTCGCGCGCCACGCGCGTCACCTCGCTCGCGAACGCGTTGAGCTGCTCCACCATCGTGTTCACGGTGTTCTTCAGCTCGAGGATCTCCCCCCGCGCGTCGACGGTGATCTTGCGCGACAGGTCGCCGAGCGCCACCGCGGTGGTGACGTCGGCGATGTTGCGCACCTGTGACGTCAGGTTCGACGCCATGTAGTTCACGCTGTCGGTGAGGTCCTTCCACGTGCCCGCCACCCCCGGCACGTTCGCCTGACCGCCCAGCCGTCCCTCCGTGCCCACCTCGCGCGCGACGCGCGTCACCTCCGACGCGAAGCTCGAGAGCTGGTCGACCATCGTGTTGATGACGTCCTTGATCTGGAGGATCTCGCCGCGGACGTCGACGGTGATCTTGCGGGTCAGATCCCCCTTCGCGATCGCCGCGGAGACCGCAGACACGTCGCGCAGCTGCACGGTCAGATTGCCGGCGAGCTGGTTCACGTTGTCCGTCAGATCCTTCCAGACGCCCCCCGCGCCTGGCACGCTCGCCTGACCGCCGAGGATGCCCTCGGAGCCGACCTCGCGCGCCACGCGCGTCACCTCGCTCGCGAACGCGTTGAGCTGGTCCACCATCGTGTTGACGGTGTTCTTCAGCTCGAGGATTTCCCCCTTCGCTTCGGCGGTGATCTTCCGCGACAGATCCCCCTTCGCCACGGCCGTCGTCACGTCGGCGATGTTGCGCACCTGCGACGTCAGGTTCGACGCCATCGAGTTCACCGAGTCGGTGAGATCGCGCCAGGTGCCGCTCACCCCTTCGACGTTCGCCTGACCGCCCAGCCGGCCCTCCGTGCCCACCTCGCGGGCCACGCGGGTCACCTCGGCGGCGAACGCGTTGAGCTGGTCGACCATCGTGTTGACGGTGTCCTTCAGCTCGAGGATCTCGCCCTTGGCTTCCGCGGTGATCTTCTTCGACAGGTCGCCGCGGGCCACCGCGGTGGTGACGTCGGCGATGTTGCGGACCTGGCTGGTGAGGTTGCCCGCCATGAAGTTCACGGAGTCGGTGAGGTCCTTCCACGTTCCGGCAACGCCCGGCACGTTCGCCTGGCCCCCCAGCCGCCCTTCCGTTCCCACTTCGCGCGCGACACGCGTCACCTCGGCGGCGAACGCGTTGAGTTGATCCACCATCGTGTTGATGGTGTTCTTGAGCTCCTGAATCTCCCCCTGCGCCTCGACGGTGATCTTCTGCGAGAGATCGCCGTTCGCGACGGCGGTGGTCACCAGCGCGATGTTGCGCACCTGACTGGTGAGGTTCCCAGCCATGAAGTTCACCGAGTCGGTGAGATCCTTCCACGTGCCCGCCACGCCGCGGACCTCCGCCTGGCCGCCGAGCTTTCCGTCCGTGCCCACCTCGCGCGCGACGCGCGTCACCTCCGACGCGAAGCTCGAGAGCTGGTCGACCATCGTGTTGATGACGTCCTTGATCTGGAGGATCTCGCCGCGGACGTCGACCGTGATCTTGCGGGTCAGATCCCCCTTCGCGATCGCCGTCGCCACCGCCGACACGTCGCGCAGCTGCACGGTCAGGTTGCCGGCGAGCTGGTTCACGTTGTCGGTGAGGTCCTTCCACGTGCCGGCGACGCCCGGCACCGTCGCCTGGCCGCCGAGCTTTCCCTCCGTGCCGACTTCGCGCGCGACGCGCGTCACCTCCGACGCGAAGCTCGAAAGCTGGTCCACCATCGTGTTGACGGTGTTCTTGAGCTCGAGGATTTCCCCCTTCGCTTCCGCGGT
The DNA here is from genome assembly GCA_035494615.1 of Gemmatimonadaceae bacterium. GTDB lineage: Bacteria > Gemmatimonadota > Gemmatimonadetes > Gemmatimonadales > Gemmatimonadaceae > AG11. Next base: position 5,280 of record DATJGU010000113.1, read on the forward strand.
GATCTTCCGCGACAGATCGCCCTTCGCCACGGCCGTCGTCACGTCGGCGATGTTGCGCACCTGTGACGTCAGGTTCGACGCCATCGAGTTCACCGAGTCGGTGAGATCCTTCCACGTGCCGGCGACGCCGGGCACGTTGGCCTGGCCACCCAGCACGCCCTCCGTGCCCACCTCGCGCGCGACGCGCGTGACTTCGTCGGCGAACGAGGAGAGCTGGTCGACCATCGTGTTGATCGTGTTCTTGAGCTCGAGGATCTCCCCCTTCGCTTCGGCGGTGATCTTCCGCGACAGATCGCCCTTCGCCACGGCCGTCGTCACGTCGGCGATGTTGCGCACCTGGTTGGTCAGGTTGGTCGCCATGCCGTTGACCGAGTCGGTGAGGTCGCGCCAGGTGCCGCTCACCCCCTCGACGTTCGCCTGACCGCCCAGCCGGCCCTCCGTGCCCACCTCGCGCGCCACGCGGGTCACCTCGCTCGCGAACGCGTTGAGCTGGTCCACCATCCGGTTCACGGTCGAGCCGATCCGGAAGAACTCTCCCTGCACGGACTTTCCTTCGATCTCGAGCTCGACCTTCTGACTGAGGTCGCCCTCGGCCACGGCGCGGATCACGCGCGCCACCTCGCTCGTCGGCTGCACGAGGTCGGTGATCAGCGAGTTGAGCGCGTCGACGCTTCCCGCCCAGTGACCGCTCGCCGGTCCGATGGTCGCGCGGTCGCGCATCTTCCCCTCGCGGCCCACCGAGAGCGCCACGCGGTCCAGCTCTTCGGCCAGCCGCTGCTGCTTGGTGGACACGCTGTTGAAGACCTCGATCACCTCGCTCATGAGGCGATCGCCGTCGACCTCGAGCCGGATGCCGAAGTCGCCCGCATCCAGCGCGCGCAAGCCCGCGAGCAGCCGCCTCAGCTCGCGGTCGCGCGTTCGCGGGTCGCCGTCGCTCGCCGATTCGATCGCCGCGCCCGCGCCGCGCCGGCGCGCCGCGGAGGCGCTTCGGCCCCCGCCGTCGTCGATGGCGGCGTCGAGCCGCGCTGCCGTGCGACGCGGCCGGCCGCGCTTTCCGCGCGCGCCGCTCTGCGCTCCGCCGTTGCCGCCGTTGCCGCCGTCACGTCCGGTCGGCGGGCGCATTTCCTGTTCGGGAATCTCGGGTTTCTCGCCGACGCCCACGAATCACCTATGAAGGAAGAGAAGACGCAGAATGCCACCGCCGATGCCGGTGGCCGCGCAGCACGCCCGCGCCCTGGGAAGGATGAGGCACGCGCAGCGTGCGGAGTGGTTCAACAACCATGCCGAGCTCGGGCGTGAATTCGAGTGCGTCTCGCCCGATCGACCTCGCCCAGCGAGGTGCCGCGCCACAGTGCAAAAAGTGGGCAAGATCACACATCAATAGGTATTGGTACGTTTGGGCGCGCGCATCGCGCTCACGCGGTGATCTCCGCCGTCACGATACGCACCGGCAACCCTCCGTTCGACGTGTGCGCGATCACCCGCGTCGGCAGCTGAAGCTGCCGCTCCAGCGCGGGCGACGGCGACAGCACCGTCAGTCGCCATCCCGGCGCACGCTCGCGCAGCACGCGCCCCAACCGCCCCCACAGATCGCGCACACGGTGCGCGTCACCGACGCGCACCCCGTACGGCGGATTCGTCACGATCCATCCTCGACCTCCCTCCGGCAGCACGAGGGCGGAGAGCGCATGCACGTGGAGCGCGACCGAGTCGTCCACCCCGGCGCGGACCGCGTTCGCCCGCGCGCTCTCGATCGCGCCGGCGTCGCGATCGCTGCCCGCGATCGAACCGGGCGCGGACGCACGCGCCTCGCGCTCGAGCGCGCCGCGCACCTCCCGCGCGAGCGCCGGCGACACGCCCGGCCATCGTTCCACCGCGAACGAGCGCCGAGCGCCGGGCGGAATCCGCCGCGCGAGGAGCGCGGCCTCGATCGGGATGGTCCCCGAGCCGCAGAAGGGATCGACGAGCGGCGCCGAGCCGTCCCACCCCGACGCGGCGAGCAGCGCGGCGGCGAGCGTTTCGCGGAGCGGCGCCTTGGCCGTCGCCAGCCGATAGCCGCGACGATGGAGCAGCTCGCCGGAAGAGTCGGCGCTGATCACGCACCGGTCCCGGTGGAATCGCACCACGAACAGCGTGCTGGCCTCGTGCGTCGACGACTCGTCGTCGGTGCCGCTGCCCCCGATCGCCCGCGCCCCTGGAACGACGCGCTCCACGGCGTCGGCGAGCCGCTGCGCGACCGCGTCGGAGTGATAGAGCCGCGACTTGCGACAGGTGACCCGGAAGCGCACCGTCGCGCCCGCCTCGACGATGCTCAACCACGGCACCCGGCGCGCGTGCAGCTCGAGCTCGGCGAAGCTCCGCGCCTCGAACGCTGCGACGCGGACCAGCACGCGCGACGCGATCCGCAGTCCGACGTTCGCGGTGAGCACGCTCCGGACGTCGCCCGTCCAGCCGAACCCGCCCTCCTCCGCGCGCGCGGGCAACCGGAGCGCGATCGCCTCCGCGAGCGCGAGCGCCTCGAGCCCGGGCGCGACCGCGGCGAAGCAGTCCAGCCTCCCCGCGAGCGCAGCCGGCCGAGAGACCTTCGGAGCGCGGGTCCCGGTGCTGGCGCGGCGCGTCACGCCGCAACGGTAACCTGCCGCGCGCAACCCTGGCAGACCGGCTGTCAGCCTTGCCGGCGGTGCGCCCCCGAACGCGGTCACGGTGGCAGAGATCGGGTGGTCCGCCGGGTGCCTCTCGGAGCGTCGCCGCCCATGAGGCGGACCCTTCACGCAACACCTTCATTCAGGGAGACACCAACCATGTTGACGACCCGCTCTCTCGGAACCTCGCTCGACCGCATGCTCACCCTCAACCGCGCGTTCGATCAGGCCTTCAGCGGCATCGGGGGCACTCGCACGTGGGTTCCCGCCCTCGACGTCGCCGAGCGCGGCGACGCGTACGTCGTCCACGCCGAGCTGCCGGGGGTGAGCCCCGACCAGGTCGACGTCAGCTTCGAGCAGAACGTGCTCACGATCCGCGGCACGAAGCCCGCGAGCTTCGATGTCGCCGCCGAAGGAGAGATGCGCGTGTTCGCGTCCGAGCGCGTGCACGGCACCTTCGAGCGTGCGGTCCGCCTCCCCGAGTTCGTCGACGCCGACCGCATCGACGCCAGCTTCGCCAACGGGCTCCTGACCGTGACCGTCCCGAAGGCCCAGGCCGCGCAGCCGAGGAAGATCGCGATCCGCGGAACGGAGACGCGGTAAGAAGAAGGTGTGTTGGTGTGTTGGTGTGTTGGTGTGTTGGTGTGCTCGTACCAACACACCAACACACCAACGCACCAACCACCGCCCTCCACGGCCCGTTTCCTGCCACCCCGGGCCACATGCCCAGAGTCGTATCCAGGGCCCGGGCTCGCGCCGTGCTGCGCGAGCGCTTCGGGCATGCCGACTTCCGCGTCGGTCAGTGGGAGCCGGTTCGTGCGGTCCTCTCCGGTCGCGACGCACTCGTCGTCATGCCGACCGGGAGCGGGAAGTCCATCGTCTACCAGCTTCCCGCGCTCCTGCTTCCCGGACTCACCGTCGTCGTGAGTCCGCTCATCGCCCTCATGAAGGACCAGCAGGACAAGCTGCAGGCGCACGGCGTGGACGCGCTCGCCATGCACTCGCACCTCTCCGCCGGCGAGACACGCGAGACCGCGCGGCAGGTGCAGGAGGGCGAGGGGGAGATCCTCTATCTCACCCCGGAGCGCTTCAAGGACCGCGACTTCTTCGATCATCTGCTCACGCGCACGGTGAGCCTCTTCGTCGTCGACGAAGCGCACTGCGTGAGCCAGTGGGGACACGACTTCCGCCCCGACTATCTCACCCTCGGCTCCGTCGCGGCGCGGCTCGGCAAGCCGCCGATCCTCGCGCTCACCGCGACCGCCACCGCGGAGGTCCGCGCCGACATCGAGCGCCAGCTCGGCATGCGCGAGCCGGAGGTGACGATCACCGGCTTCGCCCGCCCGAACCTGCGCTTCGAGGTGCGCCGCACGGTGAACGCGGCGAGCAAGGACGCCGAAGTCGAGCGCGTGCTCGGTGACGCCACCGGCAGCGGCATCATCTACTGCGCGACGATCAAGGAGACCGAGCGGCTGTACGAGATGCTGAAGGGCCGGTTCCCGGTGGGTCTCTACCACGGCAAGATGGCTCCCGCCGATCGGAAGGCGTCGCAGGAGGCGTTCATGGCCGGCGAGCTCACGGCGATGATCGCCACGAACGCGTTCGGGCTCGGGATCGACAAGCGCGACCTGCGCTTCGTGCTGCACTATCACTTCCCCGGCTCGGTCGAGTCCTACTACCAGGAAGCGGGGCGCGCGGGCCGCGACGGGAAGCCCGCCGTGTGCACGATCCTCTACCGTGTCGAGGACTCGCGCGTGCAGTCGTACTTCCTCGGCGGGAAGTATCCCGACGTCGAGGAAGCGGCCAAGGTCGCGCTTCTGCTCGAGCAGTATCCGCTCGGCGAGCGCGCGGAGCTGGAGACACTCGCCGAACGCTCCGGCGTCGCTCGGCGCAAGGCGCGCATCGTGCTCGTGCTGCTCAAGCGGCACGGCCTCGTGCGCGAGCATCGCGGCGGCGGGTGGGAGCGACTGCGTGACCGGCTCACGGCGGTCGATCTCAGCGCCGACCTCACGGACTACGAGGAGCGGCGCGTTCAGGACCGCGCCAAGCTCCAGGCGATGGTGTCGTACTGTCAGAGCGCGCAGTGCCGCACGCGGTTCCTGCTCGACTACTTCGGCGAGCCGTCGGCGCCCGACTGGGTGTGCGACAATTGCGACGCATGCGACGCGCAGCGGGCGTGGGCGGAGCGAAGCCGTCGCCGCGCCGCGGCCCTCGCGTGACGCGGCGCTAGTCGAGCATCTCGCGCAGGACGCGGCTCAGCGGCTCGTGTTCGACCGGGAGGTCGAGCACGCGCAGGCCGAGCCGTTCGGCGAACTCGCCCGGGTCGCGCGCCGTCCGCCGCGAGCGAAAGAGCAGCACGCGGCTCCCCGTCATGATCGCCGGCCCGACGAACTCGTCGCTGCATGCGTCGGCGTGATCGCAGTCCACGAGGACGAGCCGCGGGCGCACACGGCGGAGCGCCGTGCGGACGGGCTCGTCGGGCAGCGGAAAACGCGGGGTGTACCCCGCGAGCTCGGTGGCGGCCCCCAGGAGCGCGGCGGAGAACGGGTCGTCCGAGAGCACGAGGATGGCTTCGGAGCTCACGGCGTCATCGAGGTGGGAGGCGGCGGCACGGCGTGGGGATGACGGTGTGGCCCGGTCGCAGCAAGACCGAGACCAGTTGGTGACGCGGAGCACACCCCTCGGCCCCTTGACGTTGCTCGCGCGGCAGTAAACATTCGTCGCGCGCACACGGCGTTACGCCGCGCGCGACCTCGCAGGCACCCTTTCGCCCGTTCCCCCGCATGGTGATGGCGCACGACTCAGGGCAGAATCCGCCCAGTCGCCTCGACGACGAGTCGATCGATGCGGTGCGAGTCGCGCTCCGGGCCTACCTGCACGACTCCGAGGATCCGCGGCTCCTGCAGCCGGCGCTGCTCACCCTCGCGTCGCAGGCGCGCGAACGGGCCATGCTCCCCGAGCACCTGCTCGTGCTGCTCAAGGACGTCTGGAGCGGCCTGCCCGAGGTGCGCTCGATGTCCGATTCGCGCGAGCAGATCCGCCTGCTGCAGCGCGTCGTCACGATGTGCATCAAGGAGTACTACGGCGCCTGACGACGACCGCGCGCGGCGCGATGCCGCGCGCGGCACGTGATCAGACCAGCTGCGCGTCCAGATCGATCTGCACGTTCCCCTTGATCGCCTGCGAGACGGGACATCCTTCCTTCGTCGCCTCGGCGATCGACCGGAACGTCGCGGGGTCGATCCCGGGCGCCTTCACGCGCGTCGTCAGGTGCATGCGCGTGATCTTGAAGCCCTCCCCCTGCTTCTCGACCGTGCAGTCTCCCTTCGTCTCGACGCTCGTCGCGGGGTGGCCCGCCTTCTCGAGCCCGAGGGCGAGCGCCATGCTGTAGCACGCGGCGTTCGCCGCGGCGAGCAGCTCTTCGGGATTGGAGCCCGCGCCGTTCTCGAATCGCGAGCTGAAGTTGAACTGCGCCGCGAGCCCGGTCTGTCCTCGAAAGCTCCCCTGACCCTTCAGACCGCCCTTCCATTCGGCGGTCGCGCTTCTCGTCGGCATGTCGTCTTCCCTCGTGGCGGTGAATGTCGTCTCGCGCGCGGTGCGGGCGCTTGACGCCCTCTCGCCCGCGCGATTTATCTCCTGCATGACGGAACCGGCCGATGAGCATCCGCTTCCGCCGTCCGTGGCGCGCGTGTTGAGCACGTTCCGCGCCCTCGGGCGCGAAGAGAAGATGCAGACGCTGCTCCACTACGCGAAACGACTCGAGCCGGTGCCCGAGCGCTTCCTCGCGCTGGACCGCGCCGAGTTCACCGTGCCCGAGTGTCAGACGCGCGTCGATCTCTTCCCGGAGCTGCGCGACGGCAAGCTCTACTTCTACGCCGACGTCAACACGCGGCAGTCGCCCACCGTGGCGGCGTTCCTGGCGATCCTCTTCTCGGCGATCAACGGCCATCCGCCGGAGACCACCCTCGGCATCCCGTCCGACTTCGTGCGGCACATGATGGAAGGGATCGGGCTCGCCGGCCGCGAGGCCGGCCTGAACGCGATGGTCACGCGCATCAAACGGCACGCCCGCGCGGCGCTCGAGCACAGCGCCGCGCCACACCACGACCCCACATGACCGCGACGACGCAGAGCTACGCCACCCACCGGCGCGTCTTCCCGCTCTATCACCTGTTCGCGCTGCCGATCTTCCTCGCGAACGTGCTCGTCACGCTCGCCGTGGCGGTCCGCCACCCGTCGTTCTGGAATGCGTGGGTGGTCGTCGTCGCGCTCGGACTCGTCGGCGGCGCGGTGGCGAACCGCGCGTCCACGCTCATCGTGCAGAACCGCGTCATCGGTCTGGAGATGCGCCTCCGGCTCGCGGCGGTGCTCCCCGCCGAGCTCCGGTTGCGAATCGCCGAGCTGCACCTCAAGCAGCTCGTCGGCCTTCGCTACGCCGGGGACGACGAGCTGCCGGCCCTCGTGGAGCGCTGCCTGCGCGGCGAGCTCGCCACCGCCGACGCCGTGAAGCGCGCCGTGCGGCACTGGCGCCCCGACTACGTGCGCGCCTGAGCTCGCGGCCGCACGACACTCCGATCGCGACCGACGTGTCGGAACGATTCCTCAGCGCCTGGGCGTGGGTCGCGGCCGTGCTGCTCGTGCTCGTCGGCTTCTTCTACGTCGGCGCCATCTGGCTCGTCACCGCGCCGTTCGATCCCGGCCGCTATCACGCCGGCCGCGCGTTCCGGCAGCTCGCCGTCGCGCACGTCGCGATGACGAGGTTGTGGCGCTTCGAGACGGAGGGCGCACCCCCCGAGGGGCCACGCCGGCCGTACGTCGTCGTGTCGAACCACGAATCGTATGCCGACATCTTCCTGATGTCGCACTTTCCGTGGGAGATGAAGTGGCTCTCCAAGCACACGATCTTCCAGATCCCGGTCATGGGCTGGATGATGCGCATGGCGCTCGACGTGCCCGTGCGGCGCGGCAAGCAATCGAGCGCGGTCGCGGCGCTCGCCGAGTGCCGCGACCGGCTCGCGCGGCGCGTCAGCGTGATGATCTTTCCGGAAGGCACGCGCTCGCGCGACGACGAGCTGCTTCCATTCAAGGTTGGCGCGTTCCGGCTCGCGATCGAATCGCGCGTGCCGCTCCTGCCGGTCGCGATCGCGGGAACGCGCGCCTGCATGGCCAAGGGAAGCTTCGCCTTCCGGCGCGCGCACGCGCGCGCCCGCGTGCTCTCGCCGATCCCGACCGACGGGCTCACCCTCGACGACGTCGACATGCTGCGCGAGCGCGCGCGCGACGTGATCGACGCGGCGCGCCGCACGCTCGCGAGCGAGCTCGCCCGGGCCGATGCCGCGCCCGCCGGCTGACCCCGACGCGCCCCCGCGCGACGAGGCAGAGCTCGAGGAGCGGCTCTCCCGGCCGGCCGCCGCACTCTCCGCGTTGCTGTCGCGCGTGCCGGGCGACGTCGTCGTGCTCGGCGCCGGCGGAAAGATGGGGCCCTCGCTCGCCCGCATGGCACGCCGCGCCGATCCCGCGCGGCGCGTCGTCGCCGTCTCGCGCTGGAGCAATCGCGCCGCGGCCGCCGAGCTCGAGTCGCACGGCGTCGACACGATCGCCGCCGACCTCCTCGACCCGCGCGCGCTCGCTGCGCTCCCCGACGCACCGAACGTCGTCTTCATGGCGGGCCAGAAGTTCGGCACGTCCGGCAATCCGGCGTCGACGTGGGCGATGAACGCGGCGGTGCCGGCGTTCGTCGCCGAGCGCTTTGCAGGAGCGCGCACCGTCGTGTTCTCGAGCGGAAACGTCTATCCGCTCACGCCGCCGGCGCGCGGCGGGACGCGTGAGAGCGACGCGCCCGCGCCGGTCGGCGAATACGCCTACTCGTGCCTCGCGCGCGAGCGGATCTTCGCCGCGGCCGCGGCGCGCCACGGCACGCGCACGTCGATCGTGCGGCTCAACTACGCACACGATCTCCGCTACGGCGTGCTCACCGATCTCGCGCTGCGCATCGCGCGCGGCGAGCCGGTGCCGCTCGCCATGGGGTACGTCAACGTGATCTGGCAGGGCGACGCGAACGCCTTCGCACTCGCCGCGCTCGCGCACGCCGCGGCGCCCGAGCCGTTCGTCGTCAACGTCGCGGGCGACGTGATCCTCCGCGTCGAGGATCTGGCACGGGCGCTCGGCGCGCGGCTCGGCCGCGACCCCCTGTTCGAGGGAGCGCCGGCACCGGACGCGCTCCTCAGCGACTCGACGCGCATGCGTGCCCTGCTCGATCAGCCCCTCCTTCCCGTGGAGACGCTGCTCGACTGGGTGGCGGCGTGGGTGCGCGGCGGCGGCCCGCTGCTCGGAAAACCGACGAGCTTCGAGCGACGCGATGGACGGTTCTGAGCGGACGGGCGTACTGCGCGCCGCGCTCGGCGCGGGGATGGTGATCCCGGCGCATCCGCTCGCGCTCACCGAGCGTCGCACCCTCGACGAACGGCATCAGCGCGCGCTGACCCGGTATTACGTCGACGCCGGCGCGGGTGGTCTCGCCGTCGGCGTGCACACCACGCAGTTCGAGATCAGGCGACCGGAGCATGGGCTCCATCGTCCGGTGCTCGAGCTGGCGGCGGAGACGGCGCGCGCGTGGCCGCGCGCATCGTCCGCCCCTCTCCTGCTCGTCGCCGGCGCGATCGGCGACACGAGGCAGGCCGTCGCGGAAGCCGAGCTCGCCCACGCCCTCGGCTACGACATGGTGCTCCTCGGGCTCGGGGCGCTGCGCGACGCGAGCGATCACACCCTCGTCGCGCACTGCCGCGCCGTCGCGGAGGTGCTGCCGCTGTTCGGGTTCTATCTCCAGCCCGCCGTCGGCGGCCGAGTGCTCGGCTACGCCTTCTGGCGCGCGTTCGCCGAGATCGAGCGGGCGTGGGCGATCAAGATCGCGCCGTTCGACCGCTATCGCACGCTCGACGTCGTGCGCGCCGTCGCGGATTCGGGGCGCACCGACCTCGCGCTGTACACGGGCAACGACGACGCGATCGTCGCCGACCTGCTCACGCCGTTCGCCGTCGGCGCCGGCGGCGCGACGCGGCACATCGCCGGCGGACTGCTCGGCCAGTGGGCCGTCTGGACGCGCTCGGCGGTGCGGCTGCTCGAGCGCGTGCACGCCGCGCGCGACGCGGGGGCGGCCGAGGCGGCGTTGCTGCGCGAGGGCGCCGCGCTCACCGACGCCAACGCCGCGATCTTCGACGCCGCGCACGCGTTCGCCGGCTGCATCCCGGGCATCCACGAGATTCTGCGCCGCCAGGGACTCCTCCGCGGCACGTGGTGCCTCGATCCGCGCGAGACGCTCTCGCCGGGGCAGGCGGCCGAGATCGACCGCATTTGCCGCGCGCATCCGGAGCTCACGGACGACGACTTCGTGGCGAAGGGGATCGATGCGTGGATGGGGTCGTGAACTGCCGACCGCTGTACCGAGTAGGTGGTAGGTGGTAGGTGGTAGGTGGTAGGTGGTAGGTGGTAGGTGGTAGGTGGTAGGTGGTACCCGGTACTCCCTACTCCCTACTCCCTACTTCCTACTCCCTACTTCCTACTTCCTACTTCCTACTTCCTACTTCCTACTTCCTACTTCCTACTCCCTCTCCTACTGCGGTTGGCCTTTTTCCTGAAACACCCACGTCTTCTTCGCCGCTCGCTCGAAGCCTTGACGCAGTGAGCCGAGATCGGTGAGGCTCGTGTCGAATACCGCGCTGTCGGGGCGGATGGCGTTCGTCTCCTTCAGCGCCGCGAGCTCGTGCCGCTCCGCCGACTGGACTTCGCCGTGGTTGTCGCGGTAGTAGAGGCGGCCCCCGCCCACCAGCCGCGCGCCGAGTCGGGGCTCGAGTCCCTGGAGCACCCGGAACAATCCGTCGATCGAGCAGCCCGAGGCGCCGGCGGAACGCTGGTCGACGCCGACGACGAGCAGCCGGCCGTACCGCCACTCGTACGCCGCGGTCAACGGCTCGCCGTGCGCCTTCCACTCCGCGAGGTAGCGCTCCACTTCCACCATCAGCAGCTCGGTCGCCTCCTCGCTCAGCGGGCGGTCGCTGCCGAACACCCACACGCGCGAGGAATCGGGAAGGGTGTCGAAGGGCACGAGGGACATGGGAACGCTCCGGTGACGGCCTGCGCACGCGCATGACGCGCGATATGGTTCGCGTGGAGTATACGCCGGCGCGGTCGTGCGCCGCGAGGCACCTCCACCCTTCACGCGATGCCGCCGCACTCGACGATCGCTCTCGCCGCCGCGGCATCCGTCATCGCGCTCGCGCTCGCGACCCGGACGCGCGCCGTCCAACGCTTCGACGACGCGATCGAGCTCGTCGCCGGCGCGTGGCGCCGCCGCGTCGGCGTGTGGCGCGCGGCGCGCGTGGGGACGCTGCCCGGCGAGCCGTACCTGCACCCCGCGATCGGCGCCGCGAGCGCGGCACTGCTGCTCGCCACGCGTCGCGCTCCGGCGCTCGCCGTGCTCGCTTCGCTCGCCGCGGCATCGGTCGGCGCCATCCTCGCGCACCACGCGGTGAAGCTGTTCTACCGCCGACCGCGACCCGCCGTCGCGCTCGCGCGCGGCAAGACGGAGCCCGCCTTCCCGAGCGGCCACACCACCGACGCGACCGCCGTGCTCGTCACCGGGGCATGCCTTCTCGCACGCGCCGGCCTCGTGCCCGCGGGCGTGGCCGCGATCGTCGCCACCGTGCTCGCGATCGTCACCGGCGTGAGTCGCGTGCTGCTCGGCTGGCACTGGCCCACCGACGTCCTCGGCGGATGGCTCGCCGGCATCGGCGTCGCCGCCTGCGCGACGGGGCTGTACGAGACGCTGCTGCACGCCTCGTAGAGCCCCGCCATACGCGCCTCCCGTCGCCGTGCGGCTTGGCCGCCGCCGGAAGCTGGACCCGGCGCCGACGTTGCACCCGGCACCACGCACGTCGCGCCGCCCCGGTCTCGGCCGCCCTCAGCCGCTCTCCGGACGTCCGAACAGCAGCTGCACGAGCTCCACGCCCTCCGCGTGCGCGAGCACGTACGCGTGATCGCCCGGCTCGAGCCGCGTCGAGCCCTTGGGCGCGATGAGCTCCCGCCCGCGGACGATCATCGTCACGGCCGCGCCTTCCGGAAAGGGAAGCTCCTCCAGACGCATCCCCGCGACGGGAAGCGCCTCGTCGATGTAGTACGACATCAGCTCGCCGTCGAGCCGGTCGAACGACTCCACGGTGAGCACGGCGTTCGAGCGCGGCGGCTCGTCCGACTCGAGCGCAAGCCGCCGCGTCGCCCACGGCACCGTCGCCCCCGGCAGGAAGGCATTCACCACGACGATGAAGAACACGATGTTGAACAGCCGCGCCGCGCCCGACGCGCCGGCGAGCACGGGATACATCGCGAGGATGATCGGCACGGCGCCGCGCAGCCCCACCCAGCCGATGTAGACGATCTCGTTGCGCGGGAAGCGAAGCGGCGCGAGGCAGAGTGCGGTCATCGCCGGCCGAGCGACGAACGCGAGCACGAGTCCGACGATCGTGCCGACGCCGGCGGCGTCGACGAGCTGCGACGGGAACACGAGCAGCCCGAGGATCAGGAACATCGCGACCTGGCCGAGCCACGCGAGCGAATCGTGGATGCGTCGCAGGGCATTGCCGTACGGCACGCGTCCCGCGCCGAGCACGACCGCGGCGACGTACACGCCGAGAAAGCCGCTCCCGCCGATCAGCGTCGGCAGGGAGAAGGCGAGCAGCGCGGTGGCGAGCGTCATCACGGAGTACAGCCCGCTCGCCGGCAACCGCAGCCGCGCGAGCAGCCAGCGCGCGCCGAAGCCGATCCCGATGCCGCACACCCCGCCGATCGCGATCTCGCTCACACTCTCGAGCAGCATGTGGCTCACCGACGGCGGAGCGCCGCTCACGAGCTGCTCGGTCAGCAGCATCGTGAGCAGCACGGCGACGGGATCGTTGATCCCCGACTCCACCTCGAGCGTGCCGCCCACCCGATGCTTGAGCTGGATCCCGCTGCCGCGCAGCACGGCGAACACCGAGGCCGCGTCCGTCGACGACACGATCGCGCCGAGCAGGAAGGAGGTGCTCCACGGCAGCCCGAGCAGGTGCGCCACGACCGCGACGATCACCATCGTGCCGACGACGCCGATCGTCGCGAGCAGGCCCGCCGGCGCGAGCGCGCGGCGCAGCGTCTCCGGCGGCGTGTTGAAGCCGCCGTCGAACAGGATCAGCGCGAGCGCCGCGGATCCGACGCGGAACGCGAAGCCGTAGTCGGCGAAGGCGATGCCGCCGAACCCCTCCGAGCCGGCGGCGATCCCGATGGCGAGAAACACCAGCCCCACGGGCAGATGGAAGCGCTGCGTCGCCTTGCTCATCAACGCGCTGGCCGCGAGCATCAGCGCGACGACGACGAACAGCAGCGCCGTGGCGTGCGGCTCGCCGGACACGCTCGTCGTCGGTAGCGTCGCGTCCTGCACCATGCTCACCTCGTCGTCGCCGGCCACACGCCGGCCGCGATCAGGTCACCGCGCCAACTCGAAGCGCAACGCCTGCTCGAGCGTGGGATGCCGGAAGTGGAACCCGGTGCGCAGCAGTGCTCCCGGGTAGGCGCGCTGTCCCGCGAGGATGGTCGTGCGCGCCATCTCTCCGAACGCCAACTCCACCGCGAACGCCGGGGCAGGAAGCGCCGCCGGCCGGCCGAGCACGTGCCCCAACGTAGCCGCGAGCTCCGCATTCGTCACCGGGTTCGGCGACACGAGATTCGCCGGACCGTGAAGACCGTCCGTCGCCAGCGCGTGCTCGATCGCGCCAAGCTCGTCGTCGAGCGCGATCCAGCTCGTCCACTGCCTTCCGCTGCCGATGCGCCCGCCGAGGCCGAGCCGGAAGGGCGCCAGCAGGCGGTCGAGGGCACCGCCATGCGCGCCGAGCACGATCCCGGTCCGCAGCAGCACGACGCGCACTCCCGCCTCCCGTGCCGGCCCGGCCGACGCTTCCCATTCGCGCGCCACCTCGGCGAGAAAGTCCGTGCCCGGCGCGCTCGCCTCGTCGAGCGGCTCGTCGCCCCGGTCGCCGTAATAGCCGACGGCCGAGCCGCTCACGAGCACGCGAGGCGGCCGCTCGAGCGCGGCGAGGGTGCGCACGAGCAGCTCCGTGCCGCGCACCCGGCTCTCCCGGATCGCCCGCTTGCGCGCCGGGGTCCAGCGCTGCGCGATCGGCGCGCCCGCGAGGTTGACGACCGCCTCCGCCCCATCGAGGTCGCGCGGCGACAGCGCGCCACGGAGCGGATCCCACACGATGTCGTCGGTCTCGCGGCCGCGGCCTCCGCGCGTCACGCGCCGCACGCGCATCCCCGCCGCCCGGAGGCGCGCGACGAGCGCGCTCCCGATGAAGCCCGTGGCGCCCGTCACGGCGACGAACGGCTGCGCTGTGGGCGGTGGAGAGATCGACATGGCTCGGCGGCGACGCGAAGGAGACGCGGCCGAGGCTCGGCCGGTGGGCGTTCGGAGTGAACGTCGCACCGGCAGGAGGCGTTCCGCTACAGATCTCGGCTCAGCAGGATCCGGCGGGCGATCTCCTCGGCGACCACCGGCGAGCGGTACGCGTCGTCGGCGATCCGGCGGCGGATCTCACCCATGCGGTCGTGGCGCGGCTCCGCTCGCGCGGGACACAGCGCGGCGATCGGGCCCGCCTCGCGCCGCGCGGGCGTCTCTCGTCCGGCTCGTGTTTCCATTGCTCCTCTTCCTCCCCGCGAGTATCGGCCGGCCTCCGCGTGCGCGCGAGGCCCCCTCCGGGCCCGCCGGCTCGGAGTGTCGTCCCCCGCCCGCCGGCCCCGGACCGCGCGGGACGTTCTGTCGCAGCGCCCTGGCTCGTCATCCTTTACAGCGGTCCGCTCCGGCAGTCCGTTTCGACTCTGTTCCTCCCCTGCTCCCCAGTCGCTCGCCTCTCGGCGCCGGTCCATGGCCACAATCCTGTACGTGGACGACGAGCCCGCCATCGGGCTGATCCTCGAGGACACCCTCGAGCGGGCGGGCCACGCCACCGTCGGCGCCCGGAGCGTGCCGGAGGCTCTCCAGGCGCTCGGGCGCCATCCGGTCGACCTGATCATCTCGGACTACCGGATGCCAGGGCTCACGGGGCTCGAGTTTCTCGAGCTCCTGCAGCAGGAGGGCTACGACATCCCGCTCATCATGCTCACCGGCCACGCGACGATCGAGCACGCCGTGGCGGCGATCAAGGCGGGCGCGGTGGACTACATCACCAAGCCGGTACGGCCCGATCAGCTCGAGCGGTCGGTTGCGCAGGCGCTCGAGGTCGTGCGGCTGCGGCGGGAGAACGACGTCCTCCGGCGCGAGGTGATGGAGTTCCGAAGCGAGCGCGCGATCATCGGCGAGAGTCCGCAGATCCGCCGTCTCCTGCAGACGGTGTCGACGGCGGCGCCAACGCGCGCGACCGTCCTGCTCGAGGGGGAGTCGGGAACGGGCAAGGAGCTGTTCGCGCGCGCGATCCACGATCTCAGCGACCGGCACGACCGGCCGTTCATCAAGCTCAATTGCGCCGCGCTCCCGGAAGGCCTCGTCGAGAGCGCGCTGTTCGGCCACGAGAAGGGTGCGTTCACCGGTGCGATCCGGCGCGTCGAGGGCGCCTTCGAGCGTGCTCACCAGGGCACCCTGCTCCTCGACGAGGTGAGCGAGATGCGGTTCGATCTCCAGGCGAAGCTTCTGCGAGTGCTACAGGAGCAGGAGTTCGAGCGCGTCGGCGGCTCCAGTCCGATCAAGGTCGACGTTCGCATCATCGCGACGACGAATCGCAACCTCGCCGCGTATGCGGCGCAGGGACATTTCCGGCAGGATCTCTTCTTCCGGCTGAGCGTGATCCCGATCGCGCTTCCCTCGCTCCGCGAACGGCCGGGCGACATCCCGCTGCTCGCGCAGCGCT
Source organism: Gemmatimonadaceae bacterium (assembly GCA_035494615.1). Lineage (GTDB taxonomy): Bacteria > Gemmatimonadota > Gemmatimonadetes > Gemmatimonadales > Gemmatimonadaceae > AG11. The sequence continues at coordinate 20,845 of DATJGU010000113.1, forward strand.
TCGCCCAGCGCACGGCCAGCGAGATGCGGAAGGAGATTCGCGGACTGTCACCCGACGCGGTCGAGATGCTCCAGCGCTACGAGTGGCCAGGGAACGTCCGGGAGCTGCAGCACGCCGTGGAGCGCGCGGTGATCCTCTCCACGGAGCCGATACTCCAGTCGGGTGCCTTCGACGGCCAACGCTTCGGCCTCAGCGCGCGCGGCACCGGTCCCGCTCAGGAGCGGGCGGCCTCGGGGGCAGGAACGCGCGACAGCGAAGGCACACGGGCCGTCGTGCTCACCTCGCTCGACGTCGCGGAAGCGGAGAGCCGGCTGATCGAGCGCGCGCTCGAGGTGAGCGGAGGGAACCGTACCAGAGCCGCCGAGCTGCTCGGGATCAGCGTGCGCACGCTGCGGAACAAGCTGAACGGGCCAGGGCGAGAGCCGGCCACCACGTGAACTGAAGGGGCGGGACCTTCCGCCCCAGCCGGAACTGCCCGGCAGCTCCTTCCGGCTCGGCAGTTTCTGCCGGTCTCGCTCGTGGGAAGGCGGCGGTCGACGTGCCGTCCCGCAGACGACGAGCCCATCGAGCCAAGCACAACGGAAACAAGCGGTTGAGCCGCTTCGCCGCGGTCGGCGTCGTACGCGACGCCGGCCCCATTTTCGGTCGTGCCCGCATGGCCCCAACCGTGCCTTGGAGGGGGGCACAAGCGAACCCGTCCGACGTCGCGCTCCTCCCTCCTCGACCATCGGCCGGCTCTCCCCTCCCCCGCCGTTCGCACCTCTCCGCCGATGGAGCCGATCATGGAACCCCGCACCCTATGGGCCGCCACCGCCGGCGGCGACGATGCCGCCCGCGACGCCATCCTCCGCGAGAACCTGAGCCTCGTCCACCACGTCGCTCGCCAGCTCTCGCGCAGCCTGGCCGTGGAGGCGGACTTCGACGAGCTGGTGAGCGCGGGGACCATCGGCCTCATGACGGCGGTGAAGAGCTTCGACGCGCGCCGCGGCCTCGCGTTCAGCACCTTCGCCGTGCCGAGAATCCGCGGCTCGATCCTCGACGAGCTCCGGCGTCAGGACCACGTTCCGCGCTCGGTGCGCCGGAAGGCGCGCGACATCGCGCGCGCGCGCGAACAGCTCATGCGCCGGCTTGGTCGCATGCCCGAGGATTCCGAGATGGCGAGCGCCCTCTGCACCGACGTGCACACGCTCTGGCGGTGGCAGGCGGAGGTGGAGGGCTCGGTGCACCTCTCCCTCACCGCGACGGCGGGCGACGAAGGCAGCACGGTGCCGACCCGGGCCGAGCTGCTGAGCAACGAGGAGGAGGGAGTGGACGAGCGGCTGTCGCGCGAGGGAGAGGTTGCGCTCCTGCGCGAGGCGATCCTCCGGCTCAACGATCAGGAGCGTACGGTGCTCTCGCTCTACTACTTCGAGGAGCTGAAGTCGGCCGACATCGCCGAGGTGCTCGGCATCAGCGAATCGCGCGTATCGCAGATCCGGTCGAAAGCGCTGGGACGCCTCCGTTCCGAGCTCGCTCCACTCGGCGTGACGGCCTGATCCCGTCAGCCCGTTCGCGCCCGGTCGGCGCGTCAGCCGGGTGCGTCACCGCACCGGTACGACGTCGCTCTCGCCGCGCAGCTCCCGCTCACGTCGCCGAAGCTCCGCCAGCGTCGGCAGCCGGAGGGTGAGCGCGTCGCCCTCACGCTCGGCGCGCGCGCCGCATCGTTCCGCCAGCGCGAGGAGCTCAGCGGCGGGAGTTCCGGGGGCCTCGACTCGCACCACGACCTCCGGGCCGTCGGCGCGGAGTTGAATCGTCGCCACGCCACGATCCTGTAGCGATTCCCCGGCTCGCTTGGCGGCGTGAACCAGCAATACCAGCGCACGCACCAGCGCCCAGCGCGGCGCGCGCACGGGTGAGAGCGCGTCGTCGACCAGCGCCTCGCACCCCACGTGGCGCAGCCGTGGATGGTGCGCGTGAAGGCGAAGCGCGTCGTCGAGCGCGGCGGAGAGCTCGAGGGCTTCGGGCTCGCTCCGGCGCTCCGGCAGAAGCGCGAACAGCGCATTGACCTGGCCGAGCATCGTGAGCTCGTCGGAGAGCCCTTCCAGCGTGTCCCCCGGCTCGTCGCCGAGCCGTGCGAGCTCCACCAGCGCGCCGAGCGCCGCCATGCGGTTGTTGAGCGCATGGACCAGTCCGTGGAGCAGCTCGTTCGAGATGGTGGACCAGTCGTCCGGATGCGGCGCAGCGTCGGCCATCGTGGACCGGGAGTCGAGGCGTGAGACCCGAATGACGAGCGGGCGGCGCCCTCGGCACGCGCGGCGCGATTCTGCCGCGGCGAGGTCGCGGCGAGCCATCCACCGCCGGTCGGAATATTCCGCTGCCTGCTTCCGTCTCAGGGGTGCCGGCCGGTTGCGGGGAGGCGACCGGATCGTTGGCACTGCGGACCGACCCCGTGCGTGACTCGTGCGCCAGTGAGTCGGTCCGGCTGAAAGTGGACACGGCAACGTTTCACGCGTCGGCGGTCTCCGCCGAGCCACCCCAACCCGCCTCGAGATGATCGTCTCAGCGCTCGCCCTGCTGATGGCCCTGTCCGGGCCCTCCGACACCAGCTTCGTCGCCCCCACGATCAGGATCGACGGGGCGACGGACAGCGTGCCGGCGCGCGTGTCGCCGCTGTCCGGCCGGCTGGAGCTGCCCGTGTCGCTCCGGCTGGACGACGACACCATCCCTCGCCAGCGACGCCACAAAGCGATCGAGGTGAGCGACTGGTACAACCGGCGCCTCAGGATCCACCGCTACGGCGCGTACGCGGTCATCCCCCTCTTCACCTTCCAGGCGATCGCTGGGAACCAGCTCTACCAGAAGAGCAGCGCGGCACCGACATGGGCGCGCACCGGGCACCGTGTCGGCGCGACTGGCCTCGCGACCGTGTTCGGCGTCAACACGGTGACGGGACTGTGGAACCTCTGGGATTCGCGGTCGTCGCCGGGCAAGACGCGGCGGGCGATCCACACGCTGCTCATGCTCGCCTCGGACGCGGGCTTCACCTACGCGGGGGTACGCCTCTCCGAGCAGGCGGAGAACAGCGCCGAGAAGCGGCGCGAGCACCGCGCGTGGGCGTACGGATCGATGGCCACCGCGGCCGCGGGCTCCCTGCTCATGGTCATCTGGCGCGACTGATCTGATGCTGATGCTGCTCGCTCAACTCTCCTCCGCCGGCGACGGCTCGGCACTGGCCCGCGCGGTCGAGCCGTGGAACTCGCTGTACAGCGATTCCAAGCTCGTGTCGTCGGTGGTGCTCTTCTTCCACCTCGTGCCGCTGCTGCTCGCGGGCGGCGCGGCGCTGGCGGCGGACCGCGCGACGATCCGCGCCGCGCGCGCCTCGTCGGACGACCGCGCGCGGCAGCTCGTCGAGCTCTCGCGCACGCACGCCGTCGTGCTGGGAGGGCTCGTTCTTTCCTTCCTGAGCGGGGTCCTCCTCTTCCTGAGCGACGTCGACACGTTCCTCGGCTCGCCGGTGTTCTGGGCCAAGCTGGGGATGGTCGTGCTGCTGCTGCTCAACGGGTTCGTGATGACGCGGACCGAGCGCGCGCTCGCACGGGGTGGGGACGAGGGAGCGCTGTGGGGCCGGCTTCGCACGATCGCCGTGCTGAGCCTCGTCCTCTGGCTCGCCACGACTCTCGTGGGCGTGCTGCTCACGAACTACGCCTAACGGAGCATTCACCATGACGGATATCGAGCCGAGCGCACCCGCCGAGGAGTGCACCGGATGCGCGCTCGCCAGCAGGCGGGACTTCCTTCTCGACGCGCTGCGCGCCGGAGCCGCCGCCCTCGCGGCGATCGGCATGGCGCCTGGCAGCGCGGAGGCGATGCCGCTCGGGTGGATCACGGCGATCGCCGCGCACGACGAGGAGCGGACGTACCCCGTCCCCGCGGCGGACGGCGTGCAGATCGACAAGGGGAACGACGTCATCCTCGCGCGCGCGGGGAAGAGCGTGTACGCGTTCGGGCTCGCCTGCCCGCACCAGAACACGGCGCTGCGCTGGGACGCCGGCAACAACCGCTTTCAGTGCCCGAAGCACAAGTCGAAGTACCGCGCCGACGGCACGTTCATCGAAGGTCGCGCGACGCGCAGCATGGACCGGTACGCGATCCGTCTCGCGGGGAACAACGTCGTCGTCGACCTGGACAAGCTGTTCCAGGAAGACACCGACCTCTCGCAGTGGCAGCGCGCCGTCGTCGCGCTGCCGTAAGCTTCCTCTTTCCCTTCCGCTCATGTGCTGTGAGGACTGTCTCAGCCGCCGCGCCTTCCTGAGCCGGGGCACGCTCGCCGTCGCGGGGATCGCGGCGATCGCCGCGGGGTGCGGCGACGGGCAGATCGGCGGCGAAGGCGTGACCACGCCGATCATCACGGGCCCGATCTCGTTCGAGGTCTCGACCGTACCGCAGCTCGCGATCGTGGGCGAGCTCGCGTTCGTGCCGTCGAATCCGGGGATCGCGGTGAAGCGCACGGGGGCCGACACCTTCCTCGCGCTCTCCACGCGATGCACGCACGAGGGGACGCGGATCGACATCGTGAACGACAGCACGTCGTTCGAGTGCCCGAACCACGGCTCGCGCTACGACTCGAACGGCGTGGTGACGCGCCAGCCGCAGGCGGCGGGATCGGCCACCAACCTGCCGACGTTCGCCACGGCGTACGATCCGGTCACGGACATCCTGACCATCAGCCCGGCCTAGCCTAGCGCGCGAGCGCGGCCGGCCGCGACCGGACCGACCGCGGGCACTCGGCTGTCGGCGGTGGGTATCATTGTCACCATGACCTTCACCCTCCGGCGGCTCGCCCGGCTCGCGCCGGCGCTCGTGCTGCTCGCCGGGTGCCGCGATCGCGCACCCGCGGACGGCGGCGCCGCGGCCGACTCCACGCTGCTGCGCGATCTCGCGATGGCGCAGCGACAGCTGCCGCCGCAGACGGTGTTCAACGACGCGCCCGTCGGGAGCCCGGCGAAGGAGAAGCCGCGGGCCTCCGCCGCCCCCGCACCACGGGCGCGCACGACGAAGCCGGCGCCGGCTCCGAGGCGGGAAGCGCCGCGCGCCCCGGTGGCGCGCGCCCCACGCATCTCGCGTCCCGATCCGGTTCCCGACGCGAGCGCGCCGGCGAGCGCACCGGCGAGCGCGCCGGCATCGAACGCGGGGATCATCGGCGCGGGAAGCCGGGTCGGCATGACCTTTCACGGCCGCGCGTGCGCGCTCTCGGCGCTCGCGGGCGACAAGTTCACTGCGACGGTCTCGAACGCGATCGTCGGAACGAACGGCGCCGTGATCCCGGCCGGCGCGACGGTCGTGCTCGAGGTGAGCTCGGTGGAGCGCGCCGATCCGGCGGAGCGGAGCCGGATCCACTTCCACGTGCGCGCGATCGACGTGAACGGGGAGAGCTACCCCGGCGAGGGGCAGGTGGCGACGCTGAGCGCGATGGAGCCGGTCCGCGTGTCGGGGGGGAACGACCGCACCAAGGTGGTCGGGGGCGCCGTCGCGGGCGCCGTGCTCGGGCGCATACTCGGCGGGAGCACGAAGGGCGCCGTCATCGGCGCGGCGGCCGGCGCGGCCGCCGGCACCGCCGCCGCGAAGCACGGGGAACGCACCGACGCCTGCCTCGGCGACGGCAGCTCGCTCGAGCTGACGCTCTCGCGCGAGATCGTGATGCGCCGCGACCGCGGCGCGTGAGCAGGCGGGGCGGCGTGTGATCCAGCTCACACGCAGTGCGCTCCGGATCGGCCGCCGTTAACGTCGCGGCCGGGGTCGCGTCTCTCACCGTGAACGACGCGAAGCGATCGCGTCGACGCTGGTCACCGCATCAACCCCAGATCCGGAGACGCATCCCCATGTCCACCCTCAAGTCCCTTCTCGTCGGCGCCGCGGCGGTCCTCCTCGGCGCAGGCACGCTCCAGGCCCAGGCGGCGAAGCCGAACTCCGAGGTCCGCCAGGACCGCAAGGAGGTGAGGGCCGATCGCCACGAGGTCAAGCAGGACAAGAAGGAGGTCGTCGGCGACAAGCACGAGGTCCGCCACGACCGGCGCACGATCGCCCGCGCGCACGCGGCCGGCGATACCGCCGCGGTCGCGGCGGGGCGCAAGGAGCTGCGCGGCGACGCGCGCGAGCTGAAGCAGGACCATCACGAGACGATGCGCGATCGTCACGAGACGCGCACGGACCGCCGCGATCTGCGCCGCGATCGGCGCGACGCGAAGAAGGGCGGCTGACGCGCTGACGCGCTCGTTCGGCGACACGCCCCCGCGCCCGAAGGAAGACCGGCGCGGGGGCGTGTCGCGTTTTGTCCGTCGGGCTTACGCGGGCGCCGTCAGCGCGCATACTCTACACGCGATGACGATCGACACTCCCGACGAGGCCACGCCACCGCGTCCGCCCGAGCCGGTGGCGGACGCGCCGGTCGTGGCCCCTGCCGAGGGCGAGCAGTCGCTCGACACCACTCAGCTCGACGCGCGACTGCTGGCGGAGCAGACGACGGGAGAAGCCCAGCCCGTCGCCGTGCTCAAGGTGTGTCCGCAGTGCGGCACGGAGTACGAGACGACGGCGCGGTTCTGTCCCGCCGACGGCTCCGCGCTCCGGCCGAAGGGCTCGGACTCGCTCATCGGCAGCGTGCTCGCCGACCGCTATCACATCCTCAAGCGCATCGGCGAGGGTGGGATGGGTCGCGTCTACCTCGGCGAGCACGTGAAGATGAACCGCCAGTGCGCGATCAAGGTGATGAGCCCCGCGCTGGTGAACGACGCCGAATCGGCGTCGCGGTTCGCGCGCGAGGCGTCGAGCGCGGCGCGCATCATCCATCCGAACGTCGCCGCCGTGTTCGACTACGGCGAGAGCGACGGACTCGTGTACCTCGTGATGGAGTACGTCGACGGCGAACCCTTGTCGCGACTGCTCGCGCGCGAGGCGCCGTTCGATCTCGACCGCGCGGTGGATCTCGCGCGCCAGATCGCCGACGGGCTCGGCGCCGCGCACGAGCTCGGGATCGTGCACCGCGACCTCAAGCCGGACAACATCCTCGTCGCGCACAGCCGCAGCGGGCGTGAGGTGGTGAAGGTCGTCGACTTCGGCATCGCGAAGGCGATGCAGGAAGGCGCGGGCGAAGCGCTCACGCGAACGGGACTCGTGATCGGCACACCCGAGTTCATGAGCCCCGAGCAGCTGCTCGGCGACCCGATCGACGCGCGGAGCGATCTGTACGCGCTCGGCTGCATCCTGCACCTGATGCTGACGGCGGCGCCCGCGTTCGACGCGCCGACGCGCGAGCAGATGATCAAGCGGCGGCTCTCGGAGAGCCCGCCGCACGCGCAGACGCTCGACCCGGGCATTCCCGACGCGATCGACCAGGTGATCACGCGGCTGCTCGCGCGCTCACCGAACGATCGCTTCGCGTCGGCGGCGGAGGTTCGCGAGGCGTTGAGCGGCACGCACACGCGGCGGTTGAGCACCGACGGACGTCCGCTGCCGAAGCTCGAGACGCCGCGCAGCGCGCCGACCGTGGTCGTTTCGGCGGCGAGCCGCGAGCGGACGACGCCGGGCGCGGCGCTCGTGCGCGTGGCGGGAGGGCGAGGCGGCACACGGAAGTGGCCGTGGGTGCTCGCGCTCTTGGCCGTCGTGGCGGTGGGAGGAAGCCTGTTCACGCGCAACGCACGCGAGGCGCGCGAGCGGCGCTACGCGCAGGCGCAGCGGGACAGCGCCGCGCGAGCGGACAGCGCGCGCCGCGTGGACAGCGCGCGCGCCGACAGCGTGGCGAAGGCGCAGCTCGTCGGCGGGATGGTGGACTCCTCCGCGCTCGCCGAGAAGCGGCGGCAGGACAGCATCGCCGACGCGGCGCGGCAGATCACCACGGGCGTGATGGCGGCGATCCGGCGGTACACGAACGCGATCCAGCGCGGCGACTTCGCGGCCGCCCGCAGCGCGAACCCGAGCATGACCGAGCAGGAGCAGCGGAACTGGGAGGGAGCGCTCGCGAAGTACAACGTCCGCTTCCTGATCGAGCCGCCGCGCCAGGTGCACCTCAGCAGTCGCGACTCGGTGGCGAACGTCGACGTCGTGACCAGCGTGCAGTACATCGACAAGACGACGAAGCAGGCGACGAGCACGCCGAAGCGCACCCGTCACGCCACGCTCGCACGTCAGCCGAACGGCTGGCAGCTCACCTCGTTCAGCGCGCAGTAGCGACGGCGTCGCCGCGCCGCGCGCTACGGTTTCTTTCCGAGCTTGCCGCGCATCACCGCGGCGATCGAGTCGAGCTGTGCCACGTCGTAGCCGATGTCGGCCTCCTCCCCGCGCGCCCAGCGCGCCTCGGAGCGCAGCTGCAGCGAGCGCCAGTCGTCGACGAAGCGCGCGACGACGCGCGTGCGGTAGTGGAGGTCGGGCACGCCCTCGCGCATGAGGTTCGCCTGCCACGTCGTCATGGCGAAGCCCGCGCGCGGATCCACGACGTCGACCACGTAGCGCTCGGACAGGCCGTCGACGAGCGTGCGCATCGCCTGCTGGTGCGTGAGCCCGTCGCGCACTTCGACGTTGCGGATGGCGGGCGCTTCGGCGGTGGTGCGCACGAAGCTCGCCGGCGCCGTGGCGGTCGGCGTCACGGTCGCGCTCCCCACGGTCGGCCCGGTCACCGGCTTCGGCGCATGCGTGGTCGCACAGCCGAGCAGGGCGCAGGCGAGCAGAGCCGGGGGGAGACGCATGCCCCAATATACACCGCCAATGAGAATGGGCAGCCGGTGCCGGCTGCCCATTCGCTCATCTCTGGCCGGCGAGGCCGCGCGTCACTGGACGCAGCGGCCGTTCGGGTCGGGCTTCGGCTTGTCGACCACCACGCGGTGATCGAGGTTCGCGACCTCGATCGCGGCGTCGTGCACGAGGGTGGCCACCTTCGCCATGCGGCCGTAGTCGATGTACTGCGGCTCGTCGGTGACCTGGTGGTAGTCCGAGTGGCCGCCCGTGGTGAAGAACACGATCGGGATGCCGTAGCGCGCATACTCGTAGTGGTCGCTACGGCAGTAGATGTTCTGCGGGTGCCCGTTGGCGTCCATGCTGTAGTCGAACGCGAGCCCGATCTTGTTCGTGCGGTTCACATCCTCGATCAGATCGCCAAGCTCGGTGGAGAGCCGGCGCGAGCCGACGAGCTGCACGTAGCCCGGCCCCCCGTGCGTGAGGCCTCCCTCCTTCTTCTCCCCCGTGATATCCGTCGCCGCGCCGCGGCCGACCATGTCCATGTTGAGCTGCGCCACGATCGAGTCGCGCGGGACGGTCGGATGGTCGGTGTAGTACTCCGACCCGTAGAGTCCCGCCTCCTCACCCGTGTGCCAGACGAACAGCAACGAGCGCTTCGGGCGCGTCTTCGACGTCGCGAACGCCTCGGCGATCTCGAGCACGCTCACCGTGCCCGACCCGTCGTCGTCGGCGCCGTTGTAGATGGAGTCCATGCGGACGCCGTGCAGCTTGTGCAGGCTGTCGGTCAGAGCGCGGACGCGGGCGATCTGCTCTGGGGTGACGCTGGCCGGAGTGGGGCTGTCGGCGCCCTGCGGCCGCACGACGGCCATGTAGGCGCGCACCGAGTCGTGGTCGACCGGATGGTGGTTGAAGCCGATATGGTCGTTGTGCGCGCCGATCGCGACGTACTGGCCCTTGAGGGCCGGATCGCTGCCGGGGAGGATCGCCACGACGTTGCGCCCCGGTGCGCGCTCTTCCTTGAGCACGATCGTGCCCGACAGGCCCTTGCCCGCCGCCCCAGCCTTGAGGGTGTCGGTGGATCCGAACAGCAGCGTGGCGATACGCGGCGCGACGAGGATCGACGTAGGAGCGACGTTCGGCGTCTCGTCCTCGCGAAGCGCGGTGCTACGCTCCACCTGCGGCAGCACGGCGGCCGGAATGCGGTCGAGGTTGGTCACGAGGATCGCCGCGGCCTTGCCGAACCGGGAGTTGGCGCTGTACACGACGCCGCGGAACGGATTGGCCGTCGCGGGCAGGGTGAGCAGCACGACCTTGCCCGCGACCGCGTCGGCGGTGGGCCAGGTGGCCGAATCACTGGTGACGCCGCCGTAGATCACCGGCAGGCCGTCGAAGTTGATCGTCCGGCCGGCGCGCGGGATGGGGAAGAAGTCCGTGCCGTAAGCGAGCGGCTGATCGCCCGCCTTCAGTCGGCTGACGGCGGTGTCCGTGTAGTTGGTGAACAGGGGGATGTTCTGGAAGTAGCCGCCATTGTCACCAGCCGGAACGAGACCGAGGCGCCGAACCTCGCGCTCGATGTAGGCCGTCGCCTTGAGGTTGTTTTCGGTGCCCACCTGCCGCCCCATGAGCGAGTCGTCGGCGTAGATGTACAGCCGCGTCATGAGATCAGCAGCGCTGATCGCCGGCGTGGTGGGCTTGCCGGTGTACTTGACCGGCAGCTCGCGCGGCGCGGGGCTCTTGATCGGAGCGGTAGCCTGCGCGAAGGCCAGCGCTGGAAAAGCGAGCAGTGCGCCGAGCGCGAACCGGCCGGCGATGCGGTCGAACGACATGAGTTCTCCAGTGGTGGTAATGTCGTACTGACGATGTTGAACTGTAGCGACCATGGGCGGGCGCGATCAAATCAGCCGCCGCGTCGCGATCCAATCCCAGGTCCTACCCG
>DATJGU010000114.1:0-4816 GCA_035494615.1 Gemmatimonadaceae bacterium
TGTACCGGAGCACGCTCGCGCACGAGGTCGCCGCCGGCCGCGTCCCCATCTCGCGCGTGGACGAGGCGGTGCGGAGAGTCCTGCGCACCAAAGCGGCGCTCGGCCTGTTCGTCGACCCGTACCGCGGCAACGACGCCGCGCGCGAGAGGCGGGACCTGCTCACGCCGGCGCACCGCGCCGCCGCGCGTGAGGTCGCGCGCGAATCGATCGTGCTGCTCACCAACCGGACCGTGAGCGGAGCGCCCGCGCTCCCCCTGCGCAAAGGCCTGCGCACCCTCGCCGTGATCGGCCCGCTCGCCGACGACGCGCAATCGGCGATCGGCGCGTGGAGCGGCGCCGGCCGAGCGCAGGACGCCGTGTCCGTGCTCGCCGGGATCCGCGCCGCACTGCCGAACGCGCGCATCCTCCACGTGCGCGGCGCGCCGGTGGACACCGAGAGCACCGCCGGCTTCGCCGAGGCGGAGCGTGCCGCGCGCGCCGCCGACGCCGTGCTCCTCGTGGTCGGCGAGCGCGGCGACATGACCGGCGAGGCGGCGAGCCGCGCGTCGATCGAGCTTCCCGGCTCGCAGCGCGTGCTCGCGCAGGCCGTGGTGCGTGCGGCGGGGCGGAGCAAGCCCGTCGTCGCGGTACTGATGAACGGGCGGCCGCTCGCCGTCCCCTTCCTCGCCGACAGCGCGAGCGCGCTCGTCGAGAGCTGGTACCTCGGCGTCGAGCACGGCAACGCGCTCGCCGACGTGCTGTTCGGCGACGTCGCGCCGAGCGGAAAGCTCCCCGTCACCTTTCCGCGGGCTACGGGCCAGGTGCCGATCTACTACGCGCACAAGCGCACCGGCCGTCCCGCCGACCCGAAGAACCATTACTCGTCGAAGTACCTCGACGTGCCGTGGACGCCGCAGTTCGTCTTCGGCCACGGACTCTCCTACACGACGTTTCGCTATTCGGCGCTCGCGGTCTCGTCGCCGTCGATCCGCGCCGGCGATTCGCTCGGCGTGTCGTTCACCGTGACGAACACCGGCGCGCGCGAGGGCACGGAGGTGGTGCAGCTCTATCTTCGCGACGACGCGGCGAGCGTCACGCGCCCGGTGCGTGAGCTCAGGCGCTTCCAGCGTGTGCCGCTTCGTGCCGGCGAGTCGCGCACGGTGCGGTTCACGCTCGGCGCGGACGACCTCGCCTGCTACGGGCTCGATCTGCGCCGCGTCGTCGAGCCCGGCGCGTTCACGCTCTGGGCGGGCGGCGACTCCGACGCCTCGCTCGAGGCACGGTTCACCGTCACGGGCGACACCCTCGAGCTGGCGCCCGCACCGCCGAGGCTGCGCTAGGCGCGGCCGGCCGCCAACGCGCGGCGCACGTCCGGGTCATATGATTGGCCGCCGGCCCACCCCCTGAGGGATCGCCGGCCACGCCCCGTCAGCCATCCTCGAGGCTCCCATGCTTGCTGCACTCGCCCGTCGCGCAACGCTCTCGCTCATCGGCGCGATCGCCTTCGTGCTTCCATCGGTCGTGCGCGCCCAGACGTTCACCGTGCACCGCGCGGCGATCGGCGGCGAGGGCGGAACCGACTACCTCGCGGCGGACACGGCGACCGGGCGCGTGTACGTCTCGCGCGGCACCCACGTCATGGTCGTCGACGGCGCGACGGCGAAGGTGCTCGCCGACATCGGCGACACGCCGCGCGTACACGGCATTGCCTTCGCGGAGCGCGACGGGCACGGATTCACGACGAATGCGGGCGACTCGACGTCGACCATGTTCGACCTCGCGTCGATGGCCGTCGTGAAGAAGGTGCACGCCGGCAAGGACGGCCTCGACGGCATCATGTACGACGACGCGACGGACAGGATTCTCACGATCGACCACAGCAGACCCGAGGGGAGCGCCGTCGTCATCGACCCGAAGTCCGGCGACGTGGTGACCACCATCGCGCTCAGCGGGCGCGCGCCCGAAGGAGGCGTGAGCGACGGCACGGGGCGCATCTTCATCAACCTCGAGGACCGCAACGCGATCGACGTCGTCGACACGAAGACGTGGAAGGTCGTCGCGACGTGGCCCATCGCGCCGTGCGACGGCCCGACCGGGATCGCGATGGACCGCGCGGCCCGGCGCATCTTCGCCGGCTGCAGCGACAGCTCCGTCGTCGTCGACGCGAACACCGGAAAGGTCGTCGCCGTCCTCGCCAATGGCGATGGCGTCGACGCGCTCGGATGGGACGACGTCGAGAAGCTCATGTACATCCCCGCGGGGCGCGACGGCACCGTGACCGTGTATCACGAGGACGCGCCCGACCGTTATACGCGCGTCGCCGTGGTGAAGACGATGCCCGGCGTGAAGACGATCGCGATCGACCAGAAGCGCCACGTCGCGTACGGCTTCACGCCGGAGTACGGTCCAGCGCCGGCGCCCGCCGCCGGCGAGACCGCGGCGCCGAGCCGCTTTCCGCGGCGCGGGCCGGTGATCGGGACGGCGTTCTTCACCATCACGCACTGAGCGAGCGGCACCGAACGAGCGGCACCGAGCGATCACGCGGGCATTCGGCTCCGCGCCACCTTCACGACCGCCATGCACAACACCACCCACGCGACGCCGGCGGCGAGCCCGCCGATCACGTCGCTCGGGAAGTGCATGCCGAGGTAGATCCGGCTGAACGCCACCGCGAGCGCGATCGCCGCGGCGGTGGCGTACCAGCGGGCACGCACGTGGACGCGCGACTCGAGCGCCGTCGCGAGCACGAAGGCGACGAGGGTGTAGCACACCGTCGCGTTCATCGCGTGGCCGCTCGGGAAGCTGAACGTGTGGCCGCTGAGGATCTCGGCTGCCTCGCTCGGCCGGCGGCGATGGATCGTCGTCTTGAGCGCCAGCTCGAGCAGCTTTCCTCCGGCGGTGCCCGCGAGCAGCGTCACGAGGAGGAACCGCTCGCGCTTCCAGAGCAGCCAGAGCGCGACCGCGCCGACGATCACGTAGTTCACCGGGGAGCCGAGGATCGTGACGGCGGAGAAGATCCCATCGCCGAGTGAGGACGAGTGCGCGCGGAGCCAGCGAACCACCGCGATGTCCCACCGCACGAGCGCTTCTCGGTCGAGCACCTCCTCCAGCAGGCCGCCGAATCCCCACACCGCGCCCGCGAGCAGCACGACGTCGAGCGTGAGCCAGAGCCCGAGCGAGGAGTGCGGGTCGAAGCGTGCGGCGAGGAAGCCGGTGAGCGAGCGCCACCAGCGGCGAGGGTGCGAGCGAGTGTGCGGTGAGGCGCGACCGGTCATGCGGAGTGGGGAGCGATGGGGGCATCCTTGTCGTCGCCCGCCGATGCGCTCAGCTTGAGGCATGAACCAGACCGCCGTCATCGCACGCCTCGCACTGGCGCTGGCGCTTCTCGCGGGCGGGGCGCACGGCGCGAGCGCGCAGGCGACGCGGAGCGGCACGCCCGAGGATCATCTGCCACCCCAGATCACTCGGCTCACCGGTTTCGGCGAGCGCGCCGTGTGGTCGCCCGACGGCACGCGCATCGCGTTCATGTCGAAGAGCTTCGGCGACGGGTTCGAGATCGACCTCGCGACGCGGCTCACGCGGCTGCTCACCGGCCACTTCCGGCACGCCGGATTCCTGCGCGTGCACTACCTCCCGAACGGCGACTACCTGCTCATCGGCGCGCGCGAGTTTCGCGACATCCGCACGACGCGCGACCGCGACCAGGAGCTCTGGCTCATGAAGGCGGGCGCGCGCACGCCGCCCGTCGCGCTCGGCCAGAAGGTCTCCGAGGGGATCGCCGTCTCCCGGACGCGGATGCGCATCGCGTGGGCGAACACGCACGGGCAGTATCCCGACTCGATCCCCGAGGGCGAGTCCGTGCTGAACGTCGCCGACGTCGTCTACGACTCGGCCGGCGCGCCGCGGCTCGCGAACGTGCACGAAGTGCTCCGCGCGCATCGGCCCGCGTGCACGCTCGAGGCGCAGGATTTCCGCCGCGACGACGCGGAGCTCGTCTACGTGTGCTACCGCGCGGGTGACAAGGCCGACGTCTTCGGCCTCGACCTCGCGAGCGGGACGATCACGACGTATCGCAAGGTCGAGGGTGAGTACAACGAGGTCGAAGGCGTGTCGCCCGACGGCGCGTGGGCGCTCGTGGAATCGAGCCGCGATCAGGGCGCGGACCGGCAGGACTCTCGGCACATCGACCTGTGGAAGCTCGCACTCGTGCCCAGGTCGACGGAGTTCGTCCGGATGACACGCTGGGGCGACTTCGACGGCTACAAGGCGTCGAATCCGGCGGTGAGCCCCGACGGCAAGTGGTTCGCATTCCAGTCGGCCCGCAGCGTGGACCCGGCGGGAGTGGGGTACGGGATCTTTCTCTATCGACTGAAGTAGCCCTGTCATTCCGAGCGAGCGAAGCCCATCTGTCATTCCGAGCGAGCGAAGCGAGTCGAGGAATCGCGATCGTCCCGAGAGAGGGTTCTCCACCGGGAGGCGCGCGATTCCTCGACTGCGCGCCTGCTCGGCACGCGCTCCGCTCGGAATGACAACACCGTTCGTTCGCTCGGAGTGACAGAGGGCGGAGCGCTTCGCCCTCGCTCAGGATGACCGCTCTTTCCGCACAGTCCCTTCGCCCTGCCAGACACGAATGACCGAGACGCTTCCCGACTGGTATCTCCCCTACGCCGCCCGCGGCCTGCCGGCGCACCTCGGCATCGAGATCCTCGAGCTGTCCGAATCGCAGGTCGTCGCGACGATGCCCGTGGACGACCGCACGCGGCAGCCGTACGGGATCCTGCACGGCGGCGCGTCGGTCGCGCTCGCGGAGACGGTGGCGTCGTTCGGCGCGACGGCG
>DATJGU010000115.1:0-12863 GCA_035494615.1 Gemmatimonadaceae bacterium
GCACCGCGCCGCAGCCGCTGCTCCGCCTCGATCGCGTGCGCCACCTGGGCGCGCGTCGCGTCGCGCCGCAGCAGGCGCCGCGTCTCGCGCGCGAGAAGCACCGCCGCCGCGACGATCAGCAGCCAGACGACGAACGGCAGCACGCGCGGCAGCGAGAGCCATCGCGCGCCGCCGAGCAGCGCGCCGGCGATCAGCTCGCGCCGGCGCACGTGCCGCCGCTCGCGCTCGACCAGCTCGTGCAGCGTCATGGCAGCGTCATGGCAGCGGCCGGCTCGTCACGGCGTAGACGAACAGGTTGATTCCCATCCGCAGCGCTGCCTCGTGCAGCGCGATGGGATCGTGGTACGTCTCCGGATCCTCCCACCCGTTCCCGAGATCGCTCGAGTACGAGTAGTAGACGGCGAGCCGGTCGCCGAGGAAGATCCCGAAGCCACGCGCCGGCTTGCCGTCGTGCTCGTGAATCTTCGGGAGTCCCTTCGGGAAGTCGTAGACGGCGTGATAGATCGGGTGCGAGAGCGGTACGTCGACGAGCTCCCGATCGGGGAACACGCGCTTGATCTCGCGCCGGAAGCTCTCGTCAAGCCCGTAGTTGTCGTCCGCGTGGAGGAACCCGCCGCGCTCGAGGTACTGGCGGAGCCGAACGACCTCGGCGTCGCTGAAGTGGACGTTCCCGTGGCCCGTCATGTGGAGGAACGGGTAGTCCCACAGCTTGTCGTCCATCAGCGTGACGCGCGCCTCGGCCTGCTCCACGGGGAGCGACGTGCGCTCCCGGATGGCCGCGAGCAGGTTGGGGAGGCTCGACGGATTGGCGTACCAGTCGCCGCCGCCGTCGTACTGCAGACGCGCGATCGTCAGCCGCGGCGCGTTGCCGGCGGCCGAGAGCGGGATCGCGAGCGCTGCGGCGAGCGTCGCGGCGCGAAGGACGCGGGCGACGGCCTTCACTCGTGCGCCAGCCGGTAGGCCACGTTGCGCGGCGCGCCGAGCTCGGCCGAGAGCGCGGCGGCGATCTCGCGCGCGCTGTGCCCCTCGGCGCGCAGCGCGTTCGCGCGCGCGCGCAACAGCTCCTCGCTGGCGGCGGTCGGGGTGCGTCCGGCGATCACGATCACGACTTCTCCACGTGGCGGCGACTGGGCGTAATACGCCGCGAGTTGCGCCGGCGTTCCGCGCCGCAGCTCCTCGTATTGCTTCGTCAACTCGCGCGCCACCACCGTTTCCCGCTCCCCCGCTCCGGACTCGGCGAGCTCGGCCAGCGTGTCCGCCACGCGATTGGCCGCCTCGTACAGGACGACCGAGACGGGCGAGGCGATCGCGAGCGCGATCGCCTCGCGTCGCTCCGGCCCCTTGCGCGCGAGGAAGCCGAGGAAGGTGAAGCGGTCGGCGTCGAGCCCGGAGGCGACGAGCGCCGCGAGCAGGGCGGACGCACCCGGCACCGGGGACACGCGGACCCCCGATTCCGTCGCCGCGCGCACGAGCCGCGCGCCCGGGTCGGAGAGGAGCGGCGTTCCGGCATCGGAGACGAGCGCGAGACTCTCCCCGCGACCGAGCCGCTCGACCAGCGCCGGCGTCGTCTTCGCCTCGTTGTGCTCGTGGTATGCCAGCAGCGGCGTCTCGATCCCGTACCGATCGAGCAGATGCCGGGTGTGGCGCGTGTCTTCGGCGAGCACGGCCGCCACCGACTTCAACGTCTCGACCGCCCGGAACGAAAAATCCCCCATGTTGCCGATGGGGGTGCTCACGACGTACAGGATTCCGCCCGCCGCGCCGGCGTCCTCCGTCACGTCACCTTCCACGCCATCCGGTCGAACAGCCCCGCCGACTGGAAGAGATGCCGCCGCTCGTGTGTGAGCTCGCGCAGGATCTCCCCGGGACCACTCGTCGCGCTCTGGTCCCCCGCCGTCCAGAGCAGCTCGTTGATCAACGCCGCCACGGCGGCGGTGAGCGAGTCCGCATCCGCGACGACGGCGCGCGGCGCGCGGCCGTTGAAGGAGAATCCGTCGAGCGCGGGATGCGTCGACACGAGCATCTGCCGCGCGTGCTCGGCGATCGCCGGCGCGCCTTCACGACCGTCGGCGACGAGCCGCAGCACGAGCGACGTGGTCAGATCGCGGTACGCGCGCACGAGCCCCGTCGCCGCCTGTACCGGCAGCGGCGCAGGGATGCCCCAGCGCTTCACCGCGACGTGCAGCGCCAGCCGCTCGCGGTCGAACAGCCGTGCGACGCGCTCCACGAGCGTCCCCCGTCCCGAGTCGGCGAGATAGGCGCGCACCACCTGCCCGTCCTGGAAGACGAGGTAGTTCACCCCGCCCTCGACGACGATCTCGACCATTCCATCGAAGCTGCACGAGATGAGATAGGGAAACAGCGCCGACGGATCGCTCGAGCGGAGCTCCGGCGGGAAGGGCTCCGGAGGCTGCGTCTGGCTCGCGAACATGCACGCGAGTTGCTCGTCCTCCGCCGCGCAGAAGGTGATCTCGCCGTACTCGGGTTCGGCGGGGATCATGTCCACCGCGGATCCGATGGCGATCGGCTGGAAGCCGGTGCCGTCGTGGTGCGTCGCGTTCACCAGCTCGCCGCGCTGCAGGTAGAGCACGAGCAGCTCCTCCGGCAGCCAGATGGCGACGTAACCGGACACGCGCGCCGACCGGTCGCGCTTGGCATCGGTCAGCAGGTTCTTGAGATGGACGTACGCCAGCTTCGTCCGGGGCAGCAGCTCACGCAGGCTCGGATAGTGGAGACCGGTGATGGAGGCGGCTGGCATCGCGGAGAAAAGGAGAGGGCTGGCGCGATCGTCGCGCCAGCCCAATGTGTGCTCCGCTCTCCGAGGGTGCAACGGCGGACGGGCCGCCGTCGCACGAGCGTCAGGCGACGTGCTGCTTCAGCTTCGCCTCGATCGTCTGCCGCGGCACCGCGCCCACGATCTGGTCCACCACCTTGCCGCCCTTGAAGAACAGCAGCATCGGGATGGAACGGACGTTGAAGCGCGTGGCCGTCTTGATGTTCGCGTCCACGTCGAGCTTCGTCACCTTGACCTGATCCTTGTAGTCCGCCGCGAGCTGATCGAGGATCGGCGCGATCATGCGGCACGGACCGCACCACGTCGCCCAGAAATCGACGACGGTCAGCTTCTCGGCCTGCTCGACCTGCTGCTCGAAGTCCGCGTCCGTGACCGCCACTGCATTCGACATCGATTGCGCTCTCCTGGCGGACCTGCCCGGTGCCGCCCCCAGAATTAGAATTCAGCGCCGGCGTCTCTCCTCACCAGCGCACTGCCATGTCCGACGTTCACCGCCGAGCTCCGCGCATCGCCCACGTCGGCATCGCCGTGCGCGCCCTCGACGAGATCCTTCCCTTCTATCGCGACCTGCTCGGCTTCCCCGAAGTGCCGATCGCCGATTCCGACGGCGCACGGATCGCCGCGCTCGCCGCCGGTGATTCGCTCGTCGAGTTGCTCGAGCCCGAGCATCCCGACTCGCCCATCGGCAAGTTCGTCGCCAAACGCGGCCCCGGCATCCATCACCTCTGCATCGCCGTCGACGACCTGGACGGTACCCTCGACCGCTGTCGCGCCGCCGGCATCAGACTGATCGACGAGACGCCGCGCATGGGAGCCGAAGGGAAACGTATCGCGTTCCTCCACCCGAGCGCCACGGCCGGCGTGCTCGTCGAGCTGACCGAGCTCTGACGAGCGCCGGTGCCGCTACTTCTTGGTGCAGAGATCGCGAACGGGCTCCACGTCCGCGGTCCGCACGTACCACCGATCCGGTCCGCTCGTGAGGAAGAAGTCCGTCGTCCGGGAGAGAGTTCCCTTCGTGAGCTTCACCGTCATGCGGCGCTCGCCTCCCGCCACCGGCTCGTCGGAGAGCACCTGGTAGCCATCGTGCGAGAAGTAGCACATCAACACGAGCTCGCGTTTCTCCAGCTCGTCGCGCGAGATGCGGCTGTTGTCGCGGATGGCGCCGCTCTTGTCGCCCCATGCCGCGCCGAGCGCCTGCAGATCCTTCGCGCGGATCGCGGCCAGAAACGCATCGAGCGCCGGACGCGCTCCCGACGCGGCGGTGGGCGACGGTCGGGGACTCGTCTCCACCGTCTGCGTGCGGCACGCCGCGAGAAGCATCAGGCCGATGAGCAGTTTCTTCAATTCGTCCTCTCCTGGAACAGTGGTGCGAACGTAACGCGCCTCGCCTTCACCCGGCAACCACGCCCATGACCGCGCTCCGTCTCTACGTCAACATCGATCACGTCGCCACGGTCAGGCAGGCGCGCCGCGGCGCCGAGCCCGTGCCCGCCGAGGCCGTGGCGATCTGCGAGCGCGCGGGCGCCGATGGCATCACTGCGCACCTGCGCGAGGATCGCCGTCACATCCAGGACGACGACGTCGACGCGATTGTCGCGGCGATCACCACCGTCTTCAACCTCGAGATGGCCTGCACGTCCGAGATGCTCGACCTCGCCGAACGCCTCCGTCCGCACCAGGTCACGCTCGTTCCCGAGCGCCGCCAGGAAGTGACGACCGAGGGCGGGCTCGCGCTCGCGGGCGCCGAGCCGCAGCTCCGCGCCGCGCTCGGCCGCCTCCGTCGCGCCGGCATCCGCACGAGCCTGTTCATCGACCCCGACCGGGACAGTGTTACCCGCTCGCACGACCTGGGTGCCGACGCCGTCGAGCTTCACACGGGGCGCTACGCCCACGCGCCCGGCGAGGGGCCCGCCCTGGGCGCTCTTCGTGACGCGGCGGCCCTCGGAGCGTCGCTTGGATTGGCGATTCATGCCGGACACGGCCTCACCACCGGCAACGTGGGACCGGTCGCCGCCATCCCGGAGATCGAGGAGCTGAACATCGGACATCACGTGATCTCGCGCGCGATCTTGGTCGGGCTGGACCGTGCCGTGCGCGAGCTGCGCGCGGCGATGGACGCCGCTCGGCGCCCCTCCTAACTTCGTGCGGCGCCCTCCCGTGCACACCAGATCGAAGCCGGCATGACGGCCCCTGCAGGTTTTCTCGACTTCTTCGTCCTCGAGGCGAGCGAGTACGTCGAGCAGCTCGATGCGCTCATGCTCGGCGCCAGCGCCGGTGGTCCCGACCTCGATGCGCTGCAGCGCGCCGCGCGCGCGCTCCGGGGCAGCGCGACGATGGCGCGGCTCTCCGCCTTCGCGGAGATGGCGTCGGGGATCGAGCGGGTGGGGCACGGGCTGCGCGGCGGAACGACCGAATGGAGTCCCGCGCTCCGTGGCGCCCTCGTCGCCGCGGTCGACGACTGCAAGATCCTGATCCGGAACGTCCGCGCCTGGAGCCCCTCCGACGACGCCCGCTCGCGCGCGCGCATCGAGGAGCTCGCCCGCTACGCTCCCGCCCGCGCCGCGACCCCCGCGGCGAGCCATCCGCAGGCGCCGGACGGCGGCTACCTCGTCACCGAGGTGGCGAACATCGGCGCGGGCGCCGAGCTCCTCGCCACGCGGCCCTCCGACCGCGATGCCGCGGCGAACGTGCTGCGCCGCGTGCGCGCACTCCGCGGCGTCGCCGAAGTGAAGGACCACCCGGCGCTCGCGGAAGTGCTCGAAGCCACCGAGCACGCCGCGCACCCCCTGGAACGGGGAGAGCCCCGCATCAGCGCCGAGCGGCTCGCCGTGCTCGGCGCCGCCGCGACCGTCCTGCGCGGCCTCGCCGCCGCGATGCGCGCCGGAAGGTCGCTCGAGCCGGCCAGTCCCGAGCTCGCGGCCTTCGCCGGATCGCTCGACGCGATGCAGGAGAAGGAGACGGAGGAAGAACGCGTCGTCCCCGTCGGCGAGTTCTTCTACGACGACGGCGGCCCGAGCGTCGTGCAGCGTGCCGCCAATCCGCCCACCTCGCCCGCCGAGCGCTTCCGCCTCGAGGTGGTGAGCCAGGGGGAGCACCTGCGCCGGCTCGTCGCCGACGCTCGCACGGCGCGCGACGACCTCTCCCGCGTTCGCGTGCGCCGTGCGCTGCGCCAGGCGCTGCGCGGCCTCCGCCTCGCCGCCGAGAGCTACGGCGAGCGCGACGTCGCCGACTTCGTGGCGTCGCACAACGACGACGTCGTCCGGCTCGACGCCCGCGCGCTCGACTCGCTCGACGAGATCGCCGCGATGCTCGCCCAGCCCGGCAGCGCGACCGACTCGCTCGGCGCTCGCCTCCGGGCGCTCAGCGGCGCGCAGGCCGCGCCGGTGACGGCGTCGGCACCTCCCGGTGCCGCGGAGGCTCCAGCGCCGCCGGCACCGCCGCCCGCGCCCGAGCTCGCGGCGGCGCCGCGACCGCCGATGACCCCCGTCGGCGGATCGACCGTCGCACCGCCGACGCCTGAGCCCCAGGAGCGAGACCGTCCGGCCGCCGCCGCGATGGCCACGGCCGCCGCGGGCGCCGCCGCGCCGAAGCAGGAGCTCGGTGCGCTCCTCGATGCCGGCATCAGGAAGCTCGGCGCGCTCCAGGCGGCGCCCCTCGCCGAGCCGCTGCCGCTCCCCGAGCAGCCGCCCGTGCCGATCGACGTGCTGCTCTATCGTGGGCGCGCCGCGATCGAGCGATGCCTCGAGATCCGCGAGCAGATCCGCGGCTCCGGCGCCCCCGTCGACGCCGATGCGCTCGCCGAGCTGTTCGATCTGCTCGACCTCGCGCTCACGGACTGACCTCTCGCACGGATGAAATTCGGTTGGCGCGGCGCGCTCGGCGTTCTGTTGAGCGTCGGGTTCCTGATCCTCGCGTTTCGCGGTATCCGCTTCGGCGAGGTGATCACGCTCGTGCGGCATGCCGACGTCGGCCTGCTCGCGCTCTCCGTGATCGCGGCGACCTGCACCTTTCCCCTTCGCGCGCGGCGCTGGCGCCCGATCCTCGATCCGGTCGCGCCGAATCTTCCCTTCGGGCCGCTGTTCAGCGCGACGGCGATCGGGATGATGCTCAACAACGTGCTGCCGGCCCGCGCGGGTGAGCCGGCGCGCGCGTACGCGCTCTCGCGGTCGACCCCTGCGGTCTCCTTCCCCGCCGCGTTCGCGTCGCTCGCGGTCGACCGGCTGCTGGACATGATCGTCATGTTCGGCCTGATGTTCCTGGCGATGCTCGACCCCGCCTTCCCGCGCGGCGCGCAGATCATGCAGCGGCCCGTCTCCTCGTACGCCGTGGGCGGGCTCGCGCTCATGGCGGGCCTCACCGCGGCGATGTACGCCGTCGTCTTCTTCCCGTCGCACGTGCTGTCGCTGTACGAGATGCTCGCGCGGCGCATCGCGCCGAAGCTCGAGGAGAAGGGCCGGGTCGCCGTGTCGGCGATCATCCACGGGCTCAGCGTGCTGCGGCAGCCGAGCCGGTTCGCCGCGGTGTTCGGATGGACCCTGGCGCACTGGCTGTGCAACGCGCTCGCCTTCTGGATCGGGTTCCGCGCGTTCGACATCGCCGTCCCCTTCAGCGCGGCGCTGTTCCTCCAGGGGCTCGTCGCCATCGGGGTCGCCGCACCGCAGATGCCCGGATTCTTCGGCGTGTTCGAGCTGTTCGGCCAGGTGGGACTCGGTCTCTACGGCGTGCGCAGCGACACCGCGGTCGCGTGGGCGATCACGTACCACGCGTTGAGCTTCGTCCCGATCACGCTCATCGGCGCCTGGTGCTTTCTGCGCGCCGGCCTCTCCATCGGAGAGCTCGGCGGCGCGGAGCGTGTCGCCACCGACGCGGAGAGCCGCGAGAGTCGCGCCTCCGAACCGGTCGCGTCGGAGCCGTGAGCGCGCGCGCGGAGTCGCGCTCGCGATCGGCGCGCGTCGCCGCGCAGGCCAAGATCAATCTCCGGCTGTGCATGCTCGCCCGCGGCACCACGGGCTACCACGAGCTCGAGACGATCTTCCTCAAGCTCGCGCTCGCGGACGACGTCGTGGTGCGGGTCACGCCCGGCACGCGTACGCTGGACGTCGAGGGGGACGTCGACCGTGGCGCGCTCGGGCCGGCCGAGCACAACCTCGCGTGGCGCGCGGCGACCGGGTACGCCGAGCGCGCGGCGTGGCCCGCCGGATTCGCCATCGCGCTTCGGAAGCACGTTCCGATCGGCGCGGGCCTCGGGGGCGGAAGCGCCGATGCCGCCGCGGTGCTTCGCGCACTCGACGCGCTCGCGCCGGAGCCGCTGGGCGAGCCCGCGTTGCTCGAGATCGCCCAGGGCCTCGGCGCCGACGTCCCCTTCCTCACGTCGTCCAGCGCGCTCGCGCTCGCGTGGGGACGAGGCCAACGGCTGCTGGCGCTCGAGCCGCCCGAGGAGCGCGAGGTGCTGCTCGTCGTGCCGCCGTTCGCCGTGAACACCGCGGACGCGTATCGGTGGTTCAGCGAGTCCACGGATTGGGCGCGCCACGAGCAGCCGGCGGGCGTATTGCGTCCCGAGACCCTGCACGAATGGCCGACGCTCGCCTCGCTGGCGACGAACGACTTCCGGACCGTGGTCCACGGGCGTTACCCGATGCTCGACGACGTGGAGGCGCACCTCCGTGCGCTGGGCTGTGATCCCGTGTCGCTCAGTGGGTCGGGGTCGACCGTGTTCGGCGTGCTGCCGCGCGGCCGGCGGGCCGACGCCGGTGCACTCGCGCGCGACGCCGCGATGGGCGGCTCCCGCGTGCTGCTGACGCGCACCGCCAGCGCCGTCGCGCCGGTGATCGGCGCCGATTGATCCGCGTGCGCGGAGCGGCTCCGCGCGCCCGCGCTCGCCAACTTCCAGCCCTGCCGTATTCCGCTAGATTGCCAGCACCTCCCCCGTCGTCCAATGGCAGGACACGACACTTTGGATGTTGGAATCGTGGTTCGAATCCACGCGGGGGAATGCGTGAGGCGAGGCTGACGACCGTGCCATCCGAGCGAGCGCAACTTCCCCTGTCGTTCCGAGCGGAGCGAGCACGGAGTGCTCGCGCAGTCGAGGAATCGCAATCGTCCCGGCGGCACAGCCTCGCTCTCGGGAACGTCGCGATTCCTCGACGTCGGGCCTTCGGCGCTCCGCTCGGAACGACACGCAGGTCTCTCGGCGTGGTCGGAATTGACCAAGCCATTCCATCACTTTAGTTTACAAGGCTCTGCATGGACGGGCTCGCGGTTCCCGCTCACGGGTTCAAGCTGTTGTCGGGCACGGCGAATCGCCCGTTGGCGGAGGAGATCTCGCGGCAACTCGGGATCCCGCTCACGAAGGTGACCTGCAACAGGTTCGCCGACGGCGAGATCTTCGTCCGGATCGACGAGAACGTCCGCGGCAACGACGTCTTCATCGTACAGAGCACCAACGCGCCGGCGGAGAACATGATGGAGCTCCTGCTCCTCATCGACGCCGCACGGCGCGCGAGCGCCGCCCGCATCACGGTCGTGATGCCGTACTACGGCTACTCGCGGCAGGACCGCAAGGACCAACCGCGCGTCGCCATCGGGGCGAAGCTCGTGGCGAACATGATCATGAGCGCGGGAGCCGATCGCCTGCTCGGGATCGACTTCCACCAGCATCAGCTGCAGGGGTTCTTCGACATTCCCGTCGACCACCTCTACGCGATGCCGGTGCTGACGGCGCACTTCAGGAAGAAGCAGTTGAAGGACACGGTCATCGTGGCGCCCGACGTGGGGTCGGCCAAGATGGCGCGCGGCTTCGCGAAGCGGCTCGACGCCTCGCTGGCGATCATCGACAAGCGGCGTCCGCGCGCGAACGTGAGCGAGGTGGTGAACGTGGTCGGCGAGGTGGAGGGACGCGATTGCATCCTCGCCGACGACATGATCGACACGGCGGGGACGGTGACGGAGGCGGCGCGGGCGCTCAAGGCGCTCGGCGCCAACGACATCTACGTCTGCGCCACGCACGCGATCTTCAGTGGGCCGGCCGTCGAGCGGTTGCGCGCGGCGCCGATCCAGGAGGTCATCGTCACCGACACGATCGACCTCGCTCCCGAACGCCGATTCGAGCGGCTCACGATCCTCTCGGTCGGCGAGCTGCTCAGCAAGGCGATTCGCTACACGCACGCGGAGCAGAGTGTGAGTAGTTTGTTCGATTGAAGTCGGAGGAACGGCCGGTTCGTCGGTTGACGGTTCATCGGTTCACGGCCGGCACACGCATCTGATCACGCGGTCGCGGTTCCTGCTCGCTGACGGAAACCGTCAACCGAAAAACCGTCAACGGCAGTTGGCAATTCCCCCGATCCGTCCTCGCGGACAACGGCATGGTAGGGCGGACGCAGCCGCCTGAGAGTAGCACCGGGATCGTGGTTCGCTGCACATCGAAGACGCATCGTTCAGGACGCAATCCATGGCAACCGCATCCCTCAGCGCCGAAGCGCGCACCGAGACGGGCAAGGGCGTCGCGCGCAAGCTGCGCGCGGCCGGCCGAGTGCCCGCCGTCGTCTACGGCCACGCGCGCGAGCCGCAGTCGCTCTCGCTTCAGTCCCGCGAGCTCGAGAAGCTCCTCTCGCAGATCTCCACCGGCTCCACGGTCGTCGAGCTCGCGCTCGGCGGCGCCGTCACCAAGACGCTGATCCGCGAGGTGCAGCGGCATCCGTTCAGGAAGTCGATCCTCCACGTCGACTTCCAGGAGCTCGTCGCCGGCGAGAAGGTCACCGTCGAGATCCCGCTCGTCTACGTCGGCGTCCCCGAGGGCGTGCGACTCAGCGGCGCGCTGCTCGAGCAGATCCTCCACAGCATCGAGGTGCTCGTCGATCCGGCGAACATCCCGAACCACATCGACGTCGACGTGAGCGCGCTGGCGATGGGTCACTCGCTCCACGTGCGCGACATTCCCGTCGGCGCCGGCATCGAGGTGCTGACCGACGAGGACGCGACGATCTGTGCGGTGGTCGCGCCGCGCGCGGTCGTCGAGGAGACCCCCGCGGCGGAGGGTGAGGAGGCCGCGGCCGCCGCCGCCGAGCCGGAGCTCATCCGCAAGCCGAAGGAAGAGGAGGAGACCAAGTAATTCGCGCGCTCCTCGCCGCGCTCCGCCGACGGCTCCGCCCCTCCGGGCAGGAGCCGTCGTCGCTTCACCCCGACGACGGACCGATGAAGGTCATCCTGGGCCTCGGGAATCCGGGGAAGGAATACGAGCACACGCGCCACAACGTCGGCTGGTGGCTCACCGACCACCTCGCCGAGCGCTGGGCGTTCGACGGATGGAAGAAGGACGGCCAGGCGCGCGTCGCGCAGGGGCACGTCCCGGGCGTGAAGGAGACCGTGCGCCTCGTGAAGCCGCAGACCTACATGAACCTGTCGGGGAATGCGCTCGTGCAGTACGCGCGACGTCCCTTCTGGACGCCGACGAACGATCTGCTCGTCCTCGTCGACGACGTCGCGATCCCGGCGGGGACGTGGCGGCTGCGCGCCGAGGGCGGCGCGGGCGGCCACAATGGCCTCAAGTCGGTGCAGCAGTCGCTCGGCACCCAGCAGTATCCGCGACTCCGGATCGGCGTCGGCGATCCGGAGCGTCCGCCCGGTGGTCCGCTCACCGATTTCGTCCTCGGCCCCCTCGGCAAGCGCGACGCCGCCACCGTGCGCGAGCTGTTCCCGATCATGACCGACGCCATCGACGCCTGGATCCGCGGCGGCATCAAGCCCGCCCTCGACGTCCAGAGCCGCGCGAAGAGCGGTTAGGCACGTACCAACACACCAACACACCGACACACCAACACACCGCTCCTCGCCCCGCATCACTCTCCATGCTCAGACTCGGAATCGTCGGTCTCCCCAACGTCGGCAAGTCCACCCTCTTCAACGCGCTCACCTCGGCGGGCGTGCTCGCGGCGAACTATCCCTTCGCGACCAAGGACCCCAACGTCGGCCGCGTGAACGTCCCCGACGACCGGCTCGACGAGCTCGCGCGCATCGTGCAGCCGCAACGCGTCGTCCCCGCCGCGGTGGAGTTCGTCGACATCGCGGGGCTCGTTGCCGGCGCGTCGAAGGGCGAGGGGCTCGGCAACCAGTTCCTCGCCACCATCCGCGAGACCGACGCCATCGTGCACGTCGTGCGCTGCTTCGACGACGACGACGTGCTGCACGTGATGGGCTCCGTCGACCCCGTGCGCGACCGCGAGGTGATCGAGTTCGAGCTCGCGCTCGCCGATCTCGCCACCGTGGAGAAGCGGCTCGACCGCGTGCGCCGCTCGGCGAAGACCGGCGACAAGGAAGCGCTGGCCGAGCTCCCCGTCGTCGAGAAGGCGCACGAGTTTCTGAAGGAAGGACGCGGATTGTGGGAAGCACGCCTGAGCGCCGACCAGCTCGCGGTGCTCGGCCCGCTCTCGCTGCTGACTACGAAACCGATCCTCTACGCGGCGAACGTCACCGACGCCGAGCTCTCCGGCGACGAGGGCCCGCACCTGACGGCGTTGCGCGCCGCGGTGGCGGCGAGCGGCGAGCAGGCCGAGGTCGTCCCCTTCTCGGCGAAGATCGAGAGCGAGCTCGCCGAGCTGCCGCCGGAGGACCGTCGCGACTTCCTCGCGTCGCTCGGGCTCGAGTCGGCTGGACTCGACCGGCTGATCCGCGCCGGATTTCATCTGCTCGGCCTGCAGACCTACTTCACGGCGGGGGAACAGGAAGTGCGCGCCTGGACGATCCACCGCGGCGACACGGCGCCGCGCGCGGCGGGAGTGATCCACACCGACTTCGAGCGCGGCTTCATCAAGGCCGAGACGGCGGGCTACACGGACTTCGTGTCGAACGGCGGGTGGAAGGGGGTGAAGGAGAGGGGGGTGATGCGCCAGGAGGGGAAGGAGTACGTCGTGCAGGACGGGGACGTGATGTTGTTCCGCTTCAACGTCTGACCCCGGGCTCCTCCGCGGGCGCCGTCAGTCGCATGCGGAGCAGCCGCCTCGCCACCGCCCGAGCCAGATCGAAGGAGAGCGCTCCCGCCTGATCGATGCACGTGCGCTTGGTCTCGTTCCACACG
>DATJGU010000116.1:0-54080 GCA_035494615.1 Gemmatimonadaceae bacterium
CGATCCGCCCGATCCGTGCAGTCATCCGCCCGATCCGCCTTCCAGCCGTCGAGCCCCGCCACGAGTGGCGTGGAGCGTGACGCGTGCTCGCAGGAGGAGACGGCCTCGGGGATGAAGGAGCATCCGAGGCGTGACCAACACGCCAACACACCGACACACCATCACACCGGCCGGCACGCTCCGCGCCCGAAACCTGCATGCACGGCGCCGCATGGGTCCGCAAAGCGTAGTCACTCCTGGAAGGAGCGGGTCTCGCGATCGGGTCAGGGCGCGTTGGCCGAGTCTCGTGGCGCTTCTGCTCGCGGTGGCGCACGCCGCGCCGCTGTACGCGCAGCAGCCCGAGCCGGGCGACGAACGCACGGTGACCCCGCACGACACGTCCTCGGCGCGAAGCCATCAGACGCTCTTCACCTATCGCGACGCCATCCTCGGGGCGGGCTTCACCGGCCTCACGGTGGCGATGCTCCCGCTCGACCGGCGACTCGCCGAGCGATTGCACGAGCGCGATTCGTCGTTCAACCGATTCATTCACCGAACGACGCAAGGGGTGGAGTACGTGACCACGCCGGGCGCGTACGTCATCGGCGTGGGGCTCTACGCGTACGGGCGATTGGCGCACAAGCCCGACGTCGCCGACGTGGGGTGGCACGGCACCGAGGCGGTGCTCCTCGCCACGGCGATGACGGGGATTCTCAAGGGGGCGGTGGGGCGCGCGCGGCCCTTCGTGTCGAACGACACGAATGCGCACGACTTCCGGTTCGGCGGCGGGTTCACGAACAGCGACCGGCAGTCGTTTCCGTCCGGGCACACGACCACCGCCTTCGCGGCGGCGGCATCGGTGACGAGCGAGGTGCGCCGGCTGTATCCGCGCGCGCTCTGGATCGTGGCGCCGGTGATGTACGGGGGCGCCGCACTCACCGGCCTCGCGCGGATGTACCACAACAAGCACTGGGCGAGCGACGTGGTGCTCGGCGCCGCGGTGGGGACGTTCAGCGGCCTCAAGGTGGTGCGCTACTCGCATGCGCACCCGGACAACAAGGTGGACCGCATCATCCTGCGCACGGTGGTCGCGCCGGACGGCAACGGCGGCGCCTATCTTGGCTTCGCACTGCCGGCGCCGTAGCGGTCGGCGCTCCCGCGCTGGAACCGTGGCCGCCCCCATTCCGTAGGACGGATCATGCCCGCACCGCTCCAGCAGACCGCCATCCCGGCACCTCCGGCCGCTCCGACGCCGCCCGGTGCGGCGCCACCCTCTCCCGACGTGGTGACGACGAGCCAGCTCGCCGGAGCGCCGATGACGCAGCACGACGTCGACGTCCTGCGGGGACGACGCTCGGAGCTGAGCAATCAGCTGGAGAGCGCGACCCAGCGGCGGCAGCAGCTCGTGGATCAGATCCGCCATTCCAACGGCGCCGGCCGCGCCGGACTCGAGGCGCGCCTGCAGCTGCTCGACCAGCGCATCGTGCGCCTCGAGTCGGAGATCGATCAGACCGGGGAGCAGCTGGCGTCGGCGCCGGCGCAGCGCTTCACCGAGACGCGCCAACCCGACTTCCCACGCGACTCGCCCTTCTCGCGCATCGATCCCGAGCCGATCCTGATCTGCTTCATCCTCTTCGTGATGTCGCCGATTGCGCTGACGATCTCGCGATTGATCTGGAAGCGCGGCTCGCGGATCGGACAGATTCCGCCGGCGTCGGAATCCGCGCCGCGACTCGAGCGGATCGAGCAGGCGGTGGACGCGATCGCGATCGAGGTGGAACGCGTCTCCGAAGGGCAGCGGTTCGTGACGCGGCTCCTCGCCGAGCGCGGCACGCCGGGGCTCGCGGGCACATCGCCGCAACCCGAGCCGGTGCGCGTTCCGGCGGGAGAGCCCAGCCGCGCTCGTTGACTGCAGAGGCGTGGCCGGAATGATGCGGTCGCTCGTGCTCTGACCGCGCCATGCCCAGAACCGCGCCGAAGCATCAGGTCGCCCCCGATCTCGATTCCGTGCACGACGCCGGCTTCGCCGCGGCGGCGGAGCGCGCGGCGCGCGCACTCGAGGGCCTTCCCGCCGACCAGGTCGGAGAGCCGATCGTGCGCGGGCCGAACGGCGCGCACGAGATCCGTATCGGCACGGCATCGTGGACCGACCCCACGATCACGAAGGGCGGCGTGTTCTATCCGCGCGGCGTGACGTCGAGCGAGGACCGGCTGCGCTACTACGCGAGCCAGTTCCCGACGGTCGAGGTGGACTCGACCTACTACTCGCTGCCGGAGCGCGCGATCGCAGCGCTGTGGGCGGAGCGCACGCCGGACGACTTCGTCTTCCACGTGAAGGCGCACGCCCTGATGACCGGTCAGCCGACGGAAGTGGCGCGGCTCCCCGAGCCGTTGATCGACGCACTGCCCTCGGCCCTCGCCGAGAAGTCGCGGATCTACGCGAAGGACCTGCCGCGCGAGCTGTACGACGCCGTGTGGGCGCACTTCCTCGACGCGCTCGAGCCGCTGCGCGCGTCGGGAAAGCTGGGAGGCGTACTGCTGCAGTATCCGCGCTGGTTCCTTCCGACGCCGGACAACAAGGCGCTGATCGCCGACTCGGCGGAGCGCCTCGGGGGAACGCCTGGCGCGGTGGAGCTGCGCAACCGCATCTGGTACGGGGGACCGGACGGTGCGGGACGAGCGACGCGGTGGACGCTCGACATGCTTCGGGACCTCGGGCTCACGTACGTGATGGTCGACGGTCCGCAGGGCCTGGAGAGCAGCGTGCCTCCGATCGCGGCGGTGACCACCCCCGAGCTGGCGATGGTGCGCCTGCATGGCCGGCGCGCGGCGACGTGGGAGGCGGCCAAGGTTCCGACGGTGGAGCGCTATCGATACCTCTACTCGTCAGGGGAGCTTGGCGCGTGGGTGCCCGCGATCGAGGAGGCGAGCGCCCAGGCACGCCGGACCACCGTGTTTCTCAACAACTGCTACGGCAACTACGGCACGACCAACGCGCGCGAGCTGATGGCGATGCTGGTGTGAGCGCTCGCGTATCTGAACGCCGCCCGGCCGTCCGACTGTCGCCATCCTGAACAGAGCCGTTCGTCGAGCTCTCTCACTCCCGCCGGCGCTCCGATATCGACCGTTTTCGTGGCCCGATGGACCCATCTCGTCGCGCAGAATGCACGATCGCTTGCAGAATGCACGGCGGCGCTCACTTCCTGAACAGCGCGAGCTGACTGATTCGGTAGGACAGGCGGACCGAATCACCATGCGCGACGGTGAATCCTCCGTCAGTGTGACTGAACTGACAGCCGACTGAGCAGTCTGGCCCCCCGGTTGCTTTCCCAGGCGCTGCCCGCGCTCTCGTGCGCGAGGCTCACGCCGGCCGCATCTCCATTCAAGCACCGATGGGCGAAGCGGCAGGCACGCCAGATCCTCTCCCCCGGGTGTCGTGCCCGACAGGAAGCGTCTCATGAAGATCCCCATGCGTATCAGGATTCTCGCGGCGATCGTGATGGGCGGCGTCGTCGTCGCCTCGAGCGCGTGCGGCGTCGACTCCACGAGCCCGGTCCCCGTCCAGCCGTCGGCCACCCCCGAGCGCGTCGCGCGGCTCGGCCCCACCGAAGCCGAGAAGGCGCTGGTCGGCGTCGCCGATGGGACGTATCGCGTCCTCTTCGATCCGACGAAGGATCAGGTTTTCGCACTGGGACCCAACCGCCTCGAGATTCCCGCCAACGCCGTCTGCGCGCTCGGCACCTCGAACTACGGTCCGGCATACTGGAACTCGCCCTGCGCGGCCGAGACGCGGCCCATCCGCCTCACGGTCACCGTCAAGGACGCGAACAGCGATCACCCGTCGGTGGACTTCCAGCCGGCGATGCGCTTCAGCCCGTCGAAGACGGTATCGCTGTACTTCTACGTGCCGAAGGTCTCGCGCGCCGACGCGAGGAACTGGCTCATCCTGTACTGCCCGCCCTCGGGCAGCGGCAGCGGCAAGTGCGTGAACGAGGCGGAGTTCGACAACGATCTGCGGACGTACATCGACTACGACGCGAGCGTCCTGTTCCGCCGCATCAAGCACTTCAGTCTCTACTCGGTCGACGGGCGCTCCGGCTACGTCGTGGGCGAGTGATGCCAGGTGGCCGCGCTCCGGCGCGGGCACCTGAAGAAACCGGGGCCGGTGGTGAGGCGTCCCTGACGCAGCGCCACCGGCCCGTTCCCTTCGGTCCCCTCCGACTCGCGACCGGGTGCTTCTCCCCTCCAACCCGGCGCTCCTCCCCTACCTCCCGTGACCACGTCCGCTGACGGCACCGCCGCGGCCCGTGCCGCGCACCTCCACCTGGTGGAGTCGGGGGAGGAGCACCCCTCGGCGCGGGCGTTGATCGAGGAGGGACGTGCGCACGACAAGCTCGGGCGGCGCGCGGAAGCGCGCTCCTGCTACGAGGCGGCGCTCGAGCTCCTCGATCCTCCGGCGCCGGCCGTGGCGTCGATGCTGCTGCGCTGGATCGCGCGCACCCACGAGATCGATGCGGACCATGCGTCGGCGCAGGCGTGTGCCGAACGCGCCGTGGCGCTCGCCGAGGAAGGCGGCGACCGCAATGCGCTCGGCCACGCCCTGAACGTCCTCGCCGCGGTGCGCTGGCGTCAGGGGGAGCTCGACGAAGCCGAGCGCCTGTTTCACGAGGCGCTGGAGCGCGGAACGAGCGCCACCGATCCGCGTCTCCAGGTCGACGTGATGACCAACCTCGGATCGCTGGCGAAGATCCGAGGGGACTTCCGGGAAGCGCTGCGCTACTACGAGGAGGCGCTCGCGCACGGCCGGCTGCATTCGCTGCTCGACAACATCCTCGGCACGCTGAACAACCTCGGCATCGCCAACGTGGCGCTGCACCGGCTGGAAGCGGCGGAAGAAGCCTTCACCGAGGCCTTGACGATCGCCAACGCGCTCGGCGGGCTCTCCTTCCGGATCCAGCTCGAGGTGAACATCGCCGCGCTGCAGATCGAGAAGGGCGACTTCGCCGAGGCGAAGCGTCGCTGCGATCGGGCAATGAGCCTCGCCGCGCATCTGGGCGACGCGCGCGCCAACGCCGAGGCGGAGAAGGTCTATGGCGTGATCGCGCGCGAGACGGGCGACCTCGGCGCCGCCGAAGCGCACCTCGTACGGGCGCGCGAGATGGCGCAGGCCGCGAACGACCTCGAGTTCGAGGGCGACGTGAACCGCGAGCTCGCCGAGCTGTTCGACCGGTTGGGGCGCAAACGCGAGACGTTGCAGGCCCTGAACCGCGCGCACTCGTGCTTCACGCGGCTGCGCGCGCGCCACGAGCTCGCGGACGTCGGGCGGCGCATGGCGCGGCTCGAGGGAGACTTTCTCGAGGTCGTCCGGCAGTGGGGCGAGTCGATCGAGTCGAAGGACGTCCACACGCAGGGCCACTGCGAGCGCGTGGCCGATCTCGCCGGCGCACTCGCGGCGAAGGCGGGGTTCGAGGAAACGTCGCTGTTCTGGTTCCGGATCGGCGCGCTGCTGCACGACGTCGGCAAGCTGATCGTGCCGGCGGACGTGCTGAACAAGGCCGGGGAGCTGTCCGATGACGAATGGGCGCTCGTCCGACAGCATCCCACCGCGGGCGCCGAGATGCTCGCCGAGGTGGAGTTTCCCTGGGACGTCACGCCGATGGTGCGGAGCCATCACGAGCGGTGGGACGGCGCCGGATATCCCGATCGGTTGAGCGGCGAGGACATCCCCCTGGCCGCGCGCATCCTCTGCATCGCCGACGTGTACGACGCGCTGACGACGGAGCGCAGCTACAAGCGCCCCTTCTCGCATCTCGAGGCGATGGAGATCATGCGTCGCCAGTCGGGGAGGCAGTTCGACCCGCAGCTCTTCGCGCAGTTCGAGGAGCTGGTGCGGCGCGGCACGGTGAACTTTCCGCTGACGTCGGAGCGCGTGCGGCCGGCGCGACGGCGGCAGGCGGACGCGGCGTCGCTCTCCGAGGAGGACGATCTCACCGGCGCGCTCGTGCGGCGCGCGTTCGTGAACGTGACGAGCGCGGTGCTCGCGGAGCGGCGGCGGAGCGGTGCCACGGTGTCGCTGCTCGTGATCGACGTCGACCAGTTCAAGTCGGTGAACGACAAGTACGGCCACCTCACGGGCGACGACGCGCTCCGGCTCGTGGCCGGCGTGATCCGCGAAGCGCTGCGGCCGGGTCAGTACGTCGGGCGCTACGCCGGCGACGAGTTCGTGGTACTGCTGCCGGCTCACGACGCGAGCGCGGCGAGCGCGCTCGCCGATCACGTGCGTGCGACGACGGGGGCGATGGCGATCCCGCTCCGCGAGACACCGGGGCAGTCGATGCACGTGACGCTCTCGATCGGCGTGGCTGCCGCGCCGCAGCACGGCGAGTCGTTCGAGGCGCTGTTCACGGCGGCGGATCGTGCGCTGTTCGACGCCAAGCGCGAGGGGCGCGACAAGGTGGTGGTCGCGGGCGCCGCCCCGCAGGGGCCACCGCAGCTCACCTTCTCGCGCTTCGTCGGCCGCGCGGCGGAGGTACGCGCGCTCGTCACGGCGCTCGACCGGAGCGTGCAGGGCGCGCCGCAGGTGCACCTGCTGATCGGCGAAGCGGGAGTGGGCAAGTCGACGCTGCTGCGCCAGCTCGTCCCGGAGGCTCGGCTCCGCGGTGCGGCGATGGTGACGGGCCGCGCGCTGGAGACGGAGAGCCGCGCGCCGTACGGCCCATGGGCGGAGGCGATCCTCGCGCTGCGAGAGCTTGGTCTCGCGCCGGCGCGCGCGTGGCCGATGCTCGAGCGGCTCGTGCCCGCCCTCGCGCCGTCGCCGACTCCGGCCGCGCCGCTCCCGCTCGACGCGGGGCTCGGGCACCATCTGACGCAGGAGATCGTCGCCTTCCTGCGCGGGGCGAGCGAGCTGCGACCGGTCGGGATCGTGCTCGAGGACATGCACTGGGCCGACGCGGCGAGCTGGGACGTGCTGGAGCACGTGCTCGCCCAGCTCGGCGGAGAGCGCGTGTTCGTCGCGCTCACGCTGCGTGCCGAGGAGGCCGGCTTCGGCGCGGTGCGCGAGCGCAGGCAGCGCCTCTCGCGCGACGACCGCGTGCGCGAGCGCTGCCTCGACCGCCTCACCGCCGCCGAGGTCCGCGAATGGCTCCAGGGCTCGCTGCACCGCGCCGAGCTGGGCGACGATCTGCTCGACTTCGTGCTGCGTCACACGGAGGGGAATCCGTTCCTCGTGATGCAGCTCATGCGCACGCTGGTCGAGGAGCAGGTATTCACGCACGACGGCTCCGCGTGGCACTGGACGCTGCCCACGTCGCTCACGCTGCCGACGGGGATGTCCGACCTCGTCGGCCGGCGGCTGAACCGGCTCTCGCCCGAGGCGATGCGCGTGCTCGTCACCGCGGCGACGATCGGGCGCACCTTCCCGATCGCGCTCCTCGCGGAGGCGACCGCGCTGTCGGTGGACGCGGTGCTCGACGCGGTCGACGCCGGACTCGCCGCGTCGGTGCTCGAGCCGGCGCGCGACACGGAGGACGACACGTACCAGTTCACGCATGCGCTGCTCGTGGATGCAGTGCTGCGCACGGTGAGCCCGGCGCGGCAGCGGCTCACGCAGGAGCGCGTGGCGGATCTGCTCGCGGCGCGGACGCCGGACGCGGTGGAGCGCATCGCCTCGCACTACGCGCGCAGCGGCAACGCGTCGAAGGCGTATGTCTGGTGCACGCGCGCGGCCGAGCGTGCGCGCGAGCTGCACGCGCTCGACGCGGCCGCAGAATTCCTCCAGCTCGCGCTGAACCACGCCGCGAGCGAGGACGAGCGGTGGGAGACGCACGACGCCCTGGCGCAGGTGGCGGAGCTCGGCGGCCGGTGGGGCGACGTCGAGCGGTCGTGCGACGCGATGCTCGCGATGCCGGCGGCCCTCACCGCCCCCGCGCGCGCGCTTCCCGTGCAGCAGCGCCGGTTGCAGGCGCGGTTGCGGCTGGGCCAGGGCGCGCGCGAGCTCGAGGGAGAGTGCCGCGACCTGCTCGCCGTCGCCGACCGCGTGGGCACGGCGACCGACGTGGTGCGCACGCGCGCCCTGCTCGTGCAGACGCTCCTGCGGCTCGGACGGATCGACGAGGCGGAGCGCATCGCGGAAGCGTCGCTGCGGCGTGCCGAAGAGGACGGCGACGAGTCGCTCGTGGCTGAGGCGCTGCACCGGCTCGCCCACACGCTGCTCGCGGCGCGTCCATCGGACGCGGTCGATCTGCTGCTCCGCCTGATCGCGCTGGCGCGCGGCCGCGGCGACACACTGCTCGAGGCGCGCGCGTTTCTCGTGCTCGGGGTGGCGCGCATGCGCACGCGCGACGATCCGGCGGGCGCCGAGGCGTTCCGCGCGGCGCTGGGGTTGGCGCTCGAGGCGCAGGCGCTCGACGTCGCCGCCGGCGCGTCGATGAACCTCGGGGTGATCGAGCTCCGGCGCGGCGACTTCGCCGCGGCGCACGCGGCGTTCCACGAAGCGCTGCGCCTGTACACGACGCTCCGCAACAACACGAACCGGCTCGCCGCGCTGTACAACCTCGCGGATCTCGAGTGGGAGCGCAGCGACACGGCGGCGGCCGCGGCGCTCTATCGCGAGACCGCGGCGCTCGCCGCGCAGCTCGGCGCGGACGACATCGCGGTGGGGGCGCACGCCGGCGCGGGACTCGCCGCGCTGCGACTCCACGATGCCGCGACGGCGAGGGCCGAGCTGGCCGCTGCCTCGCGCACGCTGGGCGAGCGCCACGACTGGTGGTTCCAGGGGCGCGAGCGGCTCGAGTCGCTCGCCATCCGGCTCACGCACCTCGACGGCGACGGCGACGCGGCGCTCGCGCGCTTCCGCACGGCGGTCGAGCGGCTCGAGGCGATGGACGTCTACAGCGCCGCCTGGATGGTCGCCGACTGCGCCGCGGAGCTGACGTCGACCGACGCCGGGATCTGGTCGGCGGTGGACCGCTTCGCCGACCACGGCACGGTGCGACAGTTCGTGCCGTTGGCCGCGCGTTTCACGGCGCTGGCGGATCTGGCGAGGAGGCGGTGACTTGGTGACTTGGTGACTTGACTTGGTGACTTGGTGACTTGACTTGGTGACTTGGTGACTTGGATCGTTCGTGACTTGGTCGGTGACTTGGTGGCTCGGAACGGCATGGGCCACCGGCGCCCAACCAGGTCACGCCGTGGAGACTCCAGGCTGGTCGGGCACCGGTTTCAGGTCGGGAGCATCGAGGCTGAAGCCAGGACCCTTTGCCCGGATGCACCCCCGCGCTCGCTCCGCCGCTCAACCACGGTGACTTGGTTCAAACTGCTGTGTCGAAGGCACCGACCAAGTCACCAACGAGCCAAGTCACCAAGTCACCGGTTCATCGCCCAAGTCACTTCTTCTCCCGTATCGCCTCCCAATCCACCAGCGGCGCGTCCCGGATCGCCGACTGCACCGCATCGGCGACGTCGCGCCGGAGCTGGGCGTGGCGGGTGGCGATGCCGCGGGGGTTCACGCGGTTCATCAGCAGCACCACGAACACGCCGCGCTCGGGGTCCATCCACATCGACGTGCCGGTGAAGCCGGTGTGGCCGAAGCTGCGCGGCGAGAAGTAGTGGCCGGCGCTCGACACCTCCGACGGCGTGTCCCAGCCGAGCGCGCGGCTGGAGGCGGTATCCTGCGGCGCGGTCCAGCGGGCGAGCGTCTCGGGCTCGACGATGCGCACGCCGGCGAAGCTCCCACCGTTCAGCAGCATCTGCGCGAAGACGGCGACGTCGCGCGCGTCGGAGAAGAGGCCCGCGTGCCCCGACACCCCGCCGAGCGCCCACGCGTTCGGGTCATGAACCGTCCCGTGGATCTGGCCGCGCAGCGAGTCGAGCTCCGTGGGCGCGATGCGGCGCATCAGCGCGGCGTCCGTGGTGTCGGGGGTGAATCGGGTGGAGGTCATGCCGAGCGGCGCGAACACGTGCTGCGCGGCGAAGCCGTCGAGGGTCCGGCCGGTGATGCGCTCGACGATCGCCTGCATGAGGATGAAATCCCAGTCGCTGTAGACCATCTGCGTGCCGGGGACGGATTTGAGCGGACGCGCATTGATCGCCGCGATGTACTCGGCGCGCCCGTGGAACTCGCGCCAGAGCGGCGCGAACGCCTCGAGCCCGCCGCGATGCGTGAGCAGCATGCGTACGGTGATCCCCGCCTTGTCGGGGGCGTCGAACTCGGGGAGATAGCTCTGCACGGTGCGCGAGATGTCGAGCTTCCCCTCTTCCTCGAGGATCATCGCGCACGTCGTCGTGGCGACGACCTTGGTGAGCGACGCCATGTCGTACAGCGTCGAGGCGTCGACCGGCGGCGAGCCGGCGGCGTAGTCGAGGGTGCCGTAGCCCTTGAGGATCACGAGCCGGCCCCAGCGCCCGACGGCGAGCGCGGCGCCGGGTGCGGCTCCCTGCGCGAGCCCTTCACGCACGATGCTGTCGAGTCGCGCGGGGAGATCGGCGTCGAGCCCGACGGCTTCAGGCGGCGCGGGAAGAAGGCCGTCGACCGTGGCGAGGTGCGGCGCGCGTGTGACGGGCGTCACGGTCGGCGGCGCGGAGACGACGGCGCGCGCACACGCCGCGGCGAGAACGAGAGGCAGGGCAAGAAGAGGGGTTCGCATTCGACAAGTATGGCGCGCAACGTGCGACGACAGCACCCCACGCCACCGTCCGCGCACTGCGACCGGACACCGGCGCAGAGTCCGCCGGGATCCCCTCTCGGCGGATTCGCCCTTTCCGGGGGTACCCCCCGCAAACGGCTCGGATGCGCTCGCTCTATCAGGGGAGCCGAACGCGATGCAGCTTCCGGCGTCGCCTTCCGAATCGTTCGCCACATCATCCTCATCTCGTGCGACCCCCGATCCGCCGGCGGAGCCGGAGCTCGATCGTGCCCCTCCTCCCGGTCGTGACGGGCGTCGTCCTTCTCCTGACGCTGCTCGCCACCCCGAGCGGCCTCGCGGCGGGGCAGCGCGCGGTCTCGCGCGCCGACGCGGTCCGTGCCGCGCTCGACGCGGGCCCGCGTCTCGCGCTCGCGCGCGCCGACTCGAGCGCCGCGCGCGCGCGCGAGCTGAGCGCACGAGCCTTCCCGAATCCGACGCTCATGGCGAGCTACACGAAATCGGCGCCGCAGCGGCACCTCGAGGTGGAGCTGCCGCTCGACGCGCCGTGGGTGCGCGGGGCACGAGTGCGCGCCGCGGCGGCGCTCGCGCGGGCGGCCGAGCTCCGGCTCCTCTCCGAGCGCGACGCCGTGGTCGTCGACGCGGACACGACGTACACGCAGGCGCTGGCCGCCGAGTCGCGGTTCCGGCTGGCCCGGCAGACGGCGCGCGACGCCGACAGCGTGCGGGCGATGACGTCGGCCCGCCGCGACGCGGGGGATGCCAGTGATCTCGACGTCGACCTGGCGACGCTCGCGGCGGGGCAGCAGGCGAATGCGGCGTCGGACGATTCGCTCGCCGCGATGAGCGTGCTCCTCGCGCTGCAATCGGCGATGGGCCTCCCGGCGGACAGCGTCGCGATCGTGCTCGCCGATACGCTGCGTCCGCCCGGCGACGACAGCGCGGCCGCGGTCCCCGCGTCGCTCGCCGCACGCGCGGGGAGCGCATCGCCGAGCGTGGCGGCCGCGGAGGCGTCGCTCCGCGCGGCGGAGCTGGGGGTGGCGAGCGCGCGCCGCAGCGTGCTGGGGCTCCCCGCGATCACCGTCGGCGTGGAGGAAGGCGACCCGTCGGGCGACGAGCCGGGCACGCTGCCCGTGATCGGGCTCGCGCTGCCGATCCCGCTGCTCGACCGCAACCGCGGCGGCATCGCGGAGGCATCGGCGGAGCGGGCGCGCGCGCGCGCCGAGCTGGCGTCGGCGCGGCTCGAGACGCGCCGCCGGATCGTCGAGGGCACGCGGGAGCGCGATGCGCTCCGCGTGCGCGTGGCGCGCGACGCGGCACTCGTCGATCGCGCGGTGCGCGTCGCCGCGCGATCGCTCACCGCCTACCGCGAAGGTGCCTTCGCGCTCCCGGCCGTACTCGAGGCGCGGCGCACCGCGCGCGAGGTGCAGCTGCAGTACATCGACGACGTCGCGTCGCTGCTGATCGTCGAGTCCGAGCTGCGCGCCCTCGCGCGCACCGTACCGGCGCCATGAGCGCCCGCGCGATTCCACTCGCGTGCGCGGCCGCGCTCGCCCTCGCCGCCTGCGGCCATCACGCGGAGGCGAGCGACGAGGGGAGCGATTCGTCGCACGCCGAGGTCGCGGCGGCGACGGCGGTGGCGAGCGTGCAGCCGTTCACGCACGTCGTGCCGGCGATCGGCTCCGTGGTGCCGCGGCCCGGCCACTTCGCCGCGCTCGGCGCGCCGGCGCCGGGTCGCGTCGCGCGGGTGTACGTCGCGCCGGGCGACCGCGTGGCGACGGGAGCGCCGCTCGTGCAGCTCGAGCAGGCGAGCTTCGCCGCGGCGGCGAGCGGGGCGGACGCGGCGCTGAGCGCGGCGGAACGCGGGTACGAGCGCGCCGAGCGGCTCTCGCGCGAGGGGATCGTGCCGCGCCGCGACGTCGAGCAGGCGGCCGCGGCGCTCGCGGCGGCGCGCAGCGCGGCGGTGTCGGCGCGGCGCGCGCAGCAGCTCTCGGTGATCCGGTCGCCGATCGCCGGCGTCGTGACGCGGATGAACGCCGTACTCGGCGCGCAGGTGGACGCCGGTCAGACGCTCGTGGAGGTGGTCGACCCGTCGGCGTTCGACGTCGAGCTGTCGGTCGGACCGGCAGAGGCGGCGGAGCTGCGTACCGGCGCGCGCGTCGCGCTCTCCGCCGGCGAGCGGACCGGCGGCGAATCGCTCGGCACGGGAACGGTGACGTCGGTGGGAGCGGCGGTGGACAGTGGTTCGCGCGCCGTGTCGGTTCGCGTCGCGCCGGCGAGCCCGAAGCGCGCGCTGCGGCTCGGCGAAAGCGTGTACGGCGAGATCGCCGTCGGGACGCGGCCGGACGCGGTGGTGGTGCCGGTGGAGGCGCTCGTGCCCGAGGGCGAGGGCTATCGCGTGTTCGTCGTCGACGCGCAGGGGCGGGCGACGGCGCGCGCGGTGACCGTGGGCGGACGCACGGAGCGCGACGTGGAGATCCTCTCGGGATTGAAGGGAGGGGAGAAGGTGGTGACGCGCGGCGCGTTCGGCCTGGAGGATGGCGCGCGCGTGGCGGCGCCGGCGACGAAGTGAGCCAGCGCTGGTCGCTCGCCGCGGCGGTGGAGCGCCAGCGCCGGTTCGTGTATCTCGTCGTCGCGCTGCTGTGCGCGGCGGGAATCTGGGCGGCGCTGCGGCTGCCGTCGGCGATCTATCCCGAGCTCGAGTTCTCGCGCATCACGATCGTGGCGCAGGGCTCGGCGCTCGGCGCGCGCCAGGTCGTGTTCGCGATCACGCAGCCGATCGAGGAAGCCGTCGGCTCCGTGCCGGGGGTGACGCGGGTGACGTCGCGCTCGATCCGTGGCGCGGCCGAGGTGTCGGCGACGTTCGCGCCGGGCACCGACATGGCGTACGCGCTGCAGCAGACGCAGGCGCGCGTGAACGAGCTTCGCGGCGACCTGCCCGCTGGGCTCGACATCCAGGTGGAGCGCCAGACGCCGGCGCTCTTCCCGATCATCTCGTACAACCTCGAGGGCGGCGACCCCACGACGATGTACGACATCGCGCGCCATCAGATCCGGCCCGTGCTCGCGCGCGTGCCCGGCGTGGGGCGCGTGGATGTGCAGGCGTCGGACGTGCGCGAGATCGAGGTGATCGCCGATCCGGTGCGGCTCGCCGAGCAGGGGTTGTCGTACGACGATCTGGCCACCGCGATCCGGAGCGCGATCACGCCGAGCGCGGTCGGGCGCGTGGCACAGGACTACAAGCAGTATCTCGTCGTGGCGGCGCAAGGGGCGGCGCGGGCGGAGGACATCGCGAACGTCGTCGTCGGACACGGGCTCCACGTGCGCGACGTGGCGAGCGTGGAGCTGGGAACGGAAGATCACGTGCGCATCATCGCCGGCGACGGACGCCCCGCGGCGCTGCTGAACGTGACGCGCCAGATCGGCGGCAACACCGTGGCGATCGCCGATAGCCTGGAGCGCGTGGCCGCGACGCTCCGGCCGACGCTGCCGGCGGGGGTGACGCTCAAGCTCGTGTACGACCAGGCGAGCCTCGTGCGCGAGGCCACGCAGTCGGTGCGCGACGCGATGCTCGTCGGCGCCGTGCTCGCCGTGGTCGTGCTCTTCCTCTTCCTCCGGCGAGCCCGGATCACGGCGATCAGCGCGGCGTCGATCCCGCTGACGCTGGCGATCACCGTGTTCGTGATGTGGCTCGTCGGCCAGACGTTCAACCTGATGACGCTCGGCGCGATGGCGATCGCGATCGGGCTGGTGATCGACGACTCGGTGGTGGTCACGGAGAACATCGTGCGCCATCTCGCGTCGCACGCCGACCGGCGCGCGGCGATCCGCGAGGCGGTGCAGGAGCTGATGCTCCCCGTGACGACGTCGACGATCACGACCGTCGTGGTCTTCCTCCCGCTCCGGCTGCTGCAGGGCGTCGTCGGCCAGTTCTTCGCCGCGCTCTCGATCACGCTCACGATCGCCGTGCTCGTGTCGCTCGTCCTCGCGGTGACGATCATCCCCCTCATGGCCGAGGCGTTCCTGCGCGCGGAGCCGGACGCCGCGACTCGACCGGACGCGAGCGCCGGCGTACGGCAGGCGGGATGGCTCGAGCGAATCGGCCGCGGGATCGACACGCTCGCCGAGCGGTACGCGCGCTCGCTGGACGGCACGCTGCACCATGCGCGGCGGATGCTTCTCGCCGCGCTGGCACTCGTCGTCGTCGGCGTGATCGCCTATCGGTTCGTCGACACGGGATTCCTTCCCGAGATCGACGAGGGCGCGTTCGTGCTCGACTACTTCACGCCGGGTGGCACGGCACTGGCCGAGACCGACCGGCAAGTGCACGTCGCCGAGCGGATCCTCCTCGCGATGCCGGAGGTGGCGGGCATCTCGCGGCGCACGGGCGCGGAGCTGGGGCTGTTCGCCACGGAGCAGAACACGGGCGACATCGTGGCGCGGCTCACGCCGGCGGGCGAGCGCGACCGATCGAGCGAGGAGGTGATCGACGACGCGCGCACGAAGATCGAGCGGGCGGCGCCGCGGCTGCGGATCGAGTTCGTGCAGATCCTCGCCGACGTGATCAACGATCTCGCCGGCGCGGCGCGGCCGATGGAGATCAAGCTGTTCGGCTCCGACCTCGACGCGCTCGAGGCGTACGCACGGACGCTCGAGCCCGCGCTGTCGAAGATCGACGGGCTGGAGGACTTCTACGACGGCGTGAGCGAGAAGTCGCCCGAGCTGCTGATGCGGGTGAGCGGCACCGAGGCCAACCGCGCGGGGCTGACGCCGGCCGACGTGGCGAGCGCGGTGAGCGGCGCGCTGCTCGGCGTGCCGGCGGGCGACGTTCGGCTGCAGGACCGGTCGATCGGGGTGCGCGTG
Organism: Gemmatimonadaceae bacterium; assembly: GCA_035494615.1. Lineage (GTDB taxonomy): Bacteria > Gemmatimonadota > Gemmatimonadetes > Gemmatimonadales > Gemmatimonadaceae > AG11. The sequence continues at coordinate 15,483 of DATJGU010000116.1, forward strand.
CGCGCGCCCGACGCGGTGCGCGGCGACGCGCTGCGGCTCGGCGCGCTGCCGGTGACGATCCCGGCGAGCCGCGCGACCGCGCCGCTCTCCGCGCTGGCGACGTTCACGCCGGCCGAAGCGCGCGCCCAGTACACGCGCGAGAACCAGCAACAGATGATCACCATCACGTCGGACGTGAGCGGCCGCTCGCTCGGCGCGGTGATGAGCGACGTACGACGGGTGTTGGCCGCGCAGCCGCCGCCGCGGGGGATCCGCGTGGAGCTCGCCGGGCAGTACGCAGGGCAGCAGCAGGCGTTCCGCTCGATGCTCGCCGTCCTCGCCCTCGCGGCCGCCGCGGTGATCGCCGTGATGGTGCTCCAGTTCCGGTCGTTCGTCGAGCCGCTCGTGGTGCTCGTGGCGGCGCCGCTCTCGTTCGCCGGGGCGATCCTGCTCCTTCTCGTCACGCGCACGCCGCTGAACGTGTCGTCGTTCATGGGGCTGATCCTGCTCGTCGGGCTGATCGTGAAGAACGGGATCATCCTGCTCGACTTCACGCATCACCGCATGACGACGACGGGCGAGGCGCTGGAGCCGGCGCTGCTCGAGGCGGCACGCGTGCGGCTGCGGCCGATCCTCATGACGACGCTGTGCACCCTGTTCGGTCTTCTCCCGCTCGCGCTCGGCCTCGGCGCGGGGAGCGCGATGCAGCGCCCATTGGCGCTCGCGGTGATCGGCGGGCTCGCGCTCTCGACGCCGATCACCTTGTACCTGGTGCCGGCGCTCCTCGTGGCGATCCGGGGAGAGGATTACCGGCTGCGCTGACGCGCCGCGCGTGATGCTCTACCCGGCTCCGCGTGATGCTCCAACGGTACGCCGCGGGGAGCGCTACTTGTGCGCCGCCGGAGCGTTCTGGAAGAGCTTCAGGTACTCGCCGTAGCCCTGCGCGGCGAGCTGGCTCACAGGGACGAAGCGCATCGACGCGGAGTTCATGCAGTAGCGCAGCCCCGTCGGCTTCGGGCCGTCGTCGAAGAGGTGGCCGAGGTGCGAGTCGGCGTGCGCGGAGCGGACTTCCGTGCGCTCCATGAAGAGGCTCCGGTCCGACTTCGTCCGGACGTTCGCCGGCTCGAGCGGCTTGGTGAAGCTCGGCCAGCCGGTGCCCGAGTCGAACTTGTCGAGAGAGCTGAACAGCGGCTCGCCGGACACGACGTCGACGTAGATGCCGGCCTCGTGGTTGTCCCAGTATTCGTTGTGGAAGGGCGCTTCGGTGCCCTCGTGCTGGGTCACCTTGTACTGCAGGGGCGAGAGCGTCTGCTTGAGCTCCGCGTCGCTCGGCTTGTGATAATCGTTCGTCATCTTGTACGTGTGGCCTCCGGTTCTGGCGCGCGCCGCGTCCTGGGCAGAAGCGCCCGAGCAGCCCGCGGTGGCGAGCATGGCGGTGAGGGAGAGCGTCAGCGCGAGGTGCGCGCGACGCGATCGATTGGGCATGGTGCGCTCCTGCGAGAAGGATCGCCGGCGTGCAACGGCGGCTCGGTGAGTATACCCGCTCCGGCGCGCCTTGGTGCCCGCGGTCGGGTACCAGGGATACGCCGCACACTCAAAATCGGATCTTCGGCGGCTACTCGCCGACCTGATCCGGGTCGGACGGCGAGCTCCACGTCGAGACGTTGACGTCGAGCGGGAGCTTGATGTCGGCCACCGTGCGGGCGACGTCGATCATCCCCTGCCACACGCCGGCGAAGGCGAAGCCGACGTCCTGCGGCGCCTTGCCCTCCTCGTAGCCGCGCCCGCTCGCCACCCACACGCGGGGCTCGTCGGTCACCCCCGCGGCGACGAACTCCGCCTTGATGTCCGCGTGCACCGCTTCGGCGTTGAACTTGTGCACGTACACGCCCGGTTGGTACCGCCCGTCGGCGAGCAGCCGCTTCGCCCACGCGCGATAGTAGTCGCGCATCGCGGCGGGCATCTTCTCCATCCGCTCGATGTCGAGGAAGACGATCGATCCGCGAGGGAATCCCTCGCGCTCCGCCGTCTCGATCGCGTCGCGGCCGTCGACGTCGCCACGCTCGGCGGTCACGAAGTCCGCGTTGCACGTCGTCCCCGACCTGAGCAGTGCGGCGATCCGGGCCGCGCTGATCTTCCGCGGCGTGCGTCCCCAGGTCTGCTGGCCGACGTACACGACGGCGAGCCCCCAGCCCATGTCGACGAGCGCCTGCCGCTTGCCGCTCCACGAGCGGTCCTTGTGACAGGGCGACGGCAGATAGTAGCCGACCCAGCGATAGGGCGCGCCGGGCGCAGCCTTCCACGCGGCCATCGTCTTGTCGCCGGGATAGGTGTGCGTGTCGAACCCCATGTTCTTCCCTTGCTGCTGCGCGTCGGCGATGGGCGCCTCCTGCCCGGTGACCGCGGCGGCGACCTGCGCGACCTGCGCCGCGACGTCGGCGACGCGGGAGTCGGCGGGATCCTGGCCGGGCTCGGTGCTCGAGCGGCCGCACGCGATGGCGCAACCGGCGATTCCGAGGACCGCTGCCGCCGCGCGGCGGGCGAGTGGGTGCCGGAAGGGGTGCGCCATGGGTGGCGACCATGCAACTGTCGTACACCCCGCCGACGGTGGAGGCCGGCACGGTGCGGCGGTCGCGGTCGCCGGGCCGTTCCGCTGCCGCGATCCTAGCCGCGATCGCGCGTCCGGTCGCTCACGAGGATCGACCCCACCATGTACAGTGCCACCGCCGCCGCGATGACGAACCCCACCGTGCCGAGCGTACGCCAGTAGGGGAGGAGCATCGCGCTCGCGACGAGCAGTCCGGCGAGCACGAGGCCGGAGAAGATCCGGTTCGCGACCTTCTGCAGCGCGACGATCAGCGACGGCAGATGCGGCACGTCGACTCGCGTCTGCAGGTCGTTGTTCGCGAGCCGCTGCGTGATCTGGTCGATGCGGTGCGGCAGCGCGGCGAGGAGATCGCCGCTCTCCATCGCGATCTGGTAGATGCGGCGCGGCGACATGTCGCGCTGCGCGCGCGCCATCGCGATCTGGTTGCCGAACTCGCGGATCGTGTCGATCGGCGTGTAGCCCGGATCGAGCGCGCGCGTCACGCCGTCGAGGTTGAACAGCGCCTTGGCGAGCAGCGTCGTCTCGGCGGGAAGCCGCAGCCCGCTCCGGAAGGAGACGTCGATCATGTCGAACAGCACGCGGCCGGCCTGCACTTCGGCGGCGGTGAGCTCGAGGTTGCGCGCGACGAGGTTCGCGATCTCGCGCGTGTAGCCGACGCGGTCGAAGGCGTCCGACGGCTCGCCCATCTCGATCAGCGTGGCGGCCACGTCGTCGCCGCGATGATCGCCGAGCGCCATGAGGAGCCGCGTCACCTTCTCGCGCATGGTGACGGAGAGGCGCGCCGTCATCCCGAAGTCGATCAGCGCGAGCCGGACGTCGACGTCGGCGGGCTCGGGGAGCGCCGAGCGCACGGCCTCGGCCTCGATGCGCGCCATCGGCGTGACCGCGGGGCGCTCGGTCTCGCGGCGCTCGTCGCGCGCGACCTCGGCGGGGGTGCGCGGATTGTGCGTGCCCGGGAGCACGACGAACACGTTCCCCGGATGCGGGTCGGCGTGGAAGAAGCCGTCGATCGTGATCCCCTTGAGGTACGCGCGCGTCAGCTCGTCGGCGACGGGGGTGAAGTCGTGCTCGAGGCGCGCGACGGGAGGCACGGCATCGACCTTGAGGCCGTGCACGCGCTCCATCGTGAGCACGCGCTCGGTGGTGTACGCCTCGATCACCTTCGGCACGAGCAGTCGCGGATACTCGGCGAGCGCGCGGCGGAAGGTCGCCGCGTTGCGCGCTTCGACGCGGTAATCCAGCTCGTCGGCGAGGGCGCGCTCGAGCTGCTGGATGACGCCGACGACGTCGACCCGGGCCCCGACGCTCGTGTGCGCCGCCATGAACGACGCGAGCTCGTGGAAGAACTCGAGATCGTCGGCGAGCGCGCCGCGGATGTGCGGGCGCTGCACCTTCACGATGACCTCGCGGCCGCCGCGCAGCTCGGCCGCGTGCACCTGGCCGAGGCTCGCCGTGCCGATCGGCTCGGGATCGAACGACTCGAACAGCTTGGACAGGCGTCCGCCGAGCTCCTCCTCGATCGTGCGCTCGACGTCGGCATACGGGATCGGGCCGACGTCGTCCTGCAGCCGCTCGAGCTCACGGATGTACGGCTCCGGAAGCAGATCGGGGCGCGTGGAGAGGACCTGGCCGAGCTTCACGTACGCGGGGCCGAGCTCCACGAGCCGCGTGCGGAAGGCGACGGCGTGCTCCTGCCGCTCGCGCGCCTCCTCGGGAGGCAGCTCGTCCGCGTCGTCGCCGCCGATGAGAGCGAGGAGCCCCTGCTCGCGGGCCACGTCGCGCAGGCCATAGCGCGTGAACAGGCCGACGATGGCGGCGACGCGCGGCAGATACCTCGGGGACAGGAGCATGCCGGCGGACGAGGCAGGAACTGCGCCCGGCCGCCGGAGCCGCTCTCGCCGCGCGGCGATGGCCCGTTAACTTCGTCGCATGACGCCATCCACGGGGCGAAGGGTGCTCGTCGCCGACGACAACCCGGACCAGCGCGCGCTCTACGTCGACATCCTGACGCACGCGGGGTACGAGGTGATCCAGGCGCGCGACGGGATGGAAGCGATCGCGCGCGCGCGCGAGGACGGCCCGGCGCTCATCCTGATGGACGTCACGATGCCGGGGACGAGCGGATGGAACGCGGTGCGCGCGGTGCGCGACCAGGCGGAGACGCGCGACATCCCGATCATCGTGATCACCGGGCTGTCGGGCACGGGCGACCGCGACGCCTCGTTCGCGGCGGGCAGCGACGCCTACCTGAGCAAGCCGGTGTCGCCCCGCCGATTGCTCGACGAGGTGCGGCGCTTCCTCGTCGTGCCGTGATCGCGAGCGCGTGATCACGAACGCGTGATAACCGGGCACCTCGGGATCGCCGGCGCCATACAGGCGGGCCGGCGCGACAGCTCGCTCTTCTGGCTGCTCGGCGCATCGATGGCGCCGGACATCGTCGACGCGCTGTTCTTCGTGGCAGGCGCGTGCAACCCGAACGGCCTGTACTCGCACACGCTTCCCGCGGCGGCCCTCGTGGCCGCCGTGACCGGCGTGATCGCCTATGCCGTCACGAAGCAGCGCGCGACGGGAGCGCTCTGCGCGCTCCTCGTGCTCGCGCACCTGCCGCCGGACTTCGTGACGGGCCACAAGCTGTTCTGGCCCGGCGGCGAGATCGTGGGACTGCGGCTGTACGACCATCCGATCGCCGACTTCGCGCTCGAATCGGCGCTCGTCGCGACGGGATGGTGGTTGCTCCGCACGCGCGGCGGTGCGCCGCGCTGGGCGACGACCCGTGCGGTGCTCGCCTTGCTGCTCGTGACGCAGATCGCGGTCGAGGCGGCGGGGGCGATCGCGGGTGGGGTGAAGCCGAGTGCGTGCGTGGGGGCAACTGCCAACTCCCGTACCGGGTACGACCGCGTACCCGGTACGGCAGTTGGCCGTTCTCGAGATCAGAACCTCTCCCCCTTCTCCTCCCGCACCTTGCTCCCTACGGGCCGGATCCGCCCCCACATCGTGTAGAAGAACACCGCGAGCCCGAGCACCTGCAGAATGCCGGCGACGAGGGTCGCGATGCGGAGCGAGAGGGCGTTGGTCGCCGGACGTACCAGTTCGCCGACGATACGGACCGCCGTCCCGACGGTCACGAGCCAGTACGCCGCCGAGGCCGCGCCCGGCGTGTAACGGGTGTCCTCCTTCGCCGGCCGCGGAAAGAGCCAGAGCGCGACGCCGAGGATCATCATCATGACGAAGCCGACGAGGATGGCGTGGACGTGCGCGCTCGTCTCGTACGAGTTCGGGAACCGGTTCAGCAGCTCGCGCTCGATCATCATCCACGTGCCGATCAGCAGGCCGGTGGCGAGGAACACGATCGCGGTCTTGAGGTAGCGGCGGACGAGGGAATGCATGCGCGGAATCTCGCGCCTTCCGCGCGCGCCGGCACGGGGCGCCTGGCGCGGGACGCCGGCAGGCCGCATCGCCACTCGGCGCGCGGCGCGGGGGAAGCGCCCACGGGCATGTGGGGAAAATCCCGGCGACGTTCCGGAACACCACCGACCGGACGTGGGGGGCCGCTCGGGTATTCTCAGTTCGTGACCAACGTTCCGCGCTTCGCTCCCCGCTCTCTCGAGAATCGCTCGCGCCGACTCGCGCTGCACGCGCTCGCGATCGTCTTCGTGCTCCTGCTCGGCTCGCCGGTCGCGGCGTCGGCGGCGGGCGTCGTGCGGCCGAGCGCCGAAGGTCCGCACGGCCGGCGCGGCGCGGGGATGGCGCGCATTCCGGCCGGCCGCTACATGCCGCTCTACGGCACGCTCGGAGAGCGGAGCGTGCGCGTCGGCGAGTTCGCGCTCGATCGAGAGCCGGTCACGCGCGGCGAGTTCCTCGCGTTCGTGCGCGAGCATCCGGCCTGGCGGCGCGGCAGCGTGCGCCGGCTGTTCGCCGAGCCGGGCTACCTCGCGGAGTGGACGGGCGTGCTCGACGCCGGCGACGCCGCCGACCTGCGTCGTCCCGTGACGTCGGTCTCCTGGTTCGCCGCGCGCGCCTACTGCGCGGCGCAGGGGAAGCGGCTGCCCACGGTCGACGAGTGGGAGTACGCGGCGCAGGCGAGCGCGACGCGCCGTGACGCGTCGCGCGATCCGGAGTTCCGGAAGCGGATCCTCGACCTGTACACCTCGCGGCGCAGCGATGCCTTCCCGCCGGTGGGCTCGGGCCAGCGCAACGTCTACGGCGTGCGCGACCTGCACGAGTCGGCCTGGGAGTGGACCGAGGATTTCAACGGCGTGCTCGTTCCCGACGACTCGCGCGACACGGGGAGCGGCGTGGGTGCGCGCGACCACCAGCTCTTCTGCGCGAGCGCCGCGATCGGCGCCGCCGACCCGTCGAACTATCCCGCGTTCCTGCGCTACGCCTTCCGCGCGGGCCTCACCGCCCGCTCCACGCTTCGCACGCTCGGCTTCCGCTGCGCCTCGAGCGCGGCGGGTGCATGAGCTCACATCGGCTCGCCATGATGCCGCTCCGTCCGCTGCCCTCGATTCGCCGCACCACGATCGCGCGGTGCGTCACGGCGCTCGCCGCGTTCGCGACGCTCGTCGCGTGCGCGCCGCGCACGGCCTCCGAACCACCCGCGCGCGAGCCGAGCGGCGGGCGCGTGCAGCCGGCGGCCGACACGGCGTACTCGGTGTACGAGCTCGCGTCCACGTGGCGCGACCAGCAGGGGCAGGAGCGCACGCTGTCCTCGCTGCGCGGACGGCCGCGGCTCGTCGCGATGGTCTACACGCACTGCAGCACGACCTGTCCCATCACGGTGGACCAGATGAAGCGGATCGAGCGCGAGTCGGCCGACGTCGGCCTCGTGCTCGTCTCGCTCGATCCGGAGCACGACTCGCCGCACCGGCTCGCCGAATACGCGCGCGAGCGCGGGCTCGACGCGGCGCGCTGGACGATCCTCACCGGCGACCAGGGCGACGTGCGCGAGCTGGCGGCCACGCTCGGCGTGCGCTATCGCCGGATCTCGCCGGAGGAGCTCGCGCACTCGAACACGGTCACGCTGCTCGACGGGTCCGGCACACCGGTGTACCAGGGCAACGGTCCGCGCAGCGACCGCGACATCACCGACGCGCTCCGGCAGATCGCGCGCTGAGCGCGCGGGCGACCTCACCGAACACCCACCTTTCACGAGCAACGATGCAGACTCTCGATCCACGCGCCGCGGCCCGCGCCGCCGTCTCGGCGCGGGCCGGCCGGCCGGCGACCGCCATCCTCCAGGACACGCCCGACGTGCGCCTCGTCGTCTTCCGGCTCGCGCCGGGCGAGGAGGTCGCGCCGCACCGGAGCCCATCGACGGTGCTGCTCACCGTCCTCGACGGGTCGGGGGCGCTCACCGGCGAGGAGGGCGCGCAGGCGGTCGAGACGACGTGCCGCGCGGGCGACGTCGCGGCCTACGCGCCGAACGAGCTGCACGGGATGCGCGCCGGCGACGAGGAGCTGCTGCTGCTGGCCACGATCGCGCCGCGGCCCGGCGGAGAGCGCTGATGGACTGGTTCGTCCGCGCCTTCCTCAAGGCGAGCCTGGCGTGGCTCGCGCTCGGCGTGACGCTCGGCGTCGCCATGGCCGCGCATCCCGTGTGGACGGTGTACCGCGTCGCGCACCTCCACATGCTGCTGCTCGGCTTCGTGACGATGATGATCTACGGCGTGGCGTACCACGTCGTGCCGCGATTCGCGGGGTTTCCCCTGCATTCGCGGCGGGCGGCCGGCTGGCACTGGTGGGCGTCGAACGCCGGGCTGGCGCTCATGGCGGCGGGATTCGCGTTGCGCGCTCGCGGTGGGCTCGGGACGGCGACGGCGGCGCTCGCGATGGGCGGCCTGCTTTCTGCGCTCGGCGCGTACACCTTCGCGTACCTGCTCTGGCGGACCCTCGACGGACCGGCGGCGCTGCGCGACGCCGCTCGCCGTGCTCGCGAGGCGGCCGCCTCAGCGCCGGCCCGGGGACTCCCACTGGCCGGACGCCGCGACGGTGCGCAGCGTGAAGGCACGACGGCGAGGCGAACGGTTCCATGATCAGGTCCACCAGCCCGCGGAGTGCCCGATGTCCGATCCGAACGTGCCCCTGCTCTCCGACCTTCACGATCAGCTCGACGCCGCGACGAAGCGCGGCCGCGCCGCGGGGGAGCTCGACTCCGCCCTCGGTGACCAGGCCGTGCTCGTGTTCGGCACGCCGCCACGCGCCGCGTCGCTGAGCGATCCGACCGACCGCCGCGCGTTTCTCGCCCGTGCCGGCGCGCTGTCGCTGGCGATTCCCGGCATCGGCGCGGCGCTCACGGCGTGCGGACCGCAGCAAGGCTCCCGCGACACCGCGAAGCCGAAGGAGCACGACGAGGAGGAGCACGCCGAGCGTGCGCAGACGGCGCCGCACCGGAACTCGGACAGCAAGCTCGATTCGGCGGTGCTCCGCGACCGGCAGCACCATGGCTCGTCGGCCACGCGCGACGCCACGCAAGGCGCGCAGGGCGCAGTGTATCGGCGGTACGATCCGACGCTGCCGCCGCGCGCGGGAAGCCGTGTGCAGCTCCACTGGCACGCGCGCGACACGCCCGTGCGGATCTCCGACGACACCGTCGTCGCCGGCTGGACGTTCGAGGGAGACATCCCCGGCCCCATCGTGCACTGCCGCGTCGGCGACACGATCGAGTTCACGTTGACGAACGACGCCGTCGTCCCCCACTCGATGGACTTCCACGCGGCGCAGATCGACCCGAAGGTGGCATTCCGCTCGGTGCCACAGGGCCAGTCGGTGTCGTACACGTTCAAGCCGAAGTGGGCGGGGGTATTCATGTACCACTGTGGCACCGCGCCCGTCCTCATGCACATCGGCTCGGGGATGTTCGGTGCGATCGTCGTCTCGCCCGCCGAGCCGCTGTCGGCGGCCAAGGAGTTCGTGCTCGTGCAGAGCGAGATGTATCTCGCCGAGGCGGCGAACGGCGTGCGAGCGTTCGACTATCAGAAGATGCTCCAGACGACGCCCGACATGGTCGTGTTCAACGGACGCCCGAACCAGTACGTGAAGGATCCCATTCGCGTGAAGGTCGGCGACCGCGTGCGCTTCTGGGTCGCCGACGCCGGCCCGACGCACCCGTGCCAGTTCCACGTCGTCGGCGAGCAGTTCGACACCGTGTATCTCGGCTCTCCGCCGGCCAACTCGATTCGCGGCGTGCAGACGTTCAGCGTCCCCGCCGGCGGCGGGATGTGCTTCGAGCTGCTGTGCGACATCGCCGGCGAGTTCCCGTTCGTGAACCACGGCTTCGGCCACGGGCAGAAGGGCGCCATCGGATTCCTCGACGTCGAGCCCTGAGCGACGCCACGCGCGAGCCGCCGGGCGCCGTGCGGCGCCCGCGCGTCACGCGTGCACCGACGTACGCGACGCGCTCCGGAAGCTCCGCAGGCTGATCTCCTCGGCCTGTCGCGTCGCACCGGCGAGGATCGTCCGCGCGTGCGGCATGAGCGCGGCGGGGAGGCCGCGCGCGGCGAGCACGGCGTCGATCCGCTCGCGCAGCAGGGCGAACTCGCGCACCAGCGCTTCCTCGGACCAGCCGAGCCGGTAGCGCTGCACGCCGTGGCGCTCGGAGATCAGCCGCCTGATCTCGGTGCCGTCGCGCATGAGCTCCGAAGGATCGGTGCCCGCGCCGTGCAGGATCACGAGCGACTGCGCGACCTCGACGAGCCAGGTCTGCACGTGATCCTCGAGCTGCGCGTCCGAGAGCCGGCCCGCGTGCGGGAACGCGGCGGCGTCGGCGCGAAGCGCGCCGACGAAGTCGCGCGCCACGGTGTGCAGCTCGTCGAGCAGCGTCCGCCCCACGGCGGCGAGGTCGGAGCCGTCCGGGCCACGCACCTGCGCCGCCTCGCGCGCGTCCGCGCCCGTCGGAGTCGCCGTCGTCGTGGCGATCGGCATCTCGTCCGATTCCTCGCCCACCGCGCTCGGGGCGGTGGGAAGCCTGAGCGTGAAGCACGAGCCTTCCCCTTCGACGCTGTCCACGACGAGGTCGCCGTTCATGAGTCGCGCGAGCCGGCGGGAGATCGTGAGGCCGAGCCCCGTGCCGCTGTGCGCGCGCGTGTAGCCGCTGTCGCCCTGCACGAACGGCTGGAAGATCCGCTCGAGCAGTCGCGGCGCGATCCCGGGACCCGTGTCGTGCACGGCGATGTACGCCCACCCTCCGCGCGACGCCGGCTCGCCGTCCTCGCCGGTTCGCTCGGCGTACCCCCCTTCGATGCGGATCCGTCCCGCCGCGGGGGTGAACTTGACGGCGTTCGTGAGCAGGTTGACGAGAATCTGCTGCACGCGATGCTCGTCGCCGAGATAGGTGACGTGGCCGAGCGCGTCGAGCTCGGCCTCGAGCGCGATCCCCTTCGCCGCCGCCTGCGGGCGGACCAACGCGAGCGCGGCGTCGACCGCCGCGGCGGCGCTCGCGGCGGTGCACGAGACCGCGAGCCGGCCCGCCTCGATCCGCGAGAGGTCGAGGATCTCGTCGACGAGCGCGAGGAGATGCGTGCCGCTCTTCGCGATGCGGCCGAGCTGCGTGCTCTGCTCCGGCGTCACGGAACCGGCGATCCCGAGCTCGAGCAGCTGCGCGTAGCCGATGATCGCGTTGAGCGGCGTGCGGACCTCGTGGCTCATCACGGCGAGGAATTCGGACTTCGACTCGTTCGCCGACGCGAGCTCCACGTTGCGCGCCTGCAGCTCGCGCGCGAGCGACTCCATCTCCTGCGCCGCGCGCTCGAGCCGTTCCTGGCTGCGAGCCTGCCCGAGCGCGAACAAGAAGAGGGCGACGCTCACGAAGGTGCCGCACGCCGCGGCGAGCAGGGTGAAGGTGGTCCCCGTGCCCGAGGCGAGCGCGGGCGTCGACGTGAAGACGAGCGTCCAGATGCGGCCCGCGTTCTCGATGCGCACCGTCTGGCTCAGCACCCGCGCGCCGGCACGCGCCCGCCGCGCGCCGCCGGCGGGTGCGTCGGTCGTGCGCGAATCGTGAAGCAGTGCGGCCGAATCGGTGGTCGCGCCGTCGTAGATGCGGAAGTCGACGCGCGGCTCGCGCTCGCGGCCGAACACGCCGGAGAAGAGGTCGTCGGCGCGGAAGGGCGCATAGACGAACCCCTGCAGCGCGGCGCGGCGCGCCGCGACGTCGCCCGGAACCCGCCCGCCACGGTAGAGCGGAACGTAGATCAGAAAGCCGGCCTGCTTGCGCTCGTCGATCTCCTGCACGAGCTGCACGCGCCCCGTCGCGGAGGGGGCGCCGTCGTCGCGCGCACGCTCCATGGCCTCGCGCCGCGTGGGCTGCGTGAACATGTCGTAACCGATCGCGGCGCGGTTCCGACGATCGAGCGGCTCGAGGTAGACGATCGCGTGGTACTCGGCGCGTGCCGAGTCCGGCCACACGTGAAACGCCGAGTCTCCCTCGGCGCTCATGCGACGTTCGACCGCCCGCAGCTCCGCGGCGGTGACGCGCAGGCTGAGGCCGATGCCCTGAATGCCGGGATAGCGCTCGCGGACGCGCAGCCGATCGGCGTACTGATGGAAGTCCGCCGCGCTCACGTGATCGCTGGCCGCGACGAACGCGGCCGTCGCGCGCAGGAGGGCGACGTAGGTGTCGAGGCGCGAGTCCAGGCGGTCGCGGGTCGACTGCACCGCGCTGTCGAAGCGCGCCTCGAGCCTGCCTCGAACGGTGGCCGCGGCGGCCCACGTGGCGAGCGCCGTGATCAGGAGGGAGGTGCCGAGGACGAGGGCCGGAGTCGCGAACCGTCGAGAGATCATGCGGGGCACGGGTCGGGCGGCGGCGCCCGACCGTGAAGGACCATCGTCACTAGGAGGCGGCGATCGTGCCGGAGTGCACAAGATAAGGCGCGCGCCAAATCATGCGGCGTCCCCCGCGTCTGTCGCGAGGGCGCCACTCTGGTCCGCCGCGCCGCGCGGCCGCATCTTGGAGAATCCTCCCCGCCGCGCCGACATGATGCCCTTCCCCGACGACGACGATCCGCTCGCCAACTTCGAGCTCCCGCCGGACGTGATGAGCTCCACGTTCGAGCACGCGATCAGCGACGACGCCTCGATCACGCACGAGCGCGGCCACGCGGTCGCCGCCGCGCTCCAGCGCAAGCTCAAGGGGAGCGTGGTGGAGTACCACTTTCCCGGCGTGGTGACGGCACATCTGCGCTCCGGCGCCGTGGCGCGGTGCGGCGGTCCCACGACCGGATGGCGCGTGGAGGTCGAGCGCGAGCCGGGCGCCGAGCGCACCGCGGTCGACGCCGGCATCGCGCCGGCCGAGACGGACCCGAAGGCGATCGCCGACGCGCTGGCGAAGGTGCTCAGGCGCTGGTGACGGTCCCTCGCGCGGCGCGGCGCCGGTCAGGCAGGCCGGCGATAGACCATCGACAGCCGCGCCGTGGCGCGACGCTCCTCCTCGTCGCGCTGGCCGAGAAACTCCCCGATCGCCGCGAGCGACTCGATGTGATCGCAGAAGATCTTGAACGACGCGAGCAGCGGCACGGCGAGGAACGCCCCGGGCACGCCCCAGATCCAGAAGAAGAACGCCAGCCCGATGAAGATCGCCACCGGATTGAGCGTGAGCCGGTGGCCGAGGAGCAACGGCGTCACGAGATTCGCCTGCAGCAGGTTGATCGCGAGGAAGCTGCCGGGAATGAGCAGGGCACGGCCGACGTCGTCGTACGTCGTGAGCCCCGCCACCGCCAGCACGACCACCGCCGCGAGTGCGCCGAGATAGGGCACGAACTCGAAGCACGCCACGAGCACGCCCCACAGCACCGCGTTCGGCATGCCGAGGAGCCAGAGCACCAGCGCGACGACGCTCCCCTCCACGATGTTCACGAGAAACGCGGTCGAGAGGTACGCCGACACCGCGGCTTCCGTGGCGCGCGCGATCTCCACGGCCTTCACCTTGTCGCTGAAGTGCGGCAGCACCTTGATGAGCTTCTGCAGGAAGAGATCGCCGCCGGCCAGCAGGAAGTAGAGCAGGATGAAGATCTCCAGCAGGCCGGCCATGATCCGCTGCGTCGTGCCGAACAGCCGCGACGAGACGCTCGGCCCCGCCTGCACCACGACGCTCGGCCGCCGATCGTTCTGCGCCGCGACGGCGTCCGCCGCCTGCTCCACGTTCTTCGTCACCTGCTGCACCGGCCGGATGATCGAGCGCAGCTTCCGCTCGGCGCGCGAGAAGCTCTGCGGCGCGTTCACCGCCCACCGCTGCGCCGGACCGGCGAGCTGGTACACGCCCTCGCCGACCGCCGCGACCAGCAGCAGCACGACGATCGCCGCCGAGATCGGCGGCTTCACGCGCCACCGCAGCATCCGCCGGATCACGGGGCTCAAGAGGAAGTTGAGCAGCACCGCGAACGTGATCGGCACGAGGAACTCGCGCGCGAAATACAGCGTGTACAGCAACGCGAGGGCGGCGAGGATCGACGTCTCGATCGAGCGCCCCTTCGCGCTGCTCATGGCCATCGCCGTGCGCTCGAGGTCCGGCTTCGACGCGTCCGGTCCGGCGGGCGTCGCCGTCACGAGAGGATCCACGGCCGGCGTGAGCGCCGAGCCCGGCGTCTCCGTCGCCCGATCGACTGCCTGCGGGACGATGCCCGGCTCCTGGTCCCCTGTCATCTCGACGCCACCGATGCAGTTTGCTTGCCGCCCAGCTCGTTGCCGGAAGGCTGCGCCGCGGGATTCCATCGCGCCAGTACTGAGAGTGACTTGGTGACTTGGTTCATTCGTGACTTGGTCGGTGACTTGGGGCTCGGAACGGCGCTAGCCACTGACGACCGACCAAGTCACGCTGCGGAGACTCCACGCTGGTTGGGCGCCGGGGTTCAGATCGGGAGCATCGAGGCTGAGGCCCAGACCTTCCGCCTGCATGCACACCGGCGCTCGTTCCCGCACTCAACCACGGTGACTTGGTTCAACTGCCGTGTCGGAGTCACCGACCAAGTCACCAAGTCACCAAGTCACCAAGTCACAGTATTCATCCGTTACCCCCTGACAGTTCGGTCGTCACGGCGACATACCAGCGACATGGGTGATCGATGACATCGGTGCACTTCACGCTGATGAGCCACGGAACGGTGCTCGGCCACACGGGGGCGGAATTCCCGGCGAGCGAGCTGCCTTCGGGTGCCGTCGTCTGGCATCTCGTCCCCGCTCCCGCGTTCGATCTCGTCGAGCCGATCGTCGCCGAGCTCACCGCGCCGCCGGCGCTTTCGCTGGTCGAGGAAGTCATCCCCACCCAGGACGACTACCTCCATCCGACCCAGGGGGAGCACGAGGCGCAACTGGAGCGCCTCATGGCCCAGGCGGCGCGTGTGCACCACTTCCGGCTGGTGCTCGAGCGCTACGAGCGGCTCGACCTCGAGCTGCGAGACGCCGCGGGCCGGCGGGTTCCGACGTCGACGCTCACCATCACCAAGCAGATGGTGCCCGCGGAGACCGTGCGCGCGTACGCCGAGCGCGTCGATCCGGTGGAGGCGCACTGGGTGGACCCCGACGAGCCCTGCTATCTGCTCATGGCGCGCATGGCGACCGCTGCCGTTGCGTCGGAGGCGTCGGCCGCCTGACCCGTCGGCGAGCTCACTCCAATGGGCGCGAGTCCTCCACCAGTTGCAGCAGCTCACGTGAGGAGAGGCGAGGCCAGTCGGCTGGGTAGCTCCAGACGCGGCGCACGATCGAGGCGGAGCTGAAGATCAGGCACCGCGCGCCGCGAGCCCAGGGCTGTGGCGTCTCCACCTCGTTCACGACCCACTCCGTGCCCTCACCGTCCATCACCACGCGGGTGCGCACGTCGCGCTCGTCCCGGGGGACCCGGTCGCGGTCTTCCGGCATTCGCTCCATCGGGTCCTCTGCGGCTCGCCCATGCCCACCCGTCAGCCGCGACGGCGGAGCACTCCAGGGCAACGCAAGAATCGTCGCTATCGGCGTGCCGGCGGGCGGATCGCCGCCCGGCACGCCTCCCCGACACGGGCGCTCAGCCGTGCGGTGACGCCGAGAGGACGCGCGCGAGGTGCTCGAGTGCCTGCTCGCGCGAGAGCGGCTCCTCGGCGCCGAGCCCGCCCGCCACGCGCGTGGCCAGCGCGGCGTCGGGGTCCTTGAGCAGGTGGCCGGTGAGCACGGACACCACGCGGTCGCCCGCGCCGATGATTCCCCGCTCGGCGAGCAGTCGCACACCGGCCACGCTCGCCGCGCTCGCCGGCTCGCAGCCGACGCCGCAGGAGTCGATCACCCGCTTCGCCGCGAAGATCTCCGCGTCGCTCACCGCGGCGACGTGTCCGTTCGTGTACCGGATCGCGTCGACGGCGCGGTCCCACGATGCCGGGTCTCCGATCCGAATGGCCGTCGCCGCGGTCTCGGCCCGCACGCGGCGCCGCGTCGCGAAGTCGTCGGAGAATCCGGCGGCGAAGGGCGCCGCGCCGGCCGCCTGTACCGCCAGCAGCCGCGGCACGCGGTCGATCAGCCCGAGCTCGCGCGCCTCGCGGAGCGCTTTGCCGAACGCGGCGGTGTTTCCGAGATTCCCCGCGGGAAGGGCGATCCAGTCCGGCGTCTCCCATCCGAGCTGCTGTAGCAGCTCGAGCACGATCGTCTTCTGCCCTTCGACGCGGAACGGGTTGAGCGAATTGACGAGGTAGATCCCCAAGCGCTCGGAGGCTTCGCGCGCGAGCTCGAGGCAGTCGTCGAAGTCGCCGCGAAGCCGGATCATGTGCGCGCCGTACGCGAGCGTCTGCGCCAGCTTGCCCGTGGAGACGCGCCCTTCCGGCACGAGCACGAACGCGGGGATTCCCGCCTGCGCCGCGTACGCGGCGAGCGATGCGGAGGTATTGCCGGTCGACGCGCACGCCACGGCGAGCGCGCCGATGCGGCGCGCCTGGGTGAGCGCGGCGGTCATGCCGCGATCCTTGAACGACGCGCTCGGGTTGTGGCCCTCGTGCTTGAGGCGGAGGTCGCGCACGCCGGCGAACGCCGCGACCGCGTCGCGCGCCAGGAGCGGCGTGTTTCCCTCGGGATGGCTCACGATCTCCCCGGCGCGCGCGCCGGGAAGCACGAGCTCACGGAAGCGCCACACGCCCGAGCGCGCGGAGGCGGGACCACGATACGCGCTCGCGCCGAGGCGTTCGTCGAACAGCGCGCGGAGGGCCGCGCCGGTGACCGGCGGCGGCACGTGCTCCACGGCGAGCAGGCCGCCGCACTCGGGACAGGTCGCGCGCGCGGTACGGTCGTCGAGCGCCGTGCCGCAGCTCGCGCAGCGAACGGTGCTCGCTCGCTCGGCCATCGCCGGTGCGGATGTCAGGGTCTGGACGGTCATGCAGCCACCATGCGCAGCAGGTCACCGAGCACCCCCGCCGCGGTCACTTCCGCGCCGGCGCCCGGTCCTGAGACGACGAGCGGCCGCTCGCGATACCGCGCCGTGGTGAAGACGAAGAGGTTGTCGGTGCCGTCGAGCGAGCCGAGTGGGCTCCCGATCGGCACGCCGACGAGCCCGACGCGCACGCCTCCGCGTGTGGCGCGCGCACGGTAGCGCAGCACCTCGCCGCGCTCGCGCGCCTCGGCCACGAGCCGCGCCCACGTCTCGTCGATCGACGGCAGCTCCTCGAGGAACTTCGTGAGCGGCACGTCGCGCAGCGCTTCCGGCACGAGCGACTCGATGGCGACGTCGGTGAGCTCGCCCGCGTAGCCGAGCAGCCGGCCGAGGATGAGTCCCTTGCGCGCGACGTCGACCCCGCAGAGGTCGTCGCGCGGATCGGGCTCCGTGTAGCCGAGCGCCATGGCGTTCCGCACGGTCTCGCTGAACGAATGCCCGCGCGCCATCTCGCTGAACAGGTAGCCCATCGTGCCGGACGGACAGCCCTCGACGCTGTGCACGCGGTCGCCCGACGCCATGAGCTGCTGCAGCGTGTCGATCACGGGAAGGCCGGCGCCGACGGTGGCCTCGTGGAGGACGCGCCGGCCGCGCGCGCGCGCATCCTGAAGGATCGCGCGCGCCGAGAAGATGTCGCCGGCGAGCGGGACCTTGTTGGCGAGCACGAGATCCATGTCGTGCGCGATCGCGGCGAGGAGGGCGGGCCCCGTGTCGCCGCTGGCGACGTCGATCAGGACGGGACGCATGAGCGAATGCGCGCCCATGCGGTCGACCGCGTCGCGCGCCGTGCCGAACTCGCCGCCGCGCACGTCGCCGAGCGCGCCTCCGCGCAGCTTGTGCAGCGCGAGCGACGCGAGCCGCCGCTGGCTCAGGCCGCGCGCATCGAACACCCAGCTCGACTTGTCGATGAGGCCGACGATGCGCACGGGCGCGCGGCCGTCGCGCGCGAGCGCGCTCACCTGGCTCACGAGCTCGCGTCCGACGCGGCCGAAGCCGAGCAGGATGATGTCCGTACCGCGCGAGCGGCGTCCGACCTTGCCGCCGCCCACCTTGTGCAGGTGAAACGCGGCGTGCACGGCGCGCAGCGCGGCGGGCACCTTCCCGCCGTCGACGACGAAGGAGACGATCCGCTCGGATGCGCCCTGCGCGATGGCGACGACGTTGACGTCGGCGCTCGCCACCGCGCCGAAGATGCGCGCCGAGATGCCCGGCGTGCGCACCATGCCCGAGCCGACCACCGCGATCGTGGACAACCCCGTCATGAGCTCGATGTCGTCGATCTCGCGGCGCGCGATCTCCTCGGTGAACGCTTCGCGCAGCGCGGCCACGGCGCGCGGCGCTTCGCTCTCCGGCAGGGTGAAGCAGATCGAATGCTCCGACGACGCCTGCGAGATCATCGACACCGAGACGCCGGTGGCGGCGAGCGCGCCGAAGGTGCGCGCGGCGACGCCGGGCACGCCGATCATCCCGTTCCCCTGCACGGTGACGAGCGCCTGCTTGAGGATCGCCGAGAGCGCGCGCACGGGCGAGCCGCCGGTGGGGCGGCCGGGCACGATCGTCGTGCCCGCGGACTCGGGGCTCGCGAATGGGCGGATGCGCAGGATGGTCCCCGCCGCGAGCGGCACGAGCGTGCGCGGGTGCAGCACCTTGGCGCCGTAGTACGCGAGCTCCGACGCCTCGCGCGCGTCGAGCAACGGGACGACCCGGGCATCGGGCACCAGCCGCGGATCGGCGGTCATGCAGCCGGCGACGTCCTTCCAGAGCGTCACCTCGCTCGCCTCGAGCGCGCGCGCGAGCACGGTGGCGGTGAGATCGGTGCCGCCGCGGCCGAGCGTGACGATCTCGCCGTCGCGGCCGGCGCCGATGAAGCCCGGCACGACGACGACGAGCCCGCGGTCGAGCAGGGGCTCGATCGCGGCGCGCGCGCACGCATCGGTGCGCGCGAGATCGGGCGCCGCGTTGCCGGGCCGTCCGTCGGTGTGGACGAACTCCTGCGCGTCGGCCACCGTGCTCGGAATGCCCGCGCGCTCGAGCGCGGCGGAGAGCATGGCCGCGGCGAGCCGCTCGCCGCGCGCGAGAATCTCGTCGCGCACGTGCGGCGTGCACTCACGCGCGCCGGCCACCCGGTCGAGCAGCCGCTCGAGCTCCTCGAACGATTCGTCGATCCGCTCGCTCACGGCGGGCGCGTCGAGCATGATCTCCGTCGCCACCGCGTGGTGCCGCGCCCGCAGCTCGCGCGCGGTCGTGAGCGCGGCGTCGAGGTTCCCTGCGGCCGCCTCCGTGCACGCCTGCACGAGCGCGTCGGTCACGCCCAGCAGCGCGGAGGCGGCCACGACGCGTCGCGCGCCCGTGCGGTCGAGCGCGAGGAGCCGCACGACGCTGGCGATCGCGCCGGCATCGGCGAGCGCGGCTCCCCCGAACTTGTGGACGACGACGGAACGTGCTTGGGCGGGCATGGGTGAAGCTCCGGTGCGAGTGGCCGCGCGCCGCGCGGCCGTGGACTGACTACAAAAAACGCGGCCCCGAACCGAGGGGCCGCGTGAGCATCGTCGTGTGCGCTGTCGCTACACGGAGTGCGCGCCGCCGCCCCGGAGGGGAGTCGTCGTCGTCGTCCGCGTGGAGGTGTCGCGCGAGCAGAGCATGGTGAGTGGCCGGCTGCGTCGGGGCCGCACAGTCAGAGAGCGCCGGCGGGGCCGGCGCTCTCAGCTAGACTAGGGTCCCACGTCCGCGCTGTCAAGCGCGATGGATCGGCGCCCGCCGGTGCCGGCGCCGCTGGGTCACGCCGCCTCCTCGGTCTCCTCGGCGTCGACGTTGATCCCCGTCTCGGCGATGTCGGTGAGCAGGAGGTCCGTGTCCTTCTCCTCCTGAAGGGTCTGTTCGAGCAGCTCGACGTCCTTGGCGCGGCCGAGCAGCTGCGCCCAGGTGCGGCAGGTGCCGTAACCCGCCATCTCGTAGTGCTCGACGTGCTGTGCCTTGCTGATCAGCCCCGCGTCGAGGACGTTCGGCTCGGGCTTCTCGGCGAGCAGCTCCTTCGCTTCGTTGATGAGCCCCTCCATGCCGATGCACTTCTTCCCCGTCGGCTTCTCGCCGAGGCCGCGGCAGATCTGCTCGAGTCGCTTCGCGTGCTTGCGCGTCTGCGCCTCGTGCTTCGTGAAGGCGCGCTTGAGCTGCGGATGCGACGCCGCCTTGATCATCCGTGGCAGCGCCTTGAGGATCTGATTCTCCGCGCTGTAGAGGTCCTTGAGCTCGTCGACGTAGAGCTCCTGTAGCGAATCGGTGCCGGCCATGATGTGCGCTCCCGTTGGTGTGAGTCGGTGCGTGCGGTCATCCGCGATGGGCATCCCGCGACGGAGGCGGAAAGGGCAATCGGCGTGCCCCAGGGCACACGACGTGGAGCGCGCGAGCGAGCGCGGCCGCCGATCACGGCGCGGTCCGAGCGGAGGCGAAGGCATCTCTTCTCCGTCATCCGAACGACCGCCGCCTACCGCCCGTGAAGAACGCGCACTCGCGCTCGTTAGATTGCACGCTGTCCGCCGACACGAACGACCGAAGCCGATCTCCGATGTCCCTTCTCCGTCTGCACCTGCTGCGGCACGGCCAGACCAGCGCGAGCCGCGACAACCTGTACTCCGGGCGGCGCAGGAATCCGCCACTCACGGAGCAGGGGATCGAGATGGCGCGCGAGTTCGCCGTCGCGTATCGCGATCGCCGCTGGGCGGCGATCTATTCCAGTCCGCTCGGCCGCGCGCTCGCCACCGCCGCGCCGCTCGCCGATGCGGTGCAGCTTCCGGTCCTCGTGCGCGACGGCTTCGCCGAGATCGACTACGGGGATTGGGACGGGCTCACACCGGAGGAAGTCGCGGAGCGCTTCCCGATCGAGCAGGCGAAGTGGATCGCCGACCCCGCATGGAACCCGCCCACGGGTGGCGAGACGGCCGTCGCGCTCGCGCAGCGGGTCACGCGCGAGCTGGAGAGGATCGAGCACGAGCACCACGCCGGCGGGAACGTGCTGATCGTCGCGCACAAGGCGACGATCCGCGTGGCGATCTGTGCGCTGCTCGGCGTCGACGTCGGCCGGTTCCGCTACCGGTTCGACTGTCCCGTGGGCTCGGTGACGATCATCGAGTTTCGCGCGCACGGTCCGTTCGCCGTCGCGATCGCCGACCGCTCGCACCTCGACGCCCGCCTGCGCGGGCTCGAGGGCACGTGAGCCGCGCGCAGCGCGTGCGGGCGGTCAGTCGTACTCGTCCGAGCCCTGGACCCAGATGAAGCCCTGCAGATCGATCATGTCGGCCGGCCGCAGATCGCGCGTATCGCGGCGTACCACGTCGGCGAAGTCGAGCAGGCTGCGATAGGTCGCCCAGTTCGGCTTCGATTGATAGCGGAAGTCGAACCCGTACGCCTTCGCCGCGACGCGCGTGACGTTCGGCTTGAGGAAGATGTGGACGTCGGGCCGCGCGATGAAGCCGAAGACGGTGACGAGGGGCCAGGTGAGCACGCGCGTCTGACGCCGTGGCAGCGCGGCCACGGCGTCGCACCACCGCTCGAAGCGCGTCTCGTCGCTCCCGCCGCCCCACAGGAACTCGTACAGCCCGGTGGCGAACTGGCGCGCGCCGGCACGAGACCGGATCGCGTCGCGCAGCGCCATCTTCTCGAACGAGAAGAGAAGGTTGGTGCGCGATTCGATGCGCACCGCGGCGGCGGCGATCTCGTCGTAGGCGTCCCGATCGAGCAGCCGACGGAACGCCGTGCGCTCGAGCGTCTCCTGCCAGCGCTCGTGTGCCGCCCACTTGTAGCCTCGCTCCCAATCGACGTACGTCTCGTCGGCGAAGCCGCCCGGAAAGAAGCGGAGGAACTTGCGGCGCGCGCGTGCAGCGCCCGGCGTGAGCACGCGCGGCGCTGTGATCGGAATTCGGCGGGCTTCTCGTCTCGTGATGGTCGGCATCGGCGGCCTCGGCTGCTCGTCGGACGTGTGACGTGTTCGCTTCCGCCGCCGAGGGAACAAGTGACGTGCCACTTTGTATCGCGGAGACGGGCCGAGCCGTCTAACCCCAGCGACCGACGCGGCCGCCTGGCCGCCGCCATTGCGGCGGCGGTGACGATGCCTAACCTTGCGCCGTCCCGCGTCGGTCCGTGCCGCATACCACCGGAGAGGACACATGGCGACGAAACTCGAGAAGTCGATCAAGCGCGAGCTCGAGCATCATGGCAAGCTCTACACGATCACCATCGCGCCCGAGGGCGTGAAGGTCGTGGAGAAGGGGAAGCGCAACGGGAGAGAGCTCTCGTGGGGCTCGATCATCAGCGGTGACGCGACGCTGAACGAGAATCTCCGGATCTCGGTCGACGCGACGCATCCGGGGATGTAGCGCCCCGCGATGTCGCAGCGCGATGAAGGCCGGACGCACGAGGGTGAGTCCGGCCTTCGTGCAGGCGGGACCTCCTCGGCCGTGTTGCCGGATCCGTTCGCGGCGCCATCACCGCCGACGATACGCGTGCGAGACGAGGTCGTGCTCGCCGGCGGGCGCCGCACGCTCTTCGTCCTGCTCACGGCCGTCCTCCTGGCCTCGGTCGGGGCGTTCACGGTGTACTGGGCGGAGATCCCGCGCGTCGCCGAGCATCCCGTGCTGTACGCGCTCGCCAGTGCGGGTGTGTTCTATCTGATCGGCGTGTGGCTCATGCCCTGGCTCGCCGTCGAGAAGATGCGCCGCCCGGTGCACGTCGAGCCCGCCGACGGTTGGCGCGTGGCGGTGATGACGACCTTCACGCCGCCGACCGAATCGGTGGAGATGCTCGAGCAGACCCTCGCGGCGCTCGTCGCCCTCGAGTACCCGCACGACACCTGGGTGCTCGACGAAGGAGACCTGGCGGAGGTACGGGCGCTCTGCCAGCGCCTCGGCGCGCGGCATTTCTCGCGTCTCGGCCGGCCGGAGTATCAGCAGCCGACCGGGCCATACGCTCGCCGGAGCAAGTTCGGCAACATCAACGCGTGGCTCGACCAGCCCGGGTCGGCTGACTACGACCTGCTCGCGGCGTTCGATCCGGATCACGTGCCCGAGCGCGACTACCTCCTCCGTACGCTCGGCTACTTCTCCGATGCGTCGGTCGGCTACGTGCAGGCCGCGCAGTTCTACTACAACCAGGACGCGAGCTTCGTCGCGCGCGGAGCGGCCGAGGAGTCGTACGACTTCTACTCGGCCGGTCAGATGGCGAATCACGCGTTCGGCGAGCCCGCCGTGGTCGGGAGCCACACCGTGCACCGCCTCGCCGCGCTCCGCGCCTTCGGCGGCGTACCGGCGCACGAGGCGGAGGATCTGTATCTCGCGCTGCTGTATCGCTGGGCGCGCTGGCGCGGTGTGTACGTGCCGGAGATCCTCGCGATGGGGACGACCCCCGTCGACTGGCGCGCCTACCTGCGCCAGCAACGGCGGTGGGCGCGCTCGCTCCTCGACCTCAAGCTGCGCGTGCTGCCGACCGTTGCCCCGCGGATGACGCTCACCGAGCGAGCGCGCGGAATGCTGCACGGCACGTTCTTCCTGCGCCCGCTGGTGTTCGTGGTGTGGTATCCGATGCTCGTCTACATGCTCGTGGCGGACGTGCAGCCGACGTTCTACCACCGGTACACGTTCTATGGCGTCTTCGCGCTCGCGATGGTGTTCTTCTGCGTCGACCGGTTCCGGCAGCTCTACTATCTGGATCGCGAGGGAGAAGCGGGGATCCACTGGCGGTCGCTGGTGCTGCTGTACGCCAAGTGGCCGTACTTCGCGCAGGCGCTCTGGCAGGCGGCGCGGGGATGGAGCGGCACCTTCGCCGTGACGCCGAAGGTGGAGACGCGCTCGGTGCGCGGCAGCATCGCCCTTCCGCACCTCGCGCTCGCGCTCGTGATGGCCGCGGCGCTCGGCATGCGCGTCGCGGTGCACGGCGTGCCGCGTCCCGCGCTGCTCGGCAGCGCGATCGGATTCATCCTCTTCTCGGCGCTGCTCGCGTGCACCGAGCTGGTGAAGTTCCCGCCGACGTTCGAGCGAGGGCTGTACGCGCGCCGCCGAGCCGCGCTGCGCGAGCGGCTGGGCTCCCGGGGCTGACGCGCGGCTGGCGCGCTTCGCTCAGCCCTGGTAGGGCCGGTCGCGCGGCGGAGACGGATGTGCCGCCTCCCACTCCGCCATCCGCGCCGCGACCTCGGCATCGTTCTCGGCGAGCTCGCGAAGCTGGCGCAGCACGTCCTGCTGGGTCGGCCCGGTCGCCTCGGCGATCAGCGGCGCAGTGCCGAAGAGCTGGCGCGCCGGATCGCGGCGCCGCTCCACCTGGAGGATCCCGCGCACCTGTCCATCGGCCGCCACGTCGAGGGAGACGAGCACGATCATCCCTCCCGGCAGGACCCGTCGGAACGCGAGGAAGTGGGGACGCATGGCTCAAAGGTGGGCGCGGCGCGTGCGCGGCGCAAACGGCGGTCGCGCGGCGAACCCGCTAGCGGCGCCGGCGCGGCCGCACGGCGGCCCACAGCTGGGACACGACGGCTCGCCAGAGGGCGGGGTCGGTCACGCCCTCACGCAGCAGATAGCGCGCGCACCAGAGCGCGAGATCGAGCTGCGCGCGCGTCGGCCGCCGATCCGAGTAGCGCCCGGTGCGCACCGCGTCGGCCATGTGACTGGCCTCGTGCTGCCGATAGAGATCGTGCGCGTCGGCAGTCACGTAGCAGGCCAGCTTGAGGTAGGTCTTCACGAAGAAGACCTGGTCCTCGTACAACCCCGTGAAGCGCTCCTCGAACCCGCCCGTCGCCGCGAGCGCGGCGCGGCGGAGGAGGACGCTGCACGTGGCCGGCGTGCGCGTCGGGCCGGCGAGGTACCGGCGCAGCATCTCCGGCGGACGGTGCAGCCCGGGCGGCGCGAAGATCTCGCGGTCGACGTCTCGCGCCGCGTCGTCTGGCCGTCCCGTCCAGCCGTACCAGAGCCGCGTCGGCCCGAAGGTCATCTGTGCTTCCGGATACGTCTCCATGAGAGCGACCTGGCGCTCGAGCTTCGACGGCAGCCACACGTCGTCGCCATCGAGGAAGGCGACGAGCTCACCGCGCGCCTCGCGAAGCCCGAGGTTGCGCGAGGCGCTCATCCCGCGGTTCCGATGGCCCTCGTGCTCGAGATGGCGGATTCGCCCCGGATGCGCGGCGGCGTACGAGCGCGCGATCTCCGACGCGCCGTCGGTCGAGCCGTCGTCGACGAGCAGGAGCTCCCACTCCGGATAGTGCTGCGCGAGCACGCTCTCGATCGCCTCGCCGAGGAAGCGTCGCCCGTCGAGGAAGATGATGATCGCCGAGACGAGCGGACGAGCGGCGGGCGGGGCCGGCATCAGGGGAGCGACCCGGTCTCCCACTCGAGCAGCGGCCGAACGACGCCGGCCCACTTGCCGTACCATTCGCCGCGCTGCGCGACGGAATCACGGACGTCGAAGGTGAGCACGTCGTCGAGCCAGAAGACGACGTCGTTGCCCTTCGAGAGACAGAACGCGACGCGATGCACCCCGTCGTTCAGCAGATTGGCCGGTACGTGGCAGACGTCGCGCACGAGCGTGCCCCTCTCTCGCCGCTCGCGCCATGGCGACGGCTCGGTGGGACCGACGTTGAACACGACGACTCCTTCGTCGTTGAACAAGTGCAGGCTCGGCAGCAGGCCCGCGCTGTCGGGCCGGTACTCGAACTCGAGCACGAACGGCGTCTCCACCGAGATGGCGTCGCCGGCGCGGCCGTCGCGCGGACGCACGCGCGCGGCGTGCATGCGCACCTGCTCGTTTCCCGGTGCGGTGCTCGCGTCGAGCCACGCGGTCTCGGTGCGCGTCGTGAGATAGGTGCGCAGATAGTCGGAGACGACCTCGCGCGTCGGCCCGTCCTGGGCGATCCGGCCGTCGCGCATCCAGATGAGCCGATCGCAGAGCCCCTCCATCGCGGTCATGTTGTGGCTCACGAAGAGCACGGTGCGGCCCTCGCGGGCCACCTCGTCCATCTTGCCCATGCACTTCTGCTGGAACGCCGCATCGCCGACGGCGAGCACCTCGTCGACGAGGAGGATCTCCGGCTCGAGGTGCGCGGCCACGGCGAACGCGAGCCGGAGGTACATCCCGCTCGAGTAGAACTTCACCGGCGTGTCGATGAACCGCTCGACCTCGGCGAACGCGACGATCTCGTCGAACCGCGTGCGGATCTCGTTTCGCGTCATGCCGAGGATCGCCCCGTTGAGGAAGACGTTCTCGCGGCCGGTGAGCTCGTGATGGAAGCCGGTGCCCACCTCGAGCAGGGAGCCGAGCCGGCCGTGGACCTCGGCGCGCCCGCTCGTCGGCTCGGTCACCTGCGCGAGGACCTTGAGCAGCGTGCTCTTGCCCGCGCCGTTCGCGCCGATGATGCCGAGCGTCTCGCCCTGCCGCACCTCGAACGACACGTCCTCGAGCGCGCGCAGGAGCGTCGGGTCCGCCGCGTCCTCCGCGCGCCCCCGCCCGAGCGACGCGACGCCGCGCACGACGCGCAGCGCGCCCGACGTCAGCGATTCCCGCAACGTCGGAAACTGGTTTCGCTGCTTCCCGAGCCGGAACTGCTTGGAGACGTGCTCCGCCCGGATCGCGACCGCCCCGTGCGCTCTCATACCATGTCGGAGAAGGTCCGCTCCATGCGCCGGAAGAACACCAGGCCCCCGAACGTCATCGCGAGGGCCGCGAGCGCCGAGACGAGGATCATCGGCCCGGGGGCCGTCCCCGTGCCGAGCAGCGCCCAGCGAAACCCCTCGACGACGCCGACCATCGGATTGATCGCGTACGCCGTGCGCCAGCCGGCGGGGACGAGGCTCGCCGGATACACGATGGGTGTGCTGTACAGCCAGACCTGTACGAGGAAGGGCACGACGTACTGCACGTCGCGGTACATCACGCTCAGCGCCGAGAACCAGAGCCCCGCCCCGAGCGAGGTGACGAGCGCGAGCACGACGAGCGCAGGCAGCCAGAGCACGTGCCACGTCGGCACGATGCCGTACCACACGAGCATGCCGAACAGCACGACGAACGCGATGACGAAGTCGAGCAGCCCCGACGCCACCGCCGCGAGTGGGATGACGAGCCGCGGGAAGTACACTTTGCGCAGCAACCCCTGATTCGCGATCAGGCTGTTCGACGAGAGCGTGAGCCCGTTCGCGAAGAAGGTCCACGGCACGAGCGCCACGTAGGCGAACAGCGGGTACGGCACGCCGTCCGACGGCATGCGCGCCAGCTTGCCGAAGAAGATGCTGAAGATCAGCATCGTGAAGAACGGCTGCAGGATCGCCCACGATGCGCCGAGCACGGTCTGCTTGTAGCGGACCTTCACGTCGCGCCAGACGAGGAAGTAGAGCAGCTCGCGATAGCGCCACAGCGCGCCGAGCCGGAGCGAGACCCATCCGCGCGACGGCTGGATGATCGTGACCGAGGCCTCAGGCGACACGCGCACCCTCCGCGAGGATCCGGAGCAGCCCGTCGCCGTCGACGTCGGTCACCATCACGCGCGGCAGCGCGAACCGGTCCGGCTCGCGCGGCGCATCGCGCGGTGCCGGGCTCGCCGTGCACGCGTACGCGAGACCCGCCTCGCGCACGATGCGCACGGTGTCCTCCGTGTAGCGGCCGTGCGGGTACGAGAAGCCGTGCACGGGGGCACCGAGCCGCGCCGCGAGTGCCGCGACGCTCCCGACGATCTCCTCGTGCTGCTCGGCGACGGAGAACAGCGAGAGGGCAGGATGCGTCACGGTGTGTGCGCCGATCTCCACGAGCCCGTTGCCCGCGAGCTTCGCGAGCTGCCCATCCGTGAGCTGCCGTCGCGCCGCGCGGGGGCCCGCCGGGCGCCCCGTCGCCGCGCGCAGCGCATCGAGCGCACGCCACTGCTCGGGGTCGCGCAGCGGCAGGAGTCGCTCCCACGCCGTGCGATACGCCGACTGCCGCGCGCTCGCCGGAGCCGACGCCCGCTCCGGCCGCAGGACGCGCCGTGCGAGCGCCTCCGCGCCCGCGCGCATCGCGCTGCCGAGGTCGAGGCGGTACGGGCCGTCGGGCAGCTCGAGCGTCACCGCGCGTGGCAGGTCGCCCGGCTCGAGGAGGAGCCGATCGAGCTCGTCCCACCAGAACTCGCGGGCGCCGCCGAGGTAGCCGGTCGTGACGAACACCGTCGCGGGCGCATCGTGGCGCGCCAGGAGCGGCGCGGCCGCGAGCAGGTTGTCCGCGTAGCCGTCGTCGAAGGTGATCGCGACGCTCCCCGGCTCGGCGGTCCCCTCCACCATCCGCCGCTGCAGCTCGCGCAGCGGGACGATGTGCGCGTGGCGCCGCAGCGCCTCGAGATGCTCCTCGAAGTGCCGCGGCGAAACGCAGAGCCGCCACGGATCCAGTCGCTCCGCCGCGACCCGGTGATACATCAGGATCACCGGCGCGCCGTCCGACTCGCTCACGTGGGTGCTCACCGCGACGAGGACGCCTTCACCGCGCGCACCGTGACGATGACCGGATAGTCCGGATCGTTCGCGTCGAGCTCCGCGTCGCGCAGCTCGCGTTCGGCCAGGCCGTACAGGAACGCGGTCGCCGCGAGCACGTTCCCCTGCGCACGCACGTCGACGTCGCCGCCGGCGAACGTCGCGCGGAAGAGCCGGTCGGCCGCGCGGTCGGAGAACGACCAGTACCACGATGCCGCCTCGGAGCGCGGGATCGGCGTGATGCCGGGCACGGTGAGGAGGAGCACGCCGCCGGGCTTGAGGATGCGGTGCAGCGTGCGCGCGGCGGCGTGGACGTCGAAGATGAGATGCAGCGTCTGCGTGAGCACGATGCAGTCGAATGCGTCGGCCGGAAGCCGGTCGCCCGTGGTGAGATCGTCGACGAGCGTCGCGACCCGGTTGCCGGCGTCGACGTCGAGCACGTCGCTCGTCACGACGCGATCGCCGCCGAACCGCTCGGTGTACGCCCGGTCCTTGATCTCCAGGACGCGTCCGCGGACGTCGGCGGCGTGCCGCGCAAGGAACGCCTCGATGTACCGCCGGTCGACCGGTGAGCCGCGGTCGAATCCGAACTCGCGGCTGAACGGGGTGACGCGGCGCAGGTCGCCCATGGCGACGCGCGCCGATCTGCTCCATCTCACGATCGTCTCCTCCTCTTCTCGGCCGGCTGGCCCTCGCGCCCGATGACTGGCCGCCGACGGCGTGCCCGACCGTCCTTCCGGCCACGAGACGGGACGCGAGAAGAAGCGGGTCGCAACGAACAAAGGTGATGGGGGCGTGCGCGCGACGCAAACACGGGAGCCGCCGATTGCGTCGCCGGGCTGGAGCGGTGATTCTTCCTCTCGTGAAAATCCTCGTCATCGACATCGGCGGATCGCACGTCAAGCTGCTCGCCACCGGCCGTCGTACCCCCGTCAAGGTCCCCTCCGGCCCCGACCTCACCGCGCGCCAGATGGTGGACGAGGTGCTCGAGGCCACCGCGGACTGGGATTACGATGTCGTCTCGATCGGGTATCCCGGGCCCGTCTCGCACAACCGGCCGACCAAGGAGCCGATCAATCTCGGCACCGGCTGGAGGCGCTTCGACTACGAGCGCGCGTTCGGCAAGCCGGTGCGCATGATCAACGACGCCGCGATGCAGGCGCTCGGCAGCTATGCGGGACGCACGATGCTCTTCCTCGGCCTCGGCACGGGGCTCGGCAACACGCTCGTCAAGGACGGTTTCGTCGTGCCGCTCGAGCTCGCGCACCTGCCGTACGAGAAGGGCAAGTCGTACGAGGACGTGATCGGCGACCGCGGGCTCGAGCGGATCGGGAAGCGCAAGTGGCGCCGGCACGTGAAGCACATCGTCGAGCTGTTCATGGCCGCGACCAACGCGGACTACGTCGTGCTCGGCGGCGGCAACGTGCGGCTGCTCGAGACGCTGCCGCCGCGCACGCGGCGTGGGAGCAACGCCAACGCGTTCCGCGGCGGATTCCGCCTCTGGGAGGACGAGGGCAGCATCCGAGCCTGACGCGCCGGCCGGGCGCCCCGCCGGCGGCTACTCGACCCGTGGATCCGGCGGCGGCAGCAGCGCGGCGATCTTCGTGGCGCGCTCGTGGTGGCGTCCGCCGAGCAGCTCGAACTTCGCTGCCGTGGCGCGGTCGCCCGATTCGCGGTGGTGCTTCGCCATCACCGCGCAATACTCGCTCACTTCCTCCTCGTCCTGCACGTCCTGCTGCGTGAAGCCGAACGGCTGCTCGTAGAGCAGGAGCGCGGCGACGGCGTGGATCGAGAAGGGAAGCGCGGCGAACTGCTGGCGCAGCTGCTGCAGCCCCTCGGGGCGCGCGAGGAGCGCGCGCCACTCGGCGGCCGAGAGCGCGGCGGACGGCTCGTCGGACATCAGAACTTCCGCGTCTCGCCCGGCGTCATCACGACCACCCGGCGGTCGCCGGCGAACGCGGCGCGCACCTGGCCTTCGGTCGCCAGCCCCGGGAAGGTGCCGTAGTGCATCGGCACGATCGTCGTCGGATGGAAGTACTTCCGGATCGCGAGCGCGGCGGTCTTCGGATCCTCGGTGTACGGCCCGCCGCCGACGCAGAGCAGCACGATCGACGGACGATAGAGCTGCTCGATGAGCGCCATGTCGCCGAACAGCCAGGTGTCGCCCGTGTGATAGAGCGTACGACCGCCGGGGAACTCCAGCACGAACCCCAGCGGCTGGCCCGGCTCGCTCGAGTGCATCGCCGGCACGAGGTGCACGATGACGTCGCCGACGGTGATCGTGCCCCCCGGGCTCCCGCCCTTCGCCTGCGCCTCCGGGATGCCGAGCGAGCCCACCAGCTCCCCCGTTCCGATCACCGGTGCGCCGGTGGCCACCGCGATCGCCTTCGCGTCGCCGACGTGGTCGAAGTGCGCGTGCGAGACCAGGATCGCCGCCGGCTTGTTCGCGCCCTCGTAGCGCGCGAGCTGCTTCAGCGAATCGGGCGCGGCCGGATTGGCGGTGATGAACGGATCGATGAGGATTCGCGTCCCGCCAGGCGAGACGATCTCGAACGTCGCGTGGCCGATCCAGTGCACGGTGACGTCGCCGCCGCGAGCGGTGGCCGTCCCCTGCGCGCCGGCCGGCGTGGTCGCGACGCCCGCGACGGCGAGCGCGAGCATGAACGGGGCGACGGGGCGCAGCCGGCGAGCGGCGCGCGAAGTCATGGTCTGACGGTGCATGGCTCTCACGGGTGAAGGTCTCACGTGGCGGGGTCGCCCTTGGCCTCGAGCGCGGCGAGCAGCGACGGAATGAATCCGCCGAACGACCCGTTGCTCATCACGAGGATCACGTCGCCGGGCAGCGAGCGTGCCGCGACGCGACGCACGAGCACGCCGGTTTCCGGCGACGCATCCGCGTCGATGCCGTGCTCGCGCAGCGCGGCGACGACCTTGCCGATGTCGAGCTGCTCGTCGGCGGGCACCTTGTCGTGCGGCTCCGGCACGCGGATCGACGCGAGCGCCGCGCCCTCGAACGCGCGCTCGTACTCGTGCTGGTGGATGTTGCGCCGGCTCGTGTTCGACCGCGGCTCGAACACGGCCCACAGCCGCCGGTCGGGGTAGCGCTGCCGGATCGCCGCGATCGTCTCCCGCACCGCCGTCGGGTGGTGCGCGAAGTCGTCGATCACGAGCACGTCGCCCACGGTACCGCGGATCTCCTGGCGCCGCTTCACGCCGGCGAACGACGCGAACCCCGCGCGGATCTGGTCGGCGCCCAACCCGCAGGCGCGCGCGGCGGCGTACACGCCGAGCGCGTTCTCCACGTTGTGGTGGCCGGTCATCGGCAGCAGATACTCCCCGGTGCGCCCGCGCGGCTCGCGCACGACGAACCGTGCGCCCTCCGCGCCGAAGTGCAGTCGCTCCGCCACGTAATCCGCGTCGCCCTGCGCCGCGTACGTGGCGACGTACGCGCGCGACGCACGCTGCGCGATCGCCACCGCGTTCGGGTACGACGCCGCCACGGCGAGAAAGCCGTTCTCGGGCAACGTCGCGGCGAACGTCTCGTACGCCGACTCGTAGTGCGCCATGTCGCGGTAGATGTCCGCGTGGTCGAACTCGACGCTCGTCAGAATCGCGATGCGCGCGCGGTAGTGCAGGAACTTCGGACCCTTGTCGAAGTACGCCGTGTCGTACTCGTCCCCTTCCACGACGACGAACGGCCCGTCGCCGACGCGGAAGTTCGAGTTCGCGTTGCGCGTGACACCGCCGACGAGAAACGTCGGGTCCGTCCCCGCCGAGACGAGCACGTGGGCCATCAGCGCCGACGTCGTCGTCTTGCCGTGCGTCCCCGCCACCACGACGCTCTGCCGGTCCGCGAGCACGAGCGAGCCGAACGCGGCCGGAAAGCTCATCTGCGGGATGCCGCGCTCGCGCACCGCCGTCGCCTCGGGGTTCACGCGACGGATCACGTTCCCGATGATCACGAGGTCGGGCCGCGCCGCGTCGAGGTTCGCCGGCGCGTAGGGCGTCATCACCTGCACCCCCCACGCGGCGAGCATGTCGCTCATCGGCGGATAGACGTTCTCGTCGCTCCCCGTGACCTCGTAGCCCTTGGCCTTCAGCATCCCCGCGAACGACCCCATCCCCGTGCCGGCGACGCCGACGAGATGGATGCGGCGCACCGAGCCGGGCGCGATGTCGGTCAGGACGTTGCCGTTGTCGTCTGCCATGGCGGAGAAGTCTAGCGCGCGAGTCCGTGCCGCGAACAGCGCGCGACGCCCGCGCTCGCGCGTACGCGCGTCTGGCCGTTCGGCGCACGCCACCCTAGAGTTCCACTCGTCCCCTGCCACCCTTCGCCCACCGCTCGCATGGATCTGCGCGACGAGCTCCAGGCCGCACTCGGTGCGCTGTACCGGATCGACACGGAGCTCGGCGGGGGCGGGATGAGCCGCGTCTTCCTCGCCGAGGAGACGGCGCTTGGCCGGCGGGTCGTCGTGAAGGTCCTTCCGCGCGAGCTCACCGGCGGCGTCAACGTCGACCGGTTCCGGCGCGAGATCGTCCTCGCCGCGCAGCTCCAGCACCCGCACATCGTCACGCTGCTCGCCACGGGCGAGGTCGCTGGAGTCCCCTACTATACGATGCCGTACGAAGAGGGCCGCTCGCTCCGCACGCAGCTTCGCGAGCGCGGACCGCTCCCGATCGGCGAGGTCGTCGGCATCCTCGGCGACGTCGCGAAGGCGCTCGCGTACGCGCACGACCGGGGCGTCATCCATCGCGACATCAAGCCGGACAACATCCTCGAGTGCGGCGGCGCCGCGGTCGTCACCGATTTCGGGATCGCGAAGGCCGTGTCCGACGCGAAGGACGTGAAGCCGCCCCCGCAGACCGGTGACACCCTCACCCAGATCGGGATGTCCATCGGGACGCCGACGTACATGGCGCCCGAGCAGGCCGCCGCCGATCCCGACGTGGATCGCCGCGCCGACATCTACGCGTTCGGCGTGACCGCGTACGAGATGCTCGCCGGCCAGCCGCCCTTCCACGACCTCTCGCCGCGCAAGCTGCTGCAGGCGCATCTCACGCAGCCGCCGGAGCCGGTTCTCGCGCGACGGCCGGACACGCCGCCCGCGCTCGCCGACCTCGTGATGCGCTGCCTCGCCAAGGAAGCCGCCGACCGCCCGCAGAATGCGCACGAGCTCGTCCGCGTGCTGGAGATCGTGCAGGCCGGCGAGGAGCGCGCCGCGCGACCCGCCTCCGCGAGCCTCGCGCGACGCCTCGTCGCGGGGCTCGTCTCGCTCGTCGGCGTCTCGATCCTCGCGCGCGCGGCGATCGTGGCGATGCGGCTTCCGGAGTGGGTGCTTCCCGCCGCGCTCGTCGTCGCGGTGCTCGTGATCGTGACCGTGGTCGGCCGCTCCGCGCGCGTGGCGCGCGCCGCCACGCCGCTCACGCCCGCCCGCCGGCGCTGACCGCCGGGTCGATGCACGAGCTCGACCGGCTGCGACTCGCCCTCGCCGACGCCGCGGCGCGCGGCGAGCCGGTGCTCCTCGCCACCGTCCTCGGCGTGGAAGGCTCGACCTATCGCGGCGCCGGCGCACGCATGGTCGTGCGCGCCGACGGCACGCGCGTCGGCGCCGTGAGCGGCGGCTGCCTCGAGGCGGACATCGCCGCGCGCGCCGCGGACCTCCTCGCCGCGCGAGCGTCCGATGTCGTGCACTACGACACCCGCGACCCGGGCAACGACCTGCTCGGACTCGGTCTCGGCTGCCAGGGCGTGCTCGACGTCCGCCTCGAGTCGCTCGACGGTGCGCCGCTCGCGCGCGCGATCGCCGAGCTCGCCGAGCTCCGCGAGCGCACGGCGGTGCGGCTGCTCGTGTGCGGCGGCGGGACGGACGCCATTCCCCTCGTGCGCCTCGCCGCGCTCGTCGGCTGGCTTCCGACGGTGGTCGACCATCGGCCGAGCTTCGCGACGGCCGAGCGCTTTTCCGACGCCGAGCGCGTGCTGCTCGTGAACGCCGCCGAAGACCCTGGCGCGCTCGGCGGCGCGCTGGCGCTCGACCGGTTCGCCGCCGCCGTCGTGATGGCGCACTCGGCGGCGCACGATCGCGCCTGCCTGCACGCGCTGCTCGGGATTCCTTCCCTTCGCTTCCTCGGCGTGCTCGGCCCCCGCCGCCGCACGCTCGAGCTGCTCGAGGGCACCGGCGTCACCGCCGACGGCCTGCCCCCACATCTCCATGCGCCCGTCGGCCTCGACCTCGGCGCGGAGACGCCCGAAGAGATCGCCCTCGCGATCGTGAGCGAATGCGCCGCCGTGCTCGCCGGTCGCGAGCCGCGCTCGCTGCGCGATCGGGAAGGGCCGATCCACGAAGGGCGGTAGTTGGTGTGTCGGTGCGTCGGTACGTCGGTACGTCGGTGACCAACACACCAACACACCAACACACCAACACACCCAACAGTAGGCCCCCACCCCCCGTACCTACCTGTGCTCCGCCGCCACGACGGCGCGGGGCACACGACACTTCGACAACATCCGCTCCGTGAGCGTTCGTCGCATCGTCTGGTCGATGGCCACGCTGCTCGCCATCGCGCTCGTCATCCCGCGCGGCGTCGCCGCACAGCAGCTCGACGTCATTCGCGGCCAGGTCACTGCGGAGGACGACGAGCCGATCGAGAACGCGAACGTCACCGCGACGTCGGTGAGCGGCGGCGTGAACCGGTCGGCGCGCACCGACCGCAACGGCCGATTCACCATCACCTTCCCCGGCGGCGAGGGCGACTACTTCGTCACCGTCGCGTCGCTCGGCTACACGCCGCGCCGGTTCGAGGTGCGCCGCACCGCCGACCAGGACATCCTCGTCGCCGACGTGACGCTCTCGCGCATGGTCCTGCTCGACACGGTGCGCGCCGTCGCCGCGCGCGATCGGGTGAACCCGAACGAGCGCACGCCCGACGTGAGCGGCACCGAGCTCTCCGCGAGCGCGGCGGCGGTGCCCGCCGACCAGCAGGGAGACCTCAACGCGATCGCCGGCACGATTCCCGGCGTCACGCCGATCCTCGGCGCCGAGGGCGACCCCGCCGGATTCTCCGTGCTCGGGCTCTCGGCAGACCAGAACAGCGTCACCCTCAACGGCGCCGACTTCGGGTCGACCACGCTGCCGCGCGACGCGCAGGTGTCCACCTCGCTCGTCACGGCACCGTACGACGTGAGCCGCGGCGGCTTCAGCGGCGCGCAGCTCAACGTGCGCAGCGGCAGCGGCTCGAACTACATCCGCCGCCAGACGAGCCTCGTCTTCGACGCGCCCCCGCTCCAGTGGACCGATCCCGCGGCGCGCGCCCTCGGCCAGCGCTACACGAATCTCTCGCTCGGCGGCTCGCTCTCCGGACCGCTCGTCTATGACAAGGCGTTCTACAGCGTCGCGTATCAGCTCGGCCGGCGCGCGAACGATCTGCGCACCCTGCTCAACACCGATCCCACCGGCGCCGAGGCCACCGGCGTCGCCCCGGATTCGGTCGCGCGGCTCCTCGCCATCGCGCAGACCCAGAGCATCCCCCTCGGCGCCGGCCTCGCACCCTCGAATCGGCTCCGCGATCAGGGCTCGCTCTTCGGCAGCTTCGACTTCACCCCGCCCACCTCGACGACCGGCACGACGTACAAGCTCGTGCTCAACGGCAACTGGAACCGCCAGACCCCCGCGTCGAATCTCACCACGGAGCTCCCCGCGCACAGCGGCGATCGCACGAGCTGGGGTGCCGGCGCACAGCTCCAGCACACTTCCTACCTGAAGCAGATCCTCCTCTCGGAAACGTCGCTCAGCGTCGGCGGGAACAAGACCTACGGCTCGCCGTACATGCTGCTGCCGAGCGGCAGCGTGCTCGTGAACTCGCAGTTCGCCGACGGCACGAGCGGGGTGCGCACCCTCGGATTCGGCGGCAGCGCGAACCTCGGCACGAGCAGCAGCGGCATCACCTCGCAGCTCCAGAACCAGCTCTCCTGGTTCAGCCGGAACAACAAGCACCGGCTCAAGCTGAGCAGCGAGCTCGAATACGAGGGTCAGAGCCAGGATCAGACCACCAACCTGCTCGGGACCTTCGGCTACAACTCGCTCGCCGACCTCGAGGCCAACCGGCCCGCGTTCTTCACGCGCTCGCTGCAGAACCGCGTGCGCGACGCCAGCGCGGTGAGCGGATCGCTCGCGCTCGGCGATTCGTATCGGCGCACGAGCAACCTCCAGATCCAGTACGGTCTGCGCGTCGACGGCAACCGGTTCAACACCGCCCCGGCGTTCAACCGGGCGATCGACTCCGTGTTCGGTTCGCGGAACGACGTCACGCCGAACCGGCTCTATCTCAGCCCGCGCATCGGATTCTCGTGGACGTACGGCACCTCCGCGCAGATCGGCGCGTTCGAAGGGGCCGTCCGGAGCCCGCGCGCCGTCGTGCGCGGTGGCATCGGCGTCTTCCAGCGCACGCCGAACACCAACGTGCTCGGCAACGCCATCGACAACACCGGCCTCGCGAGCGCGGTGCAGCAGCTGAGCTGCGTCGGCTCCGCGGTGCCGGTTCCCGACTGGGCGGCCTATCTCACCGACCCGAGCGCGGTGCCGAGCCAGTGCGCCGACGGCACCACCGGCAGCGTGTTCGCGAGCACCGTGCCCAACGTGAGCCTCTTCGCGCGCGACTACGCCGCGCCGCGCAGCGTGCGCTCGAACGTCAACTGGAGCGGGCCGGTGCTCGGCAACCGGTTCAGCGCCAACGCGGATCTCACCTACTCGCTGAACCTCGACCAGGCGAGCAACTACGATCTCAACTTCCGCCCCGAGCAGGTGTTCACGCTCGCGGACGAGGACGATCGCCCGGTGTACGTGCAGGACACGAGCATCGTGCCGGCGACGGGCGTCATCGCGTCACGCGACGCGCGCGTCAGCGCGGCGTTCAATCGCGTGAGCGAGCTGCGGAGCGACCTGCGGAGCCGGAGCATCCAGCTGCGCGTCGGACTCTCTCCCGCGACGTTCAGCCAGCGCTACAACTGGTCGGTGTACTACACGCTCTCCGGCGTGCGCGAGCAGTACCGCGGCTTCCAGAGCACGATCGGCAACCCGCAGGCGATCGGCTGGTCGCGCGGCGGCGGCGAGTCGCGCCACCAGATCACCTACAACCTGTTCTACAACTTCTTCGACGCCGTGCGCGTGAACTGGTTCGGCCAGATCCGGAGCGGCACGCCGTACACGCCCGGCATCGCCGGCGACGTGAACGGCGACGGCTACTCCAACGACCGCGCGTTCATCTTCGATCCCGACGCGACCGCCGATCCGGCGCTCGCCGGCGCCATGCGGTCGCTGTTCGACAACAGCACCGGCTCGGCGCGCGACTGCCTCGTGAGCCAGCGCGGCACGCTCGCGGCGCGCAACTCGTGCACCGGGCCCTGGTCCACGAGCGCCAACCTGAACATCGCGCTCAACCCGCTCAAGGTGAGGCTCCCGCAGCGCGCCACGCTCAGCTTCTCCGTGGCCAACCCGCTCGGCGCGGCCGACCTCCTCCTCCATGGCCAGAGTCACCTGCACGGCTGGGGACAGCAGACCTTCGTCGATCAGACGCTCCTCTACGTGCGCGGCTTCGACAAGGCGAACGAGCGCTACGTCTACGAGGTCAACCCGCGGTTCGGCAACTCGAATCCGCAGTTCAACGCCTTCCGCGCCCCGGTGACCCTCACGATGCAGCTGCGCATCGACGTCGGCCCGTCGCGCGAGCGCCAGCAGCTCACGCAGATGCTCGACCGCGGGCGCCGCTCCGAGGGGCAGAAGGTGCCCGAGGCGCTGCTCCGCGCGCAGTACGGCAGCGGCGGCCTCCTCAACCCGATGGCGCAGATGCTCCGGCAGATGGATACGCTCGGCCTCAGCGGCCTGCAGGCCGACAGCCTCGCCAGCATGAACCGCCGGTACACCATTCGCCTCGACAGCATCTGGAGCCCGGTCACGAAGTATCTCGCCGAGCTGCCCCAGCACTACGATCAGGGCGAGGCGTACGACCGCTACACGCGCGCGCGGAAGGCGTCGGTCGACATGCTCATCGCCCTCGCGCCGACGATCGATCACCTGCTCACCGCGGAGCAGCGGCGCAAGCTGCCCCCGCTCGTCGCGAGCTATCTCGACACCCGCTACCTCTCGGGCATCCGCAGCGGCACGACGGGCGGGTTCGGCGGCGGC
>DATJGU010000117.1:0-21726 GCA_035494615.1 Gemmatimonadaceae bacterium
TCGTCATTCCAACCCTGCGCACCCCCCTCGTCATTCCAACCCTGCGCACCCCCCTCGTCATTCCAACCCTGCGCACCCCCCTCGTCATTCCGCGCGAGCGCAGCGAGTCGAGGAATCGCGCAGTTGCCGTTCCTGCGTGAGGAGCGCTGGCCGCCGGCCGCCGATTCGCGTAGCATCACTGAACGGCCCCACACGACGACGCTCACCCGATCCGCGAGGCGACCGATGATCCGAAAGCTCAAGAGCGGCGAGTACCGCCTCTATTCCAAGAAGAAGAACCCGAAGACCGGCAAGCGTCGCAACCTCGGCACCTTCAAGACCCGCGCGGCGGCCGAGAAGCACGAGAAGGCGGTCCAGTACTTCAAGCACAATTGACCCTGGACCGACCGTGGACGCCCTGCGCATGACACGCCTGCTCTTCGAGCACGTCGAGTGGGCGGATCGGCTCCTGCTTCGCGCACTCCTCGGGTACGATCCGCCGCCCGGCGAGGCGTGGCGCGAGTACGCGCACGTGCTCGGCGCCGAGTCGGTCTGGCTCGATCGTCTCCTGGGCCGTCCGCAGCGCGTCGCCGTCTGGCCCGAGCTGACGATCGCCGAGGCGACCGCGCTCGCCGAGTCGCTGCGCGGCGAGTACGCCCGCTACGTCGCCGGTCTCGACGCCGATGCGCTCGACGCCCGAACACCCTACACCAATAGCGCCGGCCAGTCGTTCGAGACGCCCGTCGTCGACATCCTGCTCCAGGTGGCGCTCCACGGGCAGTATCACCGCGGCAAGATCAACCTGCTCCTCCGCGAGGGCGGCCTCGAGCCAGTGCCCACAGACTACATCTCCTTCGCGCGGGGCGTCCCCGCGGCGATCACCGCGCGAGCCGCGTCATGACCCCGCACACGATCCTGCTCGTCTCCGCCGTCCTCCTCGTCCTCCTCGCGATCCCGCTCTGGTTGCGCCGCGTGCCGCCCAACCGCTTCTACGGCGTCCGCACGCGCGCGACGCTCTCCGACGAGGCGCGCTGGTACGACGTGAACGCACGCTCGGGATTCGATCTCTTCCTCGCCGGCGTCGTCCTGCTCGTCGGCATCACGGTCATCGGCTCCGTCGGCGCGCGCTGGCCCGCCGAGCTCCGCGACCTCGGCGCGGCACTCCTCCTGGTCGTGCTCCTGGCAGTCGTCTCCGTGCGCGCGATGCGCACGCACGACCGGTAGCCACAACACCGGCAGCGAATCGCTCGTAGCTTGTAGCGGGGCCCGCGTGCGCCATGGCAGAATGCCACTCTCGCCGCGGGTACTCGCTACCGACTACCCGCTACTCGCTACCCACTACCGCCCCTGCTCTTGAAAAAGCTCGGCGCTCTCCTCGGAACAGCTCTCGCCCTCCTCTCCGCCCCCGCGCACTCCCAGTCCCCCGACCCAGTGCTCGCGCACATCTGGACGGTCGGCATGGACAGCTCGCAGCTCGAGCCGCTCGCCGGCGCGCTCCTCGACTCGCTCGGCCCGCGGCTCACCGGATCGCCCAACGTGCGCGCGGCGCAGCAGTGGCTCGTCGCGAAGTATCGGAGTTGGGGGATCGACGCGAAGAACGAGCGCTTCGGCACCTGGCGCGGCTGGCGGCGTGGGCACTCGCACGTCGATCTCCTCTCCCCGCGCGTGCGTACGCTCGAGGCGACGATGGTCGGCTTCAGCCCCGGCACGAACGGAACGCCGCTCGTCGCGACGGCGATCGTGCTCCCGCACTTCGCCGACAGCACGGAGTTCGTGCGCTGGCTGCCGCAGGCGCGCGGAAAGCTCGTCCTCGTCTCCGCACCTCCCGTCACCTGCCGGCCGACGTCGGACTTCGAGCAGTTCGGCACGCCGTCCGAGCGCGCGCGCGTCGACTCGCTCCGCATCGAGCTGCAGCGCGAGTGGGTCGGCACGGTGCTCGGCGGCCCGAACGTGCGCGGTACCGGCTACTCGCTCGCGCTCGGCGGCGGCGAGCTCGGGCTCCGGCTCGAGAAGGCGGGTGTCGCCGGACTGCTCACCACGCGGCCCAAGGACGCACTCGGCACGCGCGAGATCTTCGAGACGTACGACGAGCGTGCTCCGGCGATCTCGCTGAGTTGCGAGGACTACGGGCTCGTCTTCCGCCTCGCCGAGCGCGGCGACCGTCCGCGGCTCCGTCTCGATCTCGACGCCGAGCTCCTCGGCGAGCAGCCGGTGTTCAACACCATCGCGACGATTCCCGGCACCGAGAAGCCCGACGAGTACGTGCTCCTCTCGGCGCACTTCGATTCGTGGGACGGCTCGTCCGGCGCGACCGACAACGGCACCGGCACGCTCACGATGATGGAGGCGATGCGCATCCTGAAGCAGGCGTACCCGAAGCCGAAGCGCACGATCCGCGTCGGCCACTGGACCGGCGAGGAGATGGGGCTCGTCGGGTCGAAGGCGTACCGCGAGGATCATCCGGAAGTCGTCGCCGGCCTGCAGGCGATCTTCAACAACGACAACGGCACCGGCCGCATCATCAGGCTCGGCGCGACGGGCTTTCCCAATGGTGACGTCCACGCGCGCCAGTGGCTCGCGAAGCTCCCCGACGTCTTCCGCGAACAGATCGACTACATCGGCGTCGGTCTGCCGGGCACGGGCGGCTCCGACGACTTCTCCTTCTACTGCGCCGGCACGCCGTCGTTCGGGCTCGGTGGCTTGAACTGGAACTACGGTCAGGAGACCTGGCACACCAACCGCGACACGTACGACAAGGTCGTGTTCGAGGATCTCCGCGCGAACGCGACCCTCGCGGCGATGCTCGTCTATCTCGCCAGCGAGGATCCGGAGAAGATCACCCGCGAGCGCGTCGACATCGCCGACCTCGTGGCGCGCGAGCAGGCCGCCGGGACGAAGCCGTCGACGACGCTCACCGACTGGCCGTCGTGCGGGCTCCCCGCCCCGCGCAAGACTCGGCCGAGATTGCGGTGATGCGCCGCACGCTCGCGGCGGCCGCACTCGCGCTGGCCGTACTCGCGCCGCTCTCCCACGCACAACGCACCGTCGCACGAACGCCCCCGCGCGCGCGCGCCGACACGATCGCCCCGACGTGGCCCGCCGTCACCGCGACGACGCGCCCGTGGGTGCGCTGGTGGTGGCAGGGGAGCGAGGTCGACTCGGCGGGCCTCACCGCGGCGCTTCGCGCGTATCGCGACGTCGGGCTCGGCGGCGTCGAGCTCACGCCGATCTACGGCGTGCGTGGCGAGGAGCGGCAGTTCATCCCGTACCTCTCGCCGCGCTGGGTCGGCATGCTCGAGCACACGCTGACCCAGGCGAGGCGCCTCGGGCTCGGCGTCGACGTGGCGACCGGCACCGGCTGGCCCTTCGGCGGCCCGAACGTCGGCGACGCCGACGCGGCGAAGTACGTCGCGTGGAAGACGTACACGCTCCGCGGTGGCGAACGGCGGCGCGATTCGATCTTCATGATGCAGCAGCCGCTCGTGCGCGCCGTGAGCGGCCGCGTCGACATCGCGCAGCTCCGCGATCCGATCGCGAGCACGCCGAATCTCCAGGCGCTCGCGATCGATCAGGTGCGCTTCCCGAAGCCGATGTCGCTCGCCGCGCTCGTCGCCTACTCCAAGGCCGGCGCCGTGCAGGATCTCACCGCGCGCGTCTCGCCCACCGGGGTGCTCGACTGGACCGCGTTCGAGGGCGACTGGACGCTCTACGCCGTGTTCCAGGGCTGGCACGGCAAGCAGGTCGAGCGCGCCGCGCCCGGCGGCGAGGGGAACGTGATCGATCACTTCGCCCCCGAGCCGATCGCGCATTACCTCGATCGCTTCGACCGCGCCTTCGCCGGCCGGCGCGTGTCCGGCGTCCGCGCCTTCTTCAACGACTCGTACGAGGTCGACGACGCGAGCGGCCAGGGGGACTGGACGCCGCGTCTCTTCGACGAGTTCGAGCCGCGCCGCGGCTACGACCTGCGCGCACATCTCCCCGCTCTCTTCGGCGCGATGGACTCGGACAGCGCGCGCCGCGTGCTCGCCGACTATCGCGAGACGGTGTCCGATCTCGTGCTCGACGGCTTCACGAAGACGTGGGCCGACTGGGCGCACCGCCGGCGCGCCATCGTACGCGACCAGGCACACGGCTCGCCGGCGAACATCCTCGATCTCTACGCCGCCGCCGACATCCCCGAGACCGAGGGCACCGAGGCGACGCGCATCCGCTTCGCCACGTCGGCGGCGCACGTCGCCGGCAAGCCGCTCGCCTCCGCCGAAGCGGCCACCTGGCTCACCGAGCACTTCGTCACCACGCTCTCCGACGTCCGCGCCGCGCTCGACAACTACTACGTCAACGGCGTGAACAGCATCGTCTATCACGGCACCGCGTACTCGCCGGCGAGCGAGCCGTGGCCCGGGCGCCTGTTCTACGCCGCCGTCGAGTTCGACCCACAGAACCCGTGGTGGCGCGACTTCTCCGAGCTCAACGCGTACGCCGCCGCGGTGCAGTCGTTTCTGCAGTCGGGGCAGCCGGACAACGACGTGCTCCTCTACTGGCCGATCCACGATCGGTTCGCCGAGCCCGCGGCGGCGCGGCGCGGCACCGGCGCGCCGGGTCAGAGCACCGCGCTCCTCGAGCACTTCGACGCCATCCCGCCGAACGACAGCTCGGCGTTCCGCGTCGCCGCCGACGCGATGCTCGAGGACGGCTGGCAGTACGACTACGCGAGCGACCGCCAGCTCTCGGGCGCGCACGTCGAGAACGGCGCCGTCGTCACCGCCGGCAATGCGCGCTATCGCGTCGTGCTCGTGCCCGCGTCGCGGTACATGCCCAGCGAGACGATGCAGCAGCTCGAGACGCTCGCGCGCGCCGGCGCGACGGTCGCCTTTCTCGGCGCGCTTCCCGTCGACGTCCCAGGGCTCGGCGATCTCGGCGTGCGGCGTACCCGGTTCCTCGCCGCGAAGTCGGCGCTCGGCGTTGCCGCACCGGCGCGCGCCGGCGACGTCGCCCGCAAGCCGCTCGGCGCGGGCACCGTGCTCCTCGGCAGCGACGTCGACGCGCTGCTCGCGGCGTCGGGCGCGCGGCGCGAGCCCGCCGTCGACCTCGGCGTGCAGCTCGCCCGGCGCCGCGAGCGCGACGGCGCGACGTACTTCATCGCCAACACGAGCGGGAAGAGCGTCGACGGCTGGGTGCCGCTCGCGACGAATGCGCGCGCGGCCGCCGTGTACGCCGCGATGCACCGCACGAGCGGCATGGGCCGCATGCGCGCGACGCCGACCGGGATCGAGGTCTATCTCCAGTTCCCCGCCGGCGCCTCGCGCATCGTGCGCACCTACGACCGCGACGTCGCCGGCGCGCCCTGGCACTACACGGAGAGCGCCGGCGCAGCGATTCCCGTGACGGGCTCGTGGACCGTCGAGTTCGTCGCCGGAGGACCGGCGCTTCCCGCCACCGTGCGCGGCGCACCGCTCGGCTCGTGGACCGATCTTCCCGGCGACGACGTGAAGCGCTTCTCCGGCACGGCGCGCTACAGCGTCACCTTCTCGCGTCCCGCCCTTCCCGACGGCGCGACGAGCTGGCGGCTCGATCTCGGCGAGGTCCACGAGAGCGCCCGCGTCACCCTCAACGGGAAGCCGCTCGGCACCTTCATCGGCCCCTGGTGGCGCGTGGAGATTCCCGCCGCCGCGCTCCGCGACACTAACGAGCTCGTGGTGCTGGCGTCCAACCTCATGGCCAACCGCATCGCCGATCTGGACCGGCGCGGGGTGCCGTGGAAGAAGTTCTACAACGTGAACTTCCCGCCGCGGCTCGCCGCGAACCGCGGCCCCGACGGATTGTTCAGCGCGGCGAAGTGGAC
Source organism: Gemmatimonadaceae bacterium (assembly GCA_035494615.1). Taxonomy (GTDB): domain Bacteria; phylum Gemmatimonadota; class Gemmatimonadetes; order Gemmatimonadales; family Gemmatimonadaceae; genus AG11. The sequence goes on from DATJGU010000117.1 coordinate 5,822, forward strand.
GCCACTCCCGTCGGGGCTCGTCGGCCCCGTCACGCTGACGCCGCTTCGCGCGAAGACGTTCTGACCGGTCCGTAGTGCAATCGATCGAGAGCAGCACCGAAGCCACCCCTCCGCGGGTGGCCGAGCTCCGCGTGCGGGAACATCCGGAACCTGCCGCTCACGTGTCCGCGCCCTCGCGCTCCGCCGCGCATCTCGTGCGCTGGATCGGACCCGGCGTGTCGGTGCTGCTCTTCTTCGTCGCGCTGCACGTGCTCCGCGGCGAGCTCCACACCTACGGCTACCGCGAGATCTCGCGCACTGTGCGCGCGATCCCCGCACGCATGCTGCTCGAGGCGCTCGGGATCACGGTGCTGTCGTATCTCGTGCTCCCGGGCTACGACGCGCTCGGCCTCGCCTACGCGGGACGCACGGGCGACCGGCGCATCGCCGCGAAGCGGATCTGGCTCGGCGCGAGCACGGCGTACGGCCTGAGCCAGACGCTCGGCTTCCCCGCCGTCACCGGCTCGGCGGTGCGCTATCGCTTCTGGAGCTCGTGGGGCCTGACGAGCGCGGAGATCGCCCGCGCCGTCGCCTTCGCCGGCGCGACCTTCACCGCCGGCGTGATGCTCGTGAGCGGTGCGGCGCTCCTCCTCGAGCCGGCCGCGACGCTCGCGCGCACGCATCTCCCGTACGCCGCCTCGCGCGCCGCCGGCGCCGCGCTGCTCGGCGCGCTCGCGGCGTACGTCGCGTGGAGCATCGCGTTCGGCGGACGTCCGATGCGCGCCCCCGCGTGGCTCGCGCGCCGCGTGCCGGCGATCGCCGGCTACGAGCTTCCCGTGCCGCGCGCGCGGCTGGCCCTCGCGCAGCTGGGGCTCGGCCTCCTCGACTGGAGCGTCGCCGCGGCCGCGCTGTACGTCCTCCTCCCGGCCGAGACGTCGATCCGCTTCCTCCCATTCGTCGGCATCTTCGTCCTCGCGCAGTTCGGCGGCATCGCGAGCAACGTCCCCGGCGGGCTCGGCGTGTTCGAGACGCTGATGGTGCTCCTCCTCGGCCCGCATCTCGCCTCGCGCCACGCGCTCGCCGCGGTGATCGCCTTCCGCGCGATCTACTATCTCATCCCGTTCGTCGTCGCGGTCACGAGCTTCTCCCTGCTCGAGCTCCGCGCCCACGGCGCACGGTTCGTCGTCGCCGCGCGCGCCGGCGCCGTGGTTGCACGCGTCGCCCCCGCCGTCGTGCCGATGGTGATGAGCGCCGCGACGTTCGCCGCCGGCGCGCTCCTCCTCTGGTCCGGCGCGACGCCGAGCGTGCACGGGCGGCTCGAGGCGCTCGACCGCGCGCTCCCGCTCGGCGTCATCGAGGCGTCGCACCTGCTCGGCAGCCTCGCCGGCACCGCGCTCCTCGTGCTCGCGTGGGCGCTCCGCCATCGCATCAACGCCGCGTGGGGGCTCACCGTCGCGCTGCTCGGCGGCGGCATCGCGGCGTCGCTGCTCAAGGGGCTCGACTGGGAGGAAGCGCTCGCCCTCGCCGTCGTGCTCGCGATCCTGCTTCCCTTCCGCGGCGCGTTCTACCGGAAGTCCGCGCTCACCGCCGAGCCGCTCGAGCCGGGCTGGGTGCTCGCGATCGTCGCCGTCGTCGGCGCGAGCGTGTGGCTCGGGCTCTTCTCGTACCGCCACGTGGAGTACGCGGCGGACCTTTGGTGGAGCGTCGGCCGCCACGCCGACGCGCCGCGCTTCCTCCGCGCGTCGGTGACGTCGGCGGCGGGGCTCGCCCTGTTCGGCTTCGCGCGACTGATGCGCCACGCGCCCGGGCAGCCGGCCGCGCCGAGCGACGAATCGCTCGCGCGTGCCGCGCGCATCGCGGCGGCGTCTCCGGACACCGGCGCGTACCGTGCGCTGCTCGGCGACAAATCGCTCCTCTTCGCCTCGACCGAGCCCGCGGACGTAGCGAGCACCACACGCGTGCACGCCGAGTCCGAGGGGTTCGTGCAGTACGCCGTCGAGGGACGGAGCTGGATCGCGCTCGGCGATCCGGTCGTCGCCGCGGCGCCCGACGAATCGCCCGCCAGGATCGCGCGCACGCGCGCCGAGCTCGCGTGGCGCTTCCGTGAGGCGGCCGACGCGCACGGCGGCTGGCCGGTGTTCTATGAAGTCGGCGCCGACACGCTGCCCCTCTACATCGACCTCGGGCTATCCTTCCTCAAGCTCGGAGAGGAAGCGCGCGTCGACCTCGGCCGCTTCTCGCTCGACGGCGGCGAGCGCAAGGGGCTGCGCCGCGTGCTGCGCGACGCGGAGCGGGCGCGCGCCGAGTTCAGCGTCGTGCCGGCGGAGCGCGTGCCCGAGCTGCTTCCTTCGTTGCGCGCCGTCTCGGCCGAGTGGCTCGCGCAGAAGCGCGTCCGCGAGAAGGGCTTCTCGCTCGGCTGGTTCGACGAGGACTACCTCCGCCGCTTCCCCGTCGCGGTCGTGACCGTGCCGTCGACGGATGCGACGTCGCCCGTCGGCGCCGACGAGGTCGTCGCCTTCGCGAATCTGTGGCCGGGCGGCGCGCGCGAGGAGCTCTCCGTCGATCTCATGCGATTCGGCACGCGCGCGCCGAGGAGCACCATGGACTATCTCTTCACGCAGCTCATGCTGTGGGGGAAGGCGGAGGGCTATCGCTGGTTCGACCTCGGCATGGCGCCGCTCGCCGGGCTCGAGGCGCGGCAGCTCGCGCCGCTGTGGGCGCGTGCCGGCGCGTGGCTGTACCGCCACGGCGAGCACTTCTACAACTACCAGGGCGTGCGACGGTACAAGGAGAAGTTCGATCCCGTGTGGGAGCCGAAGTACCTCGCGTCGGCGGGCGGGCTCGCGCGGCCACGCATCCTCGCCAACGTCGCGACGCTCATCTCGGGCGGCGTCACGGGAATCGTGCGCAAGTGAACGCCGCGCGCATCTGCCTGCTCGCGATCGTCGCGCTCGCGTCGAGCGGCTGCGTCGCGTCGCTCGGCGCGCAGGGCGGCAGCGTGGCGGCGTCCGGCCCGCTCGCCGGCCTCCCGCTCGTGGAAGTCCCGCCGCAGCAGGGAGCGGACTCGGGGACGCTCGCGATCTTCATCTCCGGCGACGGCGGCTGGGCGGACGTCGACGAGGGAATCTCGAAGGAGCTCGCCGCGCACGGCGTCGGCGTCGTCGGCGTCAACTCGCGGGCGTATCTCGCCCACCGGAAGATCCCCGAGCAGTCCGCGGCCGACGTCGCCCGGATCGCGCGCGTGTATCTCGACAAGTGGCACGCGCGGCGACTCGTGCTCGCCGGCTACTCGCGCGGCGCCGACATGATCCCCTTCGTCGCCAACCGGCTGCCGGACGACGTGCGCTCCCACGTCGTGCTCCTCGCGATGTTCGGCGTGGCGCACACGGCCAACTTCCAGTTCCACTGGATCGACATCATCCGCGACGAGCGCCGCGCGGACGACCGGCCCGTGCTTCCCGAGCTCGAGCGACTGCGCGGCCAGCGGATGCTCTGCGTGTACGGCACGAAGGAGAAGGACAGCGGGTGCCGCGACGCCGACCCGGCGCTGATCACCCGCGTCGCGCGCACCGGCGGCCATCACTTCGACGGGAACTTCCCCGCGCTCGGCGATCTCGTGCTCGGCATGCTGCCGCGAGCGCCGCGGTGAGCGAGCCGCCGCTCCGCGACGTCTGGGACGAGATCGACGGGATGCGCGTGCACGGGCGGGCGAGCGATCGCGCCGTCGCGGGCGAGCCCGTGGCCGGGCGGCACGCCGTGTTCGTGCACGGGCTCGGGATGGCGACCGACTACCTCGAGCCGGCCATGCGCCTCGTCGCGACAGGGCTCGCCGTGAGCGGGCTCGATCTCCCCGGCTTCGGCCGCAGCAGGCTTCGCCGCCAGATCCTCTCGCTCGGCGAGCTCGCCGACGCACTGACGAAATGGATGAGCGTACGCGGGATCGTCGCGCCGATCCTCATCGGACAGTCGCACGGCTGCCAGGTCGTCGTCGAGGCCGTCGCGCGCGACGCGAGGCTCGCGTCGGCGCTCGTGCTCAACGCGCCGACCATGATCGCCGAGCATCGCACCGTGGCGGCGCAATTGATCCGCGTCGCGCGCGATACGCCGCGCGAGCCCTTCGCGCTCGTGCCGCACGTCGTGCGCGACTGGGCGCGTGCCGGGCCGGCGCGGATGATCGCCACGCTGCGGGACGCGGTGCGGGACCGGATCGAGGACAAGCTCGCGCGCGTCGACGTGCCGGTGACGATCGTGAACGGGGCGCGGGATCCCGTGTCGCCGCCGGCGTGGGGGGAGCGGCTGGCTCGGCTCACCGGGACGCGGGTCGGCGGCGCGGGCGCGCGGTACGTCGTCGTGGCCGGCGCGGCGCACGCGGTGCCGTTCAGCCGGCCGGCGGCGCTGGCGGCGGAGGTGGTGGGGATGGCGAGGCGGGTGGCGGGAAGCTGAACCCGGGTCAGCCGGCGAGCGGCTCGACATGCTCGCGGAGCCAGGTCGCGAGCGTACTCTCGTCGCAGGTGCCGGCCGCGACATCACGCATCAGCTGCACGATCTCCGGCTCCGGAGCCACGATCTCCTGCCCATTCACAGCGAGGAACACGTACATCGCCATGAAGGCGATTCGCTTGTTCCCATCGGTGTACGCGTGCGACCTGGCGAATCCGTAGCCGTACGCCGCGGCGAGCGCGCAGAGATCGGAGTTCGGCTCGTAGACCCACCGGTGCCTCGCACGCGCGAGCGCGGATTCGAGGGCGTTCTCGTCCTTGATGCCGAAGGCGCCGCCGTGGCGCTGGAGCTGGTCGAAGTGCATCGCCTCGACGACCAGTCGATCCAGCCATCGTGGTTCATCCACGATGGGCTCGCCGAGCGAGCGTCACTTCGCGAGCTCTCGCAGGGCGTTCTGGTACTTCCGCGCCCCTCGCTCGTACGCGCGCATCGCGAGCTCGAACGCCGGATCGTACGGCGTGAGCAGCACGCCGCGGTCGGTCTCCACCACGTACGCGTCGCCGCCCGCCGTCATGTGATACCGATCCGCCATGTCCTTCGGAATGGTGACGGTGACCGACCCACCCGCTCGGCGCATTGCGACTCGTTTGACCATCGTCAACCCTGGGCAGCGCTGTATGTAGCACATCAGTGCTATATTACGAATGTGTCATCGCCGAGCTGACCTGTCAAGCTTCCGAAGCCGTCGTTGCTCGGCGGAGGAGTTGCGTGCAGCAATGAAGTCATTATCTTAGTTCTAAGATTATGCCGACCACCGAATCCTCACGGGCGACGAAGCCCGCCCCGACCGATCGCAAGCAGGACACCGCGCTCAAGCTGTGGGTCGTGCTGGCGCGCGCGTTCGGCGCCGTGTCCGCCCAGTCCGCCGACGACGTCGCGCGGCATGGGCTGACGTCGACCGAGTTCGCGATCCTCGAGGTGCTCTACCACAAGGGCCCGCTCCTCCTCGGCGAGGTGCAGCGGAAGATCCTCGTGACGAGCGGCGGGATCACCTATCTCGTGGACCGGCTCGTCGAGAAGGGGTTCGTGAAGCGGGAGGAGTGCCCGAACGATCGCCGAGCCCGGTACGCCGTGCTCACGCCGGCCGGTCAGGCGCTGATCAAGCGGATCTTCCCGGCCCATGCGGCACGGATCGCGCAAGCCATGTCCGGGCTCACGGTCGCCGAGCAGCGTCAGGCGACCGAGCTGCTGCGGAAGCTGGGCCTCGCGGCGGCCGGCGTGGGCGCGGACGCCGGCGAGGAGGAGTAGGAGCGAACGAGGAACACAGGAGGCCGGGAACGAAAATCGGGCTCGGCCATTTATCTCAGTACTGTGATACTTACGAGTTCATCAATTGGAGGAGACACGACCATGAGCGCCACCGCACAGCCGACCACCACGACCACCTGGAAGCTCGATCCTGCGCACACCACGATCGAGTTCGTCGCCAAGCACATGATGATCACCACGGTGAAGGGCCGCTTCACCGAGTTCGAGGGGACCATCGTCGCCGACGAGGAGCACATCGGAAACTCCTCCGTCGAGGTGAGCATGAAGGCCGCGAGCATCGACACGCGCGCCGAGCAGCGGGACCAGCACCTCAAGTCGCCGGACTTCCTCGACGTCGACAAGTACGCCGACGTGACCTTCAGGAGCACCAAGGTCGAGGGAAAGAAGGAGCACTTCACCGTCTCCGGCGATCTCACCATCCGCGGCGTCACGCGCCCGATCACGCTCGACGTGACGTTCGAGGGGACGGGGAAAGATCCGTGGGGCGGCACACGCTCCTCGTTCCACGCCACGGGGAAGTTCGACCGGCGGGACTTCGGGCTGACGTGGAACGTCGCGCTCGAGACGGGCGGGATTCTGGTGTCGAACGAGATCAAGATCGTCATCGACGCGCAGGCGGTGTTGGCGGACTGAGCACGGCAACACCTCTCACTTCGTCTCAGACGAAGGGCCGAGCATGCGCTCGGCCCTTCGTTGTGCGCGGTGTGTGCCCGATCGATATGGCACCCGACTTCATGCGCCCATCGGCGCTGCCATTACGAATGCCGTGTCGGCAATCTCACCGCACACGAGTGACGTCTCGACACCCTCCCGCTCATGAAGGACTTTCCTTCGGTACATCTGCGCGATCTCCAGCTGCACTCGAAGCTGCGCGTCATGCGCATCGGAGAGGGCCCGCGAAGCCATAGAGGTTCATGCCGCGGCCAAGCCAATGGGATCTTCCTGCGTGAACCGCCCGCTGGGCGGGTCGTGCCGGCAGTCCTGCCCGTAGGCTGCGAATCGCCGGCTCGAGCCGCTCCGCGGCAGATCAGGGAGCGATCAGCGACAGCGTCGGGAAATACGTCTGGTAGCGGGCCGCATCGCGCGTGAGCAAGGGCATCGCGCGCACGGCGGCATGGGCACCAACGTAAAAGTCGGGAAGCGGGGAGCGGCGCGGCCCGCCCCGGCGTCGATAGGCGAGGAAGCACTTGCCGGCCAGGAATTCCGCCTCCCACGGAAGTGCCTCACGCCGGAAGAATGTGGCGGGCAGCGCCTCCTCCAGCTCCTCGATCCGTTCGAACCGAACGGAGACCTCGGCATAGATGATCGGGTTGATCACGAGGACGTCACGCTCGGCAGCGTGCGCCAAGGCGTCCGCCGACCAGGCCAGCCAGCGGGCGTCCTCCGTGAGCACGTCGAGAATGACGTTACTGTCGACGAGGACGACGCCCATGCTGGCCGCTAGCCGTTGCGCGTCAGCGCCAGAATCTCGTCCGTGCTCATCCGCACGGTGCCGCGGCCGCGCAGGTGCGCCACGACGCGCTGCCCGCGCCGCCCGCCGCGCCGGGCCTTGGTGACGACGACGCCGTTGCCGGCGAGGGTGAACTCGACCTCCGTATTGGGGAGCAGCCCGAGGCGCTCGCGGATGTCGGCGGGAATGGTGACTTGTCCCTTGGTGGTGATCTTCATGGGCGACCTCGTGTGCAGGTATTACTTGCAGAAGTAATACTAGGGAGACGCCGCGCCTCGGTCAAGCGGTCCGACGGCGGGCAAGCGGCGCGCGCCTCGAGCTCGTCGACGCGATGCTCGACACCCCCGCCAGGCCACGCGACCTCCGCACGCGAAACACACGGCCAGCCGAGAGCTCGTAGTCTTGGTGTTTCGGCCTTGCGGTGCAGTTTCGAGGGTGGCTCGTCCGTTGTGCGCGTCAAGATGTGCGCGCGTGCGAGCACGAGCCTGCGGAGATCTTTCGTCGTGCACGGAGCGTGAGATATCTCCGCACGCGCTTGCCCACACGTAAGCGTGACGGCGCCGAGATATCTCACCAGATATCTCGTGATGCGTCGCTCTGGTGCACCGAGCGTCGGACGCCCTACCTCCGGGTCAGCGCCGTGCCGCGCGAACGGGACCGCGAGCGCGTCGATGGCGACGTGATGCGCGCCGCGACTCCGTGACTACGCCGCGGCGACGTGTAGCCGGCCGCGCTTGCGCGAGTGCGGGGCCGGCCGCACGACGATCTCCACGTCGCGCCCGAGCGCGGTGAGAGATTCCATCAGCCGTTGTGTGGAGAAGCCGCCCAGCCGGCCGTGGAGGATGTGCGAGACCTTCGGCTGATCGACGCCCATGAGCGTGGCCGCGGCGAGCTGCGTGAGGCCACGTTCGCGGATGACCTCGCCGAGCAGCGACGCGAGCTGGGCCTTCGCCAGTTCGTCGGCGGGATTCTCGAAGCCCAGGTCGGCGTAGACGTTGCCACTTCCGCGCGTGACCGGGATCTCGGGAGGTGCTTTGCGCTTCGCCATCCTACTTTCCTCCCTCGTGAGAGTGCGCCGCATGATGTCGCTTGGCGTGCTGCCAGCGCTCGCGGATCGTGGTGAGCTCGTGCTTCGGCAGGGCGATCCCGCGCGTCGACTTCTTCTGAAAGACGTGGAGCACGTAGACGACCCCGGCGAGCTTCACCGTGTACACCGCGCGATAGGTCTCGCCATCGAAGTCATCGACGACCTCGATGAGACCGGCGAGCTCGCCCGTGAGACGCTTCGCCGCGCGGTGATGCCCGCCACGTTGCGCCTGGTGTAGCGCAAAGCCGAAGACCCGCCGCGGCTCCTCGGGGAGCGCGCGCTGGGGTCCCGAGCGCCGTTTGGAGATCCGGCCGAGCGATACGCATTCCATCTCGCTAATCGAGAGCACGGCGCGCGGGAATCGCTTTAGCTATTCCGCCAACACCACCTGCGCCTCGATCACGATCTTTGATCTCGTTCGACACCAGAATCCCGCCCCGTCTCGAGCGCGACGTTCCACGAACGTCGCGTCGAGCGTAATCGGGCGCGTGACGCCGCGGATGGTGAGGTCGCCGGTGACGGTGAAGTGCTCCTTGCTCCCCTCGACCTTGGTGCTCCTGAAGGTCACGTCGGTGTACTTAGGCGCATCGGCAGCACACGCGCCTTCCGTACGCCACGAGGGCCGAGCGATCGCTCGGCCCTCATGGGTGTTCGACGCGATTCGCCGCGTCGGCGCGCCACTAGGCAGCCCGACTGCTTGGCGGCCGTTCGAGGTGCCAATCGCATTCGCGCACTCGCGCGGAACCGAACATGGCTCTCAGGCTGTCGCTTAAGTCTCGATACAGGCTGTCGCCCATTGCCGTGAAGCGCCCTGATTCATAGGTACGGCTCTGCACTTCCCTTTCCTTCGTTTTCACGCACAGGAGCCAGTGTCCAATCGCATTGGCCGGGCCGAACCGTTGTTGATCGGATGTTCTTGAAGCATCAAGTACGTGAACGTTTAGAAACGCACAGCGCGCCTCTCGCGCGGGCGTTGCACCTACAGTGCTTCGGTGTACCCAAACCTCCATGCAACTACAGGCGTGCGACAACGCGGTGAAGCGCAGCGCGGCAGCAGCAATCCGATGACGGAGTCGCTTGTTGGTCGCGGTAATGTTTCGCCGCTGCTCATGGTCCCGATCCTCCTATGCTACCAAAGCAGAAGGCTCGTCCGGTCAGATTGCGACCCAGCTCCCAATGAACGCGAATGCGCCGCTCTCTTTGGGTGAGATCGGCCGCATTCGACAAACACAAAGGAGCACTGCCTGTGGCTGGACTCAGCAGCGCTGAACTAGCGGTACCAACACCGACGCCAATGCCAGATGTCATGGATTTGAGATCGCAGACGCTCATCTCGCAGCGGTTTTTGCGTCTCCCATGAATCTCTCAACAATAGTAAGGATCGCGAGCATCAGGATTAGATCCGCCGAGTCGATGGCGGCAATCGCGAGTGCGGGCACCCATTTCGTAGTCCAGGGAACAAACAAGATCAACGGAACATGAAGGGCCGCGAGGATGGCCACCGTGCCCCAAAACCACGCATGCCGCCTTAGTTGCCACTTGACAGCGATCGCAATACCAAGCATCCCAACGCTATTCAGCGTCGGCAACGCACGGTTGAGTGCCCCAAAATGATCGAACAGCCAGTAGATCGGCAGCGAACCAATTACTAGACTCAACACGGCCCACCAAGGGAGGCGTATCTTCTTCGCCGCTCTTATGTCGCCCTTCATGTCGTCGGCTAGTGGCATTCTCTGATCGCCTTTGTTGCTTTATAAACGTCCCAGCCAACCAAGAGTCCCGCAGCGACTTGGTTGACAACAGGAAAGAAGGTTGCAACGGTAAGGGCGGTTGAAGCCATTCCCTCTGGAGACGTATCAGTAAACCCCGCGACAAGGGAGAGGGTGCTCGTTGACTTGCCAAATGCATCAACGACCTTAAACCCGGCGTGGTCGGCTACCGCTCCAACGTATCCGAACTGATGCCCGATCAATCGGGAAATACCGCGAGCTGGACCAATCATTCCTACCGCGTCGATGGCACCGTGGTAGAGAAGGTCTTTGAGAGCATCCTTGGTGCAATCATTCAACAGCGGATCCGACTTCGAACGACCGTCACCCCCCTTTCGGATTCGCTCTGCTGGGTTATCGGGCAGGGCACCAGGTGGTTCTGGCCAGTCCGGAGGGGGATCGAAGCTACTCGTCAGATCACATTCGTACGAATACGTTGCTATCGTCTGCTGCGTCCAGCCATCCGGTCCAAGCTGACTCCATTCTGGACCGAAGACTCGGCGGCAGGCGTCAGTGCCGAAGGGGTCCCCAAGGTTGACAGGATCATTGTTGGCAAAGGCGTACATATTGATCCCACCGCCGAGGCCGATGGGATCCTCGGAGATGAAGCGCCGCAGTTTCGGGTCGTAGTACCGCGCGCGCACGTAGTACAGCTTGGTATCATCATCCCAGAGGAGTCCCTTCCAGCGCAGGCTATTCAGGCCCGTGACTTGTTGGGTACTCGACTCGATCTCGCCCCACGGGGAATACGCATACTGCGCCACGACCGCATTGTCGCTGCCGCGCAGTAACGCGTTGACATCGCCACCCGGCTCGATCGACGTGTAGTACGTCTGCCCACTCAACGTGACGCTGTGGAGCTGATCGCTCCCGGGATAGTACGAGTAGGTTTCCGTCGCGCCTCCCGTGGCTCCTCCATCGGCGATGAGCTGGCCCCCGTCCCAGACGTAGTCCGTCGTCGACCCGACCGCCGTCTTCCGGATGCGCCGCCCAAAGCCGTCATACGCGAACGTGGCAACGGTCGACCCGCTTCGTGAGACGGCGGTCAGCTGGCCGAAATCGTTCCAGGTATAGGTGTCCGTCACCCCCGACACAGTGCGCGTCAGCATGTTGCCGTCGGCATCGTACGTCATCGTGTAGTTGCTGAACGTCCGGAGCCGATTCGCAGTATCCATGACGACGCCGGGATCTGCTGGGTTGCCGACGTTGTCGTACTGTAGCGTGACCGTCGAGTCCACATGAAGTTGGGTGCTCGAGCAGTCGTACCCGTACCCGTCGATGTTCTGACAGCTCGGCACGCCGGTGTCGGTCTTCTTCTGCCAGGTCGAGAGCCGCCCCTTCAGATCGTAGCCGAAGTCCTGAACTTTCTTTCCCGGCGCTCCCCCACGCCGCACGAGTCGGGCGAGGCTGTCCGTGCGATACCAGCGTCCGAGCACAGAATCGATGGCCGTGAGCGTGTAGAAACGCTTCGAAAGCGCGTGACTCGATGTGTAGAGACGGGACTCTCCCAAGCCTGAGGGGAAGGTCACGGCCTGCGGCTGGTCGTCGTCATTGTAGGTGAAGACGGAATTGCCCTGCAGGAGCCGGATCTGCGATAGCCGCTGCGCGCTGTCGTACCAGAAGTTCGTCCAACTGACCACGTTGGACGGCCCTCCATTGATCGCGCCGGACTTGAGGACGTTGAGACTCGCCCGCCCGGGCTTGTCGGCCTGATACCCGCTCACCACGCTCCAGGAGTACGCACCCGGACGGTAGCTGACTTCCGCCGTGGTACGGCCTAGGGAGTCAGTAAAAATCGTGTCCGTGCTGATGAGCGTGCCGCCCGTCACGGAGCGCGCCGCGACCCAGCGGTGATTGGGATCGTAGGCAAACGTGACGCTGTCGCTGCCGCCCGCACCGACCTGTTGCGTGACTCGTCCGAGCACGTCGTACCGGAACGCGACCACATGATTCCGTCGACTCCTCGCGTACACCACGTTGCCGGCGCTATCGTACGCCGCGCTGTCAACATGTCCCGCTGGGTCGATCTGCTTCACCGCCCATCCCAGAGCATTTCGAATCGTGATGTAGCTCTGAGCCTTCGCGTCGATCACTTTCGTGACGTTGTCCAGCGAATCGTACTGGAACTTGGTCGTATCACCGCTGAGCGGACTGAGCGTCCACGATACTCGGTTCAGCACATCGTACCGTTGACGCCATGAGGCGAGCCGCGGATCTCTGACGAGCGTGTCCCGCCCCCAGGCATCGTGCGCGAAGGTCGTGCTCTGGGTGTTGGGGGCGGTGACGCTGGTGTGATTGCGGAGGCCGGTCGCCTCGTACGCATAGGTCGTCGTGTGGCCGATCGGATCTATTACCGACGTGGGACGCCCGTAGGCATCGAACGCGTACGTGGTCGGCAGTGCCGAGGACGAGCCTACCTTCGACGTCTTGAGCGGCCAGCCAGCCTTGGTATGGTCGTACGTAAACAACTGCTCGGCGACGCTCCCGTAGACATGCGTGGGGAGCGAGTAGGAGGTCTCGTAGTCGATGTTGACCGTCCTCGCCGTTCCGCCCGATGAATCGATCGTCTGGCGCAACTGATCGTTTACCCAGCTGAGGCGCTGCACGGCGCCGGTGGGCGAGACGCTGCGCACGAGCTGGCCGGTCAGCGTGTCGTACGTCGTCGACGCCGGATTGCTCTGAGGAGCCTCTACCTTGGTCGGCGAGCCAAAGCGGCCGAGCGTGAACAAGGTGGAGGTTCCGCGCGGGTCCGTGATCGCCGCGCGGGTATCGACGGAATCGACCGGGAGCCGGTGCGCCGCATCGTATCCTTGCCCCGCCGCTGCGCACTGCAAGAGTCCAGAATACATTTCGCGCACCTGCGTGCGAGGATGGACCGAGGCGCTGGTCGAAATGACCACGCTGGGCGCATCCACGGAGGCCGTCGTCTTGCCGTAGGCATAGGCGTAGCTCCACACGCCACCCTGCTTGTCTGTGAAGCTCGTGAGCCGGTGCTGGCTGTCGTAGCCGAGTACGGCGAACGGCAAGCCATCGGGATCGTTGGTCTGCTGCAAATTGCCCGTTGCGACGTTGACGCCGAAGTTCGAGCTCCGCGCACCGGGCGTGGTGATGGCTCCCAGCGTGCCCACCTTCCAGCCGTTCGCATTGGCGCTGGTGCGCCATGTGAGGGCGGTGACCTGCCCGGTCGGATCGGTGATGGCGGAGAGCACGTTCCTGTTGGCGTCGGTGTTGAACACCCACGCGTAGCGCGTCACCGTCCCGAATCGGTCGGCCACACTCGAATCGAGCCCCGCGCCGTTGAACGTCACCACGGTGCCGTCGGGATACGTGCGCTTGTACGTGCTGCCGCCCGTGGTGAGCACGCTGAAGTCGCCGCCGGGCGACGCGAACGTGCAGGTCACCGACGGAGTGCACGTGCCGGCGAAGAAACTTGCCGACCCTGTGCCGTCGGTCACGAGCACACCGCCCGTCTGGCCGGTGAACACCCGCTGGACCCCGACGAGCTCGACACCGGCGCCGTATTCGCTCCCGCGGTCGTTGACGACGATGATCCGCACCGCCTTCGTCGTCGTCCCGAGCACCGTGGTGCCGGCGAAGGACGTGACTGATGCCGTGTAGAGGCCCGCGCTCGTGGGCCGCGCCGCCGCGTCGAACTCGGCAACGAGACGCGTCGTGTCGCCCGTCTTTCGCGCGAAGAAGAGCGACGTCGCCCCGTTCGTGAACGGGACGTTGGCGCCGTTCGGGTCGGTGAGCTGAAGGCGGAACGAGGTCACCGAGACGTTTCCGTCGATGACGCCGAGTGTGAGGCGCCCGTATGGACTCGCCTGTCCGCTCCGATAGAGCAACGTCGCCGAGCGGGCGACGTCCAGGCTGACGTAGGCGCGCGTGCTGTAGCCGAAGGTCGTCTCGAAGCAGTCGGCGACGCAAGCTGCCACGTCGCGGGCGTCGCCGCGGTGCGGGCTCGTGCTGACCGTGGGCCCCGGCACGGGATTCACCGTGACCGCCACGCTAGAGGTGGCGAGGGTCGTGCTGCCGCTCTTGGCCGCCACGGTGAGCGTACCGTTTCCCGCCGTCGCGCCGCCGGTGAACGTCGCCGTGACCGTGGCCACCTGATTGGGCGCGAGCGTCTTCGACGTCGGGTTGACCGTACAGCTGGCCGGCTGGAGGGCGCCGCTGCACGCCGTGACGACGAAGCTCGCCGTGACGGAGGAGGCACCGAGGTTCGTCGCGGTGAACGTGGTCGTGGTCGTCGCGTTGACCTGGACGCTCGCCGAGCCACCCGCATCGTGCGTCAGCGTGAACGTGCTCACCGTGAACGGCGTCACCCCGCCGCCACTCCCCCCGCCGCCGCCATTCGGATTGCCCTGCGCCGCCAACGGTGCGAGCGGGCCGAGGAGCAAAAGGGCCAGGACAGCCAGGAGGCCGGGCGTGGCCTGCGGCGCAGGACGACGACCGCGCACGGACGAGATCGGAAGCCGGGACATGATAAGGTGGTCCGGGGGGGGAGGACGAGACCGCGACACGGCGCGCGTGGCGACGATGACTGTCCGGACCATTCGCACGCAGCCGGCCACCTTCGCGTGCGCGCTAAGTCGCGTGCAGTGCGCGACTTACATTTTTCGCGTCACCTGCGTGTCGCAGTTTGTCGCACTCCGCGTGCGACTTGTCGCGCGACAAAGTGCGACAAGCGCGACGGCGGTAGGTTTGATCCGCATCCCAAATGGATTTGCCAAGAGGCCCGGATGCCGCTACAGCTCTCGATTGCGGCAGGCGGTTCGTCCGGGATCGGCCCTCACTGTGCCACCGGCACACCGACACCGAGCCTGCGAAGCCGACGATACACTGTCGCGCGGTGCACTCCGAGCTCGCTCGCCACCTCATCGACGTCCCATGCGAAGCGGTGGAGCTGCGCGAGCAACTCACGCCCCTCCAACTCGCGCCGGCGACCCGCGGGGCTCGAATGGCTGCACTGAAGCAGCGACGCTATGTCGCATTCCTCGACCCGACCTCCGGAGAGGGCGATGGCTGCCTCGATCACGTGGCGGAGCTCGCGCACGTTCCCCGGCCACGTATGTGCCTGAAGCAGGCGCATCACGCCCTTGCCGATCATCGTGTCGGCCTTCTGGTTTCCAGCGACGCACCGTGCGAAGTGCATCGCGAGCCGAGGAATGTCTTCGAGGTGGTCGCGCAAGGCCGGTACCGCGATTCGCAGCCCGCCCAGCCGGTGGGCGAGATCACGTCGGAATTGCCCACGCTCCACCTGTGAGGTGATGTTCTCGTTGCTCGCCGCGAGCAGGCGGAATTCGCTACGCCGATCCGCGCACCCGCCCACGGGACGAAACTCCCCCGTCTCGATCGCCCGCAGGAGCTTCACCTGATTGCCGGGCGAGAGACCGCTCACCTCGTCGAGAAAGAGCGTGCCGCGATGCGCCTCGGTGAGATAGCCCGCCGAGTCTCGCAACGCCCCCGTGAACGCGCCACGCACGTGCCCGAACATCGACGCCTCGAACATGCTGTCGGACACGGCGCACACGTTCAACGCGACCAGCCGGCCCGATCGCCCGCTCCACTCGTGTAGCGCGCGTGCGACGAGCTCCTTGCCGCTTCCAGTCTCCCCTTCGATCAGCACCGGCAGCGTGCTCGCCGCGACGCGCGCCACGAGCGCACGCAGACGTCGCATGATCGGCGAGTCGCCGATCAAGAGGTCGCTCATCTCCTTCGCGCTCACGGCTTCACCGTCCTCGCTCGCTCCTGATACTCTCTCGTCATCTCATCGACGTCCTCGTCTCGGCGGATCACCCGCGGGGTGAGAAAGAGGAACAGCTCGGTCTCGTTCCTGGCTCTGTGTGCT
>DATJGU010000118.1:0-82584 GCA_035494615.1 Gemmatimonadaceae bacterium
CTCACACACTCACACACTCACACACTCACACACTCTCACACTCACACACTCACACACTCACACACTCACACACTCACACACTCACACACTCACACACTCACACACCCACACACAGACATCTATCCCCCAAACCCACCCCCCTGCCCCCCGCCCTGATTCTCCTCCGGCTTCGGCTGCCTGACGCGCGGGGTCTGGCCGTAGTTCCACTGGAAGGTCAGGTACGCCGCGCGGTTGCCGAAGCTCCGCTCGGTGATCTGGGTGAGCGTCTCGTCGCCCGCCTGCACCCGCATGTGGCCCGTGTTGAACGGGTCCGAGACCCGGAGGCTCACCGAGGCGTGGTCGCCGTCGAGCTTCCGGCGCAGCGTGACGTTGGTGAACTGCATCGCCGAGAACTTGCCTCCCTCGATCTTCATCGGCGCGCGGTACATGTAGAAGCCCTGCACCGAGAGCGTCGGCGTCACGTCGAACGTGCCGTTGAACCGCGTCGACCAGGTCACCGCGTCGGTGCCGGCGACGGACGTCGTCGTACCGCCGTCGGTGACGAGCTTGAAGACGTTCCCGCCGGCGAAGCCGTTGAACCGCTTCCCGAAGCGCAGCGACCCGTTGATGTCCGTACCCCACGAGTCGCTTCGCGCGAGATTCTTGAAGCTGATCGTCGTCACCTCGCGGCCGTCCACCACGTCGTCCGTGTTGATGATGAACCGGATGACGTTGGTCGTGTGCCGGAAGAACGGCGAGAGCTGGATCGATCCGAACTTCCCGCTCCGGGTGTACCCCAGCTCGTACGCGTCGGTGTACTCGGGGTTCAGTGCCGGATTGCCGATGAACACGTTCTGGACGTCGAAGAAGGTGGGAAACGGGTTGAGCTCCTGCGTCCCCGGCCGGCGGATGCGGCGCGAGTAGCTCACCTTCGCCTGGCTCGTGCCGCTCAGGTTCCAGCTCAACACGCCGCTCGGGAAGAAGCTCGTGTGGTGGTACGGATACCGCTCGCCCGCGAGCGAGAAGTCGCGCGACGCATATTCGGCGCGCACTCCCGCCTGCGCCTCGAGCTTGCCGATCGGACGGCTCACGACGCCGTACGCGGCCTGCACGCGCTCGTCGAACGAGAACGCGTTGCTCAGATCGCTGCGCGTCCATTGGCCGTCGCCGAGCGAATCCTTCAACACGAGGTAATCGCGGTCGAGCCAGCGCGTCGTCCCCTTGTAGCCGGTCTCCAGCTTCGCCTTGCCGAGGGGGCGGGTGTAGTCGAGCTGCGCGGTGAGCTGCTTCGTGACGGCGTCGGTGTTGTCCGTCTCGCGCTGGACCGGCGAGCCGCTCCGCGCACCGTCCGAGGCGATCGACTCGCGCCAGAGCGCGGTGGCGTCCTCGTCGTGCGAGTGGTTGAAGCGAAGCTCGGCCGACAGCTCGTGCGTGCGCGGCGCGAACGTCCGCTTGAACGCGCTGGTGTAGTCGATGCTCGTGCCGCGCGAGTCGTTGTCGCGCGGGCGCAGATAGCGGTCGGTCACCGTGCGCGAGCCGTCGAGCTCCGAATAGTCGGTGCGCGCGGCGTCGGTCGCGTCGCGGTGGTTGAGCTGGAGCGCGTTCGAGAGCACGTCGCGCGCGTTGAGCTTGTAGTCGACGTTCGCTCCGAAGTTCTGCCCCCTGAATCCGTTGGTGCCGTCGATGTCCTGCTCCGTCGCCGAGAGCAGCGCCTTCACGGCGTCGTAGCGGAGCCGGTCGTTGATGCCGACGACGTCGCGGCCGTCGCCGAACACGCCGACGTTCGCGAAGGTGGTGAGCCGTCCCGCCTGGTAGCCGACGTTGCCCGAGGCGTTGTACTTGTCGCGGCTCGCCGCGCCGACGGTGAGGCCGCCGCTCAGGCCGAGGTCGACGTTCTGCTTGAGCACGATGTTGATGATCCCCGCCATCCCCTCCGGGTCGTACTTGGCGGAGGGATTGGGCACGACCTCGACGCGGTCGAGGAGTCCCGCGGGGAGGCTCTTGAGATACGCGCCGAGCTGCGCACCGGAGATCGGTGCGGGACGACCGTTGATCTGCACGGCGACGTTCTCGTTGCCGCGCAGGCTCACCTTGCCGTCCGCGTCGACGGTGACGGAGGGCGTGGCCTCGAGCACCTCGCTCGCGTTCGTCGCCGCGGGCGCGACGTCCTTGGCGCGATACGTGTTGCGGTCGGGCTCGATGGTGACCATGTCGGGCCGCTCGACGACGTCGACGGCGCCGAGCGCGACGGCCGCGCGCGCGAGCCTGATCGTCCCGAGATCGACGACGGGCGCCGCGGCGCTGATCGTCACCTGCTGCACCTTCGGCGTGAAGCCGAGGAAGGTGACGCGAACGGTGTACGCACCGGCA
This sequence comes from Gemmatimonadaceae bacterium, assembly GCA_035494615.1. Classification (GTDB taxonomy): domain Bacteria; phylum Gemmatimonadota; class Gemmatimonadetes; order Gemmatimonadales; family Gemmatimonadaceae; genus AG11. Next base: position 2,350 of record DATJGU010000118.1, read on the forward strand.
CGCAGCCCCTGCACGCGGAAGGTGCCGTTCGCCGCCGCGAGCGCGCCCGCAACGACGGTCGTCGCCGCGCCCGTGCCCGTGCGCACGGCGACCGACGCCCGCGCCACCGCCGCCCCGCTCTCGAGATCGACGACGGTGCCCTTCACCTCCCCGTTTCCGGCCGGTGCCGCGGGAGGTGCGCCGCGGCCAGCGCCGGGGGTCTGGGCGGCGAGGGGGCCGGCGGCGAGGAGGAGGCCGAGCACGGCGGCGAGGGCGGGTCTCATGGGCGGACTCTCGACGGAACGGGGAACGCGATCACGAGTGGAACGCGCGCGGCGGCACGCGTGAACGGCGGGCCGCGTCGTCCGATCTCGGTGTCGGCCGTACGGTCCCGGGCACGCAGGGTTTCAGACAGCGCGTGCCGGGCGAGCGTTGCCCGTTGAACGATCCTGCGCTCAGTGCGCGGAGCCGCGCAGCCGCGCGGGCCAGCGCGCGACGAGCCGCTCGAGCGACGGGGGGATCGTCCCCACGTTCGGGCGTGCGAGCACCATCGCGGCGGCGGGGAGGTACATCAGCACGGTGATCGTCTTCGTGTACGCGATCACGGTGGCGTAGAAATCCGGGAACGGCATGTGGCGCGCGACCCACCACCACGCGACGTGGCTGAGCGCGACGAGCGCGGCGCACTGCAGCCATCCGCGCGGCACGAGGAACAGCGGCACCGCTTCGTACGGCAAGAGCGTGTGCGGAACGCACGCCAGCGCGACGAGCAGCCGCGCTTCGGCGCGTCGCCATCGCGCGAGCGCGACCAGCACGAGCACACCGCCCGGCATGAGCACGGGCGCGCGGTACGGGAAGCCGTGCTTCGCCTGCACGAGCGCGCGCGCCACCGCGTCGCGCCATGCGCTCACCCATCCGGGATCGAGCAGGAAGGCGACCGCGGTGAGCGCCACCGCCCCGCCGACCGCCCACCAGCTCGGCCGCGCGACGAACAGCGCCGCGCCGATCGTCGGCTTCGCGACGTACACGACCGAGAGCGGCGCGAGCACGAACGACGCCGCGAGCAGCGGCGACCACTGCACCGTCCCCGCCGCGTGCCAGACGCAGATGCTGAAGAACGCGAGCAGCGGCGCCCACCCGTGCTCCATGAGCGCCCAGGCGAATGCACCCGCGGAGAGCGCCATGAACACCCCGCACGCCCACGATCCGGTGAGCCACGCGAGCGGGATCAGCGCCACGCTCGCCGGGAGCGGATACACGAGCGGCCACGGATACTGGAACGCGCGTCCCGGACCGATCGCCGCATACGGATCGCCGCCGTGCAGCAGCGTGCGCGCGGCGAACCAGAACTGCTCGATGTCGCGCGGCACGTCCACGGTACGCGCCATCGTCAGCGCGAAGTGTCCGGCGACGAGCCCGAGCACCAGGGCGACGAGGAAGCGCTCGCGACGCGCGATCGCGCCGGCGGGCTCCGATGCTCCGCCGCGCGCGGCTTCGCTCGCCGTCACCGTCGTTCGCCTCGAGCGCGAGATGGTCAGGGCGCTCCCCCGGGCGCCGGAGCGGGAACGCTGTCGAGCTGGAACAGCGACGGCCAGTCCTTCCCCGTCACGAGCACCTCCCCCGCGCGCGCATCGTACGCGATGCCGTTCGCCACCCCGCCGCCGTCGGCGAGCCGCTCGCGCTGTCCCTCGGGGAGGAGCGCGCGCAGATCGATCCAGCCCACTACCTGCCCCGTCGCCGGATCGATGCGCGCGATGAACGTGGTCTCGTACACGTTTGCCCACAGCTCGCCGCGCACCCATTCGAGCTCGTTCAGCATGTACACCGGCTTCCCCGCCTCGGTGACGCGGATCGTGCGCACGACGCGGAAGCCGCGCGGATCGAGCACACGCACGGTGCTCGTGCCGTCGCTCAGGTAGAGCAGCGAATCGTCGCTCGCGAGCCCCCACCCTTCGCCCTCGTACGTGAACGAATCCACGACGGCGAACGTGCGCTCGTCGTAGACGCGCCCTCGGCCGTTCTTCCACGTGAGCTGGTACACTCGGCCGCCGATCGCCGCGATCCCTTCGCCGAACTCGTCGTCGGGGAGCGGGGCGCGCCGGAGCACCCGACCGGTGGCGCGGTCCACCGCGCGCAGCTCCGATCGCCCCTCGAGCCCCGTGCTCTCGAGCAGCTCGTCGCCGCGCACGAGCAACCCCTGGGTGTAGGCGAGCGTGTCGTGTGGCCAGCGGCGCGCGGCGCGCGCGAGCATGCGGGGCGTGTCGGCGGAGTACGGCACCGCCGGCACGCTGGCTTCGGCGTTGGTGCGCTGCTGCACGAACGCGGGAAGGATGGCGGGGCGCGTACCGTCCGCCGCGTCCGCGTCGCCGCGCCCGCAGCCGGCGAGCGGCGACAGGGCGACGCACGCGGCGAGCGAGCAGCACGGCACGACGAGTGAGCGACGACGCATCGCGGTGAATAACCGTGTGCCGCGCGCGCGTCGTCAAGTCGGCGCGTCGCCTTGCTCCTCGCGAAGCGCGCCCGCATGTTCGGAGCCGGTTCGGCCCCGCGGCCCGCGCGACGGCCGGTCGATCATCGAGTCCTTCCGTCCATGCCCGTCCTCGCGCTCGACGCCGGCACCACGAGCACCCGCGCCATGGTCTTCGCCGACGACGGCAGCGTCCTCGCGCAGGTGCAGCGGCCGTTCACGCAGCACTTCCCCGCCGACGGCTGGGTGGAGCACGACGCCGACGAGATCTTCGTCACCACGATCGCGTGCGCGCGCGACGCGCTCGCCGCGGCGAGGCTCGATGCGCGCGGCGTGGCCGGCATCGGGATCGCCGTGCAGCGCGAGACGATCGTCGTGTGGAACCGCGCCACCGGCGTCCCCGTGCAGCGCGCGATCGTGTGGCAGGACCGGCGCACGGCCGAGCGCTGCCGCGAGCTCGCCGACGATCCCGCCGCGGTGGAGCTGGTCGGCCGCACGGGACTGCTGCTCGATCCGTACTTCTCCGCCACCAAGCTGGCCTGGATCCTCGATCACGCCGCGGGCGCGCGCGCCGCGGCCGAGCGCGGGGAGCTGCTCGCCGGCACGATCGACACGTGGCTGCTCTGGAAGCTCACCGGCGGACGCGTGCACGCCACCGACGCCACCAACGCGTCGCGCACCCTGCTGTTCGACATCTACCGCCAGGCATGGGACGAGGAGCTGTGCGTGCTGTTCGGCGTCCCGTCGTCGATCCTGCCGGCCGTGCACGACAGCGCCGACGACTTCGGTACCGCGACTCCCGACCTCTTCGGCGCGCCGATCATGGTGCGCGCGCTCGTCGGCGATCAGCAGGCGGGCGCCGTCGGCCAGGACTGCGTCGCGCCGGGCCAGGCGAAGGCGACCTACGGCACCGGATGCTTCGTACTCGTCAACACGGGCGACGCCGCCCGCGTCTCACGCCACCGGCTCCTCGGCACGATCGCGCTGCGGCTCGCCGGCCGGACCACCTACGCGCTCGAGGGGAGCATCTTCAACGCGGGCACCGTGGTGCAGTGGCTGCGCGACCAGCTCGGGCTGATCGAGCACGCCGCCGAGAGCGCGACGGTGGCGGCGAGCATCCCGTCGTCCGACGGCGTGTACTGCGTGCCCGCGTTCACCGGGCTCGGCGCGCCCTGGTGGGACCCCGACGCGCGTGCCGCGCTCACCGGCCTCACGCGCGACAGCGGCCGCGCGCACATCGTGCGCGCGGCGCTCGAGTCGGTGGCGTTCCAGACGCGCGACCTCGCGACGGCGTTCGCCGAAGACGGCGTGCCGCTCGCCGCGCTGCGCGTCGACGGCGGCATGGCGGCGAACGACTGGCTGATGCAGACGATCGCCGATCAGCTGCGCATTCCGGTGGAGCGGCCGGTGGTGCTGGAGACGACCGCGTGGGGCGCCGCGCGGCTGGCCGGCCTGCACGCGGGGATCTATCCGCCGCTCGGCACGGGCGGGATGCGCCGCGTGGAGCGCACCTTCAACGCGCGCGCGGCGGCGGCGGAGAGCGACGCGCAGCACGTCGGGTGGCTGCGCGCGATCGCACGCGTGCGGTCCTGAGGAGCGCGAGCGCGCGGGCGCTCGTCAGTCGCCGATCGGGATCGGCGTCTGGCTGCCGCCGGGCGCCGTGAGCGTCGCGAACGAGATCGTCTGTCCCGGCCCAGGAAAGCCGAGCGAGACCTTCTTCTGCTCTTCGACGTTGTAGATGAGCACGATCGTCCCCGTCGTCTGCTTCGCGTCGGGGAAGCCGAACCGCTCCTCGGCCAGCGTCGGGGTGAGCGACTTCGTGATGTACGGCAGCATGTTCGCGTACGTGCGCGTGCCGAGCGCGCTCGACTGGGTGCCGGACATGCTGTCGGACCTGCAGCCCACCACGGCGGCCGACAGCGCGACGACGAGAGCGAGCGGACGAAGGGAGCACTTCATGGGAGCCTGCCGGTTCGGCGGATCGGAGGAGCTGGCTGGTACCCCGGATCGTACGCGGTGATCGCCGCGCCGGCTAGGCGCGGCTCCGGCGCCGCGACGCGATCGTCGAAACGCCGCATCCCGGCGACGTGGTGACGTCGAGATCCGTCGCCTGGCCGAGATCGGTTTCGCCCGTGGGACCGGCGCGGCGGACGGTCCCGGCGCCGGCCGGATGCTGCTAAGATTCGCGCATGCTGGAACAGTCACCATTTCCGCGTCCGTCGCTGGCGACGTCGGACGTCGCGGATGCGTACGACCGTTGGTCGCGCCAGTACGACATCGATCACAACACGACGCGCGATCTCGATGCGCAGGTCCTGCGGCGCGCGCCGCTCCGGGTCGCGGGAGCGCGCGTGGTGGAGCTGGGGTGCGGCACGGGCAAGAACTCCGAGTGGCTCGCCGGCAGCGCGAGCGAGGTCGTCGCGCTCGACTTCTCGCCGGGGATGCTCGACGTCGCGCGGCGGCGCGTGCGCGCGACGAACGTGCGCTTCGTGGAGCACGACGTCACGCGCGCGTGGCCCGTGGAGAGCGCATCGGCGGACGTCGTCGTGGGCGACCTCGTGCTCGAGCACGTGCGCGAGCTCGCGCCCGTGTATCGCGAGGCGGCACGCGTGCTTCGTCCCGGCGGACAGCTCTTCCTCTGCGAGCTGCATCCCTACCGGCAGCTCCGCGGCGGCCAGGCGAAGTTCATCGATCCCCTGACGGCGGAGTCGGTGCCCGTGACGGCGTTCCGGCACTCGGTCGCCGAGTACGTGAACGGCGCGCTGTGCGCGGGGCTGGCGCTGCGCGCCGTCGGCGAGTGGCTCGAGGACGGGGCACCGCGCGAGGCCGTGCCGCGGCTGCTCTCGCTCCTGTTCGAGCGGCCGTAGCGTCGCGCGGGCCGCGGCGCGTCAGCCCGGCCGCTTCTCTCGCGTGGGCGAGGCGTCGTACGCCGCCGACTTCCCGCGCGGGATGCTGAGCGACTGCCACGGCGACTCGGCGGACATGCGCGCGAGGAGCACGATCTGTCCCACGTGGTACGCGGTGTGAGCGACCGATCGCGCGAGCGCGGCGTGCACGGTGAGGGGCTGGCCGCGGATCGTCACGGTGCGAGAGAGATCGGCGTCGGTGAGCGGCGCGAGGGCGTCGTCGACCACGGCGAAGCCGCGCCGCCAGAGCCGCTCGAGCTCCGCGCGCTCGTAGGGTCGCTCCTCGAACTCGGACTCGCGGTCGCGGTCCGGCTTCTCGCCATCCTCGACGAGGAAGTTCGTGAACCGCGACACGAGGTTGCCGCTGACGTGGCGCACGATCATCGCCGCGGAATTTCCCTCGGGAGACGGCACGCGGTTGAGCTCAGCGTCGGGCATCTGGGCGAGTGCCTTGTCGGCGAGCTCGCGGTAGCGAGCGTACTCGCTGCGGAAATCTTCGATGAGCATCGGTATCCGGATCTCGTGAGGGATGGTTTTGGTGGAACTGCAACGCTCAGTAGTAGGTAGCGAGTAGCGAGCACGCCGTAGTGAGATGACGGCCTCGGGACGCGCGAGCTTCCGAGGGCGCGCTTCGCTCTCGCCGCTCTCCAAGGACTACTCCCCCGTGACAGGCCGCAGTTCCCCGCTCGCCCGCGCGAATCCCGTGCGGGCGCGTGGCGAGGAGGGAGCCGATTGGCCACCATGGCGACAGCAGCACGACATGCTTGGGGAACATTTAAAGCGAGCACGGCAGTAAATCGATGGGCCGCAACACTTTAAGTCGGCCTCCTTCCAGTTTATATTGAGGGGTCCCACCGAACCGCCGACGACGGGTGACCCGGTCCCGGTCCGCGGCAACGCCTTCGCTCGTTCGTTCCCTCCAGGGAGGCTCATGCGCTCGGCAACGATCCTTCAGAACGCGCTGCTTGGCGCGAGCGCGCTCCTCGTCGCAGGCGCGCACTTCGCTTCCGATCGCGATCACACGGGCCCCGTGCTGACCGCCGCCATCGATTTCGTCGGCGGGCGGGCGGACTCGGCCGTGTCGACCTCGGCCGACGGCGACGCCTCGGCGATCGCCGCGGTGACGCAGGCCGCGCTTTCCGCGTTCGCCGGGGCGGTGCGTCCGCTGAGCAGGCCGGAAGCGCTCGAGTCCGCGTTCCGCGGCTATTTCGCCTACCGCGCCGCTCATCCGGACGAGGTTCGCAAGCCGCTCCTCTACTTCGTCGACTACGGCCTGCCGAGCACCGCGAAGCGCGGCTATGTGTTCGACATGAGCGCGCTGCGGATCGTCGACGGTCCGTTCACCGTGGCCGCGGGCCGTGGCTCGGCCGCCAGAAACGGCGTACCGACCCGCTTCTCCAACGCCGAGGGGAGCAATGCCACCTCGCTCGGCCTCTACGTCGCACGCTCGCTCTACCCGTTCAGCGGAAAGTCGGCGGGGCAGCGATACAGCTCCGTGGGGCTGCGTCTGGACGGCGTGTCGACCGGGTTCAACGACAAGGCGCTCGAGCGCGGCGTCGTGGCGCACGGCGCGCCGTACGTGACCGCGACCAAGGCCGGCCGGAGCGAGGGGTGCCCGGCGATGGAGCCCGCCCGCGCGAAGCGCCTGCTCCCCAAGCTCGCCGACGGCGGCATGGTATTCCTCTTCGCGCCTGATCCGGTGTGGATGGCGGGGGACCCGTGGGCGAGCGGAAACTCGGGGTGAGCACGGGCCTCGTGTGACGAACACGCGAACGGGGGCGGAGCCGAGTGGCTCCGCCCCCGTTCGCGTGTTCGAGCAAGCGGTTACTCGAGACCCGCCTTGATGCTCTGGGCCTTGGTCAGGTGCTCCTGAACCTTGGCCGTCGCCTTCGCGAGCGACGCGGACACCGTGCTGTCGGTCGTGCTCTTCGCCGCGTCCTGCAGCTTGTCGAGCACCTTCTGGTGGTCGTCGACCGCCTTGTCGATGTAGTCCTTGTCCCAGTCGGCGCCCTTCGCCTTGTCGGTGAGGTCCTTCAGCTCGTCGCGCCCGTGATCGGCGAGGTCCTTCGCGTCGTTCCAGGTCGAGTCGGCGGTGGCGTTGACCTTCCCCATGAGCGAGTGCATGTCGCCCATCATCTCGGTGTGGTCCTTCACCATCTCGCGGCCGAATTCCTTGACCTTCGGGTTGGTCGCCTTCGTCGAGGCGAGCTTGCCGAGCGCGATCTCGCCCGCGTTCGCGTTGTGCGCGAAGCCGAAGATGTGATCGTTCGTCCACGCGCCGGCGCTGGCCATGTTGTTCATGCCGGAGTCGGTACGGGCGGCGGCGGCGGAGTCGAGACGTCCGGCGGCGCTGTCGGTGCGCGCGGCGGCGGTATCCGCGGTGCGATCCGCCTTGCTGCAGGCGCCGAGGGCGCCGGCGCAGAGGAGCGCGAGTGAGATCTGCGTGAGTCGATGAGCGTGGCCTGTCATGGTCGGTCTCCGATTCGTGGGGAGCATTCCGGTCGCCGCGGTTCGCGCCGGCGGGACGCCGGGGTAGCGGCGGCCGCGACCCAGTCGGAGGAGGCAAGGGACAGACCATTGCGATCGCCGGAGTCCGGTTCGCCGCGCGCCGGAGGCTGTCGAATCGGGAGTGCGCGCGGCGCCGTTACCGTGGCGGTGACGGCGGTCACGAATTCGCTGCGCAACGACGTCGCGCGAGTCGGCCGAGCTCGCTCTATTTCCCTCGGCTCATCTCATATGCCTGCATGATCGTGTGGTATTTCACGATCATGTTCGGCACCTCCCACTCCGGCATCTCGCCCTGGCGGAGGAAGCGGAGGAAATCCGACGTGACCTGGGCGAAGTGCGCCTCGTGGCCGACGTCGTACTTCGGCGGGACGTCGACGACGAAGTGGTCGCCCTCGCGATGCACCGCGACGCCGGGCCAGCGCCCCTGCAGATGCTCCACCGCCGCGTCGAGCGCCGCTTCGTGTGCCTCGGGCGTCACGGACGGATTGCGCTCGACGTAGAGCACGGGCTTGTACTTCTGCTCCGCGCCCTGGCGGATCATGAGCGTCGCCTTCGTGCCGCGCATGATCGAGAAGTGCGTGTCGCCGCTTCCCGGCGGCCCCTCGAACTGCCACGAGTCGGACACGCGGGCGTGGATCCCCTTGAGCGTGTAGTTCATCTCGCCGTTCGCGTAGTCCTGCAGCACGCCGTTCTTCACGTCTCCCTTCAGATAATCCGGGAAGCTGTCGGCGCCGGTCACCTGCTCGAACTGCGCGAGCGAGATCGGCGTCACCCACCGCCGTGCGTTGATCATGTGCACGTCGCTCGGCGTCAGCGTCACGCCGGGGAATGCTTCCCACTGCACGAGGTCGACGAGGTGGGTGGTGACGTCGACGATCCCCTCGCCCTGCTGGCGCACGTCGAAGAACCATTCCGGACGCTTGAGCGGCTGGCCGGCGACGATCTTCTTGAAGAGGTGGACGCTGACCTTCGTGATGGCCGGGTTCTCCGTCGTCCCCTTCACGAGCGTCCCGAACAGCGCCGGATCCATGGAGAGCTGGCGCTGGAGCGCGGTGGTGACCTCGTTGCGCTCCGTCATGATGTCGTACAGGAGCACGTGCTTCTGCTCCGCCGTGGCGAAGGCCTGCTTCAGCCGCACGAGATCCGCCGGCGTGCGCACCATCGGCTTGTCGGCGAGCACGTTGAGCCCCGCGTCGATCGAGCGGACGATGTACTCGGTCTTGCGTGCGTTGTTGCCGGAGATGACGACGATGTTCCCCTTGCGATCGGCGATCATCCGGTCGAGGAAGTCGGGACCGGTGTACACCTTCTCGACCCAGTGGGTCGGGTTCTCCTTCCGCGTGTTGAACAGCTCGATGCGCGCGAGGTGCTGCGCGAGGTCGTCGCCACCGGCGGAGTAGACCCACACGACGCTGTCGACGTCCGGGTACATGAACTTCTGGACGAGCGACGCGTGGAAGTGTCCGGGATCCAGCGTGAGCAGCCGGAAGCGAACCGAGTCGGCGCGCGCGGTACCCTGCTGCGCCGGCTGCTGCGCGGAAGCGGGTGCGGAGGCCATGAGGAGAAGGGCGGCGGCGCCAGCGGGCGCGAGCCGTCGGATGGTCGTCGTGATGCGGTGCATGCGCTCGGGAATCAGGTCTTTGAGTGTGAGGCGGCGAGACGGGTCGCGCCGTACGGACCGCGCTCGGGGCGCGAGAGCATCGCCGTCGCCTCGGCGTCGTTGACGAACCGCTCGTGCTCGGCGTCCCACTCGATCGGCCGGCCGAGCTTCATCGCGATCCAGCTCAGGATGCACGCGGCGTTGGCGCGGTGCGCGATCGGCGCCGGCGCGAGCGGCGTCGCACGCGACTTCACGCACTCGAGCCAGTTCTTGTGGTGCGACAGGCTGTGCGGCATGTGCACCGTGACGCCGTTCGGGTCGAGCAGCTTCGGGTCGCTCGCGTCGAGCGACTTGAGCGACGTCGCGCGGCCGGTCGGATCGCTCGCCGTCTGCGTGGCGTCGCGGGAGACGAAGATCCAGCCGTCGTCGCCGATCCACTTGATGCCGTTCGGCAGCTCGTCCGACACGGTCATGATGACGTTGCCCGGATACGTGAGCTCGATGTGGTACTTGCCGTGCACGTTCCAGATCCGGTCGTGCGGCGGGAACTCGCCCTTCCCCTCGATCCTCGACGGGCCGGTGAGCTCCATGTTCATCCCCCAGTGCGCCGTGTCGAAGTGGTGCGCGCCCCACCCGGTGATCATGCCGAGCGAGTAGTTCTCGTTGCGCAGCCAGCCGGGCCGCGACTGCACGTCGGGTCCGCCGTCGCGGCCGGTGCCCTGCGGGTGCACGCGCTGCTCGGTGTAGTACTCCTCCGGCGTCGGCCCGAGCCACATGTCGTAGTTCAGATTCGACGGCACCGGCTGCGGCGGATCGTTCGGCTTGGTCGGATCGATCGGCAATCCGATCTCGACGCGGCGCAGCGTGCCGACGCGGCCGCTGCGCACGAACTCCACCGCCTTGCGGAACTGCTCGTTCGGTCCCCACGAGCGCTGCTGGCTCCCCACCTGGAGCACGCGCCCGGTGCGCGCGACGGCGTCGCGGAGGATGAGCCCCTCGGCGTGCGTCATGGTGAACGGCTTCTGGAGGTAGACGTCCTTCCCCGCGTAGAGGGCGCGGAGCGCGACCTCGGCGTGCTGATGGTCCGGAAGGCTGATCGTGACCGCCTCGATGTCGGGGCGGGCGAGCAGCTCCTTGTAGTCCGTGAAGACGGAGATCGTCGGCTTCGGCGCATTGCGCGCGGCGAACAGCCGCTCCACGCGCGCCTTCCCGCTCGCGGCGCGGCGCGAGTCCAGATCGGCGACGGCGAGGACGTCGGCGAGATCGGCGCTCGCCACGCCGACCATGTCGTGTCCCTGCGCGATCCGGCCGCAGCCGATGTGCCCGACGCGGACGCGGTTACTCGGCGCGTCGGGACCGAGCAGGCGAGCCGGGATGACGAGGGGCGCGGCGACGGCCGCCGCGGTCGCGCCGCCGCGCTGGAGGAAGGCGCGGCGCGAGATGGCGTCGCTGGTCTCGGTCGGTTTCCTGGTCACGGGCAAGTCCGGGCGAGGGTGGGTTTCTCAGTATGCAGCACGGTGCGACGGCCGAACAACGACGAAATGGATGGACCTGATGACGACCTTCCGCGCAATGCTGTTCACTCCGACCGCCACCGTGCGCTCTCGATCGGGTAGTGGTGATCCTGCCGTTCCCGCGCCGATCAGGCCGTCGATCCGCGTTCCGTCGTTCGCAGGTCCGTCGTTCCGTCGTTCCGTCCCACGGCGATGATCCGCCACTGGATCGGCTACGCCCCGGACCTCTACGGCGTTGCGGCTCGGCGCGGTACGGGGGCGAGGACGCCGGCGATGAGGAGGCCGGCGACGAGGGCGAAGGCGGTGAAGATCATCGTGAAGGCCGTATCGATCCCCGCCACGGTGTTCCGCTCCATGAGCGACGCCATGCTCCGATAGCCGATGCTTCCCGGCACGAGCAGGAGGATGCCCGGCACGAGCACGACCGGCGCGGGGCGGCGGCGCCAGTGCTCGTAGCCGCTGCTTGCCAGCGCGACGAGGAAGGCGGCGACGAACATCCCGAGCTCGGGGCCGAGCCACACGGCGCCGATCCGTCCCGACAGCACGCCGAGCACCCCCGCGGCCACGATCCAGGGTCCATCGCGCGGGTCGGCGCGGAGGATCACCACCGAGCTCGCCGAGGCGACGAGGATCGCCGCGATCGGCGCCCACGCGGGCAATGGCGAGAAGTCGCCCCCCGGGACGGAGCCGAAGAGCGAGGTCCCGATCCGTCCGCCGAGCGCGACGCCGAAGATGATGCCGAGCAGGGTCATGAAGACGCTGCTCATCCGGATCGTGCCGGACGCGAGGTGGCGCGTCGCGAGCTCCGTGATCGCCGTGGTGAGCAGCAGCCCGGGGAGGAGCACGATCAGTCCCGACAGCGTCGCCACGAACACGGAGATCGGTCCGGCGAGCCGCGCGAGGCCGAAGGCGGCGAGACTGACGAGAAAGGCGGCGATCGGCTCGAACAGCCGCCCGATGCGCGCGTGTCGCGCGGCGACGAGGGCGAACAGTCCGAGCACGAGGCCGAGCACGCCGGCGACGAGGACGTCGCGCGGTCCGCCGCCGATGAACTGGCACACGGCGCTGGAGAGCAGGCCGTACGCGACGGTCACGAGCGCGTTGCCGTAGGGCGATGGCGCGGCGACGATGCGCTCGATCTCCGCCATGCCGTCGGCCGGCGAGGTGCGTCCCTGCGCGACGTCGAGCGACACCTGCTCGAGCGCCGCGAGCTTGCCGAGGTTCACCTCGCCCGGCTCGACGCGCAGCAGATGCGTGCGCTGGCGCGACTCCGGGCCGAACGCCGCCATGATCTGCGTCGGCATCGAGAAGAAGCGATGGCCGTGCAGGCCGAGCCGGTCGGCGGTGGCGCCGAGGATGTCCTCGAGCCGCGGCGCGGAGTAGCCGTAGGCGTGGAGCGCGCGCGCGAGCCGGAGCACGAACCCCACCGCGGCGGGGTCGGGATCGGGGGCGAACTTCGCGGCGAGCGGGAGGTCGTCGGACAGGGAAGCGCGGGTCGGAGTGATCGCGCAAACTGCGCGGCGTGCCCCACCGGGTGCAACGCCGTTGGCGGAGGTCAGCGGTCCGCCGCGGCCTCCGACCAGCCGGTCAGCACCGAATTGAGCGCGATGGCGTAGAGCACGAGGACGAGCACCGCGACGCCGCCGATCACGCCGAGCGTCGTGCGTTCGGCGCTGACCTGCCGGGTCTCGATGCGCGCGACGTCGCTCCGTGCGATCGCGCGCCGCGCGCGCTCCGCGCCGAGGAACCCCACGACGCTGTCCGCGCGCACCTGCACGTCGGCCATCGTGAGCCGGGCGCCGTCGCGCGTCACGAGCCGAGCGTGCGCGAAATGCGCTGCGTTCGCGGTATCGGGCGCGGGAGGCGCGGGCCGCCAGCTGTGACACGCACCGAGGGCGACCAGGAGCAGTGCGGAGACGGCGCAGCGCGCGCGCCGGCGGCTGGACCGAGGGACGCCGGCGAGCACGCCGCGATTACTCATCCATGCGCGCGAAGCCGCCCGAGTCGCGCCGGATCACCACCTCGGCGGAGCTCAGCGTCACCTTGCCCGTGAAGCGCACGACGCTGTCGACGCGGCTCGCCTCGATCCAGCTCGTGGCGCGCGGGTGGCGGCGGTACTCGAACGATCCGAGCACGGCGCTCACGTGGTCCTCGACGCCGACGTTCGCCGGAAGCTGGATCTCGATGTTCCCCATCACGGCGTGCAGCGCGATCTCGGTCACGCCCGGGGCGAACCGGGCGCGCGTGAGGTCGAGCTCGACGTTGCCGAGCAGGGTGCGCACGTCGAGCTGGCGCGGGACCTCGTCCATCTCGCGTACGACGCTGCCGAGCATGACGCCGACCCGCATCGAGGGTATGCTCGTCCGCGCCGGCGCGACGCCGTCGCCGTCCGTGCCGAGATCGGCGGTGAGGGCCGCGAGCGCGGCCGGCGTCGTGACGGCGTACGCGGCCTCGGCGCGCCGCTCGAACTCCTCGAGCGAGAGATGGTCCTGCGCGTACCGCTCGGTGAGCCGCGCGATCACCTGTTCGCGCGCCGCGGGGGAGACCGCGCCGCTCACGCTGCCGCGCGGAGGCTGAATCGGCGGGAGCGTCATCGGCCGGGGGGTTGGAGGTCGTCCGGCCGGGACGCCGTGGACGTCTGCGCGAGGTCCACGGCCGCCATGCGCCGTGCCGCCTCGCCCCACTCGATGGTCGGCGCGACGTCCTCGTCGGCGAGCTGCATCGACTCGAGCGCGCGGCGGACGACGGGCTCCCCGTCGGGCACGGCGAGGCCCCAGTCCAGCTCCGCGCGCCGGCAGATGCGCTCGTGCCGCGCGCGCGCCGAGGCGAAGGGGGTGACACCGTATCTCGCCGAGAGCCGGTCGAGGCGTGCGTGCATCCCTTCGTGCACGAGCGACGCGGCGACCTGCGAGTCGGAGAACTGCTCGTTCGCCATGAAGGTGAGCTCGAGCAGGCAGAGCCGGCGGTCGGGCAGGTAGGCCGCGCGACAGGGGTAGCGCTCGACGAGGATGCCGGCCACGTCGCGCCGGAGATGCGCCAGCCGCCACGGCTGGTACTCGGCGATGCGGCGGATCACCGACTCCGCGCGCCGGAAGACGCGCGCCGTGTCGACGTCCTCCCGCGTGTTGATCACACCGACCGGGATACCGTCGACGACTCGCGTCACGACCGCCGGCTCGGACGGGGTGCGCGCGCCGGCGAGCGCGCGCTCGATCCATTCTCGAAGCATGGTCCCTCACCTCCACCCGCGGCGCACGTCATCGCGCGACGCCGAGTCGGAACACCGTCCGTGTGTCGTACACCTCGCCCGGCCGAAGGATCACCGATGGGAAGTTGGCGTGATTGGGCGAATCGGGGTAGTGCTGCGTCTCGAGGGCGAAGCCGTAGCGGTGGCGGTAGACGTGTCCGTGCTTTCCCGTGAGGGTGCCGTCGAGGAAGTTGCCGCTGTAGAACTGCACGCCCGGCTCGGTGGTATAGACGTCGAGCGTACGTCCCGTCGTGGGCTCGGTGACGTGGGCGGCGTGCGCCAGCCCGGCGCCGCCGCTCCGCCGCAGCACGAAGTTGTGGTCGTAGCCCCGGCCGAACCGGAGCTGCTCGTCGTTCGCCCCGATGCGCGCGCCGATCGCCGTCGCCGTGCGGAAGTCGAACGGCGTGCCGGCGACGGAGCGGATCTCGCCCGTGGGGATGAGCGTCGAGTCCACCGGCGTCATCGAGTCGGCCTCGAGCTGGAGCTGGTGCTCGAGGATGTCGCGCGTGCCGCCGCCGGCGAGGTTCCAGTAGGTGTGATTGGTGAGGTTGACCGGGGTGGCCTTGTCGGTCGTGGCGTGATAGTCGATCGCGAGCTCGTTGGCATTGGTGAGCGCGTAGGTGACGCGGACCTGGAGCGTGCCCGGGTAGCCCTCCTCCATGTCGGGGCTCGTGTAGCCGAGCACGACGCCGGCCGAGCTGTCGGTGTGGAACGGCTCTCCCGTCCAGACGACCTTGTCGAACCCCTTGATGCCGCCGTGCAGGGCGTTTGGCCCGTCGTTCGTGGCGAGCCGGTACTCCTTGCCGTCGAGGGTGAACTTCCCGCGCGCGATCCGGTTGCCGTAGCGACCGACGACGGCGCCGAAATACGGGGAGTTCCCCTCGTAGCCCTTCATGTCGTCGAAGCCGAGCACGACGTCGTCGAGGTGGCCGTTGCGGTCGGGTGCCTCGAGCGACTGGACGATGGCGCCGTACGTGATGATCCGGGCGCGGAGGCCGTTCGAGTTGGTGAGCGTGTAGACGTCGACCGCCTTGCCCCCGGGCGCGGTGCCGAACGGCGCCTTCGTGACGGTGGGCGCCGATGTGGCCGGGGTGTCCGTGGAGTCGGCGGACCGCGTGCAGGCCAGCGGCAGCAGCGCGGACGCGAGCAGAACGAGCCCGGCGCGCGGGCGTCGTGCGAGGAGCATGCGGAGTCACCTCGTGTGGGTGCGAGCGGCGGCGAGCGCCGCGGCTACGTGTTCGTCGGGCGGTGAAGATGACGCGGCGGCGGCGCGGGCGCGAGATGACCGGAAGGGCTGGCGGCGTGCGGGGACGGGGCGTACCCGTTACTCCGTCGCGTCCACCGGTCTCCCCCGCCATGCATCTCCGTCGCCTCGCGCTCGTCGCCGCGCTCGCCGCGGCCTCCGTCGCCGACGCGCAGCCCATCCGGCTGCACCCGGCGAATCCGCACTACTATCTCTTCCGCGGCAAGCCGACGGTGCTCGTCACCTCGGGGGAGCATTACGGCTCGGTGCTCAACCCCGACTTCGACTACGGGACGTATCTGGCGACGCTCGCGCGCGACGGGTTGAACTACACGCGCATGTTCACCGGCTCGTACGTCGAGCCGCCGGGCGCATTCGGCATCGCGCACAACACGCTCGCGCCCGACGGTGCACGCGCGATGATCCCGTGGGCGCGGAGCACGACGCCGGGCTACGCGGGCGGGGGCAACAAGTTCGATCTCGACCGGTGGGACGACGCCTACTTCCGCCGGCTCCACGACTTCGTGCGCCGCGCGGGCGAGCACGGGATCGTGGTCGAGGTGACGCTCTTCTCCTCGATCTACGGCGATGCCCAGTGGCGGGTGAATCCCTTCCATCCGGCGAACAACGTGAACGGCACCGACTCGATGCCGCTGCAGCGCGTGCACACGCTGCAGAACGGCGGGCTGTTCGCGCGGCAGGAGCGGATGGTCCGGAAGATCGTGCGCGAGCTGAACGCGTACGACAACGTGATCTACGAGATCCAGAACGAGCCTTGGGCGGACAACCACCTGCTCGCCGGCGCGATCAACGCGTACCTCCCCGATTGGCGCTCCGAGTGGCGCAACAGCGTACAGCTCGCGAACGAGGCGTCGCTGGCCTGGCAGGCGCGGATCGCGGCGATCATCCGTGACGAGGAGCACGGGCTCCCCAACCACCATCTCATCGCGCAGAACTTCGGGAACTTCGGCTACCCGCTGCCGGCGATCGACTCCGCCGTCTCGATCATCAACTTTCACTACGCGTACCCCGAGGCGGTGGGGATCAACTACGGGTGGCAACGTCCGGTGACGGTCGACGAGACGGGGTTCGCCGGCTCGGCGGACTCCACGTACCGCAGGCAGGCCTGGCACTTCCTGCTCGCGGGGGGCGGTCTGTTCGACAACCTCGATTACTCGTTCACCACGCGCCGCCCCGACGGCACCGACGTGAACGCGGCGCCCGGCGGCGGAAGCGCGGCGCTTCGCCGCCAGCTCGCCGTGCTGAAGCGATTCATCGAGCAGTTCGACTTCGTGCGGATGCGCCCCGACCGCAGCGTCGTCGCGCTGGCGCCCGGCACGTTCCGGGAGGCGCTGGCCGAACCGGGACGGGCATACGCGATCTATCTCGACGCGCCGCTCAGCGGTGATCTCGAGCTCGACGTTCCGGCGGGCGACTACGACGCGACGTGGATCGACGCGGTCACCGGCGACACGCTCCGGACGGGAACGGTGCGGCACGGCGGGACGCGGCTCCGGCTACCGCCGCCGCGGTACGCGCACGAGGCGGCCCTGCGGCTGGTGCGCCGCACGTCGCCGTAGCGCGCCGGACCGCCCGTCCGACGGGCGAAGGTCGCTCGCTCGCGCCGCCGCCGGCAGGGTGTGACCGTCGCCCTTGACACCCCGTGGCCGCACGCCAGCGTAGACCGGGAGCGGGCGGTCGGTCTACCTGGAGGCGGCGGATCATGCGGATGTGTGGGCCGGACGTCACCGCGACGCAGGGCGAGGGGCGGCCATGACTCGTCCGTCGAGGGCCGAGGCCGCGCGCCTCACGCTCGCGTGCGCGTGCGTCACGATGGCCGTCGGGCTCACGGTCCTCACCGGGTGGGCCACGGGCATCGACGCGCTGCGCCGGGTGTTCGTGAGCCGGGTGCACATGCTGCCGATCACCGCGCTCGCCTTCATCGTGGCGGCGGTGTCGCTCTGGATGCAGCGCCGTTCGATCCGCGACATGGGGGCGCGCTGGATCGTCGCGCGCGGCCTGGCCCTGCTGGTCTTCGCCGTGGGGGCGGTCGCGCTCGCCGAGCGGTTGTTCGGCTGGGACACGGGGCTTTTCGGGCGGATGTTCCCCGACGCGCTGCGCGCGCTGCCGTACCGGCCGGTCGGCCTCATGGCGACGAACTCCGCGATCTGCTGCACGCTCGCGGGGGGCGCGCTCTTCCTCCTCGACGGTCACACGCGCCGCGTGCGGCAGACGGCGCACTGGTTCTCGACGCTCGGCATCGGGCTCTCCGCGCTGGCGCTGATCGGGTACCTGTACGGCGCGCGCCGGCTGTACCAGCTCGACGGCGCGGCGGAGATGTCGCTCGCCACGGCGCTCGGCTTCTTCGTGCTGAACGTCGGCATCATCGGCGCGCGGCCGGGTGCGTCGTGGGCGGGGCGGCTCGTCTCGCGCACGGGCACCGGGATGCTCGCGCGCCGGCTGCTGCTCGCGCTGACGATCGTCCCGGTGGTGCTCGGGTGGCTGTTCATCCAGGCGCGCGCGGAGCTGATCGTGAGCCGCGAGGTGGGGACGGCGATCCTCGTGCTCGTGATGATGGGGATCCAGCTCACCGTGCTGCTGCGCGCGGCGGCGATCGTGCAGCGCGGCGAGCGCGCCCAGGCGACGGCGCTCGAGCACGCGGCGGCGGCGCGCGACGAGGCGGAGCGGGCCAACCGCGCGAAGAACGACTTCCTCGCCGTGATGAGCCACGAGCTCCGGACGCCGCTCAACGCAGTCATCGGCTATGCGAGCCTGCTGCGCGACGGCATTCCCGAGCCGGCGACGGCGGGGCAGCGGCGCCACCTCGAGCGGATCGGGGCGAGCGCGAAGCATCTGCTCGCGCTGATCGACGAGGTGCTCACCCTCTCGCGGCTCGATCTCGGGCGCGAGCGGGTGACGCCGACGCCGATCGCCGTGGCGGTGCTCGTGGAGGAAGCGGCGGCGATGACCGAGCCCGAGGCGAAGCGGAAGGGGCTCGTGCTCGCGCTCGAGGTGCCGTCGTCGAACGTCACGATGACCACCGATGCGGGAAAGCTGCGTCAGGCGCTCGTGAACCTCATCGGCAACGCGGTGAAGTTCACCGACCACGGGAGCGTGCGCGTGCGCGCGTGGGCGGAGCGCGAGGGGGAGGAACTCGTGTTCGAGGTGGAGGACACGGGGATCGGCATTGCGCCCGAGCATCTGCCGCGCGTGTTCGACGCGTTCTGGCAGGTGGACCAGGCGCCGACGCGCCGCGTGGGGGGCACCGGGCTCGGGCTCCACGTGACGCGACGGCTGGTGCGTCTGCTCGGCGGCGACGTGCTGGCGCGCAGCACCGTCGGCGCGGGGAGCTGCTTCACGATCCGGATGCCGCGTGCATGGTGGGGGACGACGGACGCGTCGCGCGTAGCGGCGCCGGAGCCGGCGGGCGAGGAGGAACTGGCGGCGCCGCCGGCGTGACGCGGGCAGCGTGACGCGGGCCGCGTGACGCAAGCAGTGTGACGCGGGCAGCGTGACGCGGGCAGTGTGACGCCGCCGGCTCGGCGCCCGCGCTAGGGCCGGCCCGCCCGCGGATCGGCCTCGCGCACGAGCCACGCGCGCACGTTCGCCGGCCGGTAGGAGCGATCCGCGTCCCAACGCGCGAGCACGCTCTCGTGCACGCGCTGCGTGCCGCTCGTGTCGATCGGTCGGTCGGTGCCGGGCGCCAGCTTGTAGAGTCCCGTGCGCGAATCGTGCTGCTTGCCGAGCGGATCGGGGGCGAGCGGATGCGTCCGCTCCGCCTCGAGGTCCATCGCGAGTCCTGCCGCTTCGGCCTTGCCGAGCATCCACGCGAGCGAGATGTCCGAGAGCGCGGACTCGGGGTAGCCGCCGCCGACGTCGCTGTGGACGCCGGGGAACCAGGTCTGCTCGACGATCTGATTCGGCTTCGGCTTCTCGAGAAAGAGCGACGGGATGAACGGCTTGCGGCGCTCGTCGACGGCGAGCGCGTGATACGCCAGCTCCACGGTGCCGCTCAGCTCCGTGTCGTGGAAGTCGACGTCGCGGAGGGTGAGCCCGCGCAGGCCGGCAAGTGGGATACCGAGTGCGCCGACGGTGTCCCAGACGCCGACGAAGCGGATGCGGATCGGGTCCGTGCCGCAGCAGGAGTGATCGGCGCGGAAGCGCACCGCGCGCTCGTCGTCGGGGTGCACCTCGGCTGCGTGGTAGAGCTGCTTCGCGGCGACGTACTGGCCAACCGAGGTGCGGGACAGGATGCCGCACTTGCGGATCATGCCGGCGATGCTGCGCGCCGTGAACGCGCCGCGGCTGAAGCCGAACAGCCAGAGCTCGTCGCCCGGCTCGTAGTTGGCGATGAGGAAGCGATAGGCGTCGTGGATGTTGTCCTCGAGCCCATCGCCGAACGCGCCGCCGGTGAGGCGGTCGGCGTAGTTACCCGTGCCGACGCCCTGGTCGTAGAAGATCACCTGCGGCACGCCGGCCGCGTCGTGCTTGGCGACGCGGAAGGCGAGCTTGACGACGTTGGTGGGACAGGGCGAGCCGTTGTGCTGCTGATCGGCGGTATTCCAGGTGCCGTCGCAGCAGAGGACGAGGCGTTTCATGGTCGGCGGGGAAATCTGGGCCGCGAGGAGGGAGGCACCAGTGGTGTGAACGACGACTGCGAGTAGGTGGTAGCGAGTCGCGGGTACTCGGTAGCAGGTGGCTCGCGTGGGGAGGTGTTGTACGCCGGTGCCGAGACTGCACCGACTGAAACGCGGATCGGGCGGATGACTGCGCGGATCGGGCGGATCGCCACTACTGGGCTGGATGCTCCTCGCGCCGGCCCGAATTGAGCGCGCTCGTTCGCGCACCGATCTCGGCGCCGAGGCCAGAAAGGCAAAGACTTTCGGGGTGTTGGGGCAGAGGGGTCGTGCGCCGATGCATTGGATCTCGACTCCGCAGGCAAAGAAGAGCGTGAGGTCGTGCATGGAGAGAGGAGCGGTGCGCCGGTGCATGGAGCGCAACTCCGAGAGGAGCGGATCCGCTCGATCCGCGCAGTCATCCGCCCGATCCGCTTGGAGGCAGTCGAGCCCCGCCACGTGAAGCGCGGTGGGGACGGGCGCTCCTGATGCAAGGCACCGGGCCGTGACAACCGTTCGTCGGGTGGTTTCGGCGGTTCGTCGAGTCGTCCTATCGGCCGGGGCGCGCCCGGGGACTTCGTGGATCGGCAGGCTGTGTCGAACCGCCGATCACGGAGACTCCACGCGATGTCGTTCCATTCCCCCCGCTCGTTCGCCACGTGCTCGCTGGCCGCCGTGCTGGCGCTGGCCCTCGCTTCCCCCCTGGCGCTGTGCGCGCAGGCCGCGGCGCCGATGGAGCTCGCGCGGCTCACGCACGCCGTCCGTCTGGACGGCGTGCCGACCGCCGACGAGTGGGCGGGGGTGCCGCCCCTCCCGCTCACCGAGTACGCGCCGACCTTTCGCGGCACGCCGACTCAGCGCACGGAGATCCGCGTCGCCTACGACGACGAGTATCTCTACGCGGCCGGCTGGTTCTGGGACGACGACCGCGCCGGCGTGCGCGTGAATTCGCTCTATCGCGACCGGTGGAACGGCGACGACGCGTTCAACGTCTTCGTCGACGCCTTCAACGACCATCAGACCACGAAGTGGTTCGGCACGACGCCGGGCGGCATGCGGTTCGACGTCCTGCTCTCCGACGACGCCAAGACGAGCAACGATGCGTGGGACACCTTCTGGGACGCCGCGACGACGGTGACGGACTCGGGGTGGTTCGCCGAGATGCGCATCCCGTTCTCCAGCCTCGGCTTCCACGCCGACGCCGACGGGAAGGTGGTGATGGGGCTCACCGTGACGCGCCTCGTCGCGCGGCGGAACGAGCGCGTCACCTTTCCGGCGATCGATCCCAAGTTCTACTTCGCGCAGCCGTCCGTGGCACAGAGCGTCGTGCTGCGCGACGTGCACACGCGAACGCCGCTCTACGTCACGCCGTACGTGCTGAGCGGCGCGTCGCGCAACGCCGTGGCACCGGCGACCGGGACGGCGCAATACGGCACGCTCTCGCGCACGTCGCGCGAGGCCGGCGTCGACGTCCGCTATCCGCTCTCCGGCGATCTCACGCTCGACCTCACCTACAACACGGACTTCGCCCAGGTGGAGGCGGACGAGCAGCAGGTGAACCTCGACCGCTTCCCCCTGTTCTACCCCGAGCAGCGGCGGTTCTTCCAGGAGAACAGCGGCGTGTTCGACTTCGACTTCGGCGGCTTCGGCGCGACGGGACGGCTCTTCCACTCGCGGCGCATCGGCCTCGCGCCCGACTTCACGCCGATCCCGGTGCTCGGCGGCGCGCGCCTCGGCGGACGCGCCGCCGGATGGGACGTCGGGCTGCTCGAGATGCAGACGCAGCGGCAGGGCGCCTTCCCGAGCGAGCACTTCGGCGTGCTTCGCCTGCGGCATTCCGTGCTCAACGAGAACTCGACCGCCGGCTTCATGGCGACGTCGTTCGCCGGCGGCGGCCGGCGCAACCTGGCGCTCGGCACCGATGCGTCGCTCCGGGTGCGCCCGAACGAATATCTCGTGCTGAAGTGGGCGGGTACGGACGATGGCGCCGACTCCACGTCGCCCTCGCTGCTCGACCGCAGCGTGATCGACGCGCGCTACGAGCGCCGCGTCGGGCGCGGGCTCCAGTACTCGCTCTCCGCCACGCGTGCCGGACGCGACTTCCACCCCGAGCTCGGCTTCACCCAGCGCACCGACTTCACCACGCTCAACGCGTCGGGGAACTATTTCATCTTCACGGACATGCACCCCACGCTGCAGCGCGTGTATCCCGGCGCGCTGGCGTTCAACACCTTCCGGAACGCCGACCACGCGCTCGAGTCGGGACAGTACGCGGTCTGGATCCAGTGGGACACGAAAGCGGGCGGCGGCGGCTGGATCGAGCCGAAGCTGTTCCACGAGAGCGTGCTCGCGCCGTTCGCCATCGGCCGCTCGACGTCCGTTCCCGCCGGCACGTACGATTTCGCCGATCTGCAGGCGGTGTACGCGATGCCGTTCGGCGCGCGGACGCGCACGAGCGTCGACCTGCGCGCCGGTCGCTACTTCGACGGCACGCGCGCGCAGGCGATCCTCACGCCGACGTGGAACGTGTCGCCGCACCTGGAGCTCGGCGGCGACTACCAGCTCACCGCGCTGCGGTTCGCCGACCGAGGCCAGTCGGAGAACATCCAGCTCGCGCGCCTGCGCGTGCGCGCCGCCCTCGACGTCCGTATGTCGGGAAACGCCTTCGTGCAGTACAATTCCACGAGCCACACGCTCGACGCGAACGTCCGCCTGCGGTACGCCTTCGCCGAAGGCACCGATCTCTGGCTCGTGTACAATGAGGGACTCGACACGCAGCAGGTGCGCGACCCGCTCGGCGAGCGTTCGCCGCTCTCCCTCTCGCGCTCGGTGATCGTGAAGTACACGCACACCTTCGACTTCTGAGCCGGTGGCGGCGGCGCGGTTCCGCGTGAGCTGGCGGCTCGTGCTGTTCGTGTGCGCCGGCTGGACGATCGCCGGCGCGCTGCTCGGCGCGCAGAGCGCGCTCGGCTCGGCGATGACGGGCGGTACCGTCGTCCCGCTCGGGAGGTCGGTGGCCGGCGCGATGGGGCAGACGCTGCCGTGGATCCCGGTCACGCTCGCCGTCGTCGCCCTCACGAGCCGGTTCCCGCTCGGCCGGGGGCTGTGGCGGCGACATCTTCCGGTCCATCTCGTCGCGGCGCCGGTGCTCTCCTTCGTCGCCAACCTGCTCGTCGTGCTCGGCTTCTGGGCGCGTCTGGGCCGGTGGCGCGGCGTCGGGATGCTCGTGCAGCAGGGCGCGCTGTGGGGGACGGTGAACCTGCACGTCGCGCTGATGATCGACGCCGCGGTCGTCGGGATCACGTCGTGGGTGCTGCACTCGCGCGCGGCGCGGGCGCGGGAGCTCCACCTCGCGCAGCTCGAGGGACAGCTCGCCCGGGCGCAGGTCCAGGCGCTCAACGCGCAGATCCGGCCGCACTTCCTCTTCAACACGCTGCACAGCATCGGACAGATGTGGCGCTCCGGGCGAAGCGACGAGGCCGACGCCGTGCTCGACCGGCTCGGCGCGCTCTTCCACCGCGTGCAGCGGTGCACGGCGCGGTTCGAGGTGCCGCTCGCCGAGGAGCTCGATCTCGTGCGCGAGTATCTCGCGATCGAGCAGGCGCGGTTCCGCGACCGCCTGCGCGTCGGCGTGCGCGCGGACGACGACGCGCTGGACTCGCTCGTGCCCCCGCTCATCCTGCAGCCGATCGTCGAGAACGCGATCCGGCACGGCGTGGCCGCCGTGTCGTCGGCGGGACGGGTGGACGTGAGCGCGGCGGTGCGCGGCGACCGCCTCGAGCTCGCCGTGCGCGACGACGGGCCGGGCATGGACGCGCCGAGCGCGCAGCGGGGCTCGGGCACCGGGCTGCGCAACACGCGCGACCGGCTCACCCAGCTTCACGGCGACCGCGCCACGCTCCGCGTCTCGAGCGACGCGCGCGGAACGACGGTGACGATCGAGCTGCCGCGGCGCGCGGCCGAGCGCCTCGAGGCGGATGCCGCGGCCGACTGAAGCCGTGCCGCTGCGTGCCGTCGTGGTGGACGACGAGCCCGACGCGCGTGACGTCGTGCGGACGCTGCTGACCGCGCACGCGGGCGTGCGCGTGGTGGGGGAGGCGACGAACGGGCGGGACGCCGTCGCCGTCGTCCGGCGCGAGCGGCCCGATCTGCTCTTTCTCGACGTCCAGATGCCCGACCTCGACGGATTCGGCGTGCTGGACGCGCTCGGCGCCGACGTGCCGCGCGGCGTCGTGTTCGTCACCGCGCACGACGAGCACGCGATCCGCGCCTTCGAGCTCCACGCGCTCGACTACGTGCTCAAGCCGTTCGGGCGGCCGCGCTTCGACGCGGCGGTCGCGCGCGCGGTCGAGCGCCTGGATGCGCTCGACGCGCTCACGCTCCAGCGCACGCTGGCGAGCATGGCCGACGATCGGCGCGCGCGCGACGAGCCGCCGGGCGAGCTCTCGCTCCCGCACGCCGACGCCGGCAAGCCCGCGGCGCGCGCGGCGCCGTTGCGGCGCATCGGGGTGCGGAACGGAAGTCGTGTCACGGTGGTGGACGTCGACGGCATCGACTGGCTCGAGGCCGACGGCGACTACGTGCGCATCCACGCCGGCAAGGCGAGCCACCTCGTGCTGCAGCGCATGCACGCGCTGGAGGAGGCACTCGATCCCGCCGCGTTCGTGCGCGTCCACCGATCGGTGATCGTGAACGTCGCGCGCGTCCGGGAGCTGCAGCGCGACGCGGACGGCGGCGGGAGCGTCGTGCTGAGGGACGGCGTTCGGCTGCGCGTGTCGCGATCGAGGTGGGCGGAGCTCGAGGGGGCGCTGGGGATGGAGGCGCTGTGAGCGCTCCCGTGGCGGGACGGATCCTCGTCGGACGGCAACGGCACGTATCGAGGAGCGAGTAGTCGGTCGTCGGTAGCGAGTACACCGCGTGAGTGCCGTCAACGGTTTGGGCGTTCACGGTGTCCGGAGGGGAGCGTCGATCACTTCCCTCCCGTGCGCGATCCCATGCTTCGACTCGCCCTCGCGTTCCTGCTCGTGACACTCGCCGGCGCGGGACGCTCTCTGCGCGCGCAACCGGCGCAGCACACCGTGCCGTCCGCCCGCGACATCGTGCACCGCTACATCGCCGCCCGCGGCGGGATCGAGAAGATGCACGCCATCCGCACGCTCCTCTTCCGCGGGCCGCCGCGTCCGAACGGCAAGCCGGGCCGGCAGATCCTCCGTGCGCGGCCGTACTACTTCACCATCGGCGCCGAGGGAAACGACGGGTCGCCGTGGGAAACGTACGACGAGTACGGGCTCCAACCGCGCGTCACGGACGCGCCCGGCGCGGCGCTGCGGCACGCGGCGTACTTCGACGATCCGCTCGTCATGTCGCTCGAGCCGGGATGGGCCGTCGAGCTCACCGGCTCGGAGACGGTCGCCGGGCACGACGCGTGGCGTCTCCGCGTCACCTACCCGGACGGCTTCGTCAGCGAGTCGTTCGTGGACAAGGAGAGCTGGCTCCTCGTCGCGCGGCGGTTCACCGCGCCGGTGCACGCCTTCGGCGAACCGGCCACGAGCCAGGCGGTCTTCGGCGACTGGCGCGCCGTCGCCGGCGTGCTCTTTCCCTTCTCCCTGCGCGAGGTCGATCTCGCCACCGGCGAGCCGATGGACGAGTCGACGTGGCAGTCGATCGAGGCGAACGTGCCGCTCGCGCCCTCGGCGTTCGCTCCACCGCCGCGCAGGGACACGCCGGTCGCGCGGCTCGTGAACGCGATCTTCGCCGCGCGACACGTCCCCGCCGACGCGCTCGGCTGGTACCACGACTTCCTCCGCGATCCAGCGACGTCGGGCGTCGACGTCGAGGGCGCGATCGAGTCGGTCGCGTACGAGTGCCTCAAGAACGGCGCGATCCCGACGGGCACCGCGCTCCTCGAAGACAACCTGCGCGCGCATCCCTCGTCGGCGCGCGCGCACTTCGGGCTCGGCCGTGCGTTCCGCGCCGCCGGTCGGGAAGCGGACGCGCTCGAGCGATTCCGGGAAGCGATGCGGCTCGACTCGACGCTCGTCGCGGCGAAGGATGCGCTCGCGAGCGCGCGGTTGCGCTATTGAGCCGGCGTCGCCCTCATCGGGTCACGTCCACTCGGTGATCCTGTTTCCTTCCCCGTCGGTGAACTCGCCGGTCACGAGCATGATCAGGTCGTACAGCATCCAGATCCCCAGGCCCCCGAGCGTGAAGAGCTGGAGGAGCGCGGTGCCCGTCTTCCCGACGTAGAACCGATGCGCGCCGAACACGCCCAGAAAGACGCACAGCAGGCCGGCCGGGAGAATGTGCTTGTCCGTCGCCAGCTCCGGCGGCAGCGGCTGCATCACGCCGCACGACGTGCACACCACCGCTTCGTGGTCGATCAGGCGCCCGCAGGCGTGACACGGCCTGACCGGGCGAGCGGGGAGATAGGAACCCATCCGATTTCGAACCGAAGAAGGTGCGCGCGACGATCGCCCGATGACCGGCAGCGAGTCGAGCGGGGTCGGCTCGCTGCTGCCCGGAATCTGGCGCCGGACGACGCGAGGGGGATAGGGGCTCCCTAGCCCGTCCTGACGCTTCGCTCCTCCTCCACGTACGCGACCGCGCCCTTCACCGGCGCGATTCCCTTCCCGTATCGCTGCGCCCAGAGCTTCGTGAACTCGGCGCCGAAGAGCAGGATCATCGACGTGTAGTAGACCCAGATCAGCACGAGCGCGAGCGAGCCGGCGGCGCCGTACACGCTTCCCGGGTCCGAGCTGCCGAGATAGACGCCGATCAGCGTGCGGCCCAGCACGAACAGCAGTGCCGTCCCGATCGCACCGATGCCCACGTCGCGCCAGCCGATGCGCGCGTCGGGGAGATAGCGGAACATCGCCGCGAACAGCAGCGCGACGACGAGAAAGCTTCCGAGCGCGGTCGCCACCTGGAGCATCGACGCCGGAATGCCGTACCGCGTCGTCAGCGCCGAGCTGATCGCCTCGATGACGGTGCTCAGCGCCAGCGAGACGAGCAGGAGGAACGCGATGGTGATCAGGATCCCGAACGAGAAGACACGCTTGACGAGGAAGACGCGGATCTGGTTCCGTCGAGGATCCGGCTTCACCCCCCACGCCTTGTTGAGCGCGGACTGCAGCTGCGCGAAGGCGGTCGTCGCGCCGAACACCAGCGCGAAGAGCGAGACGATCGTCGCCACGGACGCGGCGTCCTGCGAACGCCCTGCGTTGCTGATGATCGACTCCACCTGCGCCGCGCTCGCCGGCCCGATGAGCTTCGTCACCTGATCGGTGATCGCGTGCTCGACCTGCGCGGGCTCGGTGAAGCGGCCGACGAGCGCGAGCAGCAGCGTGAGCAGCGCGGGCAGGGAGAAGAAGGTGTAGAACGACAGCGACGCCGCCATGCTGGAGCATCCGTCGCCGAAGAAGGCGTAGATCGCGGCCCAGAGGAGCCGAAGGAAGCCGCGCAGCGTGGCGACGACGCCCGGCCGGTGCATCTCGCGGGCGGCGTCGCGCGCGCGCGCCGTCTCGTCGGTGGAGCGGCGGAGCACCTCGTGCGGCTCGTCGGCGGTGCCGTGGTCGGCGGTCACGATTCGATCATCATGGTCGAGTGCTCGGGTAACGCCTCGCGGCGGGCCTGCACCATGTCCGCTTGCATGCCGCACGCCCGAATGACGGACTCGGCGCGATCGGCCGGCCCGTCCGGTTCCGCACTCCAGCGGCGTCTCCTCCGGGCCGATACTTCAGAGAGGCGGAGTGACCTTCGTCGCCCTGGTTCGTTGTCCCTTCGGGCCCGCCCTCTCCAGGAGACCACCCGTATGTCCAGGTCCACGGCAACCGATGCGACGACGCATGCGGCGCACGACCCGAAGCGGCCCTACGTGCGTCCGCTGCTGAAGCGCTACGGCGACCTCGCGCAGCTCACGCAGCAGAAGGGCCGGTTCGGAACGGACTCCGACGGCGCGCTCGCCAACAACAACAAGACCATCTGACCGGCCTCACGGCCGGCATGCGCGCCCGTGCGACGGATCCACGGTCTCGCCATCGAGGCGAACGTCGCGCTGCCCGGCCTGCCCCGGTGCGACGCGGGGGCGCCCGACGTGGTGCTCGAGCTGGTCGGCGAGCTCGCGCCGCCCGCGCCTCGACGCATCCGCTATCGCGCCGGCGCGCCTGACGCGCCCTCCGCGCGCGTCGAAGTCGCCGACGACGCGAACGGCGTCACCACCTTCCGCTACGGCGACGGCTCGGCGATCGACGTCGACCTGCGCGGTCGGGCGGCACGCATCCGCGCGGCGATCGCGCCCGGCCAGACGCTCGAGGATCTCTGCGCCTACCTCTACGGCCCGGTGCTCGGCTTCGTGCTCCGCGCGCGCGGCACGCTCGCGCTGCACGCGAGCTGCGTCCGGCTCGGCGACGGCGCGGTGCTCATCGCCGGGCCCGCGGGCGCAGGCAAGTCGACCACCGCCGCCGCGCTCGCCGCCCGCGGTGCCGCGGTGCTCTGCGACGACCTCACCGCGCTCGAATTCCGGAACGGCCGGGTGCTCGCCTGGCCGGCGTTCGATCACCTGCGTCTCTGGCCCGACGGCGGCCGCGTCGTGCTCGGCGACGCCCCCCTCGAGCGCATCACGCCGGGCTGGGACAAGCGCCGCTTTCCGCTCGCCGGCGAGTCGTTCGCCGCGGAGCCGACGCCGGTGCGGACCATCGTCGTGCTCCACGGCCGCCGAGCGCGGGCGCGCGCCACGATGCGTACCGTCGCACCGGCACGCGCCGTGCTCACGCTCGCGTCGCTCAGCTACGCGAACTACCTGCTCGACGCATCGATGCGCGCGCACGAGCTCATGCAGCTCGGCGCGCTGCTCCGCGCGGTGCCCGTGCGCGCGCTGACCGTCCCCGCGGGGCACGAGGCGCTCGATGCGCTGTGCGAGGCGATCGCCCGCACGGCCCGCGAGTCGCGCACCGCATTCACCCGCGCATGAGCTACTCGCTCGAGGAGTACGCGCGGATGCTCGTGGAACCGATCCGCGCATCGGCTTACTTCGCCGCGCTGCGCGAGACGGTACGCCCGGGGATGGTCGTCGCCGACGTCGGTGCCGGCCCCGGCGTATTGGGGGTCTACGCCGCGACGCTCGGCGCGCGGCGCGTGTTTCTCGTCGAGCCGGACGCGTCGGTGTACGCGGCGCGTGCGCTCGCGGTGGAGAACGGCGTGACCGACCGCGTCGAGGTGATCCGCGCACGGTCCACCGACGTCGAGCTCCCCGAGCGCGCCGACGTGATCGTCTCCGACCTGCGCGGCGTCACGCCGTTTCACGGGCAGCACCTCGCCGCCGCCGCCGACATGCGCCGGCGTCTCCTCGCGCCCGGCGGCACGTGCATCCCGAAGCGGGATCGGGTGTGCGTCGCGCTGGTCGAGGACGAGGCACTGTACGCCCGCACGGTGCGCGGATGGTCGGAGCTTCCCGTGCCACTCGCGACCGGATCGCTCGAGCGGCTGCTCGCCAATCGCTGGTATCGCGCCCGCGCCACGCCGGCACAGCAGCTCTCGGCGCCCGCCCCGTTCGTCACGCTCGACTACGATTGCCCTGCGCCGCCGCTCCACGCGCGCTTCGACGCCGAAGCGACGCGCGATGGAACCGCGCACGGGCTGCTGCTCTGGTTCGACACGGAGCTCGTGCGCGGCATCGGCTTCTCGAACGCGCCCGAGGCGCCGAGCGCGCTGTACGGTCAGGCGTTCTTCCCCTTCGCGCCGGCGATCCCCGTGCGGCAGGGCGAGCGGCTCGCGCTCGAGCTGCGCACCGTGCTCTCCGGCGACGACCATGCGTGGAGCTGGTCTGCGGTCGACGAGCACGGCCGGGGCGCGCGCCATGCGTCGCTGCTCGGGATCCCGCTCGACGCCGACGCGCTCGCGCGTCGAGCGGGCAGGGCGGTGCCGCGCCGCTCGCTCGAGGGGGAGATCGCGCTCGCGATCCTCCAGGCGGCCGACGGCGGCGCCACGATGGACGACATCGCGCACGCGCTGAGCGCGCGCTTCGGCGAACGGTTTCCCTCGCCGCAGCAGGCGCTCGACTACGTCACGAGTCTGGAGACATTGTGGGAGCGGTGACCTCGTCCGTCGCCGCCACGCGCGACACGCGTGCACGCACGTGGACGCTGCTCCTCGCCTGCGCGCGCCGCGCCGCGGGGATCGGGGACGTCGGCGAGGTCGTGGCCGCGGCGCAGGCGATCGACGACTGGGACCTCGTGCACCGGCGCGCGGACGCGCACGGTCTGCTTCCGTGGCTCGCCCGCGCACTCGCCGAGGGCGCCATCGCCGAGGGCGCCCGCGCGCCGATCACCGCCGCCGCGAGCGTCGTCGCGGCCCGCACGCTCGGGCAGGCGCGCCGGCTCGGCGAGCTGGTCGCGGCACTCGGCGACGCGGGTATCCGCGCGATGCCCTACAAGGGGCCGGCGCTCTCGCTCCAGCTGTACGGCGATCTCGCGCTTCGCCAATCGGTGGACCTCGACCTCGTCGTGCCGCGCGCCGCCTACGCGCGTGCGCGCGACGTGCTCTCGCGGCTCGGCCTCACGCCGCGCGGCGGCCACTCGCCGCGCCAGGAGCGCGCGCTCTTCGCCTGGCTCGGCCACGCGCCGTTCGGCCGCGGCGACGACTTCGTCGAGCTGCACTGGCGCTTCGCCGACCGGCGGTTTCCCTTCGTGCTCGACGCCGATCGCGCGCTCGACCGCGCGCACCCCACGAGCGTGGCGGGCCGCACGCTGCCGCTCATGGCGCCCGACGACCTGCTCGTCACGCTCGCGATGCACGGCACGCGACATCTCTACGAGCGCCTCGAGTGGCTCGCCGGCGTCGCGCGACTGCTCGCGTCGGCCCCCGACGACGCCTCGCGCCTCGCCGAGCACGCGGCGTCGCTCCGTGCGGGGCGGATGCTGGCCGTGAGCGTCCACCTCGCCGGCCGAGTGCTCGCGTGGCCGGTCGGCGACCCATGGCGGCGCGAGCTCGCGCGCGATCCGGCCGCGGCCGCGATCGCCGCACGCATGGCCGCCGAGCTCGAGGCGCACGAGCTGGACGACCGTCCGTGGCCCGCCGGCGCCGCCCTGCTCCACCGCTACGCCGAGCTGCTCGACGCACCGCTCGACCGTGCGCGGCTCTTCGTCCGCGCGGCGCTCGCGCCCACCGCGCGCGATCACGAGGCCCTCGCGCTCCCGGACGCGCTCCTGCCCCTCCACCGCGTGCTGCGCCCCTTCCGGCTCGCGGGCAGGTACCTGGCCCGCGCGCTGAGCACCGGCTAGCCGTTCGTTCGGAGCCAGCGATCGAGCAGCCGGAGGCGCAGGTGCGCGAGTGCGTCGTCGGTGCTCGACCGCACGCTGATCTTCTTCAGCGCGCCGACGTCGACGTAGCGCGCGAGGGCGTCCGAGGGCCTGAACTCGATCGGCCCGCGCGCCCACCACTGCGTCAGCCGCGCCTCGTGCAGGCCGGCCAACCCGCGCTTCGGCGCGGTGCGCACCGCGTCGGGGATGAGCCCGCGCGCCGCCTCGCGGAGGAGCCGCTTGTGCTGCATCCACGGGATCGGCGGCGTCGCGAGCGCGTAGTCGATCAGGCGCAGATCGAGATAGGGCAGCCGCACGTCGATCGGAATGCCGTGGAATCCGGCGTCGAGCGATTCGAGAAACGGCTGCCAGTGATACTGCTCGAGGCGCCGCGCCACCTCCGATCGCGTCGGATGGCTCGGCTCGGCGCGCGTGCGCAGTCGCTCGGCGCGGCGCGCGCGAAGATCGGCCCGCAGCCACGCCGGCCCGGGATCGATCACTCCTCGGCGACGGCGCCGGAACAGGAGCTCGCGCAGCCGGAGGTGGGGTCGCGCGCCCTCGCGCCACGCGTACGCGAGCACGTCGGTCGCCACGCGCGGCGCCGAGCTCCCGCGCAGCAGATCGAGCAGGTGCGGTGGCGCGAGATAGGCGTCGGGATCTTCGCCCCAGAACGCCACCGGCGAGTGCTCGCAGGCGCGGCGCAGCTCGTCCTGAAGGGCGAGCAGATCCAGATCGCCATGCGGCTCCGGCGTGGCCGGCACGCGGTACCGGGTCCCTTCCCGAAACCCATACTCGTCCACGTCGGTGAGCACTTGCGGGATGCCGATGAACCGCGCGGCGAGCTGCGCACGCCCGGTGTCCTCGCTCGGCAGCAGCGTCGGCAGGTAGGCCGTGCGTGCCACCACCTGCGAGCGGTCGCCGAGCTCGCGCGCGGCGATCGCGGCGAGCGTCGTGGAGTCGATTCCGCCGCTCATGAACACGGACACCGACGAGACGCGGAGCCGATCGCGCACGCTCGCCTCGAGGCGCGCCCGGAATCCGCCGACGATCTGCTCGGGGCGCCGCGAGCGATCGACGGGCGGCGTGGGAAGCGTCCAGTAGCAGCGCGACGCCACGCCGCCGTCGCGTCCGACGCGCACCACGTGCGCCGCCGGCACGCGACGCACGGCGCGGAACGTCGTCGTGGCCGGATTCTCGTTGAATCCCTCCGCCACGAAGTCCGCGATCGCGTCCTCGTCGAGCTCGCGGCTCACGCCGGCGTCGAGCACGGCGCCGAGCGTGTTCGACGCGACGAGCCGCGTCTCGTCGAGATGATAGAAGAGCATCCGCACGCCGAACGGATCGCGGACGAGCGCCGTCGTCCGCGCCTCGACGTCGTGGATCACCGCACTGAAATCGCCGAGCAGCCGCGCCGGCGCCTCGTCACCCCACGCGCACCACGCGCAGGCGAACAGCCGCACGTCGGGATCGGTGTCGTTCACCGGTACGTTCGCGCGATGCAGCGCCTCGGTGAGCTCCGCGCGCGCGTCGAGCCGTATCTGGCCGGCCACGACGTAGCGCCCTTCGGTGGACCACGCGGGGGCGAGCCGCAGATCGCCGACGTCGAGCAGCGCCGACGCCGCGCCGAACACCCCGTCCATGACGACGCTCTCGCCGTGCGGACCGCGATGGCGCATCGCCGGCAGGAGCGCGCGCAGCTCCGACTCGGCGACGTCCGCATCGTCGCGCCGGACGACGGCGGCGTAGCCGGTCATCGGATGGCGATCCTCGGCGCGCGGTGGCTCACGATGTGGCGAGGGAACGGGAGATGCGACGCTCTGAATAGACGCGCTTCGGAAGGCCGCCGCCATTCCATGTTGCCCGCCGCCAGCGCGCGCCGTCGATTGCGGATGCCCATGTCGCACCCGACCTCGCGCCCCGAACCGGCGGCCCTGCGCCGGCAGCTCGCCGCCCTGCTCCGCCCGTACGTCGACGGCACCGGCGCCGGAATCGAGTCCTCCCTGCTGACCCGCGCGCGGGTCGCCGCCACCGCGCGCGACGCCGCGGCCGCCGTGCTGCCGCTGCTCGGCACTCCGGCACCGTCGGCACATCGGGTGCGCGGCGCGATCATGCCGGCGCTCGTGTGCTCGTGGGCCGAACTGGACACGGTTTTTGCGCAGACCCTCGACCGGCTGCTCGCGCTCCCGCCGGCGCTCCCCGACGTGCCCGACCCCGCGTGGGACGCCGGCCTCGAGGAGACGCGGGCGTCGCGTCCGCGGGCGCGCGCCGAGCACCCCGACTGGACGCCGACGACCCCCGAGGCGGAGACGGTGACCGGTCCCGCCGGCAGCGTCGGCGTGGTGGTGCGCGCCGACCGCCGCCACGTGCTCATCGTCGAGGACGGCCGCTCGCTGCGCACGCATGCGCGTTGCCGCTGCGACCCGCTGCGTCGTCGCGAGCGGGGCGAGGTCGCGTTCGAGCTGATCGCCCTCGGGCGCCGCCGCGCCGTGCTCGACGTGCGCGCCGGATCCGCCTGCGCGCTGTGCCGCGCGCCGATCGAGCCGGCCCGTCCGTGATACGGACGCTCGTGCTCACCTTCGCCCTCCTCGCGAGCTGCGCATCGACGACGTCGGCGCCGGAGCGCGCGGCCACGCGCACCTTCCGCATGGGCTTCTCGGCCACGCCACCGCGATTGACGATCCCGGAGGTGCTGCGCACGATCGACTCGGCGAGCCGGCACGCCGACGCCGCGCTCATGGTGATCGACGTGCCGTGGGCCGCGCTCCTCGCCGACAGCGCGCCGTCGCTGCTCGTGCGCCGCGATCTGCTGCCGATCGCGCAGCTCTGGCGGCAGCACGGGATGCCGATCGTCGCCACGGTGGAGATCGCGAACGGGCTCGATCGCTCGGCGGAGTCGCCGGCGCTCGTCGCGCTCGGCCGATCGATCGCCGAGCCGGCGGTCCAAGGCGCGTATCGCGAGTTCGTCCTCGCCGCCGACAGCATCGTGCAGCCCGACTGGCTCGCGCTCGCGATGGAGACCAACCTGCTTCGCGTCGCGGCACCGCCGGCGACGTACGCCGGCGTCGTCGCGGCCGCGAACGACGCCGCGCAGCAGCTCCGCGCCGCCGGTTCCCCGACGACGCTGATGGTGACCGTGCAGGTCGACGTCGCGTGGGGACGGCTCGGCGGCGCCGCAGGCGGCGTCTTCGTCGGCGTGCAACGGGACCGCGCCGATTTCCCGTTCGTGCAGGCGCTCGGGCTGTCGTCGTATCCATATCTCGCCGGCTTCGCCGCGCCGGAGGAGATCCCGCTCGACTACTATGCGCGCCTCGCAGGCAGTCCGGCGCTCCCGATGATCGTCACCGAGGGCGGGTGGACGTCGGGGGCCGTGCCCGGACTCGCTTCCACCCCGGATCTCCAGGCGCGCTACGTCCGCCGACAGATGCAGCTCGCCGACGCCGCGCGGCTGCTCGGCGTCTTCCAGATCACGTTCACCGATCTGGACCTCGCGTCGTATCCCGTGCCGTCCGGCTCGATCCTGCCGTTGTTCGCTCAGCTCGGCGTCGTCGACGCGAGCTATGCCGCGAAGCCCGCGCTCGCGGTGTGGGATTCCGTCCGCGCGGTGCCGTTAGGCGCGCGGTGAGCTGGCGACCGAAACGGCATCACGGCGCAGCACAGGAGGAATCTTCTCGCGGAGCCACGGAGCACTCAGGGAACCCGTCCGATCACCGGGTTCGGCGGATCGCCGAGATTCGCGCCGACGCTGTCGGCGTGGAGGCAGGAGTCGTACGCATTCGGCGACACCGCCGTCCCCTCGCTGCCGGACGGGCAGTAGAGAAGCGCGCTCCACCACGGCGCCGTTCGATTCGCCGGCAGCGAGATGTCCGATCCCGCGCGGCGCGTGCCCGGCCGATCAGTGATCTGCGGCCGCGCCGAGATCACGCGCGGCACGGACGACGGAGCGCGGCCGCCGAGCAGACCGCCGCACCCTGCCACCGTGAGGCCGAGTGCGAGGGGAAGGCAGCGGAGCGCGGTCATGAAGCCTCCAGGCAGGACTGGTTGCGGTCGGCTACGCCGATCGTGCCGATCGGTGTTCTCGCACTCGCTGGCGATGTTCGTGCTCGGGGCGCAGGGAGCCGACGACGCGCAAACGTAACACCGGTTCGCCATTGACGCAGCGTGCAGCGGCGCGCAGCGTCAGCCTTCATGTACGGGACGTATGGCGTGGTGTGTCCGACGCTCGTCGGCCGCGACGGGGAGGTCGGCGCGGGCCGGTCCCTCCTCGAGCGTGTGCAGGCGGGCGCGGGCGAAGTGGCCCTCATCGTCGGCGAGGCGGGGGTGGGGAAATCGCGCCTTCTCCGCGCGCTGCTGGACGACGCGCGCAGCCGCGGCTTCTTCGTGCTCCGCGGCTCGAGCTTCGAGGCCGACACGCCGATCCCGTACGCCCCGCTGCTCGATCTGGTACGGCTGTTCGCCGAGTCGGCGTCGCCGGCGCTCATCGCACACGTGCTCGAGCCGGCCGCTCCGGAGCTCGTGGCGGTCTTCCCCGAGCTGCGCTCGATCTTCCCCGACACCGCCCCGGGCACGACCGCGGATCCGGACCTCGCGAGGCGCCGGCTCTTCCATGCGCTGGCGCACACCGTCGACCGGGTCGCGCAGACGCAGCCCGTGGTGCTCGCGTTCGAGGACGTGCACTGGAGCGACGACGCGACGCTCGATCTGATCTTCCATCTCGTCCGCAGCGAAGCGTCGCATCCGGTGGCGGTCGTCCTCAGCCGGCGGCCCGATGAGGGCAGCGCGCGACTCGCGCAGCTCGTCGCGGAGCTCGAACGCGCCAGAGTCCTCACGGAGATCCCGGTGCGTGCGCTCGCACGCGACGGCATCGAGGAGATGCTCCGCGCCATCTTCGGCGCGCAGGCCGGGCTCGGCGCCGACTTCGTCGACATGCTGCACGGGCTCACGGAAGGCAATCCGTTCTTCGTCGAGGAGACGCTCAAGGCGCTGATCGTCGCCGGCGACCTCACGCAGCGCGACGGCGGCTGGCGCGCGCAATCGCTCGAGCGTGTTCGCGTCCCGCGCACGGCCGTGGAGGCGGTCCGTCGCCGCCTCGCCACGCTCACCGTGCCGGCGCGCCTGCTCGCCTCGACCGCGTCCGTCGCGGGACGCCGGTTCGACTTCGAGCTGCTCCGGACGGTCACGCGCGCGGAGGAGCGGGAGCTCCTCGTGCTGATCAAGGAGCTGATCGGCGCGCAGCTCGTCGTCGAGGAATCCGCCGATCGATTCGCCTTCCGCCACGCGCTCACTCGCGAGGCCATCTACGTCGATCTCCTGGCACGCGAACGGATCACGCTGCACCGCGAGATCGCCGCCGCCCTCGAGCGGTCGAGCACCGAGGCGGTCGATCCGGTCGTCGAGTCGCTCGCCTACCATACGTGGGAGGCCGGAGATTGGGTCGCCGCGGCGCGCTATTCCGTCCGTGCGGCGGAGCACGCGATGGCGCTCTCGGCGCCGCGGGAGGCCGTCGGACACCTCGATCGCGCCTTCGACGCCTCCGAGCGCGGAGGGGTGCAGGTGGGAATCGGCCTCCATCTCGCGCGCGGACGCGCCAACGAGACCCTCGCCGAATTCGACGGCGCGCTCGCGGACTTCACCGCTGCGCTCGAGCTGGCGCGCGCCGCAGCCGACGAGCGCGCCGCGTGGGAAGCGCTTCATGCACTCGGCAAGCTGTGGGCGGCGCGCGACTACGTTCGGGCCGGCGAATACCGGCGCGACGCGCTCGACATGGCCCGCACGATCGGCGACGACTCCCTGGTGGCACGGAGCCTCAATCGCGTCGGCAACTGGCACGTGAACGTCGAGGAGCCGCGGGCGGGGCTGCCGCACCACGAGGAGGCGCTCGCGATCTTCGAGCGCCTCGGTGATCCCGACGGTGTCGCGGAAACGGTGGACCTGCTCGCCATGGCGCACCACATCGCCGGCGACCAGCGCGCCGCCGCGCTGCACTACGAGCGCTCGGTCGCGCTGTTCACCGAGAGGGACGACCGGCGCGGCCTCGGTAACGCGCTGGCACTCCTGGCGCTCTGCGGACCGTCGTATCACGCCTCGTCCACCACGCCGTTCGCCGCCAGCGCGGTGCCCGCCGAGCTCGCGTCGCCGCGCTCGATTCAGCTCGCGCGAGAGATCGGTTGGCGGGCCGGCGAGGCGTTCGTCCGGTTCCTCATCGCCGACTGCCTCGCGTGGCGAGGGGAGTACGACCGCGCCATTCCGTTGGCGCGCGAGGCGCTGGAGCAGGCAGAGCAGATCGGACACCTCGAGTGGGCGGCCGGCGCGCACCGTCTGTTGGGCATGATCGCGCTCGACCTCACCGCGCCTCTCGCCGCGCGGACGCACCTCGAGGCGGCACACGCCGCCGCGTGTGCGCTCCGCTCCCTCGTCTGGGTGCGGTGGACGGCCGCGCCCCTGGCCGTGGCGCGCCATCTCACGGGGGACCCGGCCGCCGCGAGGGACGCTCTCGATCACGCAGCGCGATCGCGACCGGAAAGCGAAGATCGCTCCGCCGCGGCGCCTGGCGACGCACTCCTCACCCTCGGCGAGCGGCAGCTCTGGATGTCGTGCGCCGAGCTCGCCCTGCTCGACCGTCGTCCCGGCGAAGCGCTGGCGATCGTGGATGCACGACTGGCGCGGGAGCGCGCCGCCAATGCGGAATCGAGATTCGGCGTGCCGCGACTCTCGCTGATACGCGCTCGTGCGCTGCACGCGCTCGGCGACATCGACGACGCCCTCGCCGCGCTCGATGTCGCGCGATCGCACGCCCAGGCCCAGGGCGCGCGGCCGATGCTGTGGATGATCGAGTCCGCCGCAGGCCAGGCGCATCGTGCGCTCCGTCGACGGCTCGCCGCACGGCAGGCGTTCGACCGCGCAGAGGCGATCGGCGCCGAGCTCGCGGCGACCATTCCGGACGACTCGCTCCGCGCCACCTTCCTCGATGGGCTGGCCTCGATCGTTCCCGCCGCCCCCGCTCCCTCGCCGGCTCGCCGCGCCAGGGACGCCGCCGGCGGGCTGACGCGACGCGAGCGCGACGTCGTGCGGCTCGTCGCCCATGGCAAGGCGAACAAGAGGATCGCGCACGACCTCGGGATCGGCGAGCGCACCGTGGAAGGCTACGTCGCGAGCGCGCTCGCCAAGCTCGGATTCAACTCCCGGACTCAACTGGCCACGTGGGCCGTGGCAAAGGGAATCGTCCCGGACGCGCCGGCACGCGCGCCCCTCCGCGACTGAATTTCCCCGTACCGCCGGCGAATACCCGCGTGGTTTCCACGATGTGACGCCGCACCGGCTCCGGTATCCTGCCATCGCGTCATCGCGCCGACACCGACGTCGAGCGCAAACGCGAACCGCAACCGGAGACGTCTCGTGCGTATCTCTCCTACCCTCGTGGTCCTTCTCATCGCCGCGGCCGCATGCTCCGGCGACATCGCCACCGCGCAAGGGCCGCAGTCCGCTTCTGCGCAGCGCTCGCCCACATCGAGCGCCGCGTCGCCCCAGCAATCCGTGCAGTGGAGCCCTGCACCGCCGATCTTCCCGGCCGGCGCCGAGATCGCCGTCATGCAGGGGGATCCGAGCAAAGCGGGCGAAGAGTTCACCGTCCGGCTTCGCTTCCCCAACGGCTACCGGCTCGCGCCGCACACGCATCCCACCACGGAGAACGTCACCGTCCTCGGCGGAACGTTTCTCGTCGGCATGGGGTCGACGTTCGAGGAGTCCGGCATGCTGAGGCTGGGCCGCGACGGGTTCGTCTCGGCGCCCGCGGAGCATCCCCACTACGCGATGGCTCGCGGAGAGACCGTCGTGCAGGTGCACGCCATCGGGCCCTTCGCCCTCACTTACGTCAACCCCGCCGACGATCCGACGAAGCGCTGAGCCGGACATGCTGCGCACGACGCGAGCTCACTGCCGTCCCTGCGTCCCGTCACTCGCTCCCACGACGCACATGCCCCATGGACCCAGTCGTGCCGTCGTGGGAGATGCGGACCCGCGTAGCGCGCAGGCGCAGACGATGTGGACGTCGGGCGACTACGGGCGCATCGCGGCCGGGTACGAGCGGGGCGCGGCGGAGTTCGTCGTTCGGCTCGACATCCATCCGCGTGAGACCGTGCTCGACGTCGCGTGCGGAACGGGTAATCTCACGATCCCCGCGGCGCGGACGGGCGCCGCGGTGACCGGGGTCGACATCGCGCCCAATCTGATCGCGCAGGCGAGGGCCCGCGCCGCGGCCGAAGGGCTGTCCGTCCGACTCGACACCGGCGACGCCGAGCGGTTGCGATACGGCGACGCGGCGTTCGACGTCGCCATGTCGATGTTCGGCGTGAT
Organism: Gemmatimonadaceae bacterium; assembly: GCA_035494615.1. Lineage (GTDB taxonomy): Bacteria > Gemmatimonadota > Gemmatimonadetes > Gemmatimonadales > Gemmatimonadaceae > AG11. Next base: position 42,073 of record DATJGU010000118.1, read on the forward strand.
GTTCGCGCCGCGGCCCGAGCGTGCCGCGGCGGAGCTGCTCCGAGTCGTTCGCCCCGGCGGCCGCATCGCGCTGGCGAACTGGACGCCGACCGGTTTCGTGGGCGAGTTGCAGGCTGCGGCGGCGCGCTACGTGCGGGCGGCGGTCGCACCAGCCCCGCTTCTCTGGGGCACTGAGCAGACGGTCCGCGATCGGCTCGGCGCCGGCCTGTCGACGCTCACGACGAGCCGGCGCATCGTCAACATCGAGTACCCCCTCGGTCCGCGGGACGTGGTCGAGCAGTTCATCCGGCGCGACGGGCCGACGATGTGCGCATACGAATCCATCGGCGACGCCGCGCGGCGCGACTTCCGCCGGGCTCTCGAGGCGATCTGGCGGGATCACAATCGAGCGAGCGACGGGTGGACGTGCGTCGCAGCGGAGTATCTCGAAGTGATCGGAATCGTCGGGTAGCCGCCCCGGGATGGCCCGCTCCGGTCTCCGCGGTGCATACTGCGGGCATGCGCCTGCCCATCTCGTTCGTGTCAGTCCGCCGGTCGTCGCGGCTCGCCATTCGCGCGGCCGCGCCCGCGCTCGTGCTCCTCGGCTGCACGCCGTCCACGCCACCGGCGCCATCGCCGGGTCCGGCCACGACGTCGTCGGCTCCCGCGCCCGAGCCGTCGCGTTTCCAGCAGGACGTCCTGCTCGAGGGCGTGTTCGACGAGCCGACGGAGCTCTCCGTCGCGCACGACGGGCGCGTGTTCGTCGTCGAGCGCCATGGGACGGTCTCCGTCTACGACCCCGCGACGCACGCGCAGCGCGTGATCGCGCGGCTCGTCGTCAACGATACGGACGAGAATGGGCTCATCGGGCTCGCGCTCGATCCGGGGTTCGAGACGAACCACTGGCTCTATCTCAACCGCACCCTCGGCAATCATCACCGCCTCGCGCGGTTCACCCTCGAGGGCGATTCGCTGCGCGACGAGAAGCCGATGATCGAGGTGCGCATCGACAAGGGATGTTGCCACACCGGCGGCTCGATCGCGTTCGACCGGCAGGGGCATCTCTTCGTCTCGTACGGCGACAACAGCAATCCGTTCACCGCCGGCGACTACGCGCCGATCGATCCGACGCCGGGCAAGTCGCTCGCCGACGCGCTGCGCTCCGCGGGGAACACGCAGGACCTGCGCGGGAAGATCCTCCGCGTCACGCCGACGCCGGACGGCAAGTACACCATCCCGCCCGGGAATCTGTTCGCCGATCCGAAGGAAGGTCGCCCCGAGATCTACGTCATGGGCGACCGCAACCCGTACCGCATCAGCGTCGACCAGCACACCGGATGGCTCTACTGGGGCGAGGTCGGGCCCGACGCGCGCCGGGATTCCGTGTACGGCCCCGAAGGGTTCGACGAGGTGAACCAGGCGAGACACGCCGGCAACTTCGGCTGGCCGATGTTCATCGCGAACAACCGCCCGTACCGCAATTACAACTTCACGACGAAGCAGCTCTTCGACTTCTTCGATCCGAAGCACCCCGTCAACACCTCGCCGAACAACACGGGCGCGAAGGTGCTCCCGCCACCGCAGCCGGCGATGATCTACTACCCGTACGAGCGGAGCACGATCTTCCCGCTCGTCGGCGAGGGCGGCCGCACGGCGATGGCGGGACCCGTCTACCACTACGACGACTTCGCCGGCTCCGCCGTTCGGCTCCCCGAGTATTACGACGGAAAGTTCATCCACTACGAGTGGATGCGCGGCTGGATGATGGCGACGACGCTGTCCCCCAGCGGCGACTTCCTCCGCATGGAGCCCTTCCTGTCGCAGTTCACCTTCGATCATCCGGTCGACGTCGAGCTGGGGAGCGACGGCTCGCTCTACGTGCTCGAGTACGGCACCTACTGGAACGCGAAGAATCCGAACGCGCGACTGAGCCGGATCACGTATCATCCGGGCAATCGCCCGCCGGTGGCGAAGCTCGTCGCATCGCGCACGGTGGGCGCCGCGCCGCTCACGGTCGAGCTCTCCGCCGACTCGAGCTTCGATCGCGATCCGAACGACTCCGTGCAATTCACCTGGTCGATCGACGGCGTGCCCGACCGCGCTGGTGCGCGCATCACCCAGGCCTTTACGGCGCCGGGCCGGCATCACGTGCGGCTGCGCGTGCGCGACACGCGCGGTGCCGAAACCGAGGCGGCGACGGACATCCTCGTCGGCAACGCGCCTCCCACCGTGACCATCGGCATTGAAGGGAACCGTTCTTTCTACCGCGAGGGGGAGACGTTGACGTACGACGTGAACGTCGCGGACCCGGAAGACGGCCGGCTCGGCGCCGGCATCGATCCCTCGAGGGTGCTCGTCACCATGTCGTTCGCGTCAGGCGGCGCGGCGGAGGCTCGAGCGGCGGCGAGCGGCGGCGGGCAGGCCGCCTCGGTGCCCGAAGGGCTCGCGCTCATCCGGAAGAGCGACTGCCTCGCCTGCCACGGCATCGACAACACCTCGGTGGGCCCGTCGTACACCGCGGTCGCGCAGCGCTACGCCGGCCACCCGGAGGCGCTCGTGCAGCTCGTCTCCAAGGTCGCCACGGGCGGCACCGGCGTGTGGGGCGATCGCGTCATGCCGCCGCACCCGACGATCTCGGAAGACGATCGCCGCGCGATGGTCGCGTACATCCTGTCGCTGCGCTCGAACAAGCTCGCCCCCCGCGGACACGTTCCCCTCACCATGCACGCCGGCACGCGCGACGGTGCGTATCGCCTGCAAGCGATCTACGCCGATCAGCCGCGCAACGGCATCGGCCCGCTCGCCGACACGGCGGTGGTCATCCTCCGCTCGCCACGCGTGCCGGCTTCGACGGCGACGGCGCTGCGCAACATCGGCATCACCTCGGGCCAGGGCGCGGACGGGACGACCCACATGCTCGTCACCGCGTACGCCGACACCTCGTCGTTCTCGCTCGGGCGGCTCGACCTCAGCGGGGTCGCGCGCGTGACGATCGATTTCCACGGCACGGAGAACCGGCATCCGTTCACCGTCGAGCTTCGCGACGGCAGCCCGAGCGGCATGCTCCTCGGCGGCGCGAACGTCCGCCCCGCGAGCGACGCCTGGACGACGCAGTCGATCGACATCGCCTCGTCTGGCGAACACGCAGTGTACGTCGTGCTGCGCTCGCCGGATCGGGACGTCGGGCAGTTCGATCCGATGGTGACGGTCGACGCGATGACGTTCGAGCAGCGGTGAGTAGGTGATGTGAGGAGCTGGTGAGTTGGTGAGTTGGTGAGGTGGCCATGGCCTCGGGACGCTACGGTGTGCCGGGGCCGTTGCTCTTGACGGCGCCATACGGGTGGGCTTACTATATCGCCAGGCGATATACCGTTGCTCGTCATAGCTCCCCGGGTGAGGAAATCATGGCCGGCAGAGAGGAACGAGATCCGGACGCGGAGCTGCCGCTCACGCCGGCAACCTTTCAGATCCTTCTCGCGCTCGTCGGGGAGGACCGGCACGGGTACGCGATCATGCGCGAGGTGGCCGAGCGGACCGCCGACGCGGTGCGGCTCGGGCCCGGCACCCTGTACGGGTCGCTGAAACGGCTGCTCGAGGGTGGGCTCGTGGAGGAGGCGGGCGAGCGGCCCGACGAGGCGCTCGACGACGAGCGGCGGCGCTACTACCGCATCACGAAGTTCGGCTATGCCGTCGCGCGCGCCGAGGCACGCCGGCTCGAGGCCATGGTGAGCGAGGCGCGGCGCAAGAAGCTGTTGCGACCGAGGCCCGCATGAATCGCCCCGCCAGCGCCGACGAGCGCGTCTACGAGCTGCTGCTCCACCTGTATCCGGATCGCTTCCGCGCTGAGTACGGTGCCGAGCTTTCGCTCGCCTTCCGCGATGCCCGGCGCGACGCAGGCGGCGCCGACATCCGATTCTGGACGGGCATCGTGCTCGACCTCGCGCGCAGCGCGCCCGCAGAGCGGGTCAGCACGCTGTGCGCGTATCGGGACCACCTCTCTCCTCCGACGGAGACACACATGAAGACGATGGGCATTCTCGCCGTGCTGATCGGCGCGCTGCAGGCGGTCAACGCGATCGTGGAGCTCTCGGCGGGGGGCGTGCGCGACGGCGCATTACCGCTCTCCGTCGTGCTCCTCGCGCTCGTGTTGGGAGCGCTTCTCCTCGCCGCGGGTGTGGCCATGCTCGGCCGCTCGCGTCGTGCCGCGCCGCTGGCGCAGCTCTCGGCCGTCGCGTGGCTCGGGCTCGTCGTGCTCGTGCGCACGGTCCATCCGTGGATGTCGATCGCCTCGACGATCCTCGCCGTCGTCTTCCCGCTGGCGCTGCTGATCTTCTTCCAGCTCGGTCGCGGCCGGCGCGCGGCAGGAACGGCGTGAGGCGTCGCGCGCGGCGCGCCCCGAGCCCACTCAGTGCGGCAAGCGGTCGCGCACGCGCGCGTACGTCCAGGTGCCGAGCATCGCGCTCGCGATCGCGACGCTCATGACGCCGACGCCGCTGCCGAGCAGCGCGAACAGCGGCCCGGGGCACGCGCCGGTGAGCGCCCAGCCGAAGCCGAAGATCGTCCCGCCGACGGCGTAGCGAACGCCGCGGCCGAGCGTCTTCGGCGGAACGACGATGGCATCGCCCCCGAGCGTGCGTCCCCACCGCCGCTTGAGGAGCTGCACGCTGACGATCGCCGTCGGCAGCGCCGTGGCGAAGATGCCGAACATGTGGAACCCCTGGAAGCGGAACATCTCCTGGATCCGGAACCACGAGATCACCTCGGCCTTCGTGATCGTGATGCCGAAGAGGATGCCGACGAGGAGATAGATCCAGAGTCCAGGCGCGTACGGCCCGCGCGACGGAGCGACGCCGAACGTCGACGACCGCGGACGTCGCTCGACGTCGCGCTCCACACCGGCGGCCGGAGTCACCGGAACGCTCCGAGCACGAGCGGCAGCAGCACGAAGGTGCCGAGCAGCCCGCCCGCGAAGAATCCCGCGAGCGCGACGAACGACGGCGTCTCGAGATTGGCGACGCCGGTGATGCCGTGGCCGGATGTGCACCCGCCGGCGTACGCCGTGCCGAAGCCGACGAGGAACCCGCCGCCGCCGATCAGCAGCCATCCACGCAGCGTCGTGAGGCTCGACCACGCGAAGAGCTCGCGCGGCACGAGCCCCGTGAAGTCGTGGATCCCGAGCGCCGCGAGCGCCGAGCGCGTCGCGTCGGAGATCGCGATCGGCTCCGGATTCCGGAACACGAGGCCGGCGAGCACCCCGCCGACGAGGATTCCCGCGACGAATGCGAGGTTCCACCCGCCCTCGCGCCGCCAGTCGTAGCTGAGATACGGCAAGCCACGCGGCCCGATCGCCGCGCACAGGTGCCGGAGATTGCTCGACACGCCGAACAGCCGATTGCCGAGCCAGAGCAGCAGCGGCGCGAACAGCCCGATCACCGGACCGGCGACGTACCAGGGCCAGGGGTGGAGAAGCAGAGCAGACATGAGTCGTTTCGCGGCTACGCCGTGGAGGGCGGTGCGTTGGTGTGTTGGTGTGTTGGTGTGTTGGTGTGTTGGTGTGTTGGTGTGTTGGTGTGTTGGTGTGTTGGTGTGTGGTTCGTTCCGCGTCGCCGCCCGAGACCTTCCGTGCCGCGCGAGCGCTCAGTAGGTCGTCACCCGGAGCGCGTTCCCGATGTGCAGGTTCCCGTTCCGACACCCCGTCGCGTTGACCCCGTCGTCGTACAGATTCCCGCCGACGACGATCCCCGAGTTCGTGCCCCCCTGCGCGAGATCGATGCAGTACGACATCCGCTTGGTGTCGATGACCGGATCCCGATCGAAGATGTGCAGGTTCGTGAGGCTGATCGACGTGCTGTTGCCGGCGAGCGCATCGAGCGCGATGCCCGCCCAGTAGTAGCTCGAGCGTCCGGTGTCGGTGATCACCACGCCGTCGACGGCGACGTTGGCGCTCCTGGCGATGCCGATGCCGTACCCGCCCGTGGAATCGATCGTCCCGCCGACGATGCTCACGTTGCGGCTGTCCTTGACGAAGATCCCGTAGCTCTCGGCCGACGGGGCGATGCTCGTCAGCACGTTGCCGTTGAGCGACACCTGGTCCGCGTCGCTGACGAAGATGCCGTGTCCGTTGGCGACGTTGCGCACGACGTTCCCCTGGACGACGGTGCTCACGAGCGACGAGCCTCCCGTGCGGTAGACCGAGATGATCCCCCACGTCGTGGTGGACCCCCCGGTGATCGTGTTGGAGGCGACCACGTTGCCCGGCGAGGTGAACCCGGCGATGCCGCTCCCGATGGCGATGCCCGCCGGCGTACCGGAGATGTCGTTGCCTTCGATGACGCAGCCCGCGCAGGTCTCCCCGACGATCCCGAAATCGGTCGCGTTCCGGATGCGGTTGAAGAGGATCTTGTTCCCGGGCCCGGCGACGTAGATCCCATCGGCGTAGTCGGTCAGCGTCCCGATGTTCTCGACGCGATTGTACTCGATCGTGTTGTCCGAATTGCCGTCGTCGAAGAACGCGATTCCGGGGTGGAAGTTGCCGACCGTGTTCCGCACCACCACGTGGTGCACCCAGCAGCGCGCCGCGGTGTGGAGGCCGATGCCGCTTCCCGGCTGCGTGTTGGCCGCGCGGTTGCCGTCGATGGTGAGGTGCGCAATCTCGCAGTTCGACAGGCCGGTGCCGGTGACCAGCCATTCCAGGTTCGCGCCGCTGTCCTGCGTCACGAGCGTGAGATCGTTGCCGATGAGCTTCGCGTCGTCGTGAAGCTCGAACGGAACGACGGACGCCGAGATCGTCACGTTGCCCAGTCGCAGCTCGACGGGCTTCGTGGCGGATCCGAGGGCGACGGTCTGATCGATCCGCTGCGCGCCGGCGAAATCGGTGGCGTCCACCACGCCCCCCGTCTCGGGCAGCGCGGCGATCGCGGCGCTGATCCGCTCGCCGAGCGTCGCGCCGCCGAACGAGTGCGCATACACGTACGTCGCCACCGGTTCGACGGGCGGCGCGGTGGCGGTCGTCGCGTCGCTGCAGGAGAGGACCGCCCCGAAGAGGGCGAAGGGAAGAAATCGGCGCATGGGCTCGGGAGCGAAGCCTAGCGCCCGGCGCGGCGTCGTGGCAGTCCGCGCTCGCGCCCCGGCGAGCGGACGTCAGTCGGTCCGGACCCGAACGGCGCTCCCGATCCGGACGGTGCCGCTCCGGCAGCCGATCGCGTTCACGCCGTCGTCGAACAGGTTCCCGTCGAGCAGGACGCCGGCCGCCGTGCCTCCCTGCGCGAAGTCGATGCAGTAGGACATGCGCTTCGCGGCCCGCACCGTGTCGCGGTCGAACACGTGCAGCCCGCGGAGGCTGATCGACGTGCTGCGTCCACGCACGACGTCGAGGCCGACGCCGGCGCTGATGGTGCTCGAGCGGCTCGCGTCGGTGATGAGCACGTTCGCGACGGCCACGTTGGCGCTCCCGCCGATGCCGATGCCGAAGCTGCCCGTCCGGTCGATCGATCCGCCGACGATGTTCACGTCGCGGCTGTTGCGCACCAGAATCCCGTAGCTCGAGCCGGCGACGCCGATGTCGGCCAGCAGGTTTCCCTCGAGCGACACCTGCTCCGCCTCGGACACGAGGATCCCGTGTCCCTCGCGAACCTCGCGCACGACGTTGCCGCGCACGATCGTCGACACCGGCGCCGCGCCGTGGATCCGGTAGACGCTGATCATTCCCCACGCGCCGCTGTGGCCGCCGACGACGACGTTCCCCTCGACGACGTTCGCCGCCGCGCGACGATTGGCGACGCCGCTCCCGACGGCGATCCCGGCCGGTGCCTCGGTGACGTGGTTCCCCATGATCACGCATCCGGCGCACGATTCCCCGACGATGCCGAAGTCGGTCGTGCGCCGCACGTCGTTGAACAGCACGCGGTTTCCCGGCCCCGAGACGTAGATGCCGTCGCCGCTCCCGGTCGTGCCGATGTCCTCCACGAGGGTGTGCTCCACGGTGTTGTCCTCGTTGCCGTCGTCGTGGAACGCGATGCCGGGATGCTCCCGCCCGACCGTGTTGCGGACCACGAGACCGTGGAGCGAGCAGCGCTTCACCGAGTGCAGTGCGATCGCGCTGCCCGCGCCGCGGTTGTGCGCGCGATTGCCGTCGACGGTGAGATTCGCGATCTCGCAATCGGCGATGCGCCGTCCGACGACGAGCGCCGCGAGATTTGCCCCGTCCGCCTGGATCAGCGTCGTGTGGCCGTTGCCGACGAGCTTCGCCCCGTCGAACAGCTCGAACAGGGTGTCGCTGCCGACGAACGTGATGCTGCCGAGCCGCAGCTCCACGCGCTTCGTCGGCGAACCGAGCGCGATCGTTCGCGCGACACGCTCCGTTCCCGTATAGGCGCTCGCGTCGACGATGCCGCCGGCGGCGGGGAGCGCGGCGATCGCGGCCCGGATCCGGTCCGGCACCGATTCGCCGGGAAAGTCTTCCGCGCGCAGATAGCCCCCGCTCTCCCCGGCGTCCGCGACCCTCCCACGCGCCGTCAGCGGGACGAGGAGCGCGAGCGCGAGGGCCAGCGGCTTGCTCGAGCGCCGGATCATCCGCGCGCGGTCATCCCGCCCCCGCGGCGAGGGGGAGCGCGCGCTCGATCAGCGCCTCGAGCGGCGCGGTCGTCGGCAGCGTCCCGAACGCGACGCCATGCCCGCGCCCGAGCCGGCTCTCGCAGTACGCGTCGGCGATCGCGACGTTGCCGCCGCGCACGAGGCACGACGCCTCGAGCGCCATCGCCATCCGCTCCACGAGCCGCCGCGACTGCGCCTCGAGGTCGTGGTCGTTCGCGAGCGCGGTGCGCAGCGCGCGCGTCTCGGTGTCGAGCAGGCGGTTCCCGCCCCGTACCGCATCCAGCTCGGCGAAGAAGGCCTCGCCGCTCTCCGGCTCGCGGCGCAGCGCGCGCAGCACGTCGAGGCACTGGATGTTGCCGCTGCCCTCCCAGATCGAGTTGAGCGGCGCCTGGCGGTAGAGTCGCGGCAGAATCGACTCCTCGACGTAGCCCGCGCCGCCGAGGCACTCCTGCGCCTCGTTCACGAAGGGCGGACACCGCTTGCAGACCCAGTACTTGCCGGCCGCGGTCGCCACGCGCGCGAGTGCGCGCTCCCGCTCGTCGCGCGCGCTCGCGTCCACCGCGCGCGCCACGCGCAGCGCGAGCGCCGTCGACCCTTCCGACTCGAGGGCGAGGTCGGCCAGCACGTTGCGCATCAGCGGCTGCTCGGCCAGCACCGTGCCGAACGCGCGCCGGTGCCGCGCGTGATGCACGGCCTGCACGAGCGCCTGCCGCATGATGCTCGCGGAACCGACGAGGCAGTCGAGCCGCGTCAGCATCACCATCTGGAGGATCGTCGCGATCCCGCGACCCGGCTCGCCGACCATCCACGCCAGGGCACCCGTGAACTCCACCTCGGCGCTCGCGTTGCTCCAGTCGCCGAGCTTGTCCTTGAGCCGCATGATCCGCACGGCGTTGCGCGCACCGTCCGGCGCGAACCTCGGCAGGAGGAAGCACGAGAGTCCCTCGTCCGCCTGCGCGAGCACGAGATGCGCATCACACATCGGCGCGGAGAAGAACCATTTGTGCCCCACCAGCTCGTAGAGCGCGCCGGCTCCCGGCGCACTCACCGGCGTCGCACGCGTCGTGTTCGCGCGCACGTCGGAGCCGCCCTGCTTCTCGGTCATCCCCATGCCGACGGTGTTCCCCGCCTTGTCCGGCGCGGGGATCGAGCGCCCGTCGTACGTGGTCGCAAGGACGCGCGGCAGCCACTCGCGCGCAAGCTCCGGTTGGGCCTCGAGCGCCGGCACGCAGGCGTACGTCATCGTGAGCGGGCAGCTCGTTCCCTGGTCGGCCTGATTGTGCAGGTACGTCAGCGCCGCGCGCGCGACGTGTGCTCCCTCGCGCCGTGCATGGCGCCAGGCGAAGCTCGTCACACCGTGCGCGACGGCGAGCTCCATCAGCCGGTGATAGGCGGGATGAAACTCGACGTCGTCGCGGCGGTGGCCGTAGCCGTCGAAGGCGCGGAGCTTCGGCCGGTTCTCGTTCGCCGCGACCCCGAGGGCCATCTCCTCGCCGCCGGTCACGAGGCCGTACGCGGCGACGTCGTCTTCGGCCCAAGCGCCTCCCTCGCGCGCGAGCGCCTCGCGGAGGGGGAGGTCGGTGGCGTAGGCGTCGTACGGCGCCAGTGGCGGCGGCTGGTTCTCGACGTCGTGCGTGCGGAAGCGGTCCGCCAGGGGCATCGGTTCACCTCGACCGCGATGTGTACCTCATAGTAGCCGAGAAACTGCCGGAGGAGGCAGGCGGAGAGTGCAGGCGAAGGAGGAGGCGTCCGGTCTGCCGTTCGACTCGCCAGGGTGCAGCGTGGCGGGCCCATCGGGGCAGTGCCGACGTGCTCTCCGTGGCTGCTCCTCCGAGGCAAAGGCCGAGCTCAGGACGCGTCGAACAGGTCGCGGTACTGCTTCGGCTGCGACCGCCAGTATTGCGGCGGCGCCTTCACGCGCGCGCCGAGGTGGGCCGCGGCGTGCCACGGCCAGCGCGGATCGTACAGGATCGCCCGCGCGAGCGCGACGAGATCGGCGTCACCGGTCGCGACGATCGCCTCCGCCTGCTCGAAGCCCGTGATCAACCCGACGGCGACGACCACGAGTGACGTCGCCTGCTTCACGGCGCGCGCGAGCGGCACCTGATAGCTCGGGCCCACCGGGATCCGCTGCGCCGGCGAGAGCCCACCGCTCGACACGTGCACCACCGCGCACCCGCGCGTCTCCAGCGCCTGCGCGAACTCGATCGTCTGCTCGAGGTCCCACCCGCCCTGCACCCAGTCCGTGCCGGACACACGCACGCTCACCGTGCGCTCGGGAGGGAACGCCTGACGCACCGCGTCGAACACCTCGAGCGGAAACCGCATCCGGTTGTCGAGGCTCCCTCCGTACTCGTCGGTCCGTCGATTGGAGAGCGGCGAGAGGAACTCGTGGAGGAGGTAGCCGTGCGCATTGTGGAGCTGCACCGCGTCGATGCCGATGCGCGCCGCTCGGCGCGCCGCCGCGGCGAAGGCCTCGCGCACGCGCCGCAGCCCCGCGCGATCGAGCGCGCGAGGCGGATGCAGCCCCTCCGCGAACGGGATCGGCGAGGGCGCCTCGGTCTGCCACCCGTTCGGCGCGTCCGGCGGGATCTGCAACCCGCCCTTCCACGGCACCTCGCCCGAGGCCTTCCGCCCCGCGTGCGCCAGCTGGATCGCGATGGGCATGTCCGACCACCGCCGCACGCTCGCGAGCGTCCTCGCCATCGCGGCCTCCGTGTCGTCCGACCAGAGGCCGACGTCGGCGTAGGTGATCCGTCCCTCCGGTGCCACGGCGGTCGCCTCGATCGTGAGGAGCGCCGCACCGGACAGCGCGAGATGGCCGAGATGGATCAGGTGCCATTCGGTCATGCAGCCGTCGACCGCCGAGTACTGGCACATCGGCGCGATGACGATGCGGTTGGCGAGCTCCAGCTCGCCGCTGCGCAGGGGGGTGAAGAGGTGTGGCGTGGACATGTCGCGCTCGCTGAGATTCGGAGACGTCCGAGAACTGCGCACGTTCGCGGCCGGCGCGCTCAGCCCGAGGCCGTGTCGCCTGACGGCTGCAGGTCGCAGAACGCGAATCGCTCATCGCGCAGCACCACCTCGCCGGCGCGCACGCGGATCGGCGCGGAGTACACCGGTCCCGCGGACACGAACGTGTGGAACTCGCCGCGTTCCCCGCACGGATCCACGCTGGCGGGTAGATCGGCGAGGAGCTGGCGATCGAACTCGCGGCCGGCGAACGATGGGGCGAGCTGCTGCGTGTCGACGCACACGAGCGTCGCACGAAACCCCGCCGCGATGAACTCCTGGGCCAGCGCCGCCGTGTCGCGTCCCCAGAGCGGGAAGAGCGGCTCGAACGCCGTCGGCTGGAGCAGCCGCTCGCGATACGCGCGGACGTCCGCGAGGAAGAGGTCGCCGAACGCGACTCGGCGCACGGCAGGATACGTCGCACGCACGCGTGCGAGTCCGTCGAGGAACGCGCGCTCGTAGGCGTCGTTGGACGACTGCGCCTCGAGCTCGACGTCGAACAACGGAAGACCGGCGCGCGACGCCTGCGCCGCGACGAGCGCGCGCCGCACGCCGTGCATGCTCACGCGCTCGTAGCCGCGCGTCACGCTCGTGAGCAGGGCGACGACCTCGTATGCCGGATCGGCCCGCAGCGCCGCGAGCGCGAGGCTGCTGTCCTTGCCACCGCTCCAGCTCAGCACGATCGGTTCGCGCGTCACATGCCCTCGCACCTGGACCGCACGCATGATACGCGGACGGCCGTGCCCTGTCCTTGACAGGTGACCATTTGGTCACGTATTATGTCGCCATGACGGACGACGACGACCGCGTGTTCAAGGCGCTCGCGGATCCGACCCGACGGTTTCTCCTCGACCGGCTGTTCGCGCGCGATGGGCGCACGCTCACCGAGCTCGAGTCGGAGCTGGCGATGACCCGGTTCGGCGTCATGAAGCACCTCCGCGTGCTCGAGCAGGCGGGGCTGGTGGTGAGCCGCAAGGTCGGACGCGAGAAGCTGCACTTTCTCAACGTCGTGCCGATCCGGCTCATCCACGACCGATGGATCGACAAGTTCACCGAGCGCCGCGTGTCGGCGCTCACCGATCTCAAGAAACGATTGGAGGAGGAATCGGCATGACGGCAACGGCACCGGCCGACGCGGCCAGCACGACGCAGATCTACCGCATCTTCATCCGCGCCACGCCGCAGGCGATCTGGACGGCGATCACCGATCCCGAGTGGACTCAGCGCTTCGGCTACGGGCTCCGCGACGAGTTCGAGCTGCGTCCGGGCGGCACGTATCGCGGGCACGCGAACGCCGGCATGCTCGCGATGGGCGCGCCGGAGGTCGTCGTCGACGGCGAAGTGATCGAGGCGGACCCGCCGCGCCGGCTGGTGATCACCTGGCGCATGGCGATGGATCCCCGGCTCGCCGCGGAGGGGTTCACCCGCCTCACCTACGAGATCCTCGAGGGCAAGGGGGGCGTGAGCCGGCTCAGCGTCATCCATGATCTCGCGCAGCGTCCAGGCCACGCGGCGATGGTCGCCGGCGACAAGCAGGGTCCGGGCGAAGGCGGCGGCTGGCTGTGGATCCTCAGCGACCTCAAGTCGGTGCTGGAGAACGGACGTCCGCTGACGACGGAGCAGGTCTGGGGCTGAGGGTGCGGTGAATCCAGCGTGGAGTAGCTTTCGCGATCATGCGGAAGCTGCTCCTGCTGGTGGCCGTGCTGCTCGTCGTCCACGTGGCGCTGCTCTTCCGCCATCCCGCCGGCGCCGCGCGGCCCCCGGCGGGCGACGCGATCGACGTCGGCGTCGTGTTCGACCTCGGCGGACGCGGCGACAAGTCGTTCAACGACGGCGCGTACCTCGGCGCCGAGCGCGCCGAACGCGAGCTCGGTGTCCGCGCACGGTTCATCGAGCCTGGCGAGGGCTCGGATAGAGAGTCGGGCCTCCGGCTGCTCGCCGCCGAAGGGATGGACCTCGTCGTCGGCGTCGGCTTCATCTTCAGCGACGATCTCACGCAGCTGGCGAAGGAGTATCCCGAGACGAAGTTCGCCGGCGTCGACTTCGCCCTGGCGACGAACCGCGCCGGCCGCATCGCCGAGCCGCCGCCGAACCTCGCCGCGCTCGTCTTCCGCGAGGAACAGGGCTCCTTTCTCGTGGGCGCGCTCGCCGCGCTCGTCGGCAAGTCGAAGCAGGTGGGCTTCGTCGGAGGGATGGATTCGCCGCAGATCCGCAAGTTCGAGGCGGGCTACGCGGCGGGTGTGCACCATGTCTGTCCCGATTGCACCGTGATCGCGCAGTACGCCGGCGTCACGCCGGAAGCGTTTCGCAATCCTGGCCGCGGCAAGGAGATCGCGCTGTCGCAGTATCAGCAGGGTGTCAACGTGATCTTCCACGCCTCCGGATCCACCGGACTCGGCGTGCTCGAGGCGGCGCGTCAGGCGAACAAGCTCGCGATCGGCGTCGATGCGGACCAGTACAGCGAGGCCCCGGGCTACGTGCTCACGTCGATGGTGAAGGGCGTCGACAACGCGGTGTACGACATGATCCGCCGCGTGCAGGCGCACCGCTTCACCGGCGGCATCCATCGGTACGGCCTGGCCGAGCAGGGTGTGGGCTACGTGTACGACCGCAACAACGAGACGCTGGTCCCTCCGGACGTGCACGCGACCCTCGAGGCGCTCCGCCGCGACATCGTCGCCGGCCGCATCGTCGTCCCCACCGAGCGCTAGCCGAGTGCTCCGCGCGCAACGGGCGGCGCGCCGCGCGCGTTGACCTTCGGCCTTCGCATGCGAGACTCCCCTCCGGGCCTCCCCCCTTCTCCCCCCTCGCTCGTGCGAATGCGCGGCATCGTGAAGTCGTTCGGCACGGTGCAGGCGACCCGCGGCGCCGAGCTCGAGGTCGCACGCGGCGAGATCCATGCGCTCGTCGGCGAGAACGGCGCGGGGAAATCGACGCTCGTGCGCGTGCTCGCCGGCATGTACGCGCCGAACGCCGGCACGGTCGAGGTGGACGGCCGCGACGTCACCGGATGGACGACCGCCGGCGCGATCGCCGCCGGCGTGGGGATGGTGCATCAGCACTTCATGCTCGTGCCGACGCTCACCGTGGCGGAGAACGTCACGCTCGGCGCGGAGCCGCGCCGCGGGCTCGCGCTCGACCGCGCCGCCGCCGAGCGCGAGGTGCGGCGGCTGAGCGAGGAGACGGGGCTCGACGTGCCGGTCGGCACGCGCGTCGCGGAGCTCTCCGTCGGCCAGGCGCAGCGTGTCGAGATCCTCAAGACGCTGTATCGCGGCGCGCGGCTCGTCGTGCTCGACGAGCCCACGGCGGTGCTGTCGCCACCCGAGGTGCGCGAGCTCTGGCGCGTGCTCGAGCGGCTGCGCGACGCCGGCGGCACGATCGTGCTCATCACGCACAAGCTCGACGAGGTGGTCGAGATCTCCGATGCCATCACGGTGATGCGTGCCGGTCGCACGGTCGCGCGCATGGCGACGCACGACGCGACGCCACAGGCGATCGCCCGCGCGATGGTCGGGCGTGACGTCGTGCTCGCGGCCGACGCGGCCGAGACTCGACCGCCGGCGACGGACGCGCGGCCGCCGATGCTCGAGGTGCGCGATCTCGTCGTGGAGCGCGCGCCCGGTCTGCTCGCGGTGCGCGGGGTGTCGCTCGCCGTCGCCGCCGGTGAGATCCTCGGCGTGGCCGGCGTCGAGGGGAACGGGCAGCGCGAGCTCGTCGAAGCGATCGCCGGACTGCGGCCGGCGACGTCGGGAACGATCGCACTCGGCGGCCGCGATCTCCGCGCGCTCGACGTGCGCCGGCGCGGCGACGCGGGGATCTCGCACGTCCCCGAGGACCGGCACGAGCGCGCGCTGGTCCTCGACTATTCCGTCGCCGAGAACCTCGTCCTCGGCCAGCAGCACCGGTTCACGCGCGGCGCGATGCTCGACGGGCGGCGGATCCTCGCGCACGCGCGCGAGCTGATCGCGCGGTACGACATCCGGCCCGCCGACCCGTCGCTCGCCGTGCGCGCCCTGTCGGGTGGGAACCAGCAGAAGGTCGTCGTCACGCGTGAGCTCGCGCGCGACTTCCGCGTCCTGCTCGCCGCGCAGCCCACACGCGGGGTGGACGTCGGCGCGATCGAATTCATTCACGCGCGGCTGCGCGCGGCGCGCGACGAGGGAAAAGCGGTGCTGCTCGTTTCCGCCGATCTGGCCGAGCTGCTCGCGCTCTCGGACCGCATCGCCGTGATGTACGGCGGCCGCTTCGTGGCGACGTTGCCGCGCGGCGAGGCGTCGGCGGAGGCGCTCGGCGAATACATGACGGGCGTGGAACACGCGGCGTGAGCGCTACCGATCCGACGATGATGCGGGTCGGCGACGTGCCGTCGCCGGCCGAGGCGTCGCCGGCGAGCGACCGCGCGTCGCGGCGCGCGGCGCTGGAGGAGGCCGTGCTGCCGCCGGTCGTCGCCCTGCTCGTCGCGGCGGTCGTAGGTGACCTGCTGATCCTCTCGTTCGGCCAATCGCCGGGCGCGGTGTACCGGCTGCTCCTCGAGGGGACGTGGGGGAATGCGTACGGGTTCGGCCAGGTCCTCTACAAGGCGACGACGCTCGTGTTCACCGGGCTCGCCGTCGGGGTCGGCCTGCGGGCGGGGCTGTTCAACATCGGCGCGGAGAGCCAGCTCGCCGCGGGCGGCTTCTGCGCCGCGCTCGCCGGGCTCGCGCTGCCGAGCGGACTGCCGTGGCTCGTCTGTCTTCCTCTGTATCTCGTGGCCGCGGCGGCGGGAGGTGGCGTCGTGGGCGCCATACCGGGCGTGCTCAAGGCGCGGTTCGGCGCGCACGAGGTGATCGTGACGATCATGCTCAACTTCGTCGTCCTCGCGCTGCTGGGATATCTCACGTCGGCCCACCTGCACGTGCCCGAGACGCTGCACACCCCTCCCATCCGGAGCGGGGCGCTCCCGCGCGTCGCCGGCGTGCTGCCGGCGTTCCACGGCTCGGCGGCGAACGCGACCCTCGTCCTGGCGATCGTCACGGCGGCGGCGCTCGGCTGGCTCCTCTTTCGCACGCGGCGCGGGTTCGAGCTGCGCGCGGTGGGATTGCAGCCGCGCGCGGCCGAGTACGCGGGCGTGAGCGTGGCGCGGATCACCTGGCAGGCGCTCACCCTGTCGGGAGCGATCGCGGGGCTCGGCGGATTGAACTTCGTGCTCGGCTACAAGCAGTACTACGAAGAGGGGTTCGCCACGGGCGCCGGGTTCCTCGGCATCGCCGTCGCGCTGGTGGGGCGCAGCCATCCGTTCGGGATCACGGTAGCCGCGCTGCTCTTCGCGACGCTGTCGCAGGGCGGGCTCGCCGTGAACGCGCTCGTCCCGAAGCAGATGGTGGACGTGCTGCAAGCCGTGGTGATCCTCGCCGTGGCGACGTCGGTGCCCGAGGTGCGGCGGCTGCTGCGCGGCGCGACGCGGAGCGCCGAGCGGTGAGCGTGCTCGCCTATCTCGCGGCGACGCTGCGCATCGCGGTGCCGTACCTGCTCGCCGCCGCGGGCGGCGTGATCACGGAGCGCGCGGGGCTCATCGGGCTGACGCTCGAGGGGTACATGCTCGGCGGCGCATTCTGCGCCGTGTGGGCGACCTTCGTCACCGGTTCCCCGTGGATCGGCGCGGGTGCCGCGGTCGTGGGCGGAGCGGCGCTCGCGCTGCTGTACGCGGTCAGCTCGATCCGCTTCCGTGCCGATCAGGTGGTCGTCGGCATCGCGATCAATCTGCTGGCGATCGGGCTCACGCGGTTTCTGCTCCGGCTCTTCTTCGATTCGTCGTCCAACTCGCCGCGCGTCGGCGGGTTCGTCGTGCAGGGGAGCGGCACCGGCTTCGGTGCCCTGATGACGAATCCCCTGGTGTGGGCCGGCGTGCTCGTCGTGCCCGGCGCGGCGTGGCTGCTCTACCGGACGCCGTTCGGGCTGCGCGTGCGCGCGGTGGGGGAGCATCCGGCAGCGGCCGCATCGGTCGGCGTGGCGGTGGCGCGCGTGCGCTACCTCGCCGTGGCGCTCAGCGGGGTGCTCGCGGGGCTCGGCGGCGCGTATCTCGCCCTCGACCAGCACCAGTTCACCGACGGGATGACCGCGGGCCGAGGCTTCATCGCGCTGGCTGCGACGATCTTCGGGCGTTGGGATCCGGCGCGGGTCGCGCTCGCCTGCCTGCTCTTCGCGGCGGCGGAAACCCTGCAGATCCGGCTGCAGGGAACGCAGGCGCTCCCGTCGCAGCTAGTCGAGATGCTACCGTACCTGCTCACGATCGTCGCCCTGGCGGGGCTCGTGGGTCGCGCCGTCGCCCCGGCGGCGCTCGGCAAGACGACGATCGAATGAGGGTGGGAAACGGAATGGAAGCGAAGGGGAGCCGCGGCAAGCTGGTGATCCTGATGATCACGGCCTTCATCGACATGGTGGGGCTGTTGATGGTCATCCCGCTGCTGCCCTTCTACGCCAAGACCCTCGGCGCGGGCGGCCTCGTCGTCGGGACGCTCATCAGCTCGTTCGCCATCGCGCAGCTCGTCAGCGCGCCGATGTGGGGACGCTTCTCCGACGCGTACGGGCGACGGCCCGCGCTGCTCGTCGGGCTCGGCGCGTCGGTGATCGCGTATGTCATCTTCGCCTATTCGCTCTCGCTGCCGCATCCGCTCTTCTTCCTCTTCCTCTCGCGGATCGTGCAGGGGGCGGGCGGCGGCACCGTGAGCGTGATCCAGGCATACGTCGCCGACGCGACGGCGCCCGAGGAACGCGCCAAGGCGCTGGGCTGGCTCTCCGCGGCGACGAACGCCGGCGTGGCGATCGGGCCGCTCCTCGGCTCGGCGACGCACAGCTGGGGGGACCGTGGACCCGGCCTCGTGGCGGCGACGCTCTGCGGCCTCAACATCGTCTTCGCCTGGCGCTATCTCCGCGAGTCGCGCGACATGATCGAGGCCGCCGAGTCGAAAGCGGACGTGACGAAGCGTGCCCGCTCGCGCGAGGCGATCGTGCGCGTCGTCAGCCACTCGGGGCAACCGGCGTCGCGACTGATCTGGATCTACGCCATCGCGATCGGCGCGTTCCAGGGGGTGATGTCGATGCTCGCGCTGCTCCTGTCCGCGCGCTTCGGCATCACGGAGAACACGATCGGCTTCTTCTTCGCCTACATCGGCGCGTTGAGCGTGGTGACGCGCGCGCTGATTCTCGGCCGCATGGTCGACCGCTTCGGCGAGGCACGGCTGACTCGCATCGGTCAGGTCCTGCTGGCGACGGGGATCGCGCTGCTGGCGTTCATCCGTCCGCTCGCCGATCCGGCGGCGGTCGCGGCGATGCTCGGCGGCGTGCTGCCGGCGCGTGCGGTCGAGCTGCTGCCGTACCTGCCGCTCGCGATCGCCGTGGCGTTCCTCCCGCTCGGCACGGCGTTCACCTTCCCCTGTGTGACGTCGCTCCTGTCGCGCGTGATCTCGAGCCGGGAGCGCGGACTGTACATGGGCGTGCAGC
The DNA here is from genome assembly GCA_035494615.1 of Gemmatimonadaceae bacterium. GTDB lineage: Bacteria > Gemmatimonadota > Gemmatimonadetes > Gemmatimonadales > Gemmatimonadaceae > AG11. The sequence continues at coordinate 61,135 of DATJGU010000118.1, forward strand.
AGACGTTCGGCGGACTCGCGCGCGTGATCTTCCCGATCCTGTTCGGCTTCCTCTACGACCGCAGCCACGGGCTGCCCTTCCTCATCTCCGCCGCTCTCGTGCTCTGCACCGTCTATCTCGGCCTCGGCATGGATGCGTACGCGCGCACCGACGCGAAAGCCGCGGCGGCGTAGGGAGGGCTCGAGCATCTCGCGGACAGGGCGGAGGTGGGGCGCGAGAGCGCGCAGCGCGGCTGACTAACGATCGGCGCCGAGGAAGTCCTCGAGGAGATCGGCGAAGGCGCGCACGGTGCGGTCGGAGACGTGGGGGAATCCGATCTCGCCGAAGAACTCTCCGTGCCCGCCCGGAAGGACGCACAGGCGCGCGTTCGGGAGGAGGCGCGACAGCGCCAGCGCGTGCTCGACCGTCACGACGTCGCGATCGCCCACCGTCACGAAGGCGGGCGCCTCGATCGCGCGGAGCGCGTCGTCGGGGATGTCCTCGAACGCGAGCATGCGCCGGCTGTCGCGCTCGAACAGCGCGTGCACGCCCCCGTCGTCGCCCGGGTTGATCTTCAGGTACTCGTCCTTGTAGAGCTGCGGCATGTCGGCGAAGGTGCCCTGGGCCATCATCTCCCAGAACCCGTCCTGCATCCCGGCGCGCGAGTAGTTGGCCGACGCGACCACGAGCCGGCGTACCTTCGCCGGATGGCGAATCGCCACCTGGAGCGCCGTGGTACCGCCGTTGCTGAAGCCGAACACGTCGGCGCGATCGACGCGCAGCGACGCGAGCAGCGCGGCGACGTCGTCGGCATCCTGCGCGAAGGTGAACGGACGGTCGACGTCGCGCGTGTGGCCGTGCGCCTGAACCTCCACGGCGATCACGCGGTGCGTGGCCGCGAGGAGCGGGAGCAGCCGGCCGAAGGTCGTCCCGATCGTCGAGCCGCCGCCATGGATGAGGACGAGCGGCAAGCCCGTCGCCCCATGGAGCTCGTAGTACAGGCGCAACCCGTTGACGATGCCGTAGCCGGAGAACGATGGAGTCGGATGCGGCATCTGGCGTGGTGCGTGGCGCCTGGCGCGTGAGTCGACGGCTTGCTGCAGCGACGACGCTTCGCGCTACTACCTACTCCCTACTCCCTACTACCTACTCCCTACCACCTACTCGCTACCCCCTACCCCCTACCCGCTACCCCCTACTTCTCCTTCGCGTTCTCCTGCAGCCCCGGCTCGCTCGCCAGCACTGCCCGCGCGATCTCGACCATCGGCACCGAGCGGTCCTGGCTCGTGCGCTGCAGGATGCGATACGCCTCCTGCTCCGACGACCCGGTGCGGCGCATGAGGATTCCCTTCGCCCGCTCGATCGTCTTCCGGTTCTCGAGCGCGCCGCGCGCCGCGTCCGCGTCCTTCCGCGCGGAATTCAGCTCGCGCGCGCGGCTCACCGCGAGGCGCAGCGTGGAGTCGAGCACGCGCGGCGGCGTCGGCTTCGGGAGAAACGCGATCGCGGCGGTCGCCGCCACCTCGCGCTCGCTCAACGAGATCGTCTGATCGCCGCTGAACAGCACGACCGCCACGCCCGGCACCTGCGCGGCGATCTGCTCTGCCGCCTCGATGCCGGAGCCGTCGGGCATGTGCACGTCGAGCAGCACGACGTCGGGGACGACGTCACGCGCCCGCTCGATCGCGTCGCGCCCACCCGTCACCTCCGCCACGACGACGTGCCCCATGGAGTTCAGCAGCTCCACGAGCAGGGTACGCGCGTTGTCGTCGTCTTCCGCGATGAGGATGCGGATGGAGCCCGTGTCGGCCATTGCGAGGATCTATCGGTAGGAGGGGCGTGCGGCGGTGAAGTCTGAACGCTTCACCCGTCGCCCGCAATCTGCGCGAGCAAATCCGTCGCACCGACCGGCTTGCGGAGCGTGAAGTCGCACGCCGGATCCTGCTCGTTGCGCGGCTCCCACCCGGTGACGACACCGATGCGCAACGTCGGCCGGCATTCACGCGCGTACACGACGAGATCCCATCCGCTGCCGTCGGGCAGTCCGATGTCGGTCACCAGCACGTCGAGCGCACCCGCCGCCGCGATGCGCGTGCGCGCTTCCTCCACGGACCGGACCGCTTCCACGACGTGTCCGTCGCTCTCGAGGAGCGACTGCATGAACTCCCGACTGTCCACGTGATCTTCCACGAGGAGCACTCGGCGGCCCTCGCGCGGTCCGCGCGGCGCGACGATGGCGCGAGCGGTGGGCGACGCGGGCGGAAACATCAGGCGCACCGTCGTCCCTTCGCCCGGCGCCGACTCGATCTCCGCGCGCCCGCGATGTCGTCGTGCGATGCCATAGACCTCCGCCAACCCGAGACCGGTGCCGTTCACTCCCTTCGTCGTGAAGAACGGCTCGAACGCGCGCTCGCGCACTTCGGCGGACATTCCCGTGCCCGTGTCAGATACCGCCACGCTCGCTTCCGAGGCCGTGACGAGGGTCACGATCCCCAGCGTGCCACCGCCCGTCATCGCGTCCAGCGCGTTCTGGACGAGGTTGAGCAGCGCCTCGCGCAGCTCGCCGGCGATCCCGCGCACCATCACCTCGGGCGCGAGCCGCTGATCCAGCTTGATCACGCCACCCTTCGCGCGCTCCTGCCAGAGCGGCCGCGTCATGGCGACGACCTCCTCCACCATCACCGAGAGATCGACGACGTCCTCGCGCGCGCCGAGGAGGGGCTCCTGCCGGATGAACCGGCCCACCCGCGCCGCCGTCGCGGCTCCCGTCTCCGCCGCGCGCGCGATCCGCGCCGCATAGTCGCGCACCGCCGCCGGATTGTCGGCGTTCATCTCGAGCAGGTACGCGGCCGCCATGATCGGGTTGAGCGCGTTGTTGACGTCGTGCATCACGCCGGCGGCGAGCTGGCCCACCGCGGCGAGCCGCCGGTCGCGCGCCGCCGCCTCCTGCAGCGCGAGCAGCTCGCGCGTGCGCTCCTGCACCATCCGCTCGAGCCGCTCGGCTTCCGTCTGCACGCGCTGCTGGAGCCGCGTGCGCTCGGTGACGTCGCGCTCCACGGTGACCGCGCCGCGCACGCGCTTGTGCGGATCGTAGAGAGGATTCGAGTTCACCTCGATGACCGCCGGCTCGCCGCCGCGACGCACCTCGAGCGTCTCGCCGCGCACCCGCTCGCCGCGCAGCGCGCGCGCCGTCGGGTGCTCGTGCACGAACAGCGTCACGCCGCCGAGGGTGCGCGGGCGATCGAGCTGCCAGAGCTCGCGCAGCGTGTGCGGGTCGGCGGGGGCGTGCTCCTGCTGCGCCTGCGCGTTGGAGCGGACCGTGCCTCCCTCCGCGTCGACGACGCGCACCGAGTCGGGAAGCACGTCGAAGATCGACTCGAGCTGCGCGACGCTGCGCGCGAGGTCTTCGCGAAGCCCCTCGCGCTCGGTGATGTCGCTGCCGGCGAAGAGGAGGCCGCGTCCGCCGCGCACGTCGAGCAGCGGGGAGAAGGTGGCCTCGACGAGTCGGCGCCCGCCGCGGTACTGGAAGGGCACGCGCACGGCGACGACCGGCACGCCCCCCGCCGCGATGTCGACCTGCTCCGTCAGATCGGCGAGTGCGTTGGGGAACGCGTCGTACACCGAGCGCCCGATCGTCTGCCCGACGTCGACGCCCGTGAGATCCCGGTACCGCGCATTGGTGGCCGCGAGCGAGAGCGTCCCGTCGAACACCGCGACGGCGAGCGGCACCGCCTCGAGCAAGGCGTCGAGCCGGGCGTACTCCTGCTCCTGATTGGTGAGAAGGCCGGTGAGCGGCATCGAACCGTGCACGGCAAGGCGGGATCCGGCCGGCGGCGGCCGTGGAGGTAAGGTTGTACCGGGGAGGGAGGGGGTCAATACACCGGCCGATGGTAGGTCATGGCTTCGCCGCACACCCCCGCTCATGCGCCGCGAGCGCTGGCACGGCGGTCGTCATCGCGTCGAGCGCGAGGCCGGCCATGGCGCGCGCGCCCTCCGGATCGAAGTGCGTGTCGTCGTGCACGCCGGCGGGATAGTTCGGACTCACGCCCGGCTCGAGATGGAGCCAGAGGGCGCGCGACGCATCGGGGCCGAGCCGCTGCACCAGCCCGGCGCTCGCCCGGGTCATGTCGATCAGCGGTACGCGTTGTTCGCGGGCGACTCGGCGGGCCGCGTCGGGATAGGCGCCGTGCGTGTCTCGCAGCGTGCTCCCGTCGAAGGCGCGCCGCACCACGGGGGTGAGCAGCACGGGATGCGCGCCGCGTGCGCGCACGTCCGCGGCGAAGCGCGCGAGGTTCCGCGCGTAATCCTCGGGCGAGGCGTACCGGTCCGTGCCGACCTTCTCGTCGTTGTGGCCGAACTGGACCAGCACGTAATCGCCGGCGTGCAGGCTGTCGACGATCGCCGCCCAGCGTCCTTCGTCGATGAACGAGCGCGTGCTTCGCCCATTCACGGCTCGATTCGCGATCCGCACCTCGGTCGAATCGAAGCACGGTTGCAGCGCCTCGCCCCAGCCGGTCTCCGGGCGCTTGTCCGGCTGCTTCTGCGCCATCGTCGAGTCGCCGGCGAGCCAGACGGTGATCGGCGGCGCGACGAACCCGGTGAGGGCGAGCGCCGCGACTGGCGCGAGGCGCGCGCCGGGGAAGCGGAGTGGAGGACGCATTCCCCAATGTACGCCGGCGTCGTCGCTCGCGACCGCTCACCGCCCTGCGTTCACCATTCCCTCACCGGCGATGAACCGCCCCTCCAGCCAGCGCGCTCCCACCGTGATCACGAGCACGAGCGCGATCAGCAGCACGCTGTACCCCGCCGCGGTGCCGAACGCCGTGTTGCGGATCTGCGAGAGGATCTCCACCGAGATCGGCCGGCTCGCGTGCGTGTACAGCACCACGCTCGCCACGAACTCGCCCACCGCCGCGACGCCCGCCAGCATCGTGCCGGCGATCAGCCCGGGGCGCGCCGCCGGAATCACGACGCGCCGGAGCGTGAGCCACTTCGACGCACCCAGGCCCCGCGCGGCGTCCTCGAGCGTCGGGTCCATCTGCCGCAGCGAGCCCTCCACCGCGCTCGTCACGAGCGGAATGTTGCGCACGAAGTACGCGAGCGGGAGAATCCAGAAGGTGCCGACGAGGAGCACGCGCAGCTGCGCCGGATCGTTTCGGTCGAACGTCGCCGCGAGGCCGAGCGCGATCGCGGTCGCCGGGATCGCCCATGGGAGCGCCGAGAGCAGCGCGAGCGCGCGCCGGCCCGGCGCACGCGACAGGACGACGACGTACGCGATGGCGAAGCAGACGATCGCGTTCGCGACGGTGCTGATCGTCCCCATCGCCACGCTGTTCGTGATCGGACGCCAGAGGGCGCTCTCGCTCGCCAGCCGCCGGTAGTTGTCGAGCGTGTACTCGGGCGGCAGGACCTGCGTCGTCCACGCGCCGTCGCGCGCGAAGCTCACGAGCACGACCATCGCGTGCGGCAGGATGAGGAGCACGACGATCAGCACCGCCACGGGCGGAAGCAGCAGCCGCGCGAGCGGCGAGCGGAGCGCCTGGCGCGTCGCGCGCCCCTTTCCGGCGACGCTGTACTGTCGCCTTCCCTCCAGCCGCCTGAGCACGAGGAGCGCGATCACCGCCGTCACCGCGAGCACGGTGGTCTCCACGTAGGCGAGCCCCATCGCGCCGTTCAGCTTCGAGACGAGGATCTGCGTGGCCAGCACGCGCGCCCCGCCGCCGAAGATGTACGGCGCCGAGAAGGAGCCGAGCGCGCTCATGAAGACGAGCAGCATCGCGCCGGCGATCGAGGGCGTGAGCAGGGGGAGCGTGACGCGCCGGAGCGCGAATGCCTTCGACGCGCCCAGCCCCGCCGCGGCCTCGTCGAGCGTCGTGTCGTAGCGCTCCAGCCCCGCGCTCACGAACAGGAAGACGTAGACGTACATCGTGTACGCGTGGACGAACACGACGGCGGAGAGCCCGGTGAACGTCCACGGCGCCGACGAGAGCCCGAGCACGTGCTGCACCGCGCGCGTCACCACGCCGCTCTCGCCGTAGAGGAAGAGGAAGGCGATGACGCCGACGAGCGGCGGCAGCGCGGCGGGCAGCGTCGCCACGCCGCTCAGCACGCGTCGTCCGCGGAACTCGGTGCGCGTGAGCAGGAACGCGAGCGGCACGCCGACGAGGAGCGCGCCGATCACCGAGCCGATCGAGACGAGGATCGTTCCCCAGAGCGCGTCGCGGTCGGCGGGGCTCGCGGCGAAGTCGCGCCAGTCGCCGAGCCCGCGCTCGAAGCTCCCGACGACGATCGCCGCGTTGGGGTAGACCACGCTCCAGAGGAGGAGCGCGAGCAGGAGCGCGGCGATCCACGCCGCCCCCCAGCCGCCAGGCGGGCGCCGGAGCCGCGCCGCGCGCATCATCGCGCGGTCCTCATGCCGGCACCACCGCGAGCGGTTGTCCCGAGAGCCGCACGCGCACCGTCGCCCCTTCCGGCGCCCCGACGCCGTCGCCCATCACCTCGACGACGGCGCCGCTCTCGAGCCGAACCTGATACACGGTGTGTCCTCCCGCGAACCGCCGCCCCGCCACGATCCCCTCCCACGCCGGCTGCGCGTCGTCGTCCACGAGCACGAGCGACTCGGGACGCAGGACAGCCAACGCATCGGTCCCGCTCACGCTCGGCGAGTCGGCGCGCGCCGGCGCGGCGAGGGCGACGCGTCCCACCGTGACCCACACGCCCTCGCCCCGCCGCTCGGCGGGCAGCAGCGCGGCGCGACCGACGAATTCGGCGACCTCGCGCGTCGCGGGCGCGTGGTAGAGGTCCTCCGGCGAACCGACCTGGAGCAACCGGCCGCGCGAGAGCATCGCGATCCGGTCGGCGACGGCGAACGCGTCTTCCTGGTCGTGCGTGACGAACAGCGCCGTGACCCCCGAGCGCCGCAGTGTGGCGCGCAGCTCGTCGCGCATCGTCTGGCGCAGCGTGGGATCCAGGTTCGACAGCGGCTCGTCGAGCAGCAGGACGCGCGGCGAGATCACGAGCGCGCGGGCGAGGGCCACCCGCTGCTGCTCCCCGCCAGAAAGCGCCTGCACCTGGCGCGCCGCCTTGTCGTCGAGCCCGACGCCGGCGAGCGCCTCGCGGGCGCGCGCGAGCCGTTCCGTCTTGCGCACTCCGCGCGCCTCCAGCCCGAAGGCGACGTTCTGCTCGACCGTCATGTGCGGGAAGAGCGCATAGTGCTGGAACACCATGCCGAACCCGCGCCGCTGCGGCGGCTCGTGCGTGATGTCGCGCGTCGCGCCGCCGTCGGCGAGGAGCACGGCTCCGGTATCCGGAGTCTCGTAGCCCGCGGCGATCCGCAGCGTCGTCGTCTTGCCCGATCCCGACGCGCCGACGAGCGCCACCAGCTCGCCCGCGGCGATGGAGAGGGAGACGTCGTCGACCGCCGGCTCCGCGTTCCCCGGATACCGGCGCGTCACGCGCTCGAGCGAGAGCGCGCTCGCCCGTCGCTCGCCAGGGTCGCGCGCGGCGGGAGCGCTCACTTGCCTCGCTGGCTGTTCCTGATGCTGCTGTCCCAGGTCTGCATCCAGCTGTCGAGACTGTCGGCGAGCAGCTTCGGGTCGAGCGGCATCGCCTTGAGCTCCGTCTTCGCACGACGCACGACGTCGGGAAGCGAGTCCACCGGCAGATCGGTGCGCGCCGGAATTCGGATGAAGCGGATCGCGGCCTCGCGCAACGCGTCTGGCGTCGTCACGTACTCGTAGAACTGCTTCGCGATCTCGGGATGCTTGCCCCCACGCACGAGCGCGATCGCGTCGACGAGCAGTGGCGTCCCGCTCGCGGGAAACACGAACCCGACCGGCGTCTTCGTTCGCGCCTGCAGCACCGCGATGTCCGGCATGTCGTACAGCGTGATCGTCCCCTCCTGCCGCCCGAGCTTCTGATAGAGCAGCGCGGGGTTGAGGACGTACTCCTTGGTGTTCCCATCCAGCCTGCGCAACCAGTCCCACCCCTGCGCCGTCGAGCCGGTACGCGCGATCGAGCGCGCGAGGATCGCGCCGAAGATGGCGCGCATCGTTCCCGACTCGACGGGGTTCCGGATGAGCACTTTTCCCTTCCACTTCGGATCGAGCACGTCGTCCCAGTCCTTCGGCGCTTCGGCGGCGGACACCGCGTCGGTGTTGTACGCGATGACTTCCGGCGTCATGTACGTCCCGAACCAGCGCCCCTGCGGATCGCGCGCTTCCGGCGGCACCGCGCCGGCCCACGTCGGCGTGTACGCGTCCAGCAGCCCTTCGCTGCCGGCGCGCTCGAAGATCTCCGACGGCGCGCCGAACCAGAGATCGGCCTGCGGGTTGGCTTTCTCGGCGCGCAGCCGGTCGAGCACCTCCTGCGAGCCCATGTCGACCCACTGCACGTCGACGCCGGGATGCGCCGCCTCGAATCCCTTCTCGTAGTACTCGAGCAGCTCCTTGCCGTGCGGCGAATAGACCGTGAGCACGGTCCGCCCGTCGCCGCGCCCGCACGCGCCGAGCACGAAAAGGCCGAGCGATGCCGCCGCCCCCCGCAGCGCGCGCCTCATCGCCGATCCCACGCGAGCCGTGCGCCGAGCAGCACGAGCGCGCCGCCGGTCACGCGCTCGAGCCATGCCTTCACCACCGGACGCGTGAGGGCGACGCGCAGCCGGTCGACGAACCGCGCGTACACCGACAGCCAGGCGAAGCCGAGCAGGTTGTGAATCATCGCGAGCAGGAGCGAGGTCCGCAGCACCGGCGCGCCCGCCGGAATGAACTGCGGCAGGAACGTCAGATAGAACAGGGCGACCTTCGGATTGAGAATGTTGGTCAGGAAGCCCTGCGTGAAGGGGTGCCCGCCACGTACCGGCACACGTGCCGATTCCTCGACTCGCTGCGCTCGCTCGGAACGCCCCCCGGACGATGTCGTTCCGAGCGGAAAGCGCAGCGTCTCTTCCTTCGTCATTCCGAGCCGAGCGCGCAGCACCTCTTCCTTCGTCATTCCGAGCCGAGCGCGCAGCACCTCTTCCTTCGTCATTCCGAGCGGAGCGCGCAGCGCGGAGTCGAGGAATCGGCCCGGCCCGCCGGCATTCGCCTGGCGGATCGACTGCACCCCGATCCATACCAGGTACACGGCACCCACGAGCTTCACCGTCTCGTACGCCCGCGCGGACGTCGCGAGGATCGCCGACAGCCCGAGCGCCGACATCGTCGCATGCGTCAGGCAGCCGAGCGCGATCCCGAGGATCGTCCACCGCGCGCCGCGCATCCCCAGCGCGAGCGCGTTGCGCGTCACGAGCGCCGTGTCCGCGCCCGGTATGAGGGTCAGCAGCAGCGCGACGGGAACGAACGCGAGCAGCGACGCGGTCATGGCTGCGGCGGTGCGCTCGCCGGCGAGCGTCCGTCCGCCGCGAGCAGGTTGAGGAAGATGCGCGCGCCGCCCGGCACTCCCGCCGGAAGCTGCCGGAACAGCGCTAGCGTCGTGTAGACGAACGCGCCCTTGCCGAGCGGCGCCACGAGCACCGCGTTCTCGTTCGGCGGCTCGCCCGGGTCGTGCATCTCGAGCAGCCGGTGATAGTGCGGGTCCGCCGTCGTCGGCATGTACGTCGCGCGCTCCTGCACCCACTGGTCGAAATCGGCCGGCACGATCCGGTTCGGGTACGTCAGCAGGCGAGAGCCGGGGTCGATGATCCGCACCGGCGCCGTCTCGTCGGTGACGCGCTGCGCGACGCGCGCGAGCGTCACCGGATACGGCAGGTAGCCCGGCGTCTGCATCTCCTGCTGGCCGTACTGCACGACGACGGTGCCGCCATCGCGCGCGTAGTCCTGCAGCCGTCGCGCGCTCGCGGCTACGAGCGGGCTCGCCGCGAAGGCGCGCGGCCCGACGACCACGGCGCCGTAGCGCGAGAGATCGGCCGTGGCGAGCAGCTCGGGAGGCAGCACGGTCACCTGCAGCCCGAGCTGCCGAAGCATCGGTGCGACGTTGTCGCTCACGCCGCGCACGTAGGCGATGCGCGGGTTGCTCGGCAGCGTCGCGTCCACCGCCTCGATCTGCACCGCCGACGGCGGATAGTAGAGCAGCGGCCGGATGTGCTGGTACGAGATCGCCACCCAGCCCGCGAGAAACCGGTGGCCGTTGCTCGTCGCCATCGCACTGATGAAATGCCGCCCGACCGGCAGGCGCCCGGTCACGTGAAAGCCGAGTGCCGCCGAGCCGTATGGCTCGAGCGCGACGTGCCGGATCAGCGAATCCGTCTTCAGCCCCGCCGGCAGGGTGAGCGCGACCGTCACGCTGCGCGGCGCGCTCGCCGCGGACGTCACGTGCAGCGTGAACACGCGGTCGAGCGGCACGCCGGCGCGCACGTACTCCACCTCGTCGTCGAACAGGAGGCCGATCGGCGGGACCGACACCACCGGGCGCCGCAGCTCGCCGCGCGCCGGATCGGCGAACCGGTGTACCGCCGGGCCGGCGTCCACGGTGATCGGCACGCCGGCAATCTTCAGCGCGACGCGCGTGTGCGTCTCGGCCACACGGTCGGCGCCGATCGCGATCTGCGGCGCGTGCGGATCGATGCGCCACTGGTCCGTCCCCGGCTGCATGCCGTGCTCCATCCACCACGGCACGCTCGCCTGCTGCGGCACGAGCGGCAGCACGAGCTGCGCCGCGCTGTCCGGCAGCACCGTCGTGGCCGAGCCGCCGAGCGTCGGCGGACCGAAGGTGTTCATCATCCACACCGACGCGCCGCCGATCGCGATGGGACTCTTCCCCTGGTTGTACACCGCGACGGTCACCGGCAGCGTGTCGTGGACCGCCACGCGCTCGCGCGGCGCCGTCGGCTCGACGAGCACTCCCGCGGCCGCGAGCAGCGCACGCTGGGCGCGGCCCTGCACCGTCTCCAGCGAGACGGCGAGATCTCCCGCCACACCGAAGCAGCCGGCCGCGTAGCCGCTCCGCGGACACGGGAGCGCGTCGCGCGCGCGCTCCACGAGCCCCGCCACGCGCGCGAGCGGCGCGACCATCGGCGCCGGCGCCGTCAGCTTCTCCACGCGCCGTACCTCGGCGATCGCCGCCGGAAGCGAGTCCACCGCGGCGCGTGCGGCGACGGGCAGCGAATCGCGCGCGAACCGTCCCCACCCGGCGTCGATGGTCTCCAGCATCGAGCGCTCCGGCGCGATCGGCGGCGAGACGTGCGACGCCTCGAGCTTCACGTAATCCATCGACGTCCCGCGCCGCTGCAGCCCGCCGAACCCCTGCGAGAGATGCTGCGACCGGCTGAGCGACGCGATCTCCGCGTACGTCATCCCGCGCAACCGACTCAGCTCCCCGACGTTGAACGCCAGCGTCGCGTCGGAGGGATTGAACCGCTGCGCGCGGTAGAACTTGCTCGGCAGCCAGGCGCCGAGTCCGAGCGTCGCGCTCCGCGGAAAGCGCACGGTGTCCGCCGCCGCGTCGAACGCTTCGCGCGCGAGCAGCCCGGAGACCTGATGATGCCCGTGTCCGTCGCGCGGCGTGCCGCTGAACACGGCGACGACGATCTGCGGACGGAACGCGCGCACCACCGTCACCACGTCGCGCAGGATCGAGTCCTTCACCCAGTGCGTGTACGTCTCCTCGGCCGTCTTCGAGAAACCGAAGTCGTACGCGCGGGTGAAGAACTGACGCCCTCCGTCGATGCGCCGCGCGGCGAGCAGCTCCTCGGTGCGGATCATCCCGAGCAGCGGGCCGAGCTCGTCGCCGATCAGGTTCTGTCCGCCGTCGCCGCGCGTGAGCGAGAGATACGCCGTCTCCACCTGCTGGCCGCGGGCCAGCCAGGTGAGGAGCTGCGTGTCTTCGTCGTCGGGATGGGCGCCGATGAGCAGCACGCGCGCCGTCACGTCGAGTCCCGCCACCCCCTCGCCCAACGCGACAGCGCCGCGCTCCTGTGCTGAGAGGAGACGCGGCGCGGCGAGGACGAGGAGGATCGCGGCCAGGAGCCGCATCGCTCTCGTCATACCTTGGAGGTCTTCCGTTTGGCGCTCGTCGGCGCGGGGGTGAGCACCTCGGCCACGATGCGCTTCTGCTCTTCCTCGTGCGCTTTCGAATAACCCTCGGCGGGGCTCGCGCGTTCCGGCCGCCCGATGTACCGGATGGTCAGCATGTTCCCCGTCGCCACGCGGAGCTGGGGCGACACGTAGGTCCAGGCGCCCATGTTCTTCGGCTCCTCCTGGGCCCACACGACGTCCTCGAGGTTCGGGTAGCGGTCCACGATCTCGGCCACGGCGTCGCCGGGCCAGGGATACAGCTCGTCCACGCGCACGAGCGCGACGTCCGATCCCTCCTGCCGCGCGGCGAGCAGATCGTAGTAGATCTTCGCCGTGCAGAGCACCAGCCGCCGCACCTCGTCGCGCTTCGCGTCCATCGCGACGTCGTCGATCACGGTGCGGAACCGGCCCGACGCCAGCTCCTCGAGCCGCGACATCGCCGCCGGAAGCCGGAGAAGGCTCTTCGGTTGCATGAGGACGAGCGGCGTGCGGTCCGTGCGCAGCGCCTGCCGGCGCAGCACGTGGAAGTACTGCCCCGGCGTCGACGGATACGCCACCACCATGTTGTGCTCCGCGCAGAGCTGGAGGAACCGCTCCAACCGCGCGCTGGAGTGCTCGGGACCGCCTCCTTCGTACCCGTGCGGCAGGAGCAGCACGAGACCACTCCGCGTCCCCCACTTCGCCCGGTCCGCCGAGATGAACTGATCGATGATCGGCTGCGCGACGTTGACGAAATCGCCGTACTGCGCCTCCCACAGCACGAGGTCGCGCCCGGCCGCCGTGCTGAACCCGTACTCGAACCCCATCACCGCCATCTCGGAGAGCGGGCTGTTGTAGATCTCGACCCGCGCGCGCGACTGCGGGAGGTCGGCGAGCGGCATGTACGTCGCGCCCGTGTCGACGTCGTGCACCACCGCGTGCCGGTGCGCGAAGGTGCCGCGCTCCACGTCCTGTCCGCTCATCCGGATGCCGATGCCGTCGAGCAGCAGCGATCCGAACGCGAGCGCCTCGGCGTGCCCCCAATCGATCGCGGCCGCATGGATCGCCTCGCGCCGGCGCTCGAGCGTCTTCGCGAGCCGCGGATGGACCGTGAATCCTTGCGGCCACGTGAGCAGTCGGGTGTTGATCGACTCGAGCGTCTCGGCGCGGACCGCGGTGTCCGGGTCGGGCGCGGGCGGCGGCGGCGCAGGCCGCTGGTGCGCGGCCGCCGACTCCGGCGACGCCTTCATCTCGTTGTAGACCGCCGTGATGCGATCGAGGAACTCCTTGTCGATCGCCGCGACCTGCTCTTCGGTCGCCACGCCCTCGCGCACGAGGCGCGCGCCCCACACCTGGCGCGGCGTGGGATGCGCCCGCACCAGCGCGTAGAGCTTGGGCTGCGTGAACGCCGGCTCGTCGGTTTCGTTGTGGCCGAAGCGTCGATAGCCCACGAGGTCGATCAGCACGTCCTTCGCGAACTTGTCGCGGTACGTGACGGCGAGCCGCACCGCCGCGATGCACGACGACGCGTCGTCCGCGTTCACGTGCAGCACTGGCACCTCGAACCCCTTCGCCGGATCGCTCGCGTAGCGCGTGGAGCGCGCATCGATCGGATCGGTCGTGAAGCCGACCTGGTTGTTGACGATGATGTGGAGCGTCCCCCCGACGCGGTAGCCGCGCAGCCGCGAGAGGTTGAACGTCTCCGGCACGATGCCCTCGCCGGGAAACGAGGCGTCGCCGTGGATGCAGATCGGCAGCACCAGCCGCTCGTCGCAGCCTCCCGGCGCATCCGGCACGCGCTGGTACGCGCGCGCCATCCCCGACATCACCGGATTCACGATCTCGAGATGGCTCGGATTCGGCGCGAGCTCCAGCCGCACGGTTTCCGCACCCACCGTGCGCTCGCCCTCGAAGCCCAGGTGGTACTTCACGTCGCCGCTGCTGCTCTCGGCGCTCGCCTCCCCCTGCCGCCCCTCGAACTCGCCGAACATCTCCACGTAGGACATCCCCATCACGTGCGTCAGCACGTTGAGGCGGCCGCGGTGCGCCATCCCGATCACGATCTGCCTCGCGCCGTTCCCCGCCGCGCGTTCGATCGCCTCGTCGAGCATCGGCACGAGGATGTCGTTCCCCTCGATCGAGAATCGCTTGTAGCCGAGGTACGCGCGATTGAGGAAGCGCTCGAGGCCGTCCACCTCGGTGAGCCGCCGCAGCACGGCGATCCGTTCGTCCGGCGACAGCGGCTGCGTCAGCGCGCCCGCCTCCATCGTCTGCCGGAACCACTGCCGCTCGTCCTCGTTGCCGAGGTGCACGAACTCGAGACCGATCGAGCCGCAGTACACCTCGCGCAGCCGCCGCACGACGTCCGCCGCCGTGCCCGACTCGTAGCCCAGCGCGCTCGCCGGCACGTCGGCCAGCTCCGCTTCGGTGATGCCGTGGAACTCCGGCGTCAGCTCCGCCGCACCCGGGGGCGGCGTACCGAGCGGATCGAGGTGCACCGCGAGATGGCCGTACGAACGGATCGCGTCGACGAGCCCCGCCGCGCCCGCGGTCTTGCGCAGCAGCGCCGCGTCGGCGGCGCCACCGCCCGCGATGCCGGCCAGCGACTCCGCGGTGCGGAAGAACTGTCGCCACGACTCGTCCACCGACGCGGGATCGCGGCGGTACGCGTCGTACGTCTCGGCGATGTACCCGTCGTTGAAGACGGTGGTCGTCGGAGGGAAGGTGCTCATGCTCGGAAATCTATCGGCGCGCGGCGACGGAAGGACACCACCGCGTGGTCAGGCCGGACCGTGCCACTCCAACGGCAGCACCACGCTGAACGTTGAGCCCACTCCGGGCTCGCTCGCGACTTCGATGTGCCCGCCAAGCATGGTCGCGAGCCGACGGGAGATGTAGAGCCCGAGGCCGGTGCCGCCGTGCCGGCGCGTCAGTCCGGTATCCACCTGGGCAAAAGGCCGGAACAGCCGCGGCAGTTCCTCCGACGGGATGCCGATGCCGGTGTCCTCGACGTCGATGCGCACGGCCCCCCGCCCGCGCCGGAGGTGCAGCGCCACGCGCCCGGCGTCGGTGAACTTGATCGCATTCCCGAGCAGATTGACGAGGATCTGCCGCGCCTTGTCGATGTCGCTCGTCATCCGGACCGAGCCCTCGCCGAGCCGGAGCTCCAGCGCGATGTCGCGCTGCTCGGCCATCGGTTCCACGAGCGCGAGCGCCGAGCGCACGAGGTCCTCGGCGAGGAACTCGCTCGGGCGCACCATCTCCCGCCCCTCCTCCAGGCTCGTGAAGGCGAGGATCTCCTCGATCATCGCCGAGAGATGCGTCGTCACCGACCGCATGCGCTCGAGGATGTCGAGCTGCGCCTCGCTGAGCGGACCGATCACCTGATCGGCCAGCAGCTCGCCATAGCCGGCCAGCGCCGTGAGCGGCGTGCGCAGCTCGTGGCTCATCGTGGCGAGGAAGCGCCCCTTGGCGCGGTCGGCGCTCTGCGCCTGCTGGAGGAGGAGCGACTTGTGCACCGCGAGCGCGGCGTGGTCGGCGAGGACGCGAAGCCGGTCGCGCTCGCGCGGCGAGAACGGCTTGCCTCCCCCGCCGCGCGTCACGGCGAGCACGCCGAGCGGCTCGCCGTGCGCGCGCAACGGCGCGACGAGCGTGGGGCCCAGCGCGAGCTCGGGGACGACGCGCATCAGGGGGCGGCCCGAGTCGCGGAAGTTCTCCTCCGATACGACCTCGCCCTGCGCGAGCGCCTGCGCGACCATCGAGCCCTCGAGGTCGAAGCAGCGTCCCCGGGCCGGCACCATGTTGCCGACCGCCGCCACCACCTCGCCGAGCCGGCCCGTCATGCGGAGTACGGCCGCGCCGGCGCCATGCGTCTGCTGCGAGGCGATGTCGCACAGCGTGCGCAGCACCTCGGCCATGTCCACGACTTCCGCGAGCCGCCGGGCGACCGCGTGGAGCGGGATCCGCTCCTCGTCCGCCTCCTCGTGCGCCTCGAGCACGAGGCCGGCGCCGACGCGCCGCGCGGTCGCCGTCACGTACCGCGCGGCGGAGTCGGCGCGCGCGGGGCTGAGGAGCAGGTGGACCACGCGCGGATCGCCGTCCACCAGCGCTCGTTCGAGCTCGAGCAGCGACTCGCCGACGTGAAGATCCACGAGCGCGGTCAGCGGCGTGCCCGCGGAGATCGTCGTGCCACGCCAGCTCTCCCACCGCGCGTTCGCGTGGGTCACTCTCAGCTCACGGTCGAGCAGCAGGATCCCCGCGCCGAGCGCGTCGAGCGCCGCGTCCAGCGTGAGGCCCGTGTACCGCTGCTCCGTCATGGGATCGTCGTGCTCGCTCGCGCTCGCACCCGCCGAGCTCACCCGCCCGTTTCGACGTGCCGGCACCGGGGGTCGCGCCGCTCAGCGTGCGGGAAGCGACTGCGGAGCGGCGAGCGGAGGCCAGCCGAAAGAGGACGTCACGCCGCGGCGCCGCTCCGCGCCCGCCAGCAGTTTCAGCACCTGCTCCTTCTCGAGCGCGGGCAGGTAGAGCACGCCGGCCACGTCGAGCAGCTCCACCGGGGGTAGATCTTCCGGCCGCCGCGTCAGGCTGACCGCCAGCAGCGGGACGTCGGTGAGCGTAGGCTCGCGCGCCCAGTCCTCGAGCAGCGCCGGCGTGATCAGGTCGCAATCGCAGACGATCGCGTGCGGCTCGTAACGTGTCGCCACGGCGACCGCGTCACGGGCGCCGACTGCCGGCTCACAGTCGGCCCCCAGCTCGCGGAAGTAGCGGCAGAGGTGCTCGCTCAGATACGCGTGGCGCCCCACGCACAACAGACGCATTCCGGAATATACCGATTCCGGCCACCGAAGTTCAGAGCGCACGGCCGTCCTGATCGATGGGTTGTGTGATGCGAGTCACACGTCCCGCGCGCCCCGCGCGCGAGCGACCCTACACTGTTCGCGCACGCGGGCGGCGTCAAGCACAGCGCGGATCGCGCGATGTCGCCATGTCGGGATGTCGCGATGGCGCGATGTCGCGATGTCGCGATGGCGGCCGAGCGACGACGCGCGGGCGCGACGACGATCAGCTCGCGGCGTGGGCGACGTCGCTGGGCGAGGGACGTCGCGCGCCGTGCGGCGTCGCGGCGTCGGACGACTCGGGCAGCACGAGCCGGAACACGCTGCCCGCCCCGAGCTCGGAGGAAACCTCGAGATCGCCCTGCAGCATCTCGGCGAGCCGGCGCGAGATCGGAAGCCCGAGCCCCGTGCCCTCGGTGAGCTGCGTCTTTCCGAGCTGCACGAACTCGTCGAAGATCTTCTCCTGATCCGCCGGTGCGATCCCCTCGCCGCGGTCGATCACCTCGATCAGCATCCCGCCGTCGTCGCGTGGGAGCGAGCGGACGCGAATCGGCTGCCCCTTCCCGAACTTGATGGCGTTCGAGAGCAGGTTGAGGAGGATCTGGCGGAGCCGGCGCGGATCGCTCGTCACCGTCACGGGCGGACCCTCGTGCTCGAGGGTGAGCTGCGACCCGTATTGATCGGCGAGCGGCCGCACCGTGACGAAGAGATCCTCGATGAGCGCCGGGAAGTGTACCGGCTGCGGCCGCAGGTCGATCTTCCCCGCCTCGATCTTCGACAGGTCGAGAACGTCGTTCACCAGCTCGAGGAGATGCTTCGCCGCCTTGTGGGTGCGCGTGATCCCCTCCGCCTGCTTCTCGTTGAGCGGCCCGTAGATGTTCTCGAGCAGCAGCGTGCTGTAGCCGAGCACCGCGTTGATCGGCGTGCGGAGCTCGTGGCTCATCGAGGCGTAGAAGCGGCTCCGCGCCGCCATCGCGCGCTCGAGCTCCGCCTGGCGGTCCGCCAGCTCGTCGTTCAACGCCTTGAGGTCCGTCATCGCCCGGGCCAGCGACTCGGCCTGCGCCTGGAGCGCCGCCTCGGCGCGCCGGCGCTCGGAGATGTCGCGCGCGATCAGGGTGAAGGTGCGCCTGCCGCGCACGTCGAGGCAGCTCGCCGTCGCTTCGACGGGGAAGCGCTCGCCGTTCGCGCGAAGGCCGGTGAAGGAGATCACGTGCTCCGCCGCGTGCGCCGCCGCCGACACGCTGTCCTCGCCGGCCGCCGAGGTCTGACAGAGCCGCTCGAGCAGCTCGCGGCGGGCCGGCCCGGGGAGCACGCGCTCGACGTCGCGCCCCACCGCCTGCGCGGTCGGAATGCCGAACATGCGCTCCGCCGCCGCGTTGAACAGCGAGACACGGCCGTCGGTATCGAACACGATGATCGCGTCCATCGCCGACTCGACGATCTCGGAGAAGCGCGCTTCGGATTCCGTGAGCTCGAGCCGGTGCTTCAGCTCCAGCTCGCGCCGCTCGCTCGCGCGCAGCAGTTGCTGCTGCTCGGAGAGCTGCTTCTGCTTCAGGTACAGGTCGACGAACACGTTGACCTTGGAGCGGAGGATGTCCGGCTGGAACGGCTTCGCGAGGTAGTCCACCGCGCCCACGGAGTACCCCTCGAAGACGTATTCCTCCTCCTTGCTGATCGCGGTGAGGAAGATGATCGGGATGTATCTCGTACGCTCGCGGGACTTGATGATCCGCGCCGTCTCGAAGCCGTTGATCCCGGGCATCTGCACGTCGAGCAGGATCACGGCGACGTCGTGGCGCAGCAGCTTGCGCAGCGCTTCGTCTCCCGAATGCGCCCGAACGAGCTTCTGGTTGAGCGGCTCGAGGATCGCCTCGAGCGCGAGCAGATTCTCCGGGCGGTCGTCGACGAGCAGGATCTCCACGGGACCGCGGTACGCGGCGGTCGCGTCCGGCGGCGACACCGGGTTGGCCGTGGCGTGCGGTACCGGCGTCGAGTCGCTCATGCGTCCACCCGCTCCGGGCTGCCCGCCGGGAGCGTCGCGAGGTAGGCCGCGATGTCGGGGAGGGACATCACGCGCGCGCGCGGCACGGCGCGCTGCGCCGCCGCCGGCATCGTCCCGCTTTCGGCGCTCTTCGGGTCCTGCACGAGCGCGAGCCCGCCGCGGTCCGAGATGCGACGCAGCCCGAGCGCTCCGTCGGCGTTCGCGCCGGTGAGGATCACACCCACCGCGCGGTGCGCGTACGCGTCCGCCGCCGAGCTGAAGGTCACGTCGATCGACGGCCGACTGTAGCGCACCGGCGCCTCCGTGCTGAGCGAGAAGTAGCCCGGTTCCACCAGTGTATGGTAGTCCGGCGGCGCGACGTACACGTGGCCCGCCTCGAGCGGCATCTTGTCTTCCACCTCGCTCACCTCGAGCGGAGACCCTTCCTGCAGCAGGGCGCGCAGCACGTGATCGGAGTCCTTGTGGCGATGCTGCACGAGCGTGACGGCCATCCGGAAGCTCGACGGCAGCGCGGCGACGAGCGTGCGCAACGCCGAGAGCCCTCCCCACGAGGTGCCCACGACCACGAGATCGTACCCGACCGCCGTCGCGTCCGCCATCAACGGACCTTCCGGTAGAGCTTCTCCGACACGCTGAGCTTGTCGTAGCACGGCTCGTACTTCGAGAACTTGAGCGACTCCTTGCTCCCCAGCGCCAGCACCCCGAACATCACCAGCGAGTCGTAGAACAGGGAGTGCACCCGGTTCTGCAGCGTCTTGTCGAAGTAGATCAGCACGTTGCGGCAGAAGATCACGTGGAACTCGCTGAACGACCGGTCGGTGACCAGGTTGTGCTGCGAGAACACGATGTTCCGCGTCAGCGTCGGCGTGAACAGCGCGCCGTCGTACTTCGCCGTGTAATACTCCGAGAACGACCGCGTTCCGCCCGCCCGCAGATAGTTCTCCGTGTACTCCTGCATCCGGTCGAGCGGAAAGATCCCCTGTCGCGCCCGCTGGAGCACCACGTCGTTGATGTCGGTGGCATACAGGCGCGCGCGGTCGTACAGGCCCTCCTCCTCGAGGAGGATCGCCATGGAGAACACTTCCTCCCCGGTGGAACAGCCGGCGTGCCAGATGCGGATGAACGGGTACGTCCTGAGCAGGGGCACGACGCGCTCCCGGAACTCCTTGTAGAAGCTCGGGTCGCGGAACATCGCCGTGACGTTCACCGAGAGGTCGAGCAGCAGCCGCTCCATCGCGTCCGCATCGTGGAGGATCCGCGCCTGCAGCCCGGAGATGCTCGTCAGCCCTTCCCCGTCCACCCGCTTCCACAGGCGGCGGCGGATGGAGGCGTAGGCGTACGACCGGAAGTCGAACCCATAGTGCCGGTACACGCCTTCCAGGAGCAGCTCGATCTCGAGCCGCTCCAGATCGGCGTCGTACGCGAGCGGCGGTCCCGGGAGGGACTGCCCCTCGCTCACCGGTACAGCCATACGCGCATGAGACTCAGCAGCTGCTCGGTATCCACCGGCTTGGTGATGTAGTCCGACGCACCCGCCGCGATGCACTTCTCGCGGTCCCCCTTCATCGCCTTCGCCGTGAGCGCGATGATCGGGAGCGACTTGAGCGCCGGCATCTCCCGGATCGTCCGCGTCGTCTCGTAGCCGTCCATCTCCGGCATCATCACGTCCATCAGCACGAGATCGAAGTCCTGCCGCTCGCGCAGGAGCGCGATCGCATCCTTGCCGTTCTCGGCGAACGAGACCTGCATGCCGTGATCCTCCAGCATGCTCGTGAGCGAGAAGATGTTCCGGACGTCGTCGTCCACCACGAGCACGCGCTTGCCGGCGAACACGGCGTCGGCGTTGTGCAGCCGCTCGAGCATCCGGCGCTTCTGCTCGGGCAGCTTCGCCTCCACCCGGTGGAGGAAGAGCGCCGTCTCGTCGAGCAGCCGCTCCGGCGACTTCACGTCCTTCACGATGATCGTCTCGGCGAACTTCCGGAGCTTCGTCTCCTCGGCCTGCGACAGGTCCTTCCCCGTATAGATGATGATCGGCAGGTCCCGCATCTGCGGGTTGGCCTTCACGGTCTCGAGCAGCTCGAACCCGTTCATGTCCTTGAGGCCGAGGTCGAGCACCATGCAGTCGAAGTGGCTCGTCGCGAGCTCGCGCAACGCATCCTCCGCGCTCCCCACGGCGGTGATCTCGACGTCCTCGTGCTGGATCAGCTCGATCATGCTCTGGCGCTGCGTCTCGTCGTCTTCCACCACGAGGAGCCGCTTCACCGAGCTCTCGATGAAGTTCGAGATCCGGGCGAACGACTCGTCGAGCGCTTCCTTCGTGACCGGCTTCTCCAGATAGGCGAGCGCGCCGGACTTGAGGCCCTGCTGCCGCTCACGCACGCCGGTGATGATGTGCACCGGAATGTGCCGCGTCTGCGGATGATGCTTGAGGCGATCGAGCACGGCCCAGCCGTCCATCCCGGGCATGTCGATGTCGAGCGTGATGGCATCGGGCTCGAAGGCGTGGGCGAGCTTGAGCCCGGCCTCGCCGTCGAGCGCGCACAGCCCCTTGAATCCCTTCTCGCGCGCCATCTCCAGCAGCACCTTCGAGAAGTTGGCGTCGTTCTCGATGATGAGGAGCGTGCGATCGCCCGCCTCGATCGAGTCA
>DATJGU010000119.1:0-18275 GCA_035494615.1 Gemmatimonadaceae bacterium
AGCGCGCAGGTCTCTCGCGCCCCACCGGATTGTGACGGGCCGCGCGCGTGCGCTGGCGAGTCGTGGCGTCGAGGGACGATCCGCGCGGCCGGGATCGGAGGCGGGAGGGGAGGAACGGCCGTCAGGCCGCCACTATCCGCAGCGTGGTTCCACGCGGCGTACGCTTCTACCGCAACGTGGTTCCACGCGGAGGCGCGGAGGAGGCGCGGAGGCGCGGAGAACTGCCGAGAACGCGAGGAGGTGTCATCCGAGCGAAGGGCCGAAGGCCCGCGGGTGCCCACGCAGTGCCGGGTGCCCACGAAGTGGGCGGATGAGGAATCATGCGCAGGCTGTTAGAGGGCCACTCTGCCGGGATGAGCGCGATTCCTCGACTCGCTGCGCTCGCTCGGAATGACAAAGCCTGATCGCGTTGCTGACGGCTTTCTGCTCGCCGCCGACCGCTCGTCGCTGGGCTCACCTGACGGCTCACGACTCACGACTCGATGGCAGTCCCCGCGCCTCCGCGCATCCTCCGCGTCTCCGCGTGGAACCACCGGCGGTAGGAGCTTAATCCGCGTGGAACCACGTTGGAGTAGCGACCCGTCAGGCGGGCGAAGGGCGCTCGGTCGGCTCGCTGTGGTCGCCGAGCATGCGGGCGAGGAAGCCTTCGCGGAAGTTGCGCGAGAGGCGGAGCTTCGTGCCGTCGCGCAGCAGGACGACCGCGTCGCCGCCGAACCAGGGCTCGAGGCCCACGACGCGGTCCAGGTTCACGAGATACCGACGGTGAATGCGGGCGAAGCGCGCGGGGTCGAGCTCCTCCTGCAGGCGGTTCGCCGTGCTCCGGATCAGATAGGTGCTCTTGCCGACGTGCACGCGCACGTAGTTGCCGTCGGTCTCGAACCAGTCCACGTCGGCGATCTGGAGGATGCGCGTCGCACCGTCGGTCTTCACGGCGACGCGCTCGTAGAAGGGCGAGGGGGGCTTTGCCGGCGCGTCGCCGCGGCCGAGCATCTCGGCGAGAAGCTGGCGAAGGCGGTCGTCCTCCGGTCCGCCGCGCGCCCGGGCGCCGAGCTGCGCGCGCGCCCGCGCGAGCGCATGCTGGAACCGCTCGCCGTCGAACGGCTTGAGGATGTAGTCGAGCGCGTGCACCTCGAACGCGCGCAACGCGTACTGGTCGAACGCCGTCACGAACACCACCGCCGGCATCGCCTCCACGCCCACCTCGGCGATCACGCCGAAGCCGTCGAGGTCGGGCATCTGGATGTCGAGAAACACGAGATCGGGCGCGAGCGACCGGATCTGCTCCACGGCGCTCCGCCCTCCCTTGCACTCGGCAACGACCTCGAGGCCGGACTCGGCGCGCAGCAATCGGACGAGCCGGCGGCGCACCAGCGGCTCGTCGTCGGCGACGAGCACCCGGATCGCCCGATCCGTCACGGTGGTGGAAGGGTGAGGCACGGCGCGCGCGTCACGCCACCGACGCCGCCGGAGCCCACGCCTCGAGCGTGCGCGCTTCACCGTCGCCCGGCGGACGATCGTGCGGCTCGGCGCGCGCGGCCTCGAGCTGCGCACGCAGCCGGTCGGCGAGCTGGGTGAGCGCGCGCTCCGCGGTGGAGGCGTCGCGCTGCACCATGTCGGCGAGCACGTCGAGACGCGCCAGCACGTTGTGCGGATCGAACCGCACCGCGGACGACGTGAGCTCGGCCTCGGCGAGCTCGGCGCGGAGCCGCGCCGTCGCCGTCTCCCGCTCGCGCAACCACCCCTCGAACTCGTGGTAGCTCGACAACGCGAGGAGCAGAGCGTAGAGCATCACCGTCCAGAGCATCGTCTCGAAGTACCCCGGCGCCCAGAGCGGCCGGTCCGAGCGCTCGATGAGCTGCCAGATCGCGATGTGGAGCATCGCGAATCCGCATGCGAGCGCGACGTGGATCGCCGCGTGCCACCAGCGGTGCTTGCCGGTGAGCGAGTTGCGGCGCGCGGCGGCGAGCATCATCGGCGTGACGAGCCCCCACGCGAAGACCCCCGTGCCGTAGTCGCGCACCACCGGCAGGGTCCACGGGATCGCGCGACGCGCGTAGAGCGACATCCAGGTGAGATTGAGCTGCACCCAGAAGAGTCCCCAGAGCAGCCACCCGATCGCGATCGTCGCGACCGGATTCCGTCGGAGGAGATCGGGGAGCCGTGCCGGCGGGGGAGCGACCGGCTCGCTGTCGTCCGGACCGCCCTCGTTGCCGGGCAGGACGAGATCGGCGCGAAGCCGAACCTCGGTGATCGCGCCGCCGCCGGGCGCGGTCTGCAGGGTGACGCGCGCGTCGTCGCCGTAGAGGGTGCGCAACCGGCTCGACAGATTGCGCAGCCCGATGCCGGGCGCCTCCGGCTCGCGCGCGGTGCCGAGGCCGACGCCGTTGTCGGAGACGCGGAGCGAGAGCATCCCGTCGTCGAGCGTCCCGTCGATGGCGATGTGTCCGCGCTCGGTGCGTCCGGCGAGCCCGTGGCGGATCGCGTTCTCCACGATCGGCTGCAAGGTCATGCGCGGCACGCGTACGCCGAGCGCGTCCGGGCTGGCTTGCCGCGAGATGGTGAGCCAGTCGGCGAAGCGGAGTCGCTGGATCTCGAGGTACGGCTCGAGCGCGTCGAGCTCCTCGGCGAGCGTCACGGTCTGCGCGCGGCCGTGGAGAGCGAAGCGGAGCAGGGTGGAGAGCTGGCGGAGCATCCGCGCGGCGGTGGCCGGCGCCTCGTGCGCCAGCTCGAGCACGGCGCCGAGGGAGTTGAAGAGGAAGTGCGGCTGGAGCTGCATCTCGAGGTAGGCGAGCTGCGCGCGCGCGAGCTGGGCCCGGAGGGTGAGCTCGCGGCGCTCCTGACGCACCACCGCGTCGTGCGCGTCGGCCACGCGCTCGAGCACGACCGTGGCGACGTACGCCACGACGGTGAGGTCGAAGAAGTAGAGCAGCGTGGAGGTCATCGACCCCTTGTCGCCGCCGTAGACCAGACGCTGACTCGTGGTTCGCCATACGGCGTCGATCGTGCCGCACGCGAGGATGCCGAGCGCGTGGCCGGCGAGGGTCGCGACCCGCGAGCGCGCATGCCGGTCGAGGAAGCCGACCCAGCTCCAGATGGCGATCGTCAGGCCGATCCAGCACGCGGTTCCGGACAGGCCGAGGGCGATGTCCCACGCTTCGTCGAAGCTGCGCGTGGAGACGCGGCTCAAGAGCCACTGCGCGAGCGCGAAGACGAGCCATCCGGCCGCGACGTACGGCAACCGCCGCGCGAGGACGGAGCCCGCGGCGGGCTCCTTCGCGGCGGGGACGACGGCGGATCGAAAGGCGGATCCGATCATGGACGGTGGCTCACACGGATGCCGGGCATGCCGGTGCACGCTTCACCCCGCGGGGCGGCATTGCCCGCGCACCGGGATGGAACGATGGTACGCCGGGCGAAGCGGTGTGGCGAGGGTCGCCGTCCGTCGCCCCGCGCGCGGCTAGCGGCGGCGATGGTAGAGGAAGTCGTAGGTCGTCGTCCAGGTCGTGCCGCGGTCGGTGGAGCGCTCGCCGTGCTGCCGCACCGTCGCGGAATCGACCGGCGTGAACGTGAGCCGAAGGTCGACGGCGGGCATCGTGTCGGCCGCGGCGTAATGCGCGACGAGCACGAGGCTCGATCCATCCCAACGGCCCTCGCGATACTCGTGCGGCTGGCCGTCCTGACCGATCCAGTATTGCTGCCACTGGCCGATCGCGGGGTTGTACGTCGTGAGACTGTGGCCGGTCCCGCCCCGCGCACCGGTCCAGTTCTCGAGGATGGCGCAGCCGCCGCTGACGCTCTCGATGCGGCTCGTGCCGGCGAGGCCTCCGCCGGGCGCGGTGACCTCCCACTCGCCGACCCAGAAATCGAAGCGATGCCGATCGGCGGCGCCGGCGCACGGCGCCAGGGCGGGCGGAAGCGCGCGCGGCAGCTTCTGCGCACCCTGCTGGAGCGCGGCGTCGCCCTGCGCGATGGCGGTGCGTGGGAGCGACAGCGCGAGGAGCGCGGCGAGCGCGAAGGCGAGTCGGGGGGCGAGGGGCGGCAGCTTCGTCATGGCGATGGCTCCCGATCGGTGAGCGGGGGAGCACAAGCTCCGGCGCCGCCGTGACCAGATCAACGCCCGCGTGACGAGCCGTGCGATGGGGGGGCCGGGCCGCTCGTCCATCGTGCCGAGCCGCACCCACAGTCCCGCTCATCGACACGCCGGCGGGGCCTGGCGGACTCGTCAGTGATACCCCGTGACTAGCGTCACGTCCGGGATCAGGCCAAGATTAGAGGACGGGACGGGCGCCGGGAGCGGCCCCGTCCCTTCTCGTCCCGGAGGTGGGTGAGCGATCGTGGCTCGCGAAAGCATGGGGGCGGGATCGTGTGTCTGATGTCGTGCAGGATCGAGCGGCGGCTTACCCTCATCGATGATCCTAGCGATGCAAGACCAGACGGTGACTCCCAGCACGAGCGGTGTCGCGGACCGCGCCGAAGCGCTGCAGCAGGTACGCGCAGAGCTGCGCGACCATCATCCGCGCCTCACCGACAAGCAGATCGACCTGATCGCCGATGTCGCGGTCGAGCTGCGTCTGACACGGAGCCGGCTCGGACTCGACGCGGTGGCGCCGCCGCCCTCGCCGGTGCCGGCCGCTCCGCAGCGCGCGAGGGTGCCGGCGCTGGCCTGAACCGCCGGCCCCACTGCCGAGCGGTGGGTACTCGCTAGCCGCCTTCACCAGCAATACGTCCGGTCGCTGCGCCTCGCACCTTGCCGACCGCATATAGGAACATGTACACTATATGGCATGAACCTATCTCGGCTTCTCGTCCTCGGCGCACTCGATCGACAGGGCCCACGCCATGGACACCGCATCCGGCGGGATGCGGAGCAGACGGACGTGGCGGCGTGGGGTGGGGTGCGCGTCGGGGCCCTCTATCGCGAGCTGCGCGACCTCGAAGCCGAAGGGCTCATCGAGGCGGTGCGCACCGAAACCGAGGGACGTCGCCCAGCGCGCACCATCTATAGGATCACCGTCGAGGGACGCCGCGAGCTCGGGATCCTGCGCGAGCAAGCGATCGCGGTGCCGCGGCAGATGCCCGATGCGCTCGCGGTCGCGCTCCTCTTCGGCGGGGTCGGCGAGCGCGCGGTGGCGATCGGGCTCCTCCGCGCGCGGCGCGACGTGCTCCAGCGCGAGCTCGATGGCATCGCCGCCGAGCGGGCGCACCACGTCGCCGCGGGCCGGCTCGGCGCCGTCGACGTCGCAGTGTTCCGGCGTGGCGAGCACCTGCGCGCGGCGGAGATCGCGTGGCTCGACGAGACGATACCGGCGCTCGAGGCCGACGCGAAGCGCGCCGCGCCCGCGAAGCGGAAGACGTCGCGGTGAGCGGGCGCGTCGCGGCAGAGGAGTGGCACACAGACGTCGCCGTCGCCGGCGCCGGCCCGACGGGATTGCTGCTCGCCGCCGAGCTCGCGATGCGCGGCGTGCGCGTCGTGGTGCTCGAGCGAGAGCTCGATCGGCCCGCGTTCGTGCGGGCGTTCAATCTGAATGCGCGAAGTCTCGAGCTGCTCGACCGGCGCGGGATCGTGGATCGCTTCCTCGCCGAAGGTCCGAAGGTCCAGGCGACGCACTTCGCCGGGCTCGACCTCCCGCTCGACCTCTCGGCGCTGGAAACGGATCACCCGTACGCGCTCGGCATCCCGCAGACGCGCACCGAGGAGCTGCTCGAGCAGCATGCGCTCGAGCGCGGCGCCGAGCTGCGGCGCGGACACGCGGTCGTCGCGATCGCGCAGGACGCCGAGGGCGTGGACGTCGACGTGCGCGTCGCGGCGCGCGGCGCCCTCCCGGGCCTCCACCGGCTGCGCGCGCGATGGCTCGTCGGATGCGACGGCGGCCGGAGCACGGTGCGCAAGCTGGCGCGGATCGCCTTTCCCGGCACCCCCGCCACGCGCTGGGCGTTGCTCGGCGACGTCGAGCTCGCCGAGCCCGGCGCACTCGAATTCGGCGTCCACGCGACGGAGCGCGGTTCCGTGTTCGTGATCCCTCGGCCCGGGTACGTGCGCGTGATCACCTCGGAGCGCGTCACCCCGCCGGACCGCGGCGTGCCGCCGACGCTCGGCGAGCTGGCCGATGCGGTGAGCGAAGTGCTCGGCCGCGACGTGCGGCTGGTGCGTCCGCGCTGGCTCACGAGGTTCGGCGACGCGGCGCGGCTGGCCGAGCACTTTCGTTTCGGCCGGGTCCTCCTCGCCGGCGATGCGGCGCACGTGCACCCGCCCGCCGGTGCGCAGGGGCTGAACGCGGGGTTGCAGGACGCATTCAATCTCGGGTGGAAGCTCGCGGCGACGGTGCGGGGCGCGGCGCCGCCAGCGCTGCTCCACAGCTATCACACCGAGCGGCACGCCGCGGGCGAGCGATTGCTGATGCAGACGCGCGCGCAGGCGGAGCTGGGCAGGACGGACGAGCGGATGGCGCCCGTGCGAGCGTTGCTGCGCGAGGTGGCCCGTGTGGAGGGGGTGCCCCGCGCGCTCGCCGAGCTCGTGACGGGAATCGGGACGCGGTACGACGTCGCCGACGCGGCGACGATGGCGCGACAGCCGTGGCTCGGGCGGCTCGCGCCGAACGTCGCGCTCGAGACGGCGCGTGGACGTACGTCGATCGCCGAGCGGCTGCGCGGCGGGCGGGCGCTGCTGATCGTGCGCGATGCGCGGACCGAGCTGGCGAACGTGGTCGATGCATGCGACGACGTGGACGTCGTGCGAGCCCGCGGGCGCGACACGACGTCGGGGTGGTTGGCGGAGACGGACGCGGCGCTCGCGCGCCCCGACGGACATCTCGCCTGGCTGGCGACGTCGGCGGAGGATGATGCCGGGTCGCTGGAGCGAGCAGTGCGGAAATGGACTCCGTGTCATTCCGGGCAACGGGCCGCGTCCCTTTGACGCTCCGTCATTCCGAGCGAAGGGCCGAAGGCCCGCCACTCCGTCATTCCGAGTGAAAGGCCGAAGGCCCGCCACTCCGTCATTCCGAGCGAAGGGCCGAAGGCCCGCAGTCGAGGAATCGCGATCGTCTCGCTAGGGGGCCGCTCTTTCGGGAGGATCGCGATTCCTCGACTCGCTCCGCTCGCTCGGAATGACGGTGGTGGGCTCCGCCCCATCGGGTGGCGAAACCCGGTAGCGGCGAATGTCGTATCTTCTCCGACAGGTTGAATCCCTTTACCGAGGTCATTCATGCCACGCGCATTGCTCGCTGTTTCGCTGCTCGCGCTGTTCGCCGTTCCCGCCGCCGCGCAGTCGCACTATGCGCCGCCGGGGGACACGGTGCGGTATCGCTGGGGAGTGAAGACCAACGTGATCGTTTCGACACCGCAGGGAGAGATTCCGGTGAACGCGGACCAGAGTGGTGTCGTGGCCATGACGCGACTGCCGCACGACTCGGCGCTGGTGTGGTTCGAGTCGCTGGAGATCGCGGCGTCGACGCCGGCGGGGGAGCAGAAGCCATCGACGGCGGAGCTCGTGGGCAAGCCGTACCGGGTCGCGTTCAGTCCGAGTGGACGGGTGCATCTCGGGGAAGCGCCGACGATTCCGCCGGAGCTCGAGGGGATGGGTGATCTGCGGCACGTGTTCGACGATTTCTTCCTGCGACTTCCCGCGAAGCCGCTGACGGTCGGCCTCGCGTGGAGCGACACGGTGGCGCGGAGCGACAGCAGCGCGGACCGGTGGATGCGAGTCGGGGCGGTGTCGGAGTATCGGGTGGAACGCGACACGGTGGTGAATGGTGTGGCGGGGGTGGTCGTGGCGATGAAGGAGCACGTCGACATTCAGGCGGAGAACCCGGTGCCGAACGCGCCGGCGCGTGGCCACACGACGCTCGCGGGAACGGACACGGGCTACTTCGTCTTCGCGCCGAAGGCGGGGCGCGTGCTCGGCAGGCGCCACGAGGGACACTTCACCGGCTCGATGGTGCTCGGAGCGCCGGCGAACATGGAGATGAAGCAGGCGATCGACATCTCGGCGACGGTGGATGAGGTGCGGTAGTTGGTGTGTTGGTGTGTTGGTGTGTTGGTGACGCCTGTCAGGACACCTCCGCGCCGCGATCCGGCACGCACCACGCAGCACGGCGGCAATCCGTCGCTACAGGAAGAGTCGTAGCTCAGTGGTAGAGCGGGGGAAGTCCCTCACCGCTCCCTTGCCGTGTCACGGGCCGAAGGATCGAGGGTCATCGAATCTCCGGGTCGCGAGTTCGAATCTCGCCGGCCCGGGCGGTCTTTCACATCGCATGCACATCGAGCGGGTCGACGCATCTCGGTGATCGATCCCTGTCTCTCGAGTTCCCCGGTAGCTAGGGGCGAGTGCACTCCCTCATCCGCTCGAAGTGCACGACCGCGCGGCGCGCGGGTCGCAGCGACTGGGTTACCGAGCCAAATCGGTGCCGCGAAGTACGCCCAATCGCACCAGTCATCCGCGCGTCAACAGCGAGCGGCGGATCGGCGGCTGGATCGGGCGAGCGGCTCGGAAGCGACGGTCCACCCTGGGAGCGATTGACAGGGCGACGCGCGGCGACTATTCTACTGATCAGTTGAGCAGTAGAATCACATACAGCCCCCACGCCGCCATGCGCTCCGTGCTCTCCCCCGCCGATCTCACGGCGCTCCTTCGCACCGATCCCGCCACCCGGCTCCTCGACGTCCGCACCCCGGCGGAGTTCGAGGCCGAGCACATCGCCGGCGCGTACAACGTGCCGCTCGATACGCTCGCCGAACACGGTCCGGAGATCCGCGCCCACGTCACGGACCCGGTCGTCCTCGTCTGTCGCTCCGGCCAACGCGCCCGTCGCGCCGAGGAGGCGCTCGGCGCGGCCGGCATGACCAACCTCCACGTGCTCGACGGCGGCATGACGGCATGGGCCGCCGAACGCCGGCCGGTGCGTCGAGGCGCGTCGCGAATCTCGCTCGAGCGCCAGGTGCGCATCGTGGTCGGCGCCGTGGTCGGGACGGCTGCCGTGCTCGCGCTCACCGTCGCCCCGGCCTTCGCGATCATCCCCGCGCTGCTCGGCAGCGCGCTCGTGATTACCGGAGTGACCGACAGCTGCCTGCTCGCCATGCTGCTCGCGCGGCTGCCGTACAACCGCTCCGCGAGCTGCGACGTCTCCGCCATGGTGCGCGCGCTGACCGCGGGAACGTCCCCGGCGGGACGGACGGCCGCGCCTCCGCTCGCCGCGGCGGTGGATGCGCGCTGCGCCCACTGAACGATGCTCGCCCTCGGCCTCGCGCTCGCCGCGGTGATCGGAGTTTCGCTCGGCCTGCTCGGCGGCGGGGGCTCGATCCTGGCGGTGCCGGTGCTCGTCTACGTGCTCGGCTTCGAGGCGAAGCCGGCGATTGCGATGAGCCTGGCGGTCGTGGGGACGACGAGCCTCGCCGCCGCCGTGCAGCATCGCCGCATGGGAAACCTGCGAATGAAGCCGGCGCTCGTGTTCGGGCTCGTCGCGATGGCGGGCGCGTTCGCGGGCGCGCGGCTCTCGGTGCTCCTGACCGGCACCATGCAGCTCGCCCTGCTGGCGATCGTGATGCTCGTGGCCGCGGGGTCGATGCTGCGCGGCGGGTCGGGCCACGCCGAGATGCGCACTCCGCCGAAGCTCACGCTCCTCGCGGCGTCGGCCGGCGGCGTCGGCGTTCTCACCGGGATCGTCGGGATCGGTGGCGGCTTCCTCATCGTGCCGGCGCTCGTGGTGCTCGCGCGGCTCCCGATGCGTGAGGCCGTGGGCACGTCGCTGCTCGTCATCGCGATGAACTCGGCGGCCGGACTCGCCGGGTATCTCGGCGCGGTGACGCTCGACTGGGGATTTCTCGCCGGCTTCACCGCGGTGGCGGCGGCCGGCGCACTCGCCGGCGCGCGGCTCGCCGCCCGTGTGCCACAGCACGTCCTGAAGCGCGGATTCGCCGTCTTCCTGCTCGCCGTCGGCGTCCTCGTGCTCTACCGCAACCGCGGCGCGCTGTCCGGCGCGCCCGACGTCAGCTCGCGCGCGGAATCACGATCGACCGCGCACACCTTCACCGCGTCTGCCGACGTCCGGTAGCCGCCGACGACCTCGAGGCACTGTCATGCACTTCCAACGATTCTACGACGTCAAGCTCGCGCAGGCGAGCTATCTCATCGGCTGCCAGGCGACGGGGGAGGCGATCGTCGTCGACCCGAACCGCGACGTCGACCAGTACGTCGACGCCGCCGCGGCGCAGGGCTTCCGCGTCACGCACGTCACCGAGACGCACATCCATGCCGACTTCGTGAGCGGCGCGCGGGAGCTCGCGGCGCGGACGGGCGCGCAACTGCTGCTGTCGGGCGAAGGGGGGCCGGAGTGGCGCTATGCGTACGCCGGGGAGTCGCATGCGCGGCTCCTGCGCGACGGCGACACCTTCCGGGTCGGCAACATCGAGCTGGAGGTGATGCACACGCCGGGACACACGCCCGAGCACCTCAGCTTCCTCGTCACCGACGGCGCGGCGATCGCGGGGCCGTGGGGCATCCTCACCGGCGACTTCGTGTTCGTCGGCGACGTCGGACGCCCCGATCTCCTGGAGCGCGCCGCGGGGTACGCCGGCACGATGGAGGCGGCGGCACGGACGCTTCATCGCGCGCTGCAGCGCTTCCGGACGCTGCCGGACCATCTTCAGGTGTGGCCGGGGCACGGCGCGGGCTCGGCGTGCGGGAAAGCGCTCGGCGCGATGCCGTCGTCGACGGTCGGCTACGAGAAGCGCGCGAACTGGGGGCTCGCCGACCTCGACGAGGCGACGTTCGTCGGACTCGTGCTGGAGGGACAGCCGGAGCCGCCGCGCTACTTCGCCGAGATGAAGCGGATCAACCGCGACGGACCGCGCGTGCTCGGCGGGCTGCCGCGTCCCGTGCATCTGCCGGCGCATGCGCTGGCGCCGCTGGTGAGCGCGGAGGAGATCGTCGTCGACACGCGCTCCGCGGCGCAGTACGCGGCGGAGCACGTCCCGGGGACGCTCAACATCCCGCTCGACGGATCGTTCACGACGTGGGCCGGATGGCTCTTGCCCTACGATCGCGACATTCACCTGCTGGTGGACAGCGCGGCGTGTGCGCACTGCGTGGACGCGGCCGTGCGTGATCTCGCGATGATCGGGCTCGATCGCGTACGCGGCGTGCTCGGCGCCGAGTCGATCGCCGAATGGGGCCGCATGGCGCCGCTCACGACGGTGCGGCAGACGACGCCCCGCGAGGCGGCGGAGTCGATCGGGCGAGGCGAGGCGGTGCTGGTGGACGTGCGCGGCCGCGCGGAGTGGGAGGCCGCGCATCCCGCGGGTGCGACGAACATTCCGCTCGGCCATCTCGTCGACCGCCGGGACGAGCTGCCGCGCCACCGCTCGATCATCGTGCAATGCGGGACGGGGGCGCGCTCGGCGATCGCGGCGAGCGTGCTGGAGCGGCTCGGGATCACCCGCGTCGCGAACCTGGTGGGAGGCATGGCGGCGTGGGAGCGCGCCGGGCTCGACGTCGAGGGGCCCGACGCGCGGCGCGCCGGCGCGCCGGCGCTGGCGGTGGCGTGACGACGCGCACGAGCCGGCGCGACGCGCTACCGTTCAGTCGAACGGTTGGGTGCGGGCGATCGAGTCAGTGGAGCGACGACATGGCGACGAAGCGACTTTCCCCGGAGATGATCGAGCTGGTGGCCGAGCGATTCGCGGCGCTGGCGGAGCCGAGGCGCATCCACATCATGCAGGCGTTGCGCGGCGGCGAGCGCACGGTCGGTGAGCTCGTGGAGGCGACCGGGCTCGGCACGGCGAACGTGTCGAAGCACTTGCAGCAGTTGCACCGGGCCGGATTCGTGAGCCGGCGCAAGGACGGGCTGCACGTGTACTACGCGCTCTCCGGCAGCGACGTGTTCCAGCTCTGCGATCTGATGTGCGGCCGGGTGCAGGAGGAAGCGCGAACCAGGCGGATGATCGTCGCGGGTCGTTGAGCCGCGGACCGCGTGAAGACAGGACGGCGCCCGCCGCTCCCTCGAGGGAGCGGCGGGCGCCGTCGTCTGGAGCGATCAGTACTTCAGATGCTCGAGATACGCGACGCTCTTCGGCGTGTTCTGCACCGGGGCATTCGTCTCGTCCTCGATGTAGTAGTACTTCACGCCGTCCTTCTGCGCCGCCGCGATCAGCTCGGCCCAGTTCACCTGGCCCTCCCCGATGACCGACTGCAGCGTGTCGGGGAGGCCGCCGGCGAGCGAGCCGCGTGCGACGCCCGGCTTCATGTCCTTGATGTGCATCAGCTTGAACCGGCCGGGATACTTGCGGATCAGGCCGACCGGATCACCGTTCGGGAGATACGTCCACAGCACGTCCATCTCGTACTTCACGAGATTCGGATCCGTCTCCTTGATCAGGAGATCGAGCAGAGTGCCGTCGGCGTAGGGCTCGGGCTCGTAGCCGTGGGTGTGATAGAAGAAGGTGAGCCCGTTGTCGTGGAGCAGACGCCCCCACGCGTTGAAGTCGGCCGCGGCCTTGCGCGCGGTCGCTTCGTCGAACTTGCCCTGATGGGGGATCCACGCGGTGCCGACGTACTCGACGCCGAGCGCCTTGGCGTCGGCGACGACCTGCTGCGGGTTCTTCGAGAACTCGTTGTAGTCGACGTGCATCGACGTGGCGTGGAGGCCGGCGCTGCGGAGCGCATCGGCGAACTGCGACGCGGTCATGCCGTAGAGGCCCGCGGTCTCGACGTGGGTGATCCCCCATGCGCGGACGGTGTCGAGCATCGCCGTGGGGCCGGACTTCGCCATGTCGCGAAGCGTCCAGAGCTGGAGGCCGACCGGCGGCCCGTTCGGACCGATGGTGGCGACGTTGGCCGTCGCGGCGGTGGACGCACTGGTGGTCGTCGCGGGCGAGCCGACGGTGGCGGTGCGGGCGCAGGCGAGCGCGGGGAGGAACGCCGCAACGGCGAGCGAGGTGAAGCGGTTCATCGTGATGAGTCTCGTCGAGTCGGTGATGCGGGGCGGGCCGCAGCGGGCGCCGCGGTCATTCGCACTCACGAATCGATGGAGACGGTGCGTGCGGCGCAAGGGCCGCGTCAGTCGAGCAGTCGCCGCACTGCGACGAGGTTCTGCACGTACCACTCGGCGCCGTCGCCGTCGATGTCGAGATAATTCACGCCGCCCATCGCGGAGGAAGCGTGAATGATGCGGCCGCTGCCGACGTAGATGGCGACGTGGGAGATCGCCTCGCCGGGCTCGGCGAAGAGGAGGATGTCGCCGGGACGCATCGCGCCGAAGTCGAGCGGGACGCCGTCGCCGGCGTGCGCCTGCTGGCGCGAGGTGCGGGGAAGGGTGACGCCGTTTTTCGCGAAGACGTACTTCGTGAAGCCCGAGCAGTCGAAGCCCTGCGACGGCGTGTTGCCGCCCCAGACGTAGGGCACGCCGACGTAGCGATCGGCGGTGTTGAGGACACTCGCGGCGGCGGCGGTCGGCGCGGGCGAGCGCGGAATGCGCGCGGAGCGCGAGGTGCGGCTCGTGGACGAGCCGCCGGCGCGCGAACCGGCGTTGATCACTCGGCCGGCGAGGATGACGCCGTCGAGGACGGTGCCGGGCGAGACGGCGAGCGTCCCCTGCGCGCAGGCGGAGAGGACGAGCATGGCGAGAGGGGCGGCCGCGAGGGGCCGCGCGAGCATGCGCGACATCGGTCTGGGGGCTACGGCGACTGAACGACGTGCGACTCGGACCCGAGGGCCCGACCATGCTCTAGGCAGCTTGCGCGCCCGGCGGGCTCGGTCGCGTAAGCCGAGTGGTGACAGGACGTTGCGACAGATCTCGCTACGCGCGCCGACGGGCTGCGTCCGCTTTCGGTGACGGCGCGCGGAGCCGGGGGAGGACAGTTGGCGTGTGTGGGTGGGTGGGTGTGTGGGTGTGTGGGTGTGTAGGTGTGTAACGACGACGGCCTCGGGACGATCCTGCGTCCCGAGGCCGGCCGTCAACCGAAAAACCGTGAACCGAAGAACCGCTCACCGCTCACCGTTCACCGCTCACCGTCACTGCCTCTTCATCCTGAACTCGTACTCCAGCTTGATCGTGTCGGCGACGCTGAGGACGACGGGGACGCGGGGCTGGTCGAGGTCGACGTCCTTGAAGGTGAAGGCGGTCGTCGCGGTGCCGGCGACGTCCTGGCCATCGGCGCGCGCGGTGACGTTCCAGACGGTGGGACGGGTGACGCCGTGCACGGTGAGGTCGCCGACGAGCTGGAAGGTGACGGGTCCCGACGCGGGGAGCTTGCCGTCGAACCCGCGGATCTCGGTCGGGACCAGCTCGACGGTGGGATACTTCTCCGTCTCGAGCGTGCGGCGCTGAAGGAAACCGTCGCGGCGCGACTTGTCGCTCTTGAGGAGCCGGACGTCGACGACGATGCGCGAGCTGTCCTTCACGATGCGGCCGTCGGGATAGGCGAGGATGGTGCCCGTGATGCCGTTGGTCACGCCGACGGCGTCGTTCGGGAGGCTCGCCCCCATGAGCTGCTCGCGCACACGATACCGCGCTTCGTTGCCGGCCGGTGCGACGACGAACCGGAT
Source organism: Gemmatimonadaceae bacterium (assembly GCA_035494615.1). Classification (GTDB taxonomy): domain Bacteria; phylum Gemmatimonadota; class Gemmatimonadetes; order Gemmatimonadales; family Gemmatimonadaceae; genus AG11. Next base: position 14,537 of record DATJGU010000119.1, read on the forward strand.
CGGCTCGGCGGGCTTCGTGGAGGCCGTCTGCTTCGCGGAGGTCTTCGCGCGCGCTGCCCTGGCGGATTGTGCGCCGGCAGGCGTCGCGATCAGGGCAGCGATGGCGAGCAGCGCGGCGGCGCGCCGGACCGGCGCGCCGGGGACACCGAACGTCATGATGTTCTCTCTCCGTCTGTTGGTGGGCGGCCGCCGGCACGAGGCGCCGACGGCATGTCGTTCTACTCTACCACGGGTGATGCGCGTTCCGTTGGGGCTCGCCGGCGATCAGCTCGCGAGCAGTGCCTCCGCAGGGTCGAGCTCGCCGGTGTAGTAGGACATGAGCGCATTCTGGAAAGCCAGCGCATTGCGCGCGGTGACCACCGCGGTGGCGGCCTGGAGCTGGCTCGCGCGCGCCTGCGTCAGCTCGAGCAGCGTCGACGTTCCGACCTGATAGCGCGCCTGCGTCGTCGACACGGCGAGATCGGCGGCCTTCTGCTGCGCGACGGCGACGGCGAGCTGCTGGCGCGAGGTCTCGAGGGCGAGATACGCGCGCCGCACGTCGAGCGCGACGGCCTGGCGCTGGTTCGCGAGTGCGAGCCGCGCGTTGTCCTCCTGAATGCGCGCCTGCTGCACGGCGGTGCTCGTCGCGCCCTTGTCGAACAACGGGATCGAGACGCCGATGCTCACCGAGCCACCACGGTTCTGATCGAGCTGGCTGCCGAGCGCGGTGGCGAAGGCCGAGTTGTACGACGCGTTGTAGCTCGTGCTGAGCGACACGGACGGAAGCCGGCTCGCCGACGCGGCCTTGGTGCCGAGCTTCGCCACGTCGACGCGCGTCTGCTCGGCGGCGAGATCGCTGCGCGACGCGAAAGCGCGCCCGAGGAGGCTGTCGAGATCGTAGTGCGGGATGGTCGAGGCGTCGGCCACCGTCGGCGCGACGAAGTCGTAGGTGCCCCGCGGATCGAGCTGCAGCGTCTGGATCAGCGCGATGCGCGCGAGCTCCACCTCCTGTTCGGCCGACACGACGCCGGCGCGCGCGCCTTCGGTGATCGCCTGCTGCTGGTAGAGGTCGGAGATCGAGCGGGCGCCCGCCTTCACGAGCTTCTCGAGCTGCGCCTGCTGCGCTTCCTGCGCGGCGAGGCTCTGCTTCTGGACGGCGAGCTGGCCCTGCGCGGTGGCGAGGGTGAGGTAATCGTTCGCGACGGTGAAGACGGCGGTCTGCTTCGCGCGCGCGAGGTCGCCGGAGCTGGCGGCGACGTCGAGCTTCGCCCCGCGCAGCTCGTTCACGTTGCGCATGCCGTCGAAGACGACGAGCGACGACGAGACACCGGTGTTGAGCGACTGCGCGGTGGACGACGCGCCGCCGAGCGCGCCGCCGCCGGACCGACCGACCGTGCGCGCAGTGCTCGTGTTGAGCGACAGCGACGGCAGGAACGCGTTCTGCTTCGAGTCGACGGCGGCAGTGCTCGACGCGACGGCGTTCTCCGACTGCTTCACCGTGACGTTCTGCCGGAGGGCGATGGCGATCGCGTCCTGGAGGCCGATCGGCTGGCTCGGTGCGGCCGCCGACTGGGCGTGCAGCGTGGCCGGCGCGACGAGCAGGGCGGCGGTGAGCAGCGTGCGCCAGGCGACCGGGACTTTCATGCATGCGTTCATGGGATGCCTCAGTGGGGTGGGCGGGTGGGATGCGCTACTCGAAGCGCAATGCCTGAATGGGATCGAGCGCGGCAGCCTTGCGCGCGGGATAGAACCCGAAGAAGATCCCGACCGCCGCGGAGAAGCCGATCGCGAGGAAGACCGCCGACACGGGGGTGGCGATCGACCAGCCCGTGAAGTGCGCGACGAGCGTCGCGCCGCCGACACCGGCGGCGAGCCCGACGAGACCGCCGAGCAGGCACATGACGATGCTTTCCACGAGGAACTGCATCAGCACGTCGCCGCCGCGGGCACCGATCGCCATCCGGATGCCGATCTCGCGCGTCCGCTCGGTGACCGAGACGAGCATGATGTTCATGATCCCGATCCCGCCGACGATGAGCGAGATCGATGCGATGGCCGCGAGGAGCGACGTCATGATCGAGCTGGTGCTCGTCGCCGCGGTGGCGATGGCCGTCTGATCGCGGACGGTGAAGTCGTCGGTGCCGCCCGGCGGGATGCCGTGCGCGTCGCGCATGATGCCGCGGATCTCGTCCTGCGCCGCCTGGAGCTGCGAGGGAGACGACGCGCTGGCGAGGATCTGGCCGAGGAAGCTGAACCCGTTGAGCCGCGTCTGCGCGGTGGTGTACGGCACGAGCACGACGTCGTCCTGATCGCTGCCGTTCGCGGTCTGGCCCTTGGGCGCGAGCACGCCGACGACGGTGAACGGGGTCTTGCCGAGCCGGATCTCCATGCCGACGGGATCGCCGTCGGGGAAGAGGTTCCGCGCCACGGTGGCGCCGAGGAGGAGGACGGTGCGCTTGGCGGCGACGTCGTCGTCGGTGAAGAGCGCGCCGCTCGAGACGGCCCAGTCGCGGATCGTGAGATAGTCCGTCGACACCCCGTTCACCTCGGCGCGCCAGTTCCCCGAGCCGGCGACGACCTGCGTGCGCGTGACGATCACCGGCGACACGGCGGCGAGCAGGGTGGCGTCGCGCTTGATGGCGTCGACGTCGTCGATGGTGAGCCGGTTGAACGTCTGCGCGCCCTGGCTCACGCCGCCCTGCTGCGCGCTTCCGGCGGTGACGACGATGAGGTTCGTGCCGAGGCTGGAGATCTGGCGCTTGATCTGCGACTGGGCGCCGTTGCCGATGGCGACCATCACGATCACCGCGCCGACGCCGATGACGATGCCGAGCATGGTGAGCATCGTGCGCATCTTGTTCTTCAGGATGCTGCGCATCGCCATGCGGAGTACGGTGGAGTTGGTCATGCGGCGTTCTCCAGGCTGTCGTTCGGATCGGTGTCGAGCGTGGCGAGATCGGCGGCCGCGTCGCGGCGATCCATGACGGGGTGGTCGCGAAGGATGCGGCCGTCGCGCATCTCGATGATCCGCTTCGCGTACTGCGCGACGTCGGGCTCGTGGGTGACGATGACGATGGTGATCCCCTGCTCGTTGAGCGCCTGGAAGAGCGCCATGACCTCGATGGTGGTGCGGCTGTCGAGGTTTCCGGTCGGCTCGTCGGCGAGGAGCAGGGTGGGCTCGGTGACGAGGGCGCGGGCGATGGCGACGCGCTGCTGCTCACCGCCGGACAGTTGCGACGGCAGATGCGTGGCGCGATCGGCGAGGCCGACGCCGTTCAGCAACCGCATCGCCCGCTCGTGCTTCTTGCGCCGCGACCCGCTCAACGGCGCCAGCGCCGCCTCGATGTTCTCGACGGCCGTCAATGTCGGCACGAGATTGAACTGCTGGAACACGAAGCCGAACGTGCGCAGCCGGAGCGCCGCGAGCTGGCGGTCGGGCATGAGTGCGAGGTCGTTGCCCTCGAACAGGACTGAGCCGGCCGTCGGGCGGTCGAGCGCGCCGAGCATCTGCAACAGCGTCGACTTGCCCGAACCGCTCGGGCCTTCGACCACGACGAACTCGCCGGCGTTGATCGACAGCGAGTTGCCGTCGACGGCGTGGAGCGCGGCCGCGCCCTGCCCATAGCTCTTGACGACGTCGTGGAGTTCGTACACGGCGCGCCTAGCCCAGTTCCCGCAGCGCGTCGGCGGGCCGCAGCCGCGCGGCGCGCAACGCCCCGGCGCCGCCGGCGACGAGGCCGCCGCCCACCGCCAGGGCGAC